>CAZGSR010000064.1:0-1908 GCA_964528645.1 uncultured Mageeibacillus sp. | reverse complement strand
GCCCATGAGCACCTCGCCGTTGGCCTTGTGGCCGCCACCAAGCTGGCGGTCAAAATGGCGGATCAAAAGGGATACAACCAGCAGCAAGACCATTAGCAGCAGACTGGCCAGAGTCAGGACATAGCCCCGTGTCTGCCGTATGTCTTTCATCAAGGATGGGATGGAAACGGTATGGACATCGCGCCAGCCATTGATGAGGGTCTGGCTGGTGACCAGCTGGTCGTTGATGGTCTGCGACGATCCTGACTTAGGTAGTTGAAGGGAGACGAGCGTATCCAGATCTGCATCATCGGCCTGCCCGGTCAGGAGCTGCTGGTTCTGGTCAAAGATGTAATGGTGCAGATCAGGCGTGTCATTGCACAGTTCGCGTAGCAAGGTGGGTTCGACGACAAACAAGATGGTCCCGATTTTCTGGGAATACGAGAGATAGGAGAATTGCTTCAGGACATAGAGGTTATCGTCGTCAGGAAACAAGCCATAGGACCAGAGGATATCGCCATTCATTTCCACGGCCTGGCGGTAGACCGGATTGTCCCGGTACTCCGGCAGGTTTTCCTGCACCAGCAAATTGCGGTCGCGAAAATAACGGACGTACCGTTCGACATTCAGCGGGCTGTAGGTGTCTCCGGATCCGGCCCCGAAGAGAAAGGTTTGGTTCTCGCCTTCCTCATCCTTTTCATACAGGTCTATCCGGATGGTCTTGATGTAGGTGTTGGTGAAAATGATCGAATTGTAGAAATGTTTCATGCTCGGCAGGTCGATCTGGCTCAGGCCCAGCATTTCATACTCCCGCGGCAAGAGCATGTCGAGAATGGAAGAATTGTTGCTCGCTGACAGCAACGCCTTTTCCATCATCCGGATGCGGTCATTGATCGCAATCGTTGTCTGCTCGACCGTCTGGCCGGCCATCTTGCCAACCTGTTCTTGCACGGTTCGCTGGGAGCTGTAGTCGTAATAAGCGAAAATCAGAATGAACGGCACGATCACGAAAACCAGGAAAATGATCAGGATTTTCTGACGCAGCGGCATGGTCTCAATCCTCCCGGCTTTGGATTTGCACGTTCGTACGGTGGCTTTCCAGGGCCTGGCTGAGGTTTTGCACAGTCATGCGGAACTGGCGCGGCGAAACGCCGAAGTGGCGTTTGAAGGCTTTCGAAAAGGCAAAAGCATCCGAGTAGCCAACGCTCAGGGCAGTGTTTTCGACCGAATAAGCCGGATCGGACAAATAGTGGGCGGCTCGTTCCAACCGGAACCTTGCCAGGTAATCGCGCGGGGTCTGGCCCGTCTCGGCAGTAAAGATGCGCGACAAGTAGCGCCGGTCGAGTCCTGCCGCCCGGGCCAAGTCTTCCACGCTGACTGGACGGTCGTAGTTGGCTTTGATGGCATCCATGACCTGGCGGACATACTCCTGTCGCAAAGCGGGGCGGCTCGGTTTTTGCCGCAGCAGGGCCAGCAGCTCATAGATCTTGCCACAGACAAACCACTCCTGGGACGGCACCAGGTCGGCCTCAGCGCGCAAGCTCTCGAAAACCTGGGCCAGTCGCGGATCCCGGACGGTGACCTGGCCTCGGGATAGTACGGTCTGGTCGAGCAGCTGCAGGCAGCGCTGCCCGGAAAAACCGATCCAGGCATAAGACCAGGGATCGTGTTCGTCCGCTTGGTAGCAGGTCAGCTCATCAGGGGTGATCAGGAACAGGGAACCAGCGGTCAAGGAGTGCCGGATGCCGCGGCTCTCAAACCAGCCCTGGCCAGAAAACACGTAATGGACCAGATAGTAGTCGCGCGCAGCCGGACCATAACGATGTCCGGGTACGCAGTGTTCCCAGCCACAGACCACGGGGTTGATATCCAGAAAACCCTCATCTCGAATGACCAGGCTTTGTTGGCTGCCACTGCCCCTGTATTTGT
>CAZGSR010000063.1:0-4627 GCA_964528645.1 uncultured Mageeibacillus sp. | reverse complement strand
AGACCAGGCCGGTCAGGAGCCAGGGCCAATAGAACAAAAACAGACGGGTGATCTTTTTATGCATCCGGGCAGTCTCCTATTCAAACACCAGTGGCAGACGGATCGAAACGATGGTCCTGATCCCGGCTGCAGGATCATACCCACTCTCTGCCAGCAGATCCTGGCCGGGGCCTGCCGAACGGATGGTCACGCCAAAGTCCTTGCCAAAAAGCAACTGGATCCGGTCGTGGACATTATGCAGGCCAATGCTTTCGCCTTCATCTGTGTTGTCTACTGGAGACAGAGTCTGGGCGCCCGGAGCAAAGCCAACGCCGTTGTCCGCCACCTCGACATGGAGTTCTGTTCCGGCACGAGAAGCCCGGATCAGGATCAGTCCGCCATCCCGCAAAGGCTTGATACCGTGGTAGATGGCGTTTTCCACCAAGGGCTGCAAGGTCAGGCGCGGCATGCGCGCGTTTTGCACGTCCGGCTCAATCTCTATCTCATACTGAAGCTTGTCCTGGTAGCGCATTTTCTGAATGCGCAGGTAATGGCTGACAGTGTCAATTTCCACCTGGACCGTAACCAGCTCCCGGGCTTTGCTCGCGCTGGCCCGCATCAGTTTGGCCAGGGACGAGGTCATCTCGACCACCTTGTCCTGTTCGCCGCTGCTGGCCATCCAGATGATCGATTCGAGTGTGTTGTAGAGGAAATGCGGACGGATCTGGGACTGCAAGGCCTGGATTTCGCTTTTGCGCTTTTGCTCTTCGATCAGGCGTTCATGTTCGACCAAGGTCTTGATCTGCTGGGTCATCGAATTGAACTGCTCACCCAGTTCGGCGATTTCATTGGTCACCGTGATTTCTGCTTTGGCATCGAAGTCGCCCTGCTGAAAGTGCTGCATCGAGGTTTTCAATTCCAGGATTGGGTCCGTCAGCCGTTTGGATGCCTTGAGTGAAACAAACAGGGCAATCAAGGCAAAGACCAGGCCAATGCCGATGTAGCTTGCAATGACCAGCGGGCTGACCTGAACCATCTGGCGCGTGTCGGTGACACTGACGATCACCCAGTCGGCAGATTTGATTTTGACGCTGGAGTAGATGATGCCATCCCGGGTCATAGACTCGATGCTTTCACTGCGCCGGACCAGGTCAAAGCGCTCAGACTTGACCGAACTGTAGATCAGGCGCTGCTGCGGGTGGTAGACCAGCTCATCATTGACGCCCTGGATGAAAACGTACGCACCGTTCACTCCGGACAGATTGCTGCAAATGTCTGAGATGGTCTTGAAATTCAGATCGATCAGCAAGACGCCCAGCAAACGGTCCTGGTCATAGATGGCCCGGCTCAGAGAGACCACCCAGCGATGTTCGCCTGCAATGACGTTCTCGACCCGGGATGAGGAGAGGAGCGGTACTCCTCTGGCCGCTACAGTCTCTTTGTACCAGTCGAACTCGCGGTAATCCCAGTAAGGCGTCAGGCCTGCATGGTCCCGGTTGGTGATGAAATTGCCATCTTCACGGAACAAAATCACATTGACCAGGTCCTGGCGGGTGCCACTGATTGCTTTCAGTTCAGACGTGATCCGGGCCCGTTGCTGGTAGAGGCTGACGGGAGAAGGCGCCAGCGGATTCTCACCTTTCAAGTACTTAATCACATCCGGATGACCAGCCAGATAATCAGACACCATGATCATCTCTTCGGTGTAGAACTCAATGCTGTTCTTGATCTGGCCCAGAAGCTGGCGGCTGTAATCCCGGGCATTGTTCTCAGTCAGGTTGGTTGTCAAGAAATAGGACAGCGGGAAGAAGACGGCCAGAATGCCCGCTATGGTGAACAGCGATGTCAGGAAAATGCTGTCCCGGAGGTGCGATTTGCGCCGCATCCTGTCAGCCCCCCTTGCCAAACTGCTTGCGGTAGTCGCGCGGACTCAGTCCGACCTGCTTTTTGAAAGCCACCGTAAAATAGGCGGGATTCTCATAGCCGACCTGTTCGGCGATCTCATATAGCATCCGGTCCGTGCTGCGCAGCAATTCCTTGGCTTTGTCCATCCTTACCTCGGTCAGGTATTCGACAAAAGTCTTGCCGGTCTCTTCCTTGAAAATCTGGCTGAAATAGGACAGGCTGACATTGGCATGGTTGCTGACTGCCATCAGAGACAGTTGACTGTCGGCATAATGTTCCTTGATGTAGGTCTGGGCCAGCAGACCCAGGCGCTGGTTTTCCCGGTTGCGCTGGCCTCCGAGGCAGGCCATGCATTGCAGGCACAGGGTTTGCAGGCGGCGGTTAAACGCAGCAAGGGCATCCTGGGCATCGGTCGGTGGCCAGGATGTGTCCGGGAGCTGGCTGATCGCTCCATCGGCTGGGAGCAGCCCCAACAGGCGATTGGCCAGGCGGTTCCATTCAAAACGGATTTCCGCCTGGGACAACGCGGCGGATTGGATGGCTTTTAGCAAGCCTGCGATGGCTGGCTCCAGCTCCTTTTGTTCTTGCAACCGGACTGTGAGAATCACCTGTTCCTCAAAAGCGGACAGGTCGACCGGGGTAGAGGGGGATTTCAGATCACCTGCAAACAAGATCGCCTGGTCTGGCATCCGGTAGAGCTGGTCCAGCGCCAGCTGGGCTGACAGGAAGGAGGAATGGATCTGGGCAGGCGCTTGCACCTGATGGCCGGCCCCGACAGAGATCTCTGTCTCTAGTACCTGGCGGATCGTGACCCAGATCCGTTGGGCCAGGCTGCGCAATGACAGATCCAGGCTCATGGCGTCCGTCATGGTACCGATCAGGCAGGCCCGCCCATCTGGCAGCTGAAAAGCGGTGATCTGTTGCACGCCACTGGCCAGTTCTTGCGTAACGTTCAAAACCATATACTGCAGCAGCTGGCTGTTGACGCCCAGACGCCGGGCATCTGTTTGCAGATGCTGTGGCAAGACCAGGGCGACCTGGTAGAATCCAGCGGAGAAATCAAGTCCGATCTCCTGGCCGATTTCACCGAGCTCGGCCGGGTCGAAAGTTCCCTGGACCAGTCGACTCAGGATCTGGTCACGCACCAGTGGGCTGGTCCGGTGCAGCTGGCGCTCGGCCTTCTGCACGGCAAGAGCCTGAATTTGCCGTTCATCCAGTTTCTTTCTGGCTTGTGTGAGAACCTCCCGGAATTCACTGGGTGTCACTGGTTTCAGGATGTAATTGGCCACCTGGATCTTGATCGCCTGCCGGGCATAATTGAAATCATCAAAGCCAGTAATGATGATCACAGGGGTACCGCGGCCGGACTCATGGATCAGGCCGGCCAGTTGCAGACCACTCATGCGTGGCATGCAGATATCCGTGATGACCAGATCCGGATTCTTGTCGAAATAAGCCTCGGCAGCCTCTTGTCCATCTTCACAGACAGCCACGACCTCGAAACCATACTTGGAAAAATCGATCATTTTCAAGATGGCGTCCCTGGCCAGTGCTTCGTCCTCGACGATCATCAGCTTGTACATCGTGTTTTCGGGCCTCGCAATCTGTTCTTTGGTACTTAATGGCGGAGTACGGCATTGATCCGGCGGTATTCACGCGGACTGTACTCCATTTTCTGCTTGAAGAATCGGGAAAAATAGAACTCATCAGCAAAACCGAGCTGGGCCGCGATCTGCTGGACCGTATCCTTCGTGAGCAGCAGCCCCAGTGAAGCGCGTTGGATCAGTCGGTCGGCGATGAACTGGTGCAACGTGATCCCGTTATCCCGGCGAAATTTGCGGCGAAACGTTTCATAGGGCAGATCCAGATCTTCACAAATCTGCTGGGTCGACAACCTGGCTGACAAATGTTGCTCGATATAAGCATAGACCAGCTTGTATTCGTTGGCTAGAGCCAGGCGATCACTGATGTCCGGCAGGCAGTCACGGAAAAAGCTGGCCAGCGTCTGGTAGACCAGCCCCTTGATGGCCAGGAGGTCTGGCAACTGGCCACCCGAGTAGGCAGACAACAGTTGATGGAGCAGGTCCGGTCGCAGGGGCAGGGTGAAACAACGGTTGATATTATCCAGAATATCCATGTCACCATATCGGCAGGTGACATGGAAGTAGAACTTCTCGATCCGGCCATCGGTCCGAAGGTCGACCCGGGTTCGTGGCGGGATCAGATACATGGTGCCAGGGATCAGGTCGATCCGGCCCAGGGGCGTATCGAGCCAGCCGCGGTCCGCCACCATGTAGTAAATCCGGGCAAAAGGCGAGTTCACACCATACTGGTTCCACTGCATATTGCCAATAAAATAGCCGTGGTCCAGAAGCTCGATCGACAATTGATTGAGATGGCTCATCAGCAGATTATTGCGCGTGATCCCACGGGAATCAGTTGTGAACTGGGCCCGGTTCTCAATCGGCTCATGCCGGGATATTTTCATCTCCATGACCTCCACCCTATTCCTGTTGCTTCATTATTTTACCAGATAATCCATGTTTTAAATTCTAAGCTGACATAGAATGAAGTTACAAGCAGAATTTAACTGCCACCCAGATTTCGTTTCACGGAGGTACCACCGATGCCGCAAACCAAAAATCCCCCTGTCAACAGAAACGTTGGCCGCATGCCGAAGATTGGCATTCGCCCCACCATTGACGGTCGCCGGATGGGCGTCCGTGAATCCCTCGAAGAACGC
>CAZGSR010000062.1:0-5465 GCA_964528645.1 uncultured Mageeibacillus sp. | reverse complement strand
GCTGGTACATCGACCATCCCGATCCGCTGGCAGCATTGGCAGAGCGGGAGTGAGGCGGTGGCTGCAACAGGCACCATACAAAAACCCCGGTGATTGCAGGCCGCAATACCGGGGCTTTTTGATGTAATGATCTTTGCAGTCAGTTTTACAGCAGGGGCAGGACAAACAAAGAGCCAATCACACCCAGGGTGCCGATGATGGCAAAAACAAGGGTTGTTTTGCTCGGCATGCGACCCTCGTTCGTGGCGGCTCGGCCGAACATACCAAAGACAGCGGGATGGACCAGGAAGGGCATGGCAAAGATGAAAGGAATCAGGCCGGCAGCCTGGTCGCCGAACATGCCACCCTGAGTCGCTGCAAACAGGCCGAAATGGGACAGGGCTGATGAGGTGGCCATGGCCGCCGATGAAATCGGGGCGCCGGAAAAATGCATCAGCAGGAAGCTGCCAAAAACGGCAGTCAACTGCCAGCCAAAAGCAAACATCATCAAGCCCTTGACCTCCAGGGCATCATCCCCATTGGCTTTTTTCAGGCGGCCCAGGGACAGGACCGTCAAGACGATTCCCACCAGGCCGACAGCGCCTGCCCAGCCAGTCATCAGCTTGCCCGCCCCAGCACTGGCAGCCAGGATGGAGAAGACAAAAACATGGCCGAAGAAAGGTACGTTGATCATGATCGGGGCTCTGGCAGCAGCTTCATGGCCCAAATCGCCGGCGGTACAGGCACCCGTCAGACCAGAGTGTGACAGGGCGCCGGCCATGCCCGGTGCCAGATTACGTACATGATTGGCCTTGCCAAGGAAAATCAGCAGTGCCAGCCCGCCGAACATCCAGAAGATCTGGCCAAAAAAGCCATAGCTGATGACCGAGTACATTTCGGTCAGTTGGAAAGCCTCGAGGAATTGCGAACCACCCACAATAAAGTTGGCAGCCAGGACAACGGGAATGCCGGCAAACAGCAAGGCGCGCAAAGTCGGACCGAATTTCCAGTTGGTGAACACCATGCCGAGGGCAGCGGACAGGATCATGGCGAAAAAGATCTGCGGCAGTCCGATCAGGGGCTTGATCCAGGTGGCGATTGTCTGTGACAGCAAAAGGACCACCAGGATGCCTGCCAATTCTGCCAGGCCCTTGCCGATGTAGCGGCGCTTGTCCAGGATGATGGCCTTGTAGTCAATCAGGATGACCGATCCGACCAGGCCCATATAGGCGATCAAGGGATAAAACGATCCCAGGATGTCATCTGCCGGGTAACCCTGGATCAGCCGTTTGGTACTTTCCAGTCCGATCAGGATGAAAAAGGCCCGGACGATGAAAACGAGCTGTGTTCGCTTGGTGCCAAGGACCATCTCTTCGTCGGACGGTTTGATGATGTCTTCGATGTCAAAGGACTTTCCGGACAGGATTTTGAATAATTCCTGGCCGCCGACGAAAAAGGAGGCAATCAATGCAATGATGGTCACCTTGCTCATCAGGCCGACGATCGGGAATTCCGGCAGGCCTGGCGTCGTCGTCCCGGTCTTGATCAGGACGAGTCCCATCAGCAGGCCAAAAATCACAATGATCAGGATCGGTGAATAGCGGGTCCCGGCTACGACTGTCCGGGCGATGAGAACCATCGGGATGATGATCAGCAAAGTGATGAAAAAATGATTGAGTAGCTGGAGTCCGGCCATTTGGCCAAGTATCAGTTCCATGGTCAAATCCTTTCTGGTCTGGGCTCTGCTCTTTTTGCTCAAAGCTGGCAAGTTCTCGTAATCCGCAAGTTTGCAGCTACGAGGTTAGGGAATTCTATCAGAATCTTGGGTTTCTGCCTAGATAATTGAGCTCAAGAAAGTGAACTTAACGAGAAAGGTTATCATAAACGGAACAAAACCTGACGAATCTCACCCTGACTGAGGATGCGCTGGTTGCGGCTGCCGCGGAACGGTAGCGTCAGATCACGTTCAGCCTGGATGAATGGGCCATCGATCAGGAGGTCGACCTGGCTGAGCAGGTCAACAATGGCTGGATCTGCCTCGGTCATTCTCACCAGCTGTTCGAGCGTATAGCCCGAGTAAACGACGACGTCGAGCCCGGCCGCATGAACGGCACGGGCGATGTCCGCGAGCGGTGCGGGTTGGCAAAAAGGCTCGCCACCTGAAAACGTGACACCAGCCAGGAGTGGATTGGCCAGGATCTCGGCGATGATGGCCTGGGGATCGACGAGAAAGCCACCGTCAAAGTCATGCGTCTGGGGATTGTGACAGCCGGGGCAATGATGCGGACAGCCTTGGGTGAAGATCACCGTGCGGATCCCAGGGCCGTCGACGATGGATTCAGCAACACTCGAATGAATGCGCAGGGGCGATGTGGTGTTTGACACGGTCCCTTTCCTCCGCCTGCTTGGCATTGTTGAAGCGGTCGGTGGTACCGACCAGATAGCCCGTGATGCGCCGGATCCGTTCAAAGCGGCTGCCTGTTTCTTCGGTCCGGCCGCAGCGGGGGCACTCGGAATCGATGATGCCGGTGTAGCCGCAAGCCGGGTCGCGGTCGACCGGATGGTTGACTGAGCCGTAGCCGATGCCCTGCTCTTTCATGTAGCGGATCACCGATTCGAAGGCTTTGAGGTTTTTCGAGAGGTCACCATCCATTTCGACATAGCTGATGTGGCCGGCATTGGTCAGGGCATGGTAAGGCGCCTCGAGGGCGATCTTGCGAAACGCGGTGATCGGATGGTAGACCGGTACGTGGAAGGAATTGGTGTAGTAATCGCGGTCGGTGATGCCTGGAATAGTGCCAAACTGCTTGCGATCGATCCGGACAAAGCGGCCGGACAGACCTTCGGCCGGGGTCGCAATCAGGGTGAAATTGAGCCCGGTGCGGGCGGACTGATCATCGGTCCTCTTTCGCAAATGAGAGACGATTCGAAGGCCCAGAGTCTGGCTCTCGACGCTTTCGGCATGGTGCTCACCCGTCAGGGCGACCAGGGTTTCGGCCAGGCCGATGAAACCGAGGCTGAGTGTGCCGTGCTTCAGAACTTCGCCGATCGAGTCGTCCCAGCTAAGCTTATCAGAATCGATCCAGACCCCCTGGCCCATCAGGAAAGGGTAATTATAGCATTTCTTACGGCTCTGGATCTGCAGGCGGTGTTCGAGCTGGCGGAAGACCAGATCGATCCTTTCGTCGAGCAGATGGAAAAAGCGGTCGAGATCGCGATTGGCCAGGAGGCCGAGGCGCGGCAGATTGATCGAGGTAAAGCTCAGATTGCCGCGTCCGCTGGTGATTTCTCGTTCACGATCGTGGGTATTACCGATGACACGGGTGCGGCAACCCATGTAGGCAACCTCGGTGTTGTGGTCGCCTTCCCTGTAATACTGGTGGTTGAATGGCGCATCGAGGAAGCTGAAATTGGGAAACAGGCGCTTGGCCGAGGTTTCGAGGGCCAGCTGGAACAGGTCATAGTTCGGATCGCCGGGATTGTAATTAACGCCTTCTTTGACCTTGAAAATCTGGACTGGGAAAATCGGCGTTTCGCCATTGCCGAGGCCAGCCAGGGTCGCACTGAGAAGATTGGCCGTGACCATCCGGCCTTCGCGCGAGGTGTCGGTACCATAATTCAGCGAACTGAACGGGACTTGGGCACCGGCGCGGGAATTCATCGTGTTGAGATTGTGGATCAAGGCCTCCATGGCTTGGTAGGTTTGGCGATCGGTGCGCTGCCAGGCGGTTTTTTCAGCAAAGTCCAGGGCTCGAGCGTCGTCGGCGCTGCAACCGGACGCATCACAGTAAAGTGCCAGAGCAGTTTCGAATTCCTTGGCATAGGTTTTCGCCACACCAGGTGCCATGTAATAGTCAAAATTTGGCACCGACTGGCCGCCGTGCATTTCGTTCTGGTTGGCCTGGATGGCGATGCAGGCCAAGGCGGAATAGCTCTGGATGCTGTTGGGCTGGCGCAGATAACCGTGACCAGTCGAAAAGCCGCCTTTAAACAACTTTTCGAGATCGATCTGGCAGCAGGTCTCGGTCAGCATGTAGAAATCCTTGTCATGGATATGGATGTCGCCATGAATATGGGCGCCGGCCATGTCCTTGGGCAGGATGTAATTGTTGACGAAATAATTGGACCCCTCCGAGCCATACTTGAGCATGGTCCCCATCGAGGTATTGGCATCGATGTTGGCATTTTCACGTTTGAGATCAGCGTCGCGGGCATCGCTGAAGGTCAGCTCCTGATAGATCGCCATCAGGTCTTCCTTGCTCTGGCGGATCTTGGCATGCTCGGCCCGGTACAGGACATAAGCCTTGGCGACCTTGAAATAGCCAAAATCGACCAGGGTCTCCTCGACCAGATCCTGGATGGCTTCGACGGTCGGTGTGGTGCCGGCTGGAATCCGGGCCAGCACCCGGCGGGTGATGGTCGACAGGTCACCAGCCGGTATCGCCTGGTCCGGCGTGGCATCGCTGGCCTTGCGGATCGCCTCGAGGATTTTCAGGGCATCAAAGGCAGCCAGGGAGCCATCGCGTTTCTGGATCTGGGTCAGGACTGGGGCCGATGTGGTGACTGGCATGAAAAATCCTCCGGATGTCTGCTCTCGGAGGATGACGGGGCGAAGGAAAACTCAATGCAACCGGCCATGCTGCCTTTGCATCTGATTTCGCCTGCTGCCATGCTCCGTGGCGCGAATGTCACAATCGGCAGGTCTTCCGGCTACAGAGCACATGCTGCCGGCGCCTTCCCAGGGGCCATCCCCCAGTGGCATCAGCCGGCAGCAAACTCATGACGGCGGCGGGACCGCGCGGGATTTCCACCCTGCTTCCCTGGACCGATGTGCTAACAAGATGTAGTTGTTAAATATCAATTCAGCACAATATCTTGTGCTGTTTGTCATTGTAGCCGATCTGCACGGGTCCTGCAATGAGAAATTTTTCACCATAATGGCAGAGGGAGTTGAGGAGCTGGGCGCCGAGACTGGAACCAGCCGGATGGCTGGGGACAGGATCGGGGCACGGCGGGTGAGCGGAACCGGACGCGGCCGGCAGGCCGGGGACGGGGGCGCGGGGGCGCGGAATATGGAAAATTCCACTTTTGGCGTCAGACTTGATGGCAGGTCTGACACTTGATCGGAAATTTCCATCATTCGTACCACCCTTGGCTGCAGGTCTGGTACCTTGGACGGAAAATTCAACTTTTGGGGTCGGCCCACCTTGATGGAAGAAAAAATGGCAGCCTCGAAACAGCTGTGACTGTTAGCTTTGCGGATCTGAGACCAGATGTTCCTAACAAGTGCTCCGACATAGCGGCGGAAATTTCCGCCGCTATGTCGGAGTATTTTTTAGGAACATTTTCGATGAGGCGTCAACCTGCTGCGGCTGTAAGCTTCACAAGCACATTGCAGATTTTCCCAAAAGTGAACCGACCCTAAATCGGGAAGTCGAGTAGGCCCGGGGAACTTCCCCCCGAGCCTCTCACGGAACCGTACGTGA
>CAZGSR010000061.1:0-6831 GCA_964528645.1 uncultured Mageeibacillus sp. | reverse complement strand
CAGTACCGGGGGTCGCACGAAGGGTGCGTCCGAAATCGGCAATTGCCGAAATCAGTACCGGGGGTCGCACGAAGGGTGCGTCCGAAATCGGCAATTGCCGAAATCAGCACCAGGGTTAGAGGAGCGGACAAAAACACTGGTGCACCGTGTGATGTTACAGTCTCAGGGGTTTTCAGGTAACCATCGGACTTATTGCTGTTTTTCTACCCCGACTTCAAAAAGGAAGTTGCCGAAGTGAGGTCGGGGTCCGAAATCGGCAGAAAGTCACACTATTGTCCGAAGCCCTTACAGCCGCAGGCGTTTCCAGCCGAAGCCAGTCAAACGATGAAACAATCTACCCTGCGCCCGAAATCGGCAATTGCCGAAATTAGCACCGGGGGTCGCGCGAGGGGTGCGCCCGAAATCGGCAATTGCCGAAATTAGCACCGGGGGTCGCGTGAGGGGTGCGTCCGAAATCGGCAATTGCCGAAATTAGCACCAGGGGCACCCCTCACAATCATCTGGCAGCAAACCTTGCAACAACCACCACCGGTTCCAGGGGGCTTATTTGTTGGATGCAAGGTTGCATCCGTTCATTGCTTTTCACGGTAATAGGCAAAGTGCCGATCCAAGGGTGAGAAATAATTGAGGGTGAGCGGGAATGGCATGAATGAAACACAGATCATAATCTGGCGAATCTTCTGTTTCATATTGGGGTCATCCTCCAAAGGCATTCACATCAAGCGGTGCAGTGCTTGCCGCACATAGCCAAATCCAATCCGTTCCTGCTCCAGTCGCACCTGTTCGCCCCTGAGATTTTGGCGCAGCTGGTTGTAAACGTTGTTTTCCTCGTCGGTCAGCCGGGTCAGGGGCCGGGTCTCCGGGCGGTCTTCCCTGCCCCAGAGTGAACGATGGGCCAGCAGGGTCTGTTCGTCCATCAAAAATGACTGGACATGCGGAAAGAGACCGCGCAATTGGTTGAGGATCGCAAACCCATGGGTATCGAGATCGCCCCAATAATAAAAGGCTCGATCGTGGAGCCAGCGGGCATCTTTGATCGCATCAAAGCCATAACCGGCACCAAAAATCACCATCGCATCCGAGACTGCCGGGAAGGCCAGGAAATTGATCTCATTTTCGGTCATGAAGACCGTCCGGACAGGCAGGTCCAGCCGGGCAAAAACATCAGCGGTCACGGTGAGGTCCTGATCTGATTCGACTGGAAGCACCGGGATTGAGGGGTCGAGCAGGCGAAAACGCACAGACAACGGTTTATCGAGAAATCCATAGCGGCGGCAAAACCCAGCCACTCCGGTGAACCGGGAATCGATCTGCTCAGGATCCAATGCCAGGTCGAACAGCTCAATCAAGACTCCGCGCAAACCTTCGATCCATTTGGTGTGGATGCCAGGCAGGTCGATCTGGCGCAGATAGATCCCAGGACGTGGATGTTGCTGCAGCCAGGCGATCAGCGACAGAAACCGGGGCCACTCCGCAAAAAGTTCCAGTGCCCGCAGCGGGCGTTTGCTAAGCCACGGCAGCAGTTCCGGCTGTTGCTGGTCAGTGAGCGCCAGCAAATCTGAAAACAGCTCCGCTTCGCTTTCCTTGTGGATCAGGGCCAGGGCATCGTCCAGGGTATCGATCCAAATCTCGGCCGGGATTTCGTTGCTGCCGATGATCCGGTGATTGACTTGCCGCCACTCGATCCGGTAATGGTTTTCCGATCCGGCCAATTTGCCGATCCATTGGCGCACCTCGGAAAACTGTTCGCTCAGTTCACTGGATGTCGGCCCTTTGAGAGGCACTTTCATTGGGGCGAACGACTCCCTCCGGGCCAGAACAGCCAAAAGCGTCCCGCGGTCCCAGAGTTTCTGGACATGGGATTTGATGTCTGCCGGATACGTCCAGTTCATCCGGGACCCCGTTTCTTCTCAGCCCGGTATTCCTCGATGCTGAGATTGCGCAGGACTGAATTGCGCCCCTCTTCGTTGTAGACAAAACCGACATTGGCCACAAAGGGCTCGATGATGTGGATTTTCTGCAGCGGTGTGACTATCAGGAGCTGGAGATTGAGCTGGGCAAACAATTGCAGGCCATACTGGGCGGATTCGTCCGAGCCGCGGCCAAAGGCTTCGTCGATGACAACGAACCGGAAGGAACGGGAACGGACCGCCCCCCATTCAAGGCCGAACTGGTAAGCGAGGCTGGCAGCCAGGACGGTATAGGCCAGCTTCTCCTTCTGGCCGCCGGATTTGCCGCCGGAGTCTGTGTAATGTTCGTATTCACTGTTGTCTTCGCGCCAGCGCTCGCTGGCAGCAAAGAGGAACCAGTTGCGCACATCGGTCACTTTTTCCGTCCAGCGGCGATCGAGGTCAGAGGATTCATCGCGGCCGCGGAAGCGCTCGATGATCCGCCGGACCTGGAGGAACTTGGCTTCCGAATACTGGGTTTGATCGGAGCCAGTCAGGGCTCCCTCGGTACAAGCCCGAAGCTCGGACTGGAACTCGCGGATCTCAAGGTCCGGACTGAGCTGGGCTTCCAGGCTGATGTAGCGACCCGGATTGTAGTCGATCTGGGTCAGGGACTGGTTGATCTGGGCAATGCGTTCCCGGATCGTTTCGCGTTCCTTGTTGAGCTGCGACTGGAAATTGGCCACTTCACGGATCGTGTTTTCATTCAAAAGCGACTTGAACTGGCCCTCAAAGCGCGGCAGATCGTCGATTTTCAGGTGCGAGAGCATCAAAGCAAATTCCGGGCCAGATTTGAGATGGATGTCGACTTCCCGGGTCTCCAGAGGCCATTGCTGCTTATAGACTGTCATCGCCTCAATGATTTTGCCATTCAGCCGGCTGAGCTTTTTGTCCTCGTTGTCGATCCTGCTTTGCATCCAGACCCGCATGTCATGCTCGCGGTTGTCACAGGATTCGACGGTCAGCTGAGCGCCTGCCAAAGCGGCTTCGCGCATGCTTTCCAGGGTCGTAAACAAGGGCGTGACCTCGGATGGGCTATCCTGGAGAATTACCCTGGCCTGTTTGGCCAGTTCCTCGGCATCGCTGATTTTCTGTTCGGTTTTAGAGCGCCGGACCAGACGGTCCGTGAGCTGGCTGTCCGTCTCGATCTGAGCAGCTTCGACTTGGGCCAGCTGCTCGCTCAGGGTCTTGAGCACATCAGACGCGGCCTCCAGTTCGCGTTTTTCCTGCTCCAGCCGGGCGATGGCGATGGACAATGGCTGCCAGTCCAACTCGCGGAAATCGGTGTATTCACCGAGTGCAGATAGTTGCGACTGACGTTTCTTGACAGCGTCACGTGCCTTTTCCAGAGCTGATTTGCGGCTGGCGAGCTCGACCAGCTGCTTTTCCATCGTTCTGGCCTGCTTTTCCAGGGCGGCGATTTTCTCGGTGTTGCTCCAACCCAAGACATAGCGGCTGCGATCATCGATCCGGTGGCGATCGTCCTTTTCATGGCGTTCGCCGGGTGCCTTCGTTTGCCCAGCCCGGGTGATGGCTCTGGTTTCGCGGCGAAATTGCTCTGGTGTCAGGCAACAGGCGAGATCAAAGCGATGGGAAATCTCCCGTTCGATCCAATCATAGAAGGGTGAATCGGTTTTGACCTGGAGCTTTTTGACCAGCGAATCCGGATGCAGGGACACGACCTCCTGGCGGGCCGACTCGCGGATGCGGAAATAGACGAGCCGGCCCTGCAAGTGGGTGCGGTCCACCCATTCCGAAACCTTGGCGTAATGCGGGTCCGGGACCAGAAGCGACAGACCAAAATTCCGCAAAAGTCGTTCAATTGCGCCCTCCCAGTCTCGTTCGTCCTCGCGGACCCGGAGCAATTCACCCGCAAAAGGCATCTCATCTTCTGACAGGGAGAGGGCCTGGCAGAGCTGGCGCCGGAGCGCCACTTGCTTGTCATCGATGTTGCTGCGGCGCAATTTGAGACTGGCAATTTCTGCGTTGAGTTCTTCATAAGCCTGTTTTTCCTGAGTCCAGTTAAAATGGGCTTCGTTGAAATCATTCTGGATCTGGACCTCGTCGTCCTGGGCAGCCTGCTGCCAGCTGGCCATCTCCAGCAGCTGGCTGGCAAAAGCGTCTTCACTTTGGGCCGGATGAACATCGAGGGGTTTCAGGAGCTCGGCATAACGCTCTGCCTTTTTTCGCCGGCGATCCCGTTCAGCGTTGGTTTTCTCGATCTCTGCCTCGAGCGTATCGAGCCGGTCTCCCCCATTCTGGGCGATCGTCCGGCGCAGTTCCCGCTCCCGGGCCAACTGGTCCTGCTTCTGTTCGTCCAGACGGGCGATCGCCGTGTTATGCCGAACTTTCTCTTCTTCCAGGGATGATAGTCGTTTGGTCAGAAGATCCAGCTTGAGCGACGCGAACCAGGGGTGGAGGGCTTCGCGGCAGGCACGCAGATGACTGGTCGTCTGCTCTTGCCCCTTGTACTGCTCACAATCTGCAACCAGAGGCTCGAGCATTTCGACCTGGCGTTTGGCCTTGAGCACGGCTTCGTGCGCCCGGTTGAGGTCTTCGAAATGCTTGATCAGCGCCTCGATGCGCGGTTTGACTTCGAACGGTTCGAGCATGTGGTCCCGGACAAAGCCCGTCAGATTACCGACTGACTTGAGCGAGACGGTCTGCAGGAACAAATCGAGTGCCTGTTCGTTGTCGATGCCAAAGCGGCGGCGAAACCAGGCCCCATAGGGTGGAAAGGTATCAAAGAGCTCGACATTTTTGGCCCGCAGTTGTTTGCGTAGGCCGGCCATCTCCTTGCCAAACCCGGAGAAATCAGACGCAATCGACAAGTCTTTCTCGCAGGCGGCCAGCAGACGCTCCGGGGTCCCGGTCGTGTCCTTCATCCAGTAGACCTGGGCCAGGGTGACCGTTTTCTGATAGCCTTCATTGGCAAAGACACCCAGAATGACGGAATAGGAATTGAGATCGCGCAGGGCGACCGGCTTGGCGCTGCCAAAGGTTTCCTGGCGTTCCGACTTGTAATAGCCCTGGACATAGGATCGCAGCGACCGTTCGCGGCTGTCCGCACCGGCTGCTTTGTTGTAGGAAATTTTCTGGCTTGGCACCAGAAGGGTCGTGATTGCATCGACCAGGGTGGACTTGCCCGAGCCGATATCACCCGTCAACAGGGCGTTCTTGCCATGGAGTGGAAAAGTCCAGACCCGGCCATCGAAGGTGCCCCAGTTGTACACCTCCAGGCGCTGGAGGCGAAAGCCGGCCAGAGTATCATCCGACATCAATTCCAGCAGCAGTTGTTCAGCCATCGGTATCCTCCTGGGTTTCGACATGGAGCTGGCGGTAGTCTGAGAGACGGGCCTCAAAATCGGATAACCATTGGGCATCGACAAAGGCTTTGATGATCCGCCGGACTTCAACCATCTGGTTCTGGCCGCGCAGGCGCCGGACAAAGCCCAGGTCCGCGATCTTGTTGAGGTGGGTCTCCACCTGATCGATCAGCCGGGCCTCATTGCTGCCGGCCGGCAGGAAAATCCGGATCAGTTCCACGACCTCATCCCTGGACAGGATCAGGCGAGTCTCTCCCCCACTGGCATCATGCTCGGCCAGTTTTTTGCGTAGTAACGCCAGCAGCAGGCTGACCGGATACGACAATTGACGCCGGGCAACCAGGCGCGGGATGGCCGGCGTTTCCGGATTGTCCAGATCAGGATGCGAGCGCAAAAAGGCATAGCCTTCCGCTTCATCCAGGATCAGGTCCAGTCCAAGAACAGCGACCTGATCCCGTACCGCGGCTTGCATTGAGAGCAACTGGGACCAGAGCGCCGCATTTTCATCCTGGTAAAGCACGCCTTTGAGCAAGGTCACGACCACCACCGATAAGGCGGGTGTCGCTTCATTCCGGTAACCAGTTAACATATCATTGGAATCCATGGCTTACTCCTTCAGGAAGATGATCCGGGGCAAGGTGGCCTGTCGCAGCAGATCCGCCTCGGACAGCCAGGGGATCGTGTCTGTGGTCGCTTCATCGACAGCCGTCTGGGGCCATTCGCTGGCCAGCTGGAGGTAAGCAACCAGCTCTGCCAGACCATGCTGCAAGGGGTGACGGGCCACCACGTCCTGCAGGCTGACCTGGCTTTTGCTTTGCAGTTCGAGACGGATGTTGCGCCTGAGCTGTGCTTTGTCGACCACAATCTGGGCGTACAGGGCTGTCGTGTCGACTTCGATTTCGTCCGCTTCCTGGAGAAAGCTCGCAAAAACTGGCTTTACCGGCGGTTGATAGAGAGGGCGTTCCAGCGGCAATTCAATGTCAGCAGCCGTTTCATTTAAAGGCATAAAATCGCCTTTGGGTGCCTCTTCACGCAGCGCCAGAGCATGGCTTTCGACCTGGTGCAGGATGTCCATGATCCGCCGGTTCTCCAGGAAAGCCTGGTCATCGAGGAAACGGCGCAACTGGGCTGACAGCATCGCAACCGTCCGCTGCGTCTGTTCACCGGCTTCCAGCCAGTCATAATGGACGCGGCGCAAGCGTGTGTCTGGTTTGAGGTCCTGGACGGGTGGCAAAACCAGGACCTGATCCAACAGCTGACCGAGCTCTTCCTGGCGCGACTGGGACATCAGGAAATCCCAGAACGCGCGGAAGCTTTTACCCTGGTCGGAGTCTGCGATCGCATCCCGCTCGCCCATGATCTCCTCCAGCAGGGCACCTTTGCCGCCTTGCCACAGGGCGATTTGTTCCCGCACCCGCCGGTCCAGGGTCCTGAAATTGTGTTCCACCTCGCGAAAATCCGAAAGGAGTTCCCGCGCCAACTGGAGAAACTGCTGGAACCGGTCTTTGAGGGCCGTATCATCGAGCAGCGGCACATCCCCGGACAAAATCCGGGCA
>CAZGSR010000060.1:0-9304 GCA_964528645.1 uncultured Mageeibacillus sp. | reverse complement strand
TTGAATTGGAGGCACTGTTCTTGGGGCCTGAAAATGAACTGAAGGAAATAAGATGAATGATTCAAGTCTATCGGAATGATATCGAATAAGAAAGTCATTCTTTGAAAGGGTTTAGAGGAAATCGCTTGCACCTTTCGCTTGCACCTTTCGCATGCGCCCACCGCTAGCATTTTCTTGCGACAAGAAAGTCCAGATCTTTTTAGCACACTGGGCATTTCACTTAAAATATGAAAGATTTGTGACAAGCAAGTGAAGATTGTGTTGTGTTAGCCTGTGAGTGTAGGGTCGGGGAACGCCCCCGGCCAAATCATGAGGAGGAAAGAAATCATGAAATCTGTCAAGAAATCAGTTGCACTCATTCTGGTTCTGACTCTGATGCTCGCCCTGTTCGGTATCGCAGGCTGTGCGTCGACTTCCACCACCGCTGCTCCGGCTGGCACGACTGCTGCCGGCGAAACCACCGCTGCTCCCGCTTCTGGCGGCCTCGACGTTGGTATCGTTTTGCCGACCAAGGACGAACCCCGCTGGGTCCAGGACGAGGGCCGTTTCACCGCTGCCCTGCAAGAAGCAGGCTTCAAATCTGAAGTTCTCTTCAGCCAAGGTTCCTCTGCTACTGAAAAATCGAATGTTGAAGCGCTGATCACCAAGGGCATCAAAGTCCTGATCATCTGTCCGCAGGACGGCGATGCTGCCGCTGCCGCCGCTGACGCTGCCGCCGCTGCTGGTGTCAAGGTCATCTCCTACGACCGCCTGATCACCTCCAGTGAAAACGTCAACTACTACGTGACCTTTGACAGCATTGCTGTCGGCGCTGCCCAGGGCCAGTACCTGATTGACAAAGCCACCGCTGCCGGCGCCAAGGGTGCCCCGCTCTATCTGTATGCCGGTGCGTCCTCCGACAACAACGCCTTCCTGTTCTTCGAAGGTGCCTGGAACGTGCTGCAGCCCAAGATCGCTGACGGTACTTTCGTGATCAAGAACTCGGCCGAAGCTGTCAAACTGCAGGCCAAGGCTACTCTGACCCGTGACGAAATGGCCGCCATCATTGGCCAGGTCACAACCAACTGGGACTTCAACGAAGCCAAGAACAAAGCCGAAGCCCACCTGACCAATGCCACCGCTGCCGACAAGGGCGATGTCTACATCCTCGCTCCGAACGACGGTACCGCCCGTTCCATCGCTGACACCTTTGCCGCTGACAAAGACGTCACCAGCTTCGTCGTCACCGGCCAGGACGCAGAAAAAGCTTCTGTCCAGTACATCATCGATGGCAAGCAGAGCATGACCGTTTTCAAAGACGTCCGCAGCCTCGTTGCTGACTCCATCACCATGGCCGTCTCCATCCTGAAGGGTGAAGATCCGCAGACCACAGGTTCCTACAATAACAAAAAAGTCGACGTCAAAGCCAAACAAACCGAAGTCATCGTCGTCGACCAGGCCAATGTCAAGTCCGCCCTGATCGATTCCGGCTACTATGCCGCCTCTGATTTCACCGGCCTGAACTAATCCTCTCGCCGTATTCCCCTCCCCTGACCCCCTGAAAGCCAGATCATCTCCTCTGGCCTGACCCCTCGGATTGTTGACAGCAGGATCGTGGCAGCCGCAAGGTTGCTGCGATTCTGCCCTGTCAGGGGTACATTTTTCACAAAATTCACTGTTTACACAACCATCATTGTTATACAATTTAAATAACCGCCCGGTCTGTTCAGTTTTCAGCGACCAGATCATCCATTACGAAGGGAAGTGTTGAAAGAAGTGTCACAATCAACTGACTACATTCTGGAAATGCGCAACATCACCAAGGAATTTCCTGGCGTCAAGGCCCTGAGCAACGTCAACTTCCGCGTCAAGCGGGGCGAAATCCATTGTCTGGTTGGTGAAAACGGCGCAGGCAAATCGACCTTGATGAAGGTCCTCTCCGGCGTCTATCCTCACGGTGACTACACGGGGGACATCGTCCTCAATGGCCAGGTGCAATCGTACCGCGGCATCGCGGATTCCGAAAAAGCGGGCATCGCGATCATTTACCAGGAACTGGCCCTGGTTCCGGACATGACCATCTACGAGAACATCTACCTCGGTCATGAGATCAAAAAAGGGCGCACCGTCGACTGGAACGAAACGATCGTCCAGGCGACGAAAATGCTGGAAAAAGTCAAGCTCAAGGTCAATCCCGAGACGAAAGTCAAGGACATGGGTGTCGGCAAGCAGCAGTTGGTCGAGATCGCCAAGGCATTTTCCAAGAACATCAAGCTGCTGATCCTCGACGAACCGACCGCCGCCCTGAATGAGGACGACTCGGCAAATCTCCTGATGCTTTTGAAAGAACTGCGCGCAGAAGGCATCACCTCAATCATGATTTCGCATAAACTCAAGGAAGTCATCTCGATTGCCGATACAGTCACTGTCCTGCGCGATGGCCAGACGATCTGTTCCCTCGATGCCGCCAAAGGCGAGGTCACAGAGCCGGTTCTGATCAAGAACATGGTCGGCCGGGCAATCGATGATATTTATCCGAAACGGCCGAAAAAGCCGCAGGGCGACAAAGTACTCGAAATCAGCAATTGGACCGCTTATGACCCGGCTGTCGGGCGCAATATTCTGAAGGATGTCAATTTCAATGTCCGCCGTGGCGAGGTTATTGGCCTGTCAGGCTTGATGGGTGCCGGACGCACCGAGCTGGCCTTGTCGATTTTCGGCAACCCACGTGATTACAAGATCCAGGGCGAAATGAAGCTCAACGGCGAAACAGTCTCCCTCAGATCTCCCGGCCAGGCCATCAAGCGAGGCATTGCCTATGTCACCGAAGACCGCAAAGGTGACGGTCTGATCCTGATTGATGACATCAAGCAGAACATCACCCTGGCCAACCTCAAATCCCTGGCCAAGAACGGTGTCATTGATGAGAACGAGGAGATCAAGGTCGCCAATCAATACAAAGACGACCTCACGATCAAGGCGCCGAGCATTGAAATGAAGACAGGCAAGCTGTCCGGTGGTAACCAGCAGAAAGTATCGCTCGGCAAATGGCTGTTCACCCAGCCGAAGATCCTGATCCTCGATGAACCGACCCGCGGCATCGACGTTGGTGCCAAATTCGAAATCTACTCCATCATGAACCAGCTGATCGAACAAGGACTGAGCATCATCATGATTTCGTCGGAGCTGCCGGAAGTCCTTGGTATGAGCGACCGTATCTATGTCGTTGCCGAAGGCAAGATCACTGGCGAGCTGCCGATCGAAGAAGCGACTCAGGACGTCATCATGGCCCTGGCCACTGTCTGAGCACGATCCTGAGACGATCCTGAGACGACCCGGGCATCTTGAGAGCTCGGTCTGAACAGCTGAACGGATAACCAACGCCCATCCATAGGAGGATTCATTATGGGTTTCATCACTGAAATGAAAGATCTTTTGAAAAAGAACATCCGTGACTACGGCATGTACATCGCTCTCGTTGTCATCATGGCGGTTTTTGCCGTCCTGACGGACGGAACCTTCATCTCGTCGCGCAACATTTCCAAGCTGATCGACGCAACCGGCTACATCGCCGTTCTCGCGGTCGGCATGACACTGGTCATCGTCATACGCCACATCGACCTGTCCGTCGGCTTTGCAGCTGGCTTCCTCGGTGCTGTCGCGGCCATCTTGCTGACGAGTGCCAAGTTGCCGGTCATCGTGGTCATCCCGATCATCCTGGTCCTCGGTGTTGTTGTCGGACTGCTGACCGGTTTCTTTGTTGCCCGCGTCGGGATCCCGGCCTTTGTTGCTTCGCTGGCTGGCATGCTCATTTACCGCGGCGCGCTGCTCCAGGTCACTCAGAAAACCGGCACCATCATCGTTCCGAATGCCAGTTTCAATGCGATCGGCAATGGTTATATCCCGGATATCGCGATTCTGCCGAACAACCATTTCATCACGCTGGTCCTCGGCGCCCTGGCGATTGTTTTCATGGTCATCAGTGAAAGCAACACCCGCCGTAACAAAGTCAAATACAATTTCGAGGTGGTCTCTGGCACGATCTTTTCGATCAAACTGGTTTTTGTCTCACTGATCATTGCCTACATTGCCTTCATCCTCTCCCAGTTCAATGGCTTGTCCTGGACCACGGTCATCGTCATCGTCGTCACCGCGATCTACCACTTCGTGACCAACCGGACGGTCGTCGGCCGCCACATCTACGCGGTCGGTGGCAATCCAGAAGCTGCCAAGCTGTCTGGTATCAGTGTCAAGGCGATCACCTTCCTCGTTTTCGGTTCCATGGGCCTGCTGACTGCCATGTCCGGTATTCTCTACACCGCCCGCTTGCAGTCAGCTACCACAACAGCCGGTACGTTGTTTGAACTCGATGCCATCGCCGCCGCGTATGTCGGTGGTGTCTCCGCTGCCGGAGGCGTCGGCAAAGTCACCGGATCGATCATCGGCGCACTGGTCATGGCCTCCCTGATCAGCGGCATGAACCTGATGGGCGTCGATATCTCCTGGCAGTACATCATCCGTGGCGCCGTCCTCGTCCTCGCCGTCGTCTTCGACGTCATGACCCGCAACAAAAAATAAGCCACAATACCCAAAATCACCCCGTACGCGCAAAAACACAAATCGAGCCTGGCACCCGGAAACCGCTGGTGCCAGGCTCTTTTGCGGTGGTTGGTTGGAAAAGGGACGCCGTCCCGATATCGCAAACCGATATCGGGACGGCGTCCCTAATTTGGCAGCAATGATCGTTTGTGAGCGTACGTTCAATATATTATAAAAAGATTGTTGCAATTTCGGCTCTTTTTCTGAAATGTTAGCCAGATTCGATCACAAGCACACAAAAAGTTCATAATTTTTGTTGTCTTTGTCTATTGTATAAAATAATTCCAGCCAGTAGGATGGTCTTGGATCAGGTGATTTCCTGGGCAGGAGGCCCGGGCCAGATTGCAAGAACTGATTTGACCAAATAACCCACAAGGCGGGTTCCGGTTGTCCAACAGGAGGAACGGTTATGCCTTTTACACACGATATGAATAAGAATTCGTTTGCCTTGATCCGTGAGATCAAGTCGGTCCAGAACCAGCTTCTGGTTCACGATTTGCCACTGATCGACCAATTGACCACACTGGTGTTGCGCAACGCGACTGCTGACCAGTCCGAGTTGCGCGAAATCCGTTTTCTGTTTGTCAAACTTCTTTCCATGCTGTCTGTCCATATCCAGCGCGAGAGCAAATTCGTCTACCCGACTTTGCTGCGCCACGAGGCAGACGCAGCACCTCTCAGCCTGGCCGTCGAGCATGTCACCGATTCGCTCAAAGAGCACGACCAGATCATGGATGTTCTGCGTCAGCTGCGCCAGGTGACACACAACTACCGCCCCGATTACCGGACCAGCAGCGAAATCAAACTGACCTATGAAAAGCTGCAGGCGCTGGAAAAGGCGACCATCGAGCTGATCCATTTCGAGAACACCCAGGCGTACGACGGCTACACGGCCTGATCGGCCAACGTATCTCCAGCTACTTCGCGAAGCACCGATCCTGCGCTATACTGAGGAGCGGATTGCTTGCCTGATGAGATGGAGGACGACCCATGCGGATCGAACGGGACACCCACGGAGAAATGACGCTGGATGACCAGTGCTATTACGGTTTGCAGACCGCACGAGCTCTGGAGAATTTCCCGATCCTGCGCCAGCCGGTGCATCCGGATCTGGTCCGGGCTCTGGTCCAGGTCAAAAAAGCAGCCGTCCTGACCAATCTCCAGCACGCTTTTATTGATCCGGATATCGGCCGGGCCATCAGCCAGGCCTGTGACGAGGTGCTCACAGGCGCGCTTCAGGACCAGTTCGTGGTCGATGCCTTGCAAGGTGGCGCCGGTACCTCTGCCAATATGAATGTCAACGAGGTCCTGGCCAACCGGGCCCTGGAAATCCTCGGCGCAACGAAGGGCGACTATGCCCGCATTCACCCGATCGATCATGTCAACCTGTTCCAATCGACCAACGATGTCTTTCCGACTGCCGTGCGGATTGCCGCGATTGGCCGGCTCAAGTCGGTCAGCGAACAGTTTGCCCGGCTCCAGACCGCCCTGCAGGAAAAAGAGCAAGCCTTTGCTGCGATCCTGAAAGTCGGCCGCACCCAGCTCCAGGACGCCGTTCCGGTCACCCTCGGCCAGGAGTTCGGTGCCTGGGCCCAGGCGATCGCGCGCGACCGCTGGCGCCTGTACAAAGTCGAGGAACGGCTGCGCCAGGTCAATATCGGCGGCACAGCCGTCGGCACCGGGATCAACGCCCCGCGCAAATACCTTTTCACCATGATCGACAAGCTGCGTGAAGTCACCGGTCTCGGCCTGGCCCGCGCCGAATACCTGATGGACCCGACCCAGAACAACGACGTTTTCGTCGAGGTTTCCGGCCTGCTGAAAACAGCCGCAGTCAACCTCAGTAAAATCGCCAACGACCTGCGCCTGCTGTCTTCCGGTCCGCGGGCCGGCCTGGGCGAAATCCGCCTGCCAGCCTTGCAGTCAGGCTCTTCGATCATGCCAGGCAAGGTCAATCCCGTCTTGCCCGAGGCCGTCAACCAGGTCGCCTACCAGATCATGGCCAATGATCTGGCGATCACGCTCGCCGCCCAGGGCGGCCAACTCGAGCTCAATGCCTTCCTGCCGCTGATCGCCCACAACCTGCTGCAAATGCTCGATCTGCTCGACCACGTCGTGCCTTTGTTCATTGAAAAGTGCATCTCCGGCATCGCCCCCGATGAAACACGCTGCCGTGAACTGCTCGAGCGTTCGACGGCGATCGTTACAGCTCTGACCGGCCATATTGGCTACGACCAGGCAGCTGGAATTGCAGCCGAGTGCCTGTCCAGCGGCGAAACGGTGCGCACCCTGCTGATCCGCCATGGACTTCTGTCGACTGAACAGCTGGATAAAATCCTCGCCCCCGAAACCATGACCAGCCCTGGAATCCCGGGCAGCAAATAACCCCTGGCAGATCTTGTCTGGCAGGGGTTGCCCGGCCGGTCTGCCCTCAAACAACACTGGAGGCCTTTCCCAATGTCGATGAACAACACCCCAATGGCCAACCGCCTGGCGATTTCCATTTTCGGCAAGCGCAATGCCGGCAAATCGTCCCTGATCAATGCGCTGACCGGGCAGAGCTTTGCCATTACGTCGCCCGTGGCCGGAACGACAACGGACCCGGTCCACAAAACGATGGAGCTGCTGCCGATCGGACCGGTCGTCATCACCGACACAGCCGGTCTCGATGACGTTGGCGAGCTGGGTGCCCTGCGCATCGAAAAAACCTATGAAGTCCTGAGGAAGACGCATCTGGCAATTGTCGTTGTCAGCGCCGAGGAAGGTGTCACCGATTTCGAGCGTCATTTCCTGGCCGACCTGAAAAAGCGCCAGACCCCGACAGTGGTTGTGTTCAACAAAACCGACCTCAATCCAATGTCTGAGGATCATTTCAAGGAACAAAAAAATTCCCTGGCCCTGCCCGTGGTCCGAGTTAGTGCTGCAACCGGTGAAGGCATCGGTGCCCTGAAAGAGCTGATCATCGAAAACGCCCGTTTCGACGAAGAAGAGCTCGGTCTGGTCGGTGACCTCGTTCGGCCAGGCGAAATTGCTGTCCTGGTCACGCCGATCGACAAGGCTGCCCCGAAAGGCCGCCTGATCCTGCCCCAGCAGCAGGTGATCCGCGATTTGCTCGAAATCGACGCGATCGCCATGGTCACCAAGGAACATGAGCTCAAGCAGACGCTGGAAAGCCTCAAGCATAAGCCAGCGATTGTGATCACCGATTCGCAGGCGTTCATGAAAGTGTCAGCCGACACACCCACAGACATTCCGATGACGTCTTTCTCGATCCTGTTTGCCCGCCAGAAAGGCGATCTCGCCCCGATGGTCGAAGGACTGCGCCGGATCGAGCAGCTGACGCCGCAGGACAAGGTCCTGATCGTTGAGGGCTGCACCCACCACCGCCAGTCGGATGACATCGGCACAGTCAAGATCCCGCGCTGGATCCGCCAGATTGTCGGCGGCGATGTCCAGTTCGAATGGGCCTCCGGTGTGCAGTACCCGAAAAACATCGGTGACTACGCCGTGATTGTCCATTGTGGTGGCTGCATGCTCAACCGCAAGGAGATGCAGTACCGAATCGCCCTGGCCCGTGAGCACGGGGTTGCAATCACGAATTACGGCATGCTCATCGCCTACACCATGGGCATTCTGCCCCGCGCCCTGAAGCCCTTCCCTGCCGCCCTGCTCGCCCTGGAAGAAGACTGAATCCTGCCCCAACAAAAATGCCCACTTTGGATGCCAGGCACCCAAGGTGGGCATTTTGTTGCGATGAAATCACCCCGGCCCGGCGCTCAGCCGAATTGGTAACCGGTCATTGACAGGCTGCCGTACTGGCAGATCTCATTGAACGATGTGATGGTATCGTCTGGCTGTGCTGCCCCCAGGACATAGAGCAGCGGCCAATAGTGGTCTGGCGTCGGAATCGCCAGCCGTGCAGCCTCGGGGCTGAAAACCTCCGGATGCAGCAAAGCCGCATGATCGTGCTGGCGAATTTTTTCACCAACAGCCTGGTCAAACTCATACGCCCATGGTTCGCCGCCTTCGTTGGCGAAATCGACCCGGCGCAGATTATGGACGATGTTGCCGCTGCCCAGGATCAGGAAGCCCTCGTCCCGCAATGGCGCCAGCTGACGGCCCAGCTGGTAATGGAATTCCGGGCTGGCCGTGCGATCGATGCTGAGCTGGCAGACTGGGATATCTGCCTGTGGAAACAGATGCGCCAGCACGGACCACGTCCCATGATCGATCCCCCAGTTATTGTTAACCACACACCCGGTCAACGTCTGGACACGGCTGGCCAGTTCGGGCTCACCCTGAGCCGGATATTCGAGCTCGTACAGGTCGGGTGGAAATCCGTACATATCATAGATCTGGCGTGGTTTAATTTCATCATTGACCCATGTACCCGGGGCATACCAGTGGGCTGAAATAGCCAGGATGGCTCGCGGTCTGGGAATGGAGCGGCCTATTTCACGCCATTTTCGTGTCTGGGGATTGTCTTCAATCGCATTCATCGGTGAACCGTGGCCGACAAATATTACAGGCATGCGTTGCATGGGAAACCTCCCGGTTTTTACAGTCAGATCGAAATCTGACGGTCATTTCAATCATTTTTCTAAAGTCTAGCCAATCCAGCCAGCGGTGTCGGTAACAAGGGGGCTTTCGCAGCGATTGGGCTCTTTGCTGATTACCGTGAAAAGCATTGAAAAGATGCAACCTGACTTTCAATTATTGACCGTGC
>CAZGSR010000059.1:0-10195 GCA_964528645.1 uncultured Mageeibacillus sp. | reverse complement strand
GACATTTGACAACGTTACCGTTTCGCCGGTATAATTTGGCCCAAACATCTAGCAAAGGCTATGACGGAGCGAGTACACTTGTGTCAAGCCCCACCAGGGATTCGGTGTCACCGACTGCAAGCACCGATTGGGGACCCAAAGTCGAAGAACTCTCCCGAGCCGCCGGTTCGAACCCGGACCCGCACAGGGCCTGGCAGTAGATCCGGACGGGGTACCCGTTACGTACGTAAAGTGGAGCGCCCGATCATTGGATCGCTCGGTACCCCCCCGTTTCTTTCAAACGGCCGGATCGTGCCAGCACAGCCAGTTGATCGAACCTCAACCAGGGTGGTACCGCGAGCAGACCAACAGTCGACTCGTCCCGGAATGATTCATTCCGGGACTTTTTGCATTCAGGGAGGAAAATACATGGAAATGATCACCGGCGTCAAGCCAACCCAGGACTTGGTCCTGAAAAACCTCGAACAGGCTGCAGCAGCCGGCCAGGCTGTCACGGTCCACGGCATGGTCCACGTCCATCGCGACATGGGCGATTTCGCCTTTATCATCCTCCGCCTGCGCGATGGCCTCCTGCAGTGTGTCCAGGACCAGAACACCGCTCTGACGGGTGCTGAACACCTGCGCGACGAATACGCCATCCGCGGCAAAGGCCTGCTCTGTGCTGAACCGCGTGCCCCCGGCGGCTTCGAACTGCGCCTTGAGTCTGTCGAAGTTCTGGCCAAACCGCATAGTCCGCGTCCGGTCCACCTCGGCAAGAAAATCTCCCATATGTCGCTCGAGGCCAACCTGGCGATCCGTCCGATCACCTTGCGCCACCAGCGCCAGCGCGCGATCTTCCGCCTCCAGGAAGGCCTCGGCCGCGGTTTCCGCGATTTCCTCCATGGCCAGGGCTTCACCGAAGTCCGCACCCCGAAAATCGTCTCTGCCGGTGCCGAAGGTGGCTCGAACATTTTCCGCCTCGACTATTTCGGCCGCAAAGCCTTCCTCGCCCAGAGCCCGCAGTTCTACAAGCAGATGATGGTTGGCGTTTTTGAACGTGTTTTCGAAGTTGCGCCGGTTTTCCGCGCTGAAAAGCACAGCACCGCCCGCCATCTCAACGAATACACCAGCATGGACTTCGAAATGGGCTTTATCGAGTCGTTCGAGGACATCATGGCGATGGAAACCGGCATGCTGCAGTATGCGCTCGATCTTTTGAACCGCGAATACACTGCCGAGCTCAAGCTGCTCGACGTCCAACTACCTGACGCCACGCAGATCCCGCAGGTTCGTTTCGACGTCGCCAAGCAGATGGTTTCCGAAAAATACAACCGCCGGATCAAGGACCCCTACGACCTCGAACCGGAAGAAGAACGCCTGATCGGCGAACTGTTCAAGGAACTGACCGGCAGCGATTTCATCTTCGTCACTCATTATCCGAGCAAGAAGCGCCCCTTCTACGCCAAGGACGATCCGTCCGACGCTCATTTCACCCTTAGCTTCGACCTGCTCTTCCGCGGCCTCGAGATCACAACCGGTGGCCAGCGCATCCACGACTACGACAGCCAGGTCGAGAAAATGGTCGCCCGCGGCATGAATCCGGAAGACTTCGAGACCTATCTGATGATCCACAAATACGGCATGCCGCCGCACGGTGGCCTCGGCATCGGCCTCGAGCGCCTGTTGATGATGCTGATTGGTGAAACCAATATCCGCAACACCGTCCTGTTCCCGCGCGACCTGAGCCGCCTCGATCCGTAAAAAGGAGATACGTTATGTCCCAAACCCAGCATCCCGATCTCGGCAACCTCGACCAGCAGGGCCACCTCGCCCTCGATCCGGCCCTCGTCAAAAAGGTCGCCCGTCTGGCCCGCCTGTCGCCGAGCGAACAGGAGCTCGACAGCCTCAGCCATGAGCTGGGCAAGATCCTCGAGCATTTCCAGAACATCGAAGCCCTCGACACCGACGACGTCGAACCGACCTACCACCCGCAGGATCTCCTCGACAGCCTGCGCCCCGACCAGGTCCAGCCCTCCTTCGACCAGACTGTCTTCATGGAACTCACCCCCAAGCACAAAGACGGTTGCCTGATGGTTCCCCGGACGGTTGAGTAGGGTACCAGGCTACCCGAACGGAAATAGCCACCTGACCTGACAAGGAGTTTTCTATGGATATCAAAACCCTCTCCGCGCTGGAACTGGGCCGCAAGATCGCCGGTCGCGAGATCAGCGCTCCGGAAGCGACCCAGGCAATGCTCGACCGCATCGCTGCCACCGATACAACCATCAAAGCCTACTTGACGGTCGCACCTGAGCAGGCCCTTGCCCAGGCGACAGCCGTCCAGCAGCGCCTCGACCAGGGTGAGCAGCTGATGCCCCTGGCCGGCGTGCCGATGGCAATCAAGGACAACATCAGCACCCAGGGGCTGCGCACGACCTGTGGCTCGAAAATGCTCTGGAACTATGTGCCGCCGTACAATGCCACAGCCGCCGACCGCCTGCTCACCAACGGTGCCGTGCTCCTGGGCAAGACCAACCTGGACGAATTTGCCATGGGCAATACGACCGAGACGTCCTACGGCGGGATCACGACCAACCCCTGGGCCAGCGACCGCGTCCCAGGCGGCTCGAGTGGTGGGTCAGCCGCTGCCGTCGCGGCTGGCACAGCCGTCTATGCTCTCGGCTCCGACACCGGCGGTTCGATCCGCCAGCCCGCTTCCTACTGCGGCGTGACCGGTCTCAAGCCCACCTATGGCGCCGTCTCCCGCTTCGGCTTGGTCGCTTACGGCTCCTCGCTCGACCAGATCGGCCCGATCGCCCGGACCGCGGCGGATTGTGGTGCAATCCTGGCCCAGATCGCCGGCCCCGACAGCAAAGACAGCACCGCGATGCCCGCTGACCACAACCTCGACACCGCTGCTCTTATCAAAGCGATCGATCCCGGCCAGAGCGTAGAAGGACTCAAGATCGGCATCCCAGCCGAATATTTTGGCGAAGGCCTCCAGCCGGAGGTCCGCGCAGCGGTCGAAGCTGCCGCTGCCCAGCTGGCCGCACTCGGTGCGACCGTCGAGCCGTGCCACCTACCGCTGGTCGAAGAAGGCATTGCTACGTATTACCTGATCGCTACAGCCGAAGCTTCCGCAAACCTGGCCCGCTACGACGGTATCCAGTACGGGTTCCGCCCCGAAGGCGCAGCCTACGAAGACCTCGCTGATTTTTACGCCCAGGCCCGGACCGAAGGCTTCGGCCCCGAGGTCCGCCGCCGCATCATGCTCGGCACCTTCGCCCTCTCATCCGGCTACTACGACGCCTACTACCTCAAGGCGCTCAAGGTCAGAAAGCTCCTCCAGCAGGGCTATCGCGAGGCCCTGTCGCGCTTCGACCTGCTGCTCGGCCCGGTTGCCCCGACCACCGCACCGAAAATCGGCACCACCCTGAGCGACCCGCTCCAGGGCTATCTCGCCGACATCTACACCGTCGCGGCCAATCTCACCGGCCTGCCCGGCCTCTCGCTGCCCTGCGGATTTGACCAGGCTGGCCTGCCGATCGGTGTCCAGCTGATCGGCCGCGCCTTCGACGAGGCCACCCTCGTCCGCACCGGCGTCGCCTACCAGGAAGCCACCGGCTATCACCGCCAGAGCCCGGCGTTGTAAGGAGGAGATCATCATGTCTTACGAAACCGTCATCGGCCTGGAAGTCCATGTCGAACTCTCCACGGCCAGCAAAATCTTTTGCTCCTGCGAAACGACCTTTGGCGGCGAGCCCAACACCCACTGCTGCCCCGTTTGCACTGGTCTGCCTGGAGCCCTGCCTGTGCTCAACGAACAGGTCGTTGACTATGCGATCCGCACCTGCCTCGCCACCCACTGCGCGATCACGCCCCTGACCCGCTTTGACCGCAAGAACTATTTCTACCCCGACCTGCCCAAGGCCTACCAGATCTCCCAGCTGCACAAGCCGATCGGTCGCAATGGCTTCCTCGAGATCGAGACCGCCGAAGGTCCCAAACGCATCGGCATCCACGAGATCCACATGGAAGAGGACGCCGGCAAGCTGATCCACGACCCCTGGGAAGACTGCACCCTGGTTGACTACAACCGCTGCGGCGTGCCGCTTTTGGAAATCGTCAGCGAGCCTGATCTGCGCTCGGCTGAGGAAGCCCTGGCTTACCTTGAAAAGCTGCGCAGCATCCTCCAGTTCCTCGGCGTCTCCGACTGCCGCATGGAGCAAGGATCCCTGCGCGCCGACGTCAACGTCTCCGTCCGCCCTGTCGGCAGCCAGACCTTTGGCACCCGCACCGAAATGAAAAACATGAACTCGTTCAAAGCGATCGGTCGCGCCATCGTCGCTGAGGCCAAGCGCCAGATCGACCTGATCGAGGATGGAAAGACGATCAAGCAGGAGACCCGCCGCTGGGACGAGAACAAAGACTCCAGCTTTGCCATGCGCTCGAAAGAGGACGCCATGGACTACCGCTATTTCCCCGACCCGGACCTGGTCGCGATCAACATCACGCCCGACTGGATCGAACGCGTCCGCTCCGGCCTCGCCGAGCTGCCGGAAAGCCGCCGTGCCCGCTACATCTCCGACTGGCAGCTCTCGGAATACGAAGCCGGCGTCCTGACCACCCATCCGGCGATCGCCAACCTCTTCGAAGAAACCGCCACCCTCTCCGTACGCCCCAAAGATGCCGCCAGCTGGATGCTCGGTGAATTCATGCAGGCCGCCAAGGAACAGGAATGCGAGCCCCAGGATCTCCACATGCCCGCCCAGAGCCTGGCCACTCTGATCGCCCGTGTCGCCGAAGGCGTCGTCAACCGCAACACAGCCAAGAAGATCTTCACCCAGATCCTCGAAAACAAGGTCGATCCGGACGCCTACATCGAGCAAAACGGCCTGCGCATGGTCTCCAATCCTGACGCTCTCAAGGACAAGATCGCTGAGATCATTGCCGCCAACCCGCAGTCGATCATCGACTACAAAGCCGGCAAGACCAAAGCCATGGGCTTCCTCGTCGGCCAGGTCATGCGCGCCATGCAGGGCAAAGCCGATCCGCAGCTGTTGAATGAGTTGTTGAAGGATGCGCTGGAGAAGGCGTGAGAGAGACTAATCAGGGATCAACTGTATAAAAATGACTTTATGTAAGAAAGCCGTTCGATTGAACGGCTTTCTCAATTTTTATCATTTATAAAATGATAAAAAATAGATTTCTACCCAATATTTTTCCACTCATCCACGGAACATTGACCAAAATTATTGATTCCAGTCGCCACGAGTGTTCCATTATTCTTCAAACCAACTGTATGTGCGTTGCCAGCCGTGATGGCAGAGATCTTTTTCCATTCAGAAGTATTGCATTGTCCTTCGTTGTTTCGGCCGACTGCAACGACGGTTCCGTCTTTCTTTAACCCAACCGAATGACCACCGCCGGCAACAATCGCCTCGATTTCGCTCCATTCAGTCACGTTACATTGGTTTTCGTTGTTAAGTCCAACCGCTAAAATTGTTCCGTCATTTAGCAACGCAAGTGTATGTGCTCCACCTGCCGCAATTGCTGCAACATTTTGCCATTCTGACACATCACATTGACCATGCTCATTCCAGCCAGTTGCAACTACTGTTCCATCCTTTTTCAAGCCAACCGTATGGGCATTGCCGGCTGCTACTGCAATCATATCTTTCCATTCACTAACATCACACTGGTTAAACTCATTCGCGCCGGTTGCAACGACCGTGCCATCTTTTTTTAATCCAATTGAATGAGCTCCGCCTGCTGCAATGCCTACAATTCCATTCCAGTTTCCAACCTCACATTGCTTTTGGCGATTGAGTCCTGCAGCTAAGACGGACCCGTCCTTTTGCAGTCCGATCGTATGGGCAGTGCCCGCTGAAACAGAAACAACATTCGTCCAATGAATGACATCACTTTGCTGTTCCAAGTCTCGTCCGGTAAATAATACAGAATCAGACTTCTGAATTGCTACAGTATGAGCACTGCCAGAGGCAAGGATTGATAGACCGGACAGAGTATCACCACTACAAGCTGTTAACAGAACAAGACTCGTGACAAGAAATGAAATAACTGCAATGCGAAATAATTTCATTCGTCGGGCCCTCCTGATTGAATACTAAGAAGACTGGATCTATGCTAGGAAGAGGCCGTCTCATGAGAAACGGCCTCTTCTTTAGTTTAACTCAATTTCGCTATGGGTGTCATTCAATCGATTTCCTCAAACATACGGACATCAGCATGTGCAGCTATGTAGATCATATTGTCATTGGTGATGAAATTTTGCTTTCGATCATCAAGATCAATGGTGAAGGTGTGCTCATCTGTAGGTGCACCGGTCCATTTGAATGGGAATTGGCCTGGGTCGGCTGTTTCAATACTTGCTTTGCCGGTCTTCTTAATCGGGAGTCGAGTTGAACCAACCCACAGGTGTGCAGACGTCAGTTTGTTGTCGCCATCCATAAAATATGTGACGATAATGTCGTTACTCGAATCGATATACTGTACATTGACCGTTCCGACGAGAGCGCCTTTGTTGTCGACATCATTTTGGCCAACACCAGCGCGAAGTTCGAGTTCAATACCCGCGGTCAAATCACTGAGTGTATATGGGCCGTTGGTCCAGCCCCACTTATTGTTACCAACGATCGAGTTCAATTCAATGGCATCATCTCCACCGTAAGCCCAAGCAGTTTCATCATGATAGTACCAGTTGCCAAAGTTGTTATTGGCGTGTACTTCGCGCGATTGCAAATTGATCACATAGACATAACCCAATTCTGGATGATCTGCTAGGATCATGGCGTCTGTGATCAAACTGTTCGGACAGGTTTGTGTCCATAGGCTGTTCGGCATGACCTCGGAAACATAATAGGTCTTGCCGGGATGGATATTCGTGAATGCGTAGTAGCCAGTTGCATCGGTAATTGTGCTGGCAACTTCAATTAGATTGTCTCCACTATCTCTGGTCCACAATTTGATCGTCCAGCCTTGCAAGCCAAATTCACCCTCATCAAAGATGCCGTTCTGATTGTCATCCATGAATTTGTAACCGGACTTGGTGGCAGGATACCAGTTACCAAAGTCATTGCCAGTGACAGCTTCTCGACTTGTGAAGGTTTCGTTATAGTAACCGAGTGCTGGGAAGGAGTTGGTCCAGCCAGCTTTGAGGACTTCACGGACTTTGTAGGTTCCGGGCTTGATGCCTGTGATGGTGTATGTACCATCCGCAGCAGTGACTGCAGAAGGCTCATCGGCGTCGAGAACTCCATTGTCGTCATAGTCGACAAAGATGGTCCAGCCGGAAAGTCCAAGTTCGCCAGCATCCTTAACACCGTCGGCATCGAGGTCTTCAAACTTCATGCCGGACTTGGTGGCAGGATACCAGTTGCCGAAGTCATTGCCGGTCAGGGCAGCGCGGCTGGTGAAGGTTTCTTCATGGTAACCGCTCGCAGGATAGGATTGCGTCCAGCCAGCCTGGAGGACTTCACGGACTTTGTAGGTTCCGGGAGTGATGCCCGTGATGGTGTAGGTACCATCCGCAGCGGTGACAGCAGAAGGCTCGCCAGCATCTTTGACGCCATCGTTGTCATAGTCGACATAGATGGTCCAGCCAGATAGACCGGGTTCACCAGCGTCCTTGACACCGTCGGCATCGAGGTCTTCAAACTTCATGCCAGACTTGGTGGCGGGATACCAGTTGCCGAAGTCATTGCCGGTCAGGGCAGCGCGGCTGGTGAAGGTTTCTTCATGGTAACCGCTCGCAGGATAGGATTGCGTCCAGCCAGCCTGGAGGACTTCACGGACTTTGTAGGTTCCGGGAGTGATGCCCGTGATGGTGTAGGTACCATCCGCAGCGGTGACAGCAGAAGGCTCGCCAGCATCTTTGACGCCATCGTTGTCATAGTCGACATAGATGGTCCAGCCAGATAGACCGGGTTCACCAGCGTCCTTGACACCGTCGGCATCGAGGTCTTCAAATTTCATGCCAGACTTGGTGGCGGGTTTCCAGTTACCAAAGTTGTTTTCTGTCAATACAGAACGACTTGAAAATGCTTCCTGATGATAGCCATCTACAGGATAGGATTGTGTCCAACCAGCCTGGAGAACTTCTTTGACTTTCCACGTTCCAGGCAGGATACCTGTAATGGTGTATTCGCCGTCAGAATCAGTTGCAGCAGAAGGCTCGCCCGCATCGAGGACCCCATCATCATCATAGTCGACGTAGATGGTCCAGCCGGAAAGACCGGGTTCGCCACCTTCGCGATTGGCTCCGTCGGCATCGAGGTCTTCAAACTTGACACCAGACTTGGTGGCAGTGGTCCAGTTGCCAAAGTTATTATTGGGATAAGTGCCGCTGCTGACAAATGTCTCTTCATGATAACCACTGGCTGGGAAAGATTGTGTCCAGCCGGCTTGTGCGACTTCCTTGACCCTCCAGGTTCCAGGATTGATGCCAGAGATCGTGTAAGCACCACCTGCACCTGTGACAGCAGAAGGTTCACCTGCGTCAAGCGTGTCATCATTGTCGTAGTCGACATAGATAGTCCAGCCAGAGAGGCCGGGTTCGCCAGCTTCTCGATCGGCACCGTCAGCATCGAGGTCTTCGAATTTGACACCAGATTTGATGGCGGGATACCAATTGCCGAAGTCGTTGCCGGTCAGAGCAGCGCGGCTGGTGAAGGTTTCCTCATGGTAGCCAGGAGCTCCAGGATAGGATTGCGTCCAGCCAGCCTGTGTGACCTCTTTGACTCTCCAAGTTCCAGGTTTGATGCCCATGATGGTGTAAGCACCACCCGCACCGGTGATCGCAGAAGGCTCTTCGGCATCGAGAACACCATCATTGTCGTAGTCGACATAAATGGTCCAGCCTGAGAGGCCAGGTTCACCAGCATCCTTGACACCATCAGCGTCGAGGTCTTCAAATTTCATGCCGGACTTGGTAGCAGGGTACCAGTTACCAAAATCATTGCCGGGGTAAGACATGCCACCGACAAATGTCTCTTCATGATATCCACTGGCTGGGAAGGACTGGGTCCAACCAGACTGTAGGACTTCCCTGACTTTCCAAGTTCCAGGAAGAATATCTGTGATTTCATATGTACCATCTGTGCCTGTAACAGCCGAAGGCTCACCAGCATCGAAGCTGCCATCATTGTCATAATCGACATAAATGGTCCAACCGGATAGGCCGGATTCGCCGGTGTCTTTGACACCGTCGGCATCGAGGTCTTCAAATTTCATACCGGATTTGGTGGCAGTCTGAACCTTGCGGACACCCCATTCCTCAAAACCATCTGAGGCGCCAAATCCATTGTCATCATCACCAGCAAAGCCATGAACTGTGACCATGACCACGTAATCTTGATCAGTAAACCAGTTGGCTGGCAAAAACAGTTTATAATCCGGCTTGCCGCTGCCAGTATTAACTCCGTAATCAAGAATCAGGGTTTTATTGTCGTCTGCAGTTGAATAATGATCATTATCGTAACCCCCATCCATGTCATAAATCAGGTTAGGTTCCGATGTAGAGAAAGAGTAGGAGGACATGCTGTACAGACCTTCAAGATTGTTGCTGTCTGACTGCCAAATCTGCAAAACATCCAAACTGAGGTACTGCGAGGGATCACCTGAAACTTCGTTAATATCCACACAGAACTCTCTGTAAAGATCGCCTTCCATCATAACGAGTGGTACTGCATCAAGAGGTAACGCACTCGTTTTCGAGTCGCCTTCGTCATAATCGCTGACATTGCCACCCGTATTGAAACCACGTTCGGTTATACTATTTCCTTTTGCCTGAATGGCTAGGTAAGTATCAAATACACCGGTGCCACTTGCTTGTGTACTAGGGAAATAGTCAAAAATTCCTCCGTTGACGTGTTCTTCGAATAGGAATGTTTGATCATCAACGGTTGGGTATGTTCCCTTGTCATACATCTCAATAAAATCAGCATCCGTTGGTGACTCACTCGTCGCAAAAACAGCGGACGATGAGAAAACCAACATAAATACTGCAATTAGAATACACAGGAATAATCTGCTTCGCCAATATCGAGAATTTATCAGTCTCTTCATAAACCATACCTGCCTTTCGAAAGTTCGAAGACATGAACTTGATTTGTTTTACATCTTTAATACAATTCCTTATACTAACACTAAAACCTTAATTCTTACGTAATAGGTCAATTCCGAGCTGATCAAGAAG
>CAZGSR010000058.1:0-10940 GCA_964528645.1 uncultured Mageeibacillus sp. | reverse complement strand
TGCCGACAATACTTGGCTGGTAACGGCCCGGAAAGATAGGTCTCCGCCGGATCATATTCCTCAATAGCTCAGTTGGTAGAGCATGCGGCTGTTAACCGCAGGGTCGTAGGTTCGAGTCCTACTTGAGGAGCCAGCATCAGAGCCAGTAGCAATACTGGCTCTTTTGTTGTTTGTTGGAAAAGGTACGGCTGGACATTCCCTGCGATGTCAGGCATAATCGACCAGTATCTATTGCCATAGGTTCCGGTAGTGTCCCCTTGCGATCATGCGAGCCAGGCCTGCCGTTTAACCTTCAATCAAGCCGGTGACATGTTTCACCCAAGCACAGGAGGAATCCCATGAAGAAAAGTCCTTTGTTCCTGACCCAGGCTGCGGTCATTGCTGCAGCGTATGTCGTCCTGACCCTGCCTTTTGCCCAGTTTGCATTTGGCATGATCCAGTTTCGTCTGGCGGAGGCGTTGACCGTCCTGGCGGCGATGACCCCGGCTGCTATCCCAGGTTTGTTTCTGGGCTGCCTTCTGGCGAATACATTGAATCCGATGTCCCTTGGTCCTGTCGACATCATCCTGGGCAGTCTGGCCACCCTGATCTCGGCCGTCGTTACCTGGAAACTGTCCCGCGTGTTGGTTAAAGATTCGACCTTGAATGCAGCTCGACAGATGCTGGTCATTTTCCCCGGTGTTATTTTTAATGCCTTGATCGTCGGTACATATCTGCCCTTCCTGCTCAGTGAAGGCGAACCCGTCACAGCGGCGATGATCGCATCTTTCGTTGGCTGGATCTTCCTGTCCCAGACAGTTGTCATCTATTTGATAGGCTGGCCGCTCTGGACAGGTCTGAGAAGAACAAAAATCGTCCGCATTCCTTAAATAGACCACCCTGGCAGATTTGCACGCTAAGACCCTGCCAGTTGATGTTCAGGAGAAGACCATGCCCCATTATTTTGATCAAAATCCCCAGTCAGAAAGCCAAGTCCGGTCCTTTCAAACACGGATCCATGGCATCGATTTTGATTTCGCTACTGACAGTGGCGTGTTTTCGCGCAATCGAATGGATTTTGGAACTGAACTGCTGATCGAAACGGTCATCAGGGACCAGCAAAAAATGAAGGGCAAGCTGGCTGACCTTGGCTGCGGCTATGGTCCGGTCGGTATTGTCATGAAACGTGCTTTTCCTTCACTGGATGTGATTCTCTGTGATGTCAACTCGCGCGCCCTCTCGCTGGCCAGGCAAAACGCCCGGTCCAACCAGGTGGCCTATTTGCAGATCGTGCAGTCGGATGCTCTGGCAGCAGTGGAGGGCCCTCTGGACTATGTGTTGACTAATCCTCCGATCCGGGCTGGCAAAGCTGTCGTCCATCGGTTCTTTTCGGAAGCTTGGGAAAAGCTCGCACCAGACGGTTTGCTCTATGTTGTGATCCAGAAAAAGCAGGGAGCACCATCTGCGCTCGTTAAAATCACGGAACTCTTTGGTGAAGCCGAGGTCATCGAACGCTCTGCTGGATACTGGATCATCCGGGCTCGGAAACAATAATGGGCATATGACATAAAAAACACTTTGCTGATCGCCTGCAGTGTGGTAACGTATTAGGGTATTTTCTAATCCAGAAAGGTTGTGTCTTATATGTCTTCTTGTAGCACGTGCTCCAGCAAATCCAGCTGTTCATCGGCCACAGAAGGTGGTTCCTGCTCAACCGGAACCCCGACGACCCGTGAACCGATGCAGGCTGATCTGCATGAATTATCCCATGTCCGCAGCGTCATTGGTGTCGCCAGTGGCAAGGGTGGCGTTGGCAAGTCGATGGTGACGACCTTGCTTGCTGCCAATCTGGCCAGGAAAGGTCTTCGAGTTGGAATTCTCGACGCAGACATCACCGGCCCATCGATCCCCAAGGCCTTTGGTCTTGAAGAGCGCCTGCAAGGTTTCGACGGCGGGATTTTCCCGTCCAAAACGCTGCAGCTTGGCATCCGGATTGTTTCGATCAACCTGATGCTTGATGACCCGGAAGCCCCTGTCCTCTGGCGCGGTCCGATCGTCTCCGGCCTGGTCAAGCAATTCTACACGGATGTGCTCTGGGACCAGATGGATGTCCTGCTTCTGGATATGCCACCGGGCACCGGTGATGTCCCGCTGACGGTCTTCCAGTCGATTCCGCTGGACGGAATCGTCGTCGTATCGACACCCCAGGATCTTGTGTCCCTGATCGTCAAGAAAGCCCGCACCATGGCGACGATGATGAACGTCAAGGTGCTTGGTTTTGTCGAAAATATGAGCTTTGTCAAATGCCCCTCCTGCGACCTGGAACATCAGGTCTTCGGTCCTGGCAAGACACGTGAAGCTGCGGCTGAGCTCGGCGTCCCCCTGCTGGACCGAGTGCCACTTGATCCGAAAATCACCGAGGCGATCGACGCTGGCCAGATTGAATCTCTCGAGAATGATTATTTGAGTGGTGCGATTGCAGCGATCGAATCGATCCTGCAGGACAAGCCCGAACTGCCCATGCGCCTTGGGCATGACTGATCTTCGTCGAATCAGGTCTCAGCTGAAACCAGCCTGGCATCAGCTGTTGGCCCGGATACTGGCGCCAGTCGTGTTCATCCTGGTCATCATCGGGACAGCGCTGCTGCTCACCGCCTGTGGCCGAGCATCACCCATCGGTGCGATCGATGACACCGCCAGCCTCAGTGTCCTGAGCTTTGAAACCATTGACCAGGAAACATCTGGCATCGTCTACCGCACGGTCGAAGATTTTCCGGCTTTCATTGCCCAGACCGAGGTGCCAGTCCTGCTCGTTTTCCATGCCCCGATGGACCCAGTCAATACCCGGGTCATTCCCCGCATCGAACAGCTGGCCGATGATCACCAGGGCCGGCTGGCCATCGTCTGGATCGATGCGACCGTAGAATCCAAACTGGCCAGTGATTTCCAAGTCAACCAATTGCCTCAGTTCACGATGCTGGTCGAAGCGGCCATCAAGCGTTCGCTGATCGGCTATGGTGATAACGGCCAGGAACAGCTGGACCAACTGGTCAAAACCTACCTCGAACCATGAGCGACAACATGAACCATCCGATATCTGGCTAAAAGGTGCGTGCCCCGCACCTTTTTTTTTAGCCGGTGTTCGGTTAGAGTGGAAATGAGAAATAAAAACCACCCAGAGGAGGCAAGAGCAATGGATGACCGGATTATGCAGATTGCTGCCCGTTTGCGGGCTTTGCGCGAGGACAGTGGCCACTCAGTCGAATCCCTGGCCCGGGCGACAGGCGTGTCCGCAGACCTGTGCCGCCAGATCGAGAGCGGCCAGATCGATATTGGTTTTTCCTTTTTGTACAAGGCGGCGGAATTCCTGAAAGTCGACCTGACGGAACTTTTGACTGGTGAGCCAGCGCGACTGGAAGGTTATGCCATTGTCAGAAAAGGTGAAGGCTTGCCGATCGATCGCCGGCGCGGATTTTCCTACCGCAACCTGGCTTACCGGTTCAAGGACCGCAAACTCGAACCATTTCTGGTTACGGCTCCCTATGAGACAGGGGCAGAGGCGGCCAACATCGAACTCAACACCCATGTCGGCCAGGAAATGGACCTGATTCTGTCTGGTAGCCTGAAAATCCAGATCGGACCGCACGTGGAGGTCTTGAACGAAGGCGATACCATCTACTATGATTCCAGCCTGCCGCATGGCATGGTGGCCATCGACAACATGCCCTGCCAATTCCTGGCGATTGTTGTTCGACCCCATTAAATTCGACTCGTAGTCCATCATAATCGGACAAGAAAAGTGAAATGACAGGAGTTAATGACCATGCTGCATCTTTATCAGCGCTTTCTCGATGAAACAGTCGATGCCAACGGCGTCGTCACAGACTACCAGCTCAAAGTGCCAGGTCCGTTCAATTTTGCCTACGATGTCGTCGATGCCATCGCTGCAGCTGAGCCCGGCCGCCGGGCGATGCACTGGTGCAATGAGGCAGGGGAGTCCAGAACCTTCACCTTTGCAGATTTAAAAGAGCAAAGTGACCGGACGGCGGCCTTTTTCCAATCGCTAGGCCTGAAAAAGGGCGACCCTGTCATGCTGATCCTGAAGCGACATTATGAATTCTGGTTTGCCATCCTGGCCTTGCACAAAATCGGTGCCGTGGCGATTCCCGCGACCAACCAGCTGCAGGTCAAGGACTTGACCTACCGCTACCAGGCGGCTGATATCAAAGCCGTCATCTGCACCGGTGAGGGAGAGATCGCAGCCCATGTCGATGAAGCAGCCACCCTGACTGGTCAGAAACTGGTCCGGGTTATGGTCCATGGCAGTAGAGATGGTTGGCTGTCCTTCCAGAATGGCCTGGACCAGAGCCAGCCTTTTGTCAGGCCTACAGGCGATGAGGCTCCAGGCAACAAGGACAGGATGCTGCTCTACTTCACCTCTGGCACAACAGGCATGCCGAAAATGGTCACCCATGACTTCACCTACCCGATCGGCCACATCCCGACCGCCCGCTACTGGCACCGGGTTGATCCGGACGGCCTGCATCTGACGGTTGCAGACACCGGCTGGGCCAAATCCGCCTGGGGCAAGATCTACGGCCAGTGGCTGATGGAAGCCGGTGTTTATGTCTATGATTACGACCGGTTCGTTCCCCAGGCCTTGCTGGCCAGGCTGCAGGACGACCGTGTCACAACCTTCTGTGCCCCGCCGACGCTGTATCGCTTCCTGATCAAAGAGGATCTGGCCCAGTACGACCTGTCTCACCTCCAGCACTGCACGATCGCTGGCGAAGCCCTCAATCCGGAAGTCTATGAGCAGTTTCTCCGGGCCACCGGCCTCGAGCTCAAGGAAGGCTACGGCCAGACCGAGATGACGCTGGCAGTGGTGACCAATTACTGGATGAAGACCAAACCCGGCTCCATGGGCAAACCCTCACCGGTTTACAACATTGTGCTGCTCGACGACGCAGGGCGGGAAGTGGACCCTGGCCAATCCGGCGAGATCTGCATCCGGATCGAACCGGACACCTTGCCCGGTATGTTCCGTGGCTATTACCGCGATCCTGACCTGACTGCTCGAGTCTGGCATGACGGCGTCTACCATACCGGTGACCTGGCCTGGCAGGATGAAGAAGGCTACCTCTGGTTTGTCGGCCGGGCGGATGACATCATCAAAAGCTCTGGCTACCGGATCGGACCTTTCGAGGTCGAAAGTGTCCTGATGGAGCACCCGGCTGTCCTCGAATGCGCCATCACCGGCGTACCGGATCCAGACCGCGGCCAGGTGGTCAAGGCCACCGTCGTCCTGGCCAGGGGCTATGCCGCCAGCGAGGCCCTGAAAATCGAACTGCAAAATTATGTCAAGACGCACACCGCGCCCTATAAATACCCGCGCATCCTGGAGTTCGTCACCGAATTGCCGAAAACGATCAGCGGCAAAATCCGCCGCGTGGAGATCCGCCAGGGCAAATCAACCGGACCCGAAGCTCCGGAGACGGATGACTGATGATGGCATACGAGTATCGAAGCACCATCGGCCAGGACAGCCACCGCTTTGTCGACCGTCTAAATCGGGCTGCCACAGCAGAGGAGCTCGCACGCCCCCTGCTCCTGGGTGGTTTCGTGATCCCTTCAGCGACAGGCCTGGCAGGGAACAGTGACGCCGATGTTGTCCTCCATGCCCTGACCAATGCCGTGTCTGGACTGACCGGTGTAAACATCCTCGGCAAAATCAGTGACCAGATGTGCCTGGAGCAGGGGATTACCGACAGCCGCGCCTATCTGGAACGCGCCCTGCAAGATCTGGGGGATTGGCAGATCACGCAACTGTCGTTCACCATCGAGGGCAAGCGACCCCACCTGTCGGCCTGGATCGACTCGATGCGTGAATCGATCGCCCCGCTTGTGGGCATCGAGCCGCACGACGTCGGGATCACAGCGACGACTGGCGAAGGACTGACTGATTTTGGCCGTGGCGACGGACTGCAGGTTTTCTGCATTCTGACGGCCAGGCGGCTTGAAACGGAATAAAGTCAACGCATCACACCCGCGATCGCTTCACCGATCACCAGATCTTCCGGCGTGGTCATCTTGATATTGGTGTAGTCGCCAGCCACGAGCCAGGTCGGCTGGCCGACTGCTTCCATGGCTGCCAGGTCATCCGTCACCTGGCGGCCATCTTTTTCGAGCTGTTCGTACGCTGCAAGAAGCTGACTGTAATACGCACCCTGGGGTGTCTGCATCGCCCAGAGCCGGCTGCGGTCCAGGGTCTGCTCGATGCTACCGTCCGGACTGACGACTTTGATGGTATCTTTGACAGGGACGGCAGCGCCACATGCACCGCCCTTTTCGGCGATGGCAGCAATACAGCGATCCAGGATCACACCTGTGACAAAACAGCGGGCGCCATCATGGACCAGGACCACGCTGGAGGCGGCATCAGGGCGCATGATCTGGAGCTGGCGCAAGCCGGACAGCACCGATGCCTGGCGGGTTTCCCCGCCATCGGCCAGGGCGATCAGCTTGCGCAGATCAAAGCGCTGGATCAGCAGCGCCATTGCTTCGCTTTCATCAGCAGCAGTCACAACCACGTATCCTGTCACCTGGCTATGCATCTCAAAAGCCAGCAACGTCCGGATAATCAGGGGCAAGCCTCCGACTTCGAGAAATTGCTTGTTGTGGCCAGCGCCCATCCGGCTGCCACTGCCAGCGGCAGGAATGACCACATAGACTGGGACAGGCTCTGCAGGGGTTGAGGGGGGCATGGGTTGTCCAGTCATGGCGGGCTACCTCCATCATTCAAACAAAATATCGAGAGCTTCGGTCATCCGGTCGATGTAGTAGATCTCGCACGAGTCAGGCAGTTTGACCTTGGCCAAGGCGGTGCGACTGCTGGCCGGGACTAGAAAATAGTCAAATCCCAAGCGGCTGGCTTCGGAAATCCGGCGGTCGAGCTGGCTGACGGACCGCACCTCTCCTGCCAGTCCGATCTCACCGAGGATGATCGTCTGCGCCTTGACCGGACGGTTTTTAACGCTGGAGATGACCGCGCTGACGATGGCCAGATCCGCGGCTGTTTCAGAGATTTTCAGGCCTCCGACCACGTTGAGATAGGCATCGAGATTGCCCAGGCCGAGACCGAGTTTTTTCTCGACGACGGCCAGGAGCATGGACAGGCGGTTGCGCTCGATCCCCTGGGCCATGCGCAGCGGCGTGGCGTAGGTGGTGACATTGAGCAGGGCCTGCAGTTCAACCAGCAGGGGACGGGTACCCTCAAGACAGGCGGTGATCACCGATCCAGGCACCGCCAGGGGACGGCCATTGAGCAACGCTTCCGAGGCATTGGCGACGCAAGTCAGGCCGGCATCGCTCATTTCAAAGAGCCCCAGCTCATCCGTCGCACCGAAACGGTTCTTGACCGCGCGCAGCATGCGGATGTCCTGGTGCCGCTCGCCCTCGAAATAGAGGACGGTGTCCACCATATGCTCGAGCACGCGGGGGCCAGCGATCGCACCATCCTTGGTGACATGGCCGACCAGGACGATCGTGATGCCCAGGTTCTTGGCCAGGCGCAGCAATCCGGCGGCAGCTTCCCGTACTTGGCTGACACTGCCCGGGGCCGAGCTGATCTCCTCGACATACAGGGTCTGGATCGAATCGACAATCGCCAGCTGGGGCCGGTTCTTTTCCAACGCAGCAGCGACGGTTTCAAAATCCGTTGCCGCAAGCAGCTGCACCCGTTCTGCCGGTGTGCCCAGACGATCTGCGCGCAGCCGGATCTGTTCCGGAGATTCTTCGCCAGAGATATAGAGCGTCTTGGTTTCTGGGGGCAGCAGGCCCAGGACCTGCAGGAGCAAAGTCGATTTGCCGATGCCAGGGTCACCGCCCAGCAGGATCAGGGACCCGCGGACAAAGCCGCCGCCCAGTACCCGGTCGAGCTCGGACAAGCCACTGGACAGGCGGGTTTTGCGGTCGGCGACGACTTGGCCGAGATTGATGACCTCGGTACGGCCCGCCCCAGAGACTCCCGCCATGGGCCCCTCATCCAGCCAGCTCGTGCGGCGCGATGGCTTGGTGCTGATGGAACCGGTGACCACCCTTTCCTCAACGAGGGTGTTCCAGGCGCCACAGCCGGGACATTTGCCCAGCCAGCCGCTGGCCTCATGGCCACAATCGGTGCAGAAAAATCGGGTCTTGGCTTTGGCCATCTTGGGATCTCCTTTGCGGGTCATCGGTATTTTCATTATAATGGTAATGCCAATAGATAGAAAACCCATCAGGGAGGATCGACTCATTATGGAACGACTGATCGAACAAGTCCTGACTGCCAATCGTGAACTCCCAGCTCATCAGCTGGTCCTCTATACCTGGGGCAATGTCAGCGCCATCGACCGTGAACAAGGCCTGATCGCGATCAAGCCGAGTGGCATCCCCTATGAAAAGCTCCTGGCCCGTCACATCGTCGTCCTCGACCTCGAGGGCAAGGTCGTGCGTGGGACCTATCGCCCGAGCAGCGACACGGCTACTCACCTGGCCCTGTATCGCCGCTACCCGGACATTGGTGGCATCGTGCACACGCGCTCCCGCTGGGCCACGATCTGGGCCCAGGCCGAGCTGGACCTGCCGGCGTTTGGCACCAGCCACGCTGACCATTTCTACGGCACGATCCCCTGCACCCGCCCCCTGACCGCCGAGGAAATCCACACCGACTATGAAAGCAATATCGGCAAGGTCATCCTCGAGACCTTCGATGAGCGTCAGCTCGATCCTGCGACCGTGCCAGCGGTTCTGGTCGCCGCCCATGGCCCCTATTCCTGGGGCCGCGACGCCGACGAAGCAGTCGTCAATGCCGTCGTCCTCGAGGAATGCGCCATGATGGCCTGGCATACCCGGATGATCCAGCCGGAGGTCCAGCCGATCCTGGGTGACCTCCTGGATAAGCATTATTTGCGAAAACATGGCAAAACTGCCTATTACGGCCAAAAGCAGAAAGGCTGACCCTATGACGCCTGACCGACCCGTTATTCCGACACCGTGGACAGCCCATTACGACCCCTGGTTTGAGCCCACGCTCGCCTATCCCGACCTGACCTTGTACGAGCTGTTCCTCAAGGCGGCCAACCGCTTCCCCGATTATCCTGCCCTGACTTATTTCGGCCGGACATTCACCTATCTGGCTGTGCATGAGCAAATCGAGGAAGCAGCCGAAGCCTTGACTGTCCTGGGTTTCAAACCCGGCCAGGTCGCCACGATCTGCCTGCCCAATATTCCCCAGGCTGTTGTCTTCTTCTATGCGGTCAACCGCCTCGGCGGGATCTGCAACATGGTCCATCCCCTGTCACCGCCGGAAGAATTGCAGCACTTCCTGCGCACCGCCGGATCAGAGTATCTGATTATTCTCGACGCCCTGCTGCCCAAGCAACTAGACATGCTCTCGCAGGCGAGCCTGCGCAAAGTCATCGCCTGTTCCGTAGCCGATGACATGAAACCGCTGACCCGCCTGCTGTTCAAGCTGACCAAGGGGCGCAAGATCAAACCCGTCCCCAGCGAGTCGACTTATATCCAATGGCAGGACTTCCTCGCCTTGGGCCAGCGCGATCCGTCCCAGGTCTTTGCCGACCGCAAACCCTATGAGCGGATGATCGACCCCAAGGCCTGCGCCGTCTATCTGCACAGCGGCGGCACCACCGGTGAACCGAAGACCATCATGCTTTCCTCGTTCAATTTCAATGCCCTGGCGATCCAGGGCCCGCAAATTATCGGCCAGGCCAATGACGAGCATTTCGATCCCACGGGCATGGCCATGGTCATGATCCTGCCCCTGTTCCATGGCTTCGGACTGTGCATGGGCATGCACACCATGCTGGCCAATGGCATGCGCTGTATTCTGGTGCCCCAGTTCTCGCCCGATGTCCTGGCCAAAATTATTGTCAAGGAAAAACCTAGCTTCATCGCTGCAGTCCCCACTCTGTTCGAAGGGATTCTCCGCAACCATCACCTGAAAAACGCCGATCTCTCCTGCCTCAAAGCTGTTTTCTGCGGTGGAGACACCCTGACGGCCGATCTCAAGCAGCGCTTCGACACCTTCATCCAGGCCCGGGGCGCGTCCTGCTCCCTGCGCGAAGGCTATGGCCTGACCGAGACCGTCACTGTCTGTGCCGTCAATCCCCAGCTCGAAGCCCGGGCCGAAACCGTCGGCCTGCCGTTGTCCGATGTCCTGATGAAAGTCATCGATCCCCAGACCCTGGCTACGGTCCCCAATGGCCAGGATGGCGAATTCTGCATCCATGCCCCGACCCGGATGATCGGCTATCTCCACGACGAAACTGCCACCGCCCAGACCATTCGCATCCATGCCGACGGCCTCGACTGGGTCCATACCGGTGACTATGGTTTCATGGACGACGATGGCTATTTCCATTTCAAACAGCGCATGAAACGCATCCTCAAGGTCTCCGGCGTGCCCGTCTTTCCCTCCCAAGTCGAAGACGTCATCGCCAGCGTGCCTGGCGTCCGTCTGGCCTGTGCCATCGGTGTCCCGCACCCCTACAAAATGCAGATCGTCAAAGCCTTCGTCGTGCCGGAAAATCCCCATGCCGACCCAGAGCAGCTGCGCAGCCAAATCCTGCAAAAATGTGAGCAGGCCCTGATCCCCTACGCCATTCCGAAAGAAATCGAGTTCCGCGATGAACTACCGCGCACCAAGGTCGGCAAGATCGATTTCATCGAACTTGAGCGTCAGGAACTGGCGAAACTGGAGGCAGCCAAGGCGGCGGAAGGCAAGTCCGAAAGGGCCTGAAATAGTAAGGTATTCAGCTTGATTACCAGCTGATTGCAGCTCCTGTGCAGGTTGACAGCCTCCAGCCGGCCCCCTATAATAGCGATGTTACCCAACTCGGGGATATAGCTCAGCTGGGAGAGCGCCGCGTTCGCAATGCGGAGGCCAGGGGTTCGATCCCCCT
>CAZGSR010000057.1:0-11152 GCA_964528645.1 uncultured Mageeibacillus sp. | reverse complement strand
AACCAAAAATCCCCCTGTCAACAGAAACGTTGGCCGCATGCCGAAGATTGGCATCCGCCCCACCATTGACGGTCGCCGGATGGGCGTCCGTGAATCCCTCGAAGAACGCACCATGGCCATGGCTCGCCAGGCCGCTGACCTGATCACGAAGAATCTGCGCCATGCCAATGGCCTGCCGATCGAGTGCGTCATTGCCGAGACCTGCATCGGTGGCGTTGCCGAAGCCGCGGCCTGCGAGGACCTTTTCGCCCGCGAAAATGTCACCGCCACCCTGACCGTCACACCGTGCTGGTGCTATGGCACCGAGACCATGGACATGAATCCCCTGACCATCAAAGCCGTCTGGGGCTTCAATGGCACCGAGCGTCCTGGCGCCGTCTATCTGGCTGCTGTCATGGCCGCCCATGCCCAGCGCAAGCTGCCTGCTTTTTCCATCTACGGGCATGACGTCCAGGATGCCGACGACACAACTGTTCCGGCCGATGTCGCCGAGAAAATCCTCCTCTGGGCCAAAGCTGCTATCGCCGCTGGCATGATGAAGGGCAAATCCTATGTCAACATCGGCGGCCCCTGCATGGGCATCGCCGGGTCGGTCGTCGATCCCCAGATGCTGCAGGAGTATTTTGGCCTCCGGACCGAGTGGCTCGACCAGGTCGAGATCGAGCGCCGCATCGCCCGCGGCATTTACGATCCGGAAGAATTCGCCAAGGCCAAGGCCTGGCGCGAGGCTTACTGCAAAGAAGGATTTGACGTCAATGTCGGTAGTCCGTTTGCCCACACAGCCGAAGAAAAAGCAGCAGAATGGGATCGCGTCATCCAGCAGACCCTGATCATCCGCGACATCCTGATCGGCAACCCCAAGCTGGCCGAAATGGGTTATGGCGAAGAAGCCCTCGGTCGCAATGCGATCGCCGGCGGTGTCCAGGGGCAGCGCCAATGGACCGACCACTTCCCGAACCACGACTTCTCCGAAGCCATCCTGGGCTCCTCTTTCGATTGGAACGGCATCCGTGAGCCGATGGTCCTCGCCACCGAAAATGATGCCATGAACGCGATGGCCATGCTGCTCGGCCACCTGGTCAATGACTCGGCCTCAGTCTTTGCCGATGTCCGCACCTACTGGAGCCCGGACGCCATCGAACGGGTCACCGGCTGGAAACCCGAAGGCAAAGCCTCAGGCGGCCTGATCCACCTGATCAATTCCGGTGCTGCTGCCCTCGATGGCAGCGCTGCCATGCGCGATGCCGAGGGCAAAGCTGTCATGAAACCCTTCTGGGAAATGACCAGCGAAGACGCAGATGCCTGCCTGGCCGCCACCTCCTGGTGCCCGGCTGACGTTGGCTATTTCCGCGGCGGCGGCTTCTCCTCGATGTTCGAAACCAAGGCTGAAATGCCGGTCACCATGGTCCGGGTCAATAAGATTGAAGGACTTGGTCCGGTCCTGCAAATCGCCGAGGGCTACACGGTCGAGCTGCCGGAAGAACCCAGCCAGATTCTGCAGCAGCGCACCAGCCCGACCTGGCCGACCACCTGGTTTGCGCCCACCGTCACCGGCGAAGGCGCCTTCAAGGATGTCTACAGCGTCATGGCCAATTGGGGGGCCAACCATGGCTCCTTCAGCTACGGCCACATCGGCGCCAAACTGATCACCCTGGCCAGCATGCTGCGCATCCCAGTCGCCATGCACAATGTCCCGGCCGACAAGGTCTTCCGCCCGCATGCCTGGTCTGCCTTCGGCACCGTCAGCTCTGAAAGCGCCGACTATCGCGCCTGCGAAACCTACGGTCCGCTCTTCGGCTGATCCTCATTCCTTTGTCGACAACAGGTCAGACACTCACCTGTTTTCTCGAATTTTCTCCTCAGATGTCAAAACGCCGGGAATGTAGGACCCGGCGTTTTGGCGTGCTTCGTATCTTCTTTCTCCTCAACGCAAAAAGGCCGGGTCGTTGTGCCCGGTCTTTTTGCGTTGTATGCCACTTGTCAGCCCAGATAGGTGTGTGCATCCTTGAGTTTGGCAATGATCGGGATGTGTTGCGGGCAAACCTGTTCGCAGGCACCGCATTCGACACAAAGTGAAGCGTCTTCGTGGTTTTTCACCAGCCAGGCATAGCTGCTCTGGCCGGACGCCAGATCCTCGATCATGAAGGCCTGGTTGTAAGCACGGAAGACGGCTGGAATCGCAACACCCGATGGACAGGGCAGGCAGTACTCACAGCCGGTACAGTCGACCTGGATCTTGCTCTGGTATAAGGCCCGGACCCGGTCCACCCTCGCTTCATCCTCGGCAGTCAGGCAGCCCGGCTTTGTGTCGGCAAAAATCCTGAGATTGTCCTCGAGTTGTTCCATCGTGCTGACGCCACTGAGGATGACTTTGACCTCCGGCCTGTTGGCCAGCCAGCGGAACGCCCAGTCCACACCGGACCGTTGCTCAGATGCCTCATCCCAGACCGCCTGGATGTCAGCCGGCACATGCGCTGCCAGAGCCCCACCCCGCAAGGGTTCCATGACAACGACCCCGATACCCCGGGCTGCAGCATACTCCAGTCCGGCAAGGCCAGCCTGGTAGTCCACATCAAGGATATTGAGCTGGATCTGGCACATATCCCAGGCATAGCTGTCAATGATCTCCTTGAAAAGCGGCAGCTGGTCATGGAAAGAGAAGGCCGCGTACCGGATCCGGCCGTCTGCCTTGGCCCGGTCGAGGAACTCCAGCACACCCAGATCACGCACCTTGCCCCACGTGCCCTGGTGCAGGGCATGCAGCAGATAGAAATCCACATGATCCGTCTGCAGTTTCTCAAGTTGCTGGTTTAACAGCCGGTCGAAATCATCGGCTGACTTGACTTCCCAGACCGGCAACTTGGTGGCAAGGAACACGCGCTCACGATAGCCATCCTGCAGAGCCTTGCCGACAACGAGCTCACTGTTGCCACCATGGTAGGGATAGGCTGTGTCAATGTACGTGACGCCACCATCGATACCAGCCCGGATCATCCGGATTGCTTCGGCCTCATCGATAAGCGCGCTATCTGTCTGCCCAGCCTGCAACGGCAAACGCATACAGCCGATGCCAAAAACCGATGTACTCAAACCTGTTTGTTCCCATTGACGCATTTCCATGTCACAAAACCTCCTCAAATCCAGCACAGAAATGAACCTGCCATTCCTTGCCAGCCGAATTTTGCTAGTCTACAATGACATCATACGACTGCAAGTCGACTTCAAGTCAACCTATAGCAGCAGATTCTTCGGACGATTGGCGGAACTTATGCGCGGGAAACTTTTCTACGAAACTGGCCAGCTCAAGTACGAAGGCGAATACAAGATGGGAGCCTCGGGTGCGATCCCCAATGGCCGCGGCATCAGCTACTATCCCGACGGCCAGCGTCACTTCGATGGCATTTTCAACGACTGGTCGATCGATATCGGCGTCGAATACTATCCCAATGGCCAGATCAAATTTGAAGGCATTTTCAACAAGCGCCCGCGCGCCTACATCGGTCCACGCTATTATGCCAGCGGCGTTCTCTACCGCGATGACGGCAGCAAATGGTTCATTGGCACCTTCAATGTCTTAAAACGCGGCCCGATCGAATCCCCGGTTGTCAAATTCCCCGACTGCTTTTACGACGGCATCGAATACACCGAAAATGGCCAGCTGATTTTCCATGTACCGTCGGACTTTATCAACTATGTGTATTGAAGGTTAATACCAAGATGGACGCTCAAGCAGAGCCAGGAGGTCCCTATGTCATTCACCTCGCTGCGAATCCGTTTCCTTTTTCCGATCACGCTGCTTCTCTTAGTCATCTCGGTAGCCGTGGGCGGCTGCGGCGGTCCGGGGACACAATCAACTACAACCAGTCCGCCCAACCTTGCAGAAACAACCCCCCTGCAGTCTTTCACACTGGCAGAGCTATCTACCTTTGATGGTCAGGATGGCCGCAAAGCCTACATCGCCGTCGATGGCATTGTCTACGATGTGACCTTGCTTGCCGAATGGGGCAACAAAATGCACGCCGGCAAATTTTCTGCAGGCAAGGACTATACCGAGGAGATCAAGGATGCCCCCCATGGCATCGACAAGCTCCTCAAGGCGGTCCAGATTGGCGTCATAGCAGAGTAGCTGCACATTTTTGCTCAATAACTACTTTTCTAGAGATCATTTCATGAGGAGGACTTCATGTACACGCTCGGCAGGTTCCTTGGTTATGTCATCGCTTTGGGTTATCTGTTAACGATTCTCAACTACTTTGTCAAATGGCTGAATCGGTCTGTCATGGCCCGGCGACCTAAAGAGGACAACGTGCGCAAGGTCTTTACCCGTTTCATGCGCTTCATTGTCAGCAACCATCGCCTGTTTGCGATCCTCACCACAGTCGCTCTCTTTGCGCATTTCCTGATCCAGTTCCAAAGCTGGGGCTTGTATCCGACCGGCGCCATAGCCGGATCACTTCTGCTGATCCAGGGCAGTCTGGGCGGATTTGGAACCTACGTCAAAAAGAAAAAGCCTGGCGTCTGGCTGATCGTTCATCGCATGGTGGCTATTCTGCTCGGTTTGGCAATCGTATTGCACGTGCTGACTGCAAGGTTCAGCTGATCCTTTTCTCAAGCTCTATTAATAATCAACCGGTCAAGACCTGTGATCATTATCGATCATGGGTCTTATTTTCGTTACCTAATACTGTGATATGATCACATTCGCAAACGTTTCCAAAGAAAGTACAGGCTTCACAACCTGGAGATGGAACTGCGTTAGCCTAATTATTCGAACGAAAATGAGGTAACGAACATGAAAGTCCTGGTCATTGGCTGCACCCATGCCGGCACCGCCGCCATCGTCAACATCACTAAAATGCATCCCGACGCTGAAATCACTGTTTATGAGCACAATGACAACATCTCCTTCTTGTCCTGCGGTATCGCCCTCTATGTTGGCGGCGTGGTCCAGGACGCTGGCGGCCTGTTTTACAATTCGCCGGAAAACCTGGCCAAATCAGGCGTCACCACCCACATGAAGCATGATGTCCTGGCTGTCGACATCGCCCGCAAAATAGCTCACGTCAAGAACCTGGAAACAGGTGTGGAATTTTCCGACAGTTTCGACAAACTCGTCATTACAACCGGTTCCTGGCCGATCACCCCACGCATCCCCGGCATCGACCAGAACAACATCCTCTTATCCAAGAATTACAACCACGCCAAGACCATCATTGAAAAAACACCTGACGCCAAAAAAGTCGTCGTCGTCGGTGCAGGGTACATCGGTGTCGAACTCGTCGAAGCTTTCCGCGAAAACGGCAAGGAAGTCGTCCTGATTGACGCCCTGCCCCGCGTCCTGAACAAGTACCTCGATGCCGAATTCACCAGCGAAGTAGAGAAAACTCTGCAGGATCACCAGATCCAGCTCGCCCTTGGTGAATGTGTCACCGAGTTTGAAGGCCAGGATGGCGCGGTCACTGCCGTTAAAACCGACAAAGGACGCTATGAAGCGGACCTTGTCATCCTCTGCATCGGCTTTCGTCCGAACACAACCCTGTTTAAAGGCCAGCTCGACATGTTGCCCAATGGCGCCATTGTCGTCGACGAATACATGCACACCAGCCACCCTGACGTGCTGGCTGGTGGCGACTGCTGCGCCGTCCGCTACAATCCGACCGGCAAAACCGAATACATCCCGCTGGCGACCAATGCTGTGCGCATGGGTGTCTTGATCGCCCGCAACCTCAAGGAAAAGGTCCTCGCCCACCGCGGCACCCAGGGTACCTCCGGCATCCGGATTTTTGATCTCAACATCGCGGCTTCCGGTATGACCGAGCAGTCAGCCAAGGATGCCGGACTCGACGTCGCTACGACGACAGTCATCGACAACGAACGCCCGGAGTTCATGCCCACCTACAATCAGCTGCGCCTCAAGGTCGTCTACGAGAAGGGCAGCCGCCGCATCCTCGGCGCCCAAGTCCTGTCCAAAGCCGACCTGACCCAGTCGATGAATGCTGTATCGGTCGCCATCCAGAGCCAGCTGACCATCGACGATCTCGCCCTGATGGACTTCTTCTTCCAGCCCCACTACAACAAACCTTGGAACTGGCTCAACGCCGCAGGACTCGCTGCCTTGTAAGCCAGAACCATCTGTTCCGTTACCTTGGCTCTATAGCGACAGTACTAGCAAAGACTCCGTCCTTTACCCTATGGGTATTGGCGGAGTCTTTCATGTTGTTTTGTAATATGACCAAGTCATTTCATATCAATACTGTATCTTTCATGTAAATAAATTGACATTTCGACCCTTTAAATGAAATCATTACAACATGTCAAATAGGTAAATTAGATAAAAACTGAGGCAGGATTGAGTATCGGGTCAATCCAGAAAGGGACGGTTGGTCATGGATAGTACGGTTATGATTTTGCAAGCTGGCTGTATTTCAATTTTTATCCTGTGCGGGTTTACGGTCTGGTATTTGATCAAGACGATGGTCCTGTAATAAAGGGCAGATCAGAAAAGCGATCCAAATCTTTAAGCATCAGGCCGTCCCTTCAGAGGCGGCTTTTTTGCTGTCATTCAGCGGCCGCGCCCGCCAAAGCCTCGGTTGGCAGATCGTTCCGAGCTATTGCCACGCGTCACATTGTCATTGCCATTCTTACCAAAAGCACCCGTTCCGGCAGTACCGCCAAGCCCAACGCGTTCGTCGAGACGCTCAAAGGCGGCCAAGTGCTTTTCCGAGGCTTGCATCAGGTTTTCAAAGACAAGGCGGATATCATCCGGCAGGTCCTGGTCGAGGAACTTTTCATACATGGCGATGTTCTTGACTTCAGCGGTCACTCCAATCGCGTAAGTTTCGGCGAGCGTGGCTGGCAATTCAAAACCAGCTGGATCGGGCTGGGTCGGTAGAGCGATATCATAGGCTTCGAGCAATGGCATCAGGGCCGCGATATGGTTATCTTCCGCCTTTTCGATGTTGCTGTAGACGCGCACGGTGCCAAATGCATCCTGGATCGCAGCGTATTCGGCTTTGGCATTATATTCATCCTGGATCGCATAGGTCAGCATGTCTTCGATCGTGTAGGAGGTATCGGCATCAGCTGCGGCAGCGCCGGTCAATTCTGCGGCGGAGACCGCCATGCCGAAAGCACCGGTTAAGGCAAGGCTCAGGGATAAAGCTGTCGTTATCTTGGCAAAATTTTTCATGGTTATGACTCCTTTCAAGGCTGGTCTGGTGTCCAGAACCGGCCGATCCGTACAGTGTTGTGCGAGATCGTATGGTCTTAGCTTAAACCCCAATTGTCAGGGAAATGTGTGGGAATCTGCAAATCTTTGTGTGGAAGATCCGCTCTCCATTTACATCATGAGTGCGCTCGATTGACACCTGACAGGCCGCTAGCCTTACATTCATGCTACACTTGAAGCAGGCAGGACTGCAGAACCCTACATGGCCAAGTCTGCCCAGATTGAATGTTCGGAGGAAGCGCGTGCGGCACGAGGCCTGGTACAGACTGGACAATGTAGCCAAGATTTACCCCGTCCTGGCTCGTTCGCGTCATTTGACGATGTTCCGCCTGTCTGCAACCCTGACCATCCCTGTCGATCCGGTCATATTGCAGCAGGCATTGGACCAGACACTGGAACGCCTGCCCTTTTTTGCCGTCCGGTTGCGCCGGGGCCTGTTCTGGTATTATTTCGAAGCCAACCCACATCCAGCCAGGATTGAGGAAGATGTGCGCCAGCCCTTGCGCCCCCTGCTGCCAGGGGAGCACGATGGTTACTTGCTCTCTGTCCGCTACACAGACCGCCGGATTGCGGTCGATTTTTTCCACGCGCTGACCGATGGCACCGGTGGAACGGTTTTTATGAAAACACTGGTAGCCTGTTACTTGAATCTGGTCGGTCATCCCGTCAAACCAGATCCAGCTCATGGCATCCTGGACTGCCACACCCCTTTCGAACCGACAGAGATGGAGGACGCGTACAAGCGACACGCCCGATTCCACAAAGCCCATCGCCCGAGCCTTTCCCGTGCCTTCCAGCTCCAGGGCACCCTGAAACCTGGTCATCATTTCCAGATTATCAGCGGAACCATGCCTGTCGAAGCTCTGAGCCGAGCCGCCAAAGCCCACAGGGTCTCTGTCACAGAGCTTCTGGTCGGCGTTGCGATGTTCCAGATCTACCAGTTGCAGCAAAAAGGTGGATTTAAAATCGATGTTCCGGTTCGGATCTCGGTGCCCATCAACATGCGTCGCTTCTTCCCCAGCCAGACCTTGCGCAATTTCTTCCTCTATGCTTTGCCCGGCATCGAGCCTGCCTATGGCGATTACACATTTGATGAGATTCTGCAGGCCGTTCACCACTTCATGCGCTATACGGTCAATGAAAAATACCTCAATGCCATGATGGCAGCCAATGTGATGCCGGAAAATAACTGGCTGATCCGGATCAGTCCCCTGATCCTGAAGAACGCGATTTTGCGTCTGGTCTATGCGGCTACTGGCGAAGCGAGTTTTTCTGCCACCTTTTCCAATCTGGGCGTCCAGAATCTGCCACCAGATCTGGCGCAGTGGATCGATCATCTGGATTTTCTGCTCGGACCATCGCGCTGCACACCAGTCAATGGTGCTGTGGTCAGCTGCAATGGCCAGGTCGTCGTCAATCTGACCAGCACGATTATCGAAACTGATTTCCAGCGTGAATTTTTCCGCCATCTGGTCCGGTTGGGTGTTCCAGTCCGGATCGCCAGCAACCTCAATTAACCGATTCGGCGATCATTCAGGAGGAAACCGTACCATGTCCTATTGTGTCAATTGTGGTGTCGAACTGGCGCCATCAGAAAAAAATTGCCCCCTCTGCGGTGTGGAGGTCATTAACCCCGCCCAGATTGCGCCGGAAAAACCCTGGCAGCCCTATCCGCACCGGGATGATCCGTTCATCGCCCAGATCAACCGTCGCTTCATCGCCGCGATGATCACCATTGCCCTGGCGTTCCCGATGGCCATTTGTCTGGCGATCGACTATACCTATTCCGGACAGCTGGGCTGGAGTCTTTTCGTTGCTGGTGCTCTGAGCATGCTCTGGTGCTGGCTGGCACCAGCTTTCCTCTACAAAAAAGCTCTCTTTTTGCCCGTCATGCTGCCGATCAGTGGCAGCTTGCTCGGTTTCCTCTATCTGGTTGAATATTTGACGGCTCCTGCTGTGCGCTGGTTTGTCCCCCTGGCCATGCCGCTGGTCCTGCTTCTGACGGTGCTTGCTGGTGCTGTCACCCTCCTGACCCGTCATCACGTGATCCGTGGGTTTGCCATCCCAGCAGCCATCCTGATCGCCGCCGGACTGATGGCAGCTGGTACGGATCTTTTGATCAACCTGATGCAAGATCAGCGCTGGATACTATCCTGGTCTTGGTTTGTGCTCCTGCCCAGTCTGGCTGCAGCAGCAATTTTCCTGCTCATCGCCCGCCGGCAAAAAATGCGGACCGAAATCCTGAAACGATTGCACATCTGACGAGGAGTCTTTCATGCCAAAACGCTTTCCCCTCTTCCCTCTTGCCAACGCGTCCCATTTCCGGATCGGCGGCAGCCTGGCCGAAGGTCTGCAGGCCTTGCTGAAAAGCCGAATCGAAGGGGCCTATCAGGTTTTACCCGTCTGGGGACCAGAAGAAATCCAGCAGCAACCAGCCCGGGAACGGGTCAAATTGTATTATTTCCCGGCCGATGCCCAGAAGCCATTCGCCCTGGTCTGCCCAGGTGGTGCCTACGCCCGAGTCGCGCGTGTCCGGGAGGGATTCCCAACAGCTGCTGCCTTGAACCAGGCCGGACATCCCGCCTTCGTCCTGGTCTACCGGACCGGACTTGCCGCTCGCCATCCAGCCCCGCTGGACGATGTCGCCCAGGCCATTCGCCTGATCCGGCAGCAGGCAAGCACCTTAGGATTGCAAAACCTCGCTTACTCCATCTGGGGTTACTCCGCAGGCGGGCATCTGGCTCTGAGCTGGGGGGCAAACCATCTGGGAGCGCCGGCTTATCACCTGCCCAAGCCCTCCACCATCATCGCTGCTTATCCGGTCGTCAATATGGGTGAGCACGCTCACGCTTTGAGCCGGGCACTCCTTCTTGGCCGAAATCCCAGTGACGAGACGATCGTAGCCCACTCGATCGAACAGCAGATCACCCAGGACTACCCGCCAACCTACGTCTGGCATTGCACCGGCGATCCCGTGGTGTCGATCATCAACAGCGACCGTCTGGTCGAAGTCCTCGATCTGGCAGGCATCCCCTGCCAATACAAAGTTGTTCCCGGTGCCGCACACGGCTGGGGGATCGCCCACGGCACCGCTGCAGAAGGCTGGTTTGACGAAGCCCTGGCGTTTTGGCACAAAAGGGACCCGGTCCGAAAGTGAAAAGGAGCCGCCTCAAAACCTTTCGTTTCGAGGCAGGCCCCTTCAATATCCGGACAAGGTCTGCTTTTATTTCGCGTTGTCGATTGCCGATTGAAGCGCAGCTTCAACCTCAGTTGCAACATCCGTTAGACCGGCGTTATCGATCAATCCTATCAAAGCACTCGGTCTAGGCAGTCCGAGATGGACCTTGCCAGCTTTTTCGAACACGACAATTTTGCACGGCAGGAAAGCACCCACCTCGATCTGAATCTCCAGAGCCCGTTTGGCCTGCTTGGGATTGCAGACTTCGAGGATCTGGATATTGTCCGCAAATTCCAGACCCTTTTCATGCAGCTTGTCGCGCAGATTGAGCTCCCAGAGCACACCAAAACTGACAGCTGCCAAACTGGACTTGAGATCCGCCACAGCTTGGTCAAAAGATTTAACAGTCACCACATCATAGAGTATATTCATTGTAATCCTCCAAAATATCCACAAACATAATCGGCAGATATATCCGGCAAAAAGGCAAAGCCGCTTGGCTATAACTTGACTCTATCACACCCAAGATATCCTGCTGTCACCTGCGGCACTGGTGTGCCGATTTTGGGACGGCGTCCCGATTATGCAAATCGATATCGGTTTTCGATATCAGGACCGGATCTCTTTTCCTTCAATTGGTTACGGCTGAGATCTACTTCCCCTGCTATACTTGGTTCTGTGACAAGGAGGGTCTTAGTGTGAAAACAAAACGACGAAAACGAAGCATAACAAAGTAAGCCCACTGA
>CAZGSR010000056.1:0-11746 GCA_964528645.1 uncultured Mageeibacillus sp. | reverse complement strand
TGGTCCAGAGCTTTGCCAAGGAACTCGTGGATGACCGGATCAAGGTCAATGCCATTTGCCCGGGCAATTATTACGAAGGCCCTCTCTGGAGCGATCCGGAACGCGGCCTGTTCGTCCAGTACCTGAGCGCGGGCAAAGTACCCGGTGCCAAGACCGTCCAGGATGTGTATGATTTTTATGTAGCCAAAGTTCCGATGCGCCGGGGCTGCTCGCCGCGCGATGTGACGAAGGCCATCCTTTACTGCGTGGAGCAGGATTACGAAACCGGTCAGGCCATCCCTGTCACAGGCGGCCAGAACATGCTCAAGTAGGAGGAACCCATCATGGCAACACCGATTATCATGCCGCGCCAGGGTCAGTCAGTGGAAAGCTGCCTGATCGGCAAATGGCACAAGCAAGTGGGCGACAGCGTCGCAGCAGGTGACCTTCTGTTCACGTATGAAACCGACAAGGCCACCTTTGACGAAATCGCCAGAGATGCCGGCACCCTGCTGGCCATTTTTGCCGCCGAGGGCGACGATGTGCCCTGCCTGCAGACTGTCTGCGTGATCGGCCAGCCGGGCGAAAGCTACGCCCAGTTCGATCCACGTGGTGGTGCTGCGCCGGCAACGGAAACGTTGGCGGCTCCAGCGGCAGCCGTTGCCCCAGTTGCCGCCGCTCCCGCTGCAGCCGTTCCGGGCGTCCCTGTAGCGGCCGCCCCGTCCGGCCCCGCCGGTACGCCGGTGATCATGCCCCGCCAGGGTCAATCGGTCGAAAGCTGCCTGATCGGCAAATGGCACAAAAAGGTCGGTGACACGGTTGCCGAAGGCGACCTGCTCTTCACCTACGAAACGGACAAAGCGACGTTTGACGAAACGGCCAAGGTCTCCGGCACGATGCTGGCGATCTTCGCCGCCGAGGGCGACGACGTACCCTGCCTGCAGAACGTCTGTGTGATCGGTCAGCCGGGCGATTCATTTGCCCAGTTTGATCCGAATGGCGCGAGTGCCGCTGCAGCCCCTGAAACCGCAACACCCGTCGCCGCAGTTCCTTCAGCAGCTCCCTCTGCTCCAGCAGTCTCAGCCGGTGACCTCCCCGCCGGTGAGCTGCCGGAGAAGATCAGCCCCCGCGCCCGTGCCCTGGCCGAAAAGAGCGGCGCGGACCTGCGCCAGGCGACGGCCACGGGCCCCCAGGGCCGGGTGATCAGCCGTGACGTCGAAGCCCTGATCGCCGCTGGCAAAGTCTCCACCGGTGCAGTCGGTACGGCCTTCCCGGCCGGGCTTGCCGGCACCGGCCTCGGCGGCGCGGTCAGCCTCCAGGACCTCTCGGCCCCCACCGTACCGGTCGCAGCCCCGAGTGCCCCTGCAGCGTCAGTCGTTCCAGCTGCGACAGCCGCAGCCACCCCGGTCGCTGCTGCCCCTGCCGCCGACGAAACCCGCACCGAAAAGCACAGCAACATCCGCAAGGTGATCGCCCGCTCGATGCAGGCCTCATTGTCGCAGATGGCGCAGCTGACCCTGAACACCAGCTTTGACGCCACTGACCTTTTGGCTCTGCGTGCTCGCCTGAAACAGGCCGGTGAAAAGGGCCTGACCGCCGAGATGGGCTTTGCCCTGGCGGAAAAGGCTCCGACGATCAACGACCTGATCCTGTTCGCCGTCTCCCGTGTCCTGTCGCGCCATCCGGCCTGCAATGCCCACTACGACGACGAGAAGATGACGTATTTCTCCCGCGTCCACCTCGGGGTCGCGGTCGACACGCCGCGCGGCCTGATGGTGCCGACCGTCTTCGCCGCCGACCAGATGGACCTGCCGACCCTCGCTACTGAGGTCAAAGCCGCGGCCAAGGCCTGCCAGGCCGGCACGATCAGCCCGGATGCTTTAAAGGGCGGCACGTTCACCGTGACCAACCTCGGCTCATTGGGCATCGAAACCTTCACCCCCGTGATCAACCCACCGCAGACCTGCATCCTCGGCGTCAATACGATCGTGACCAAGGTCCGCGAAGTGAATGGCGAGGTCAAGGCCTACCAGGCGATCCCGCTGTCGCTGACCTTCGACCATCGCGCCCTCGATGGCGCGCCGGCCGCCCGGTTCCTGCAGGATCTCGTCCGGGTGCTCGAGAACATCTCGCTCGCCCTGATGCACGGCTGATAGGAGGAACACACATGTATGATTTGATTGTCCTCGGTGGTGGCCCCGGCGGCTACATGGCGGCGGAACGCGCCGGTGGGGCGGGACTTTCCGTGCTCCTGATCGAGAAGAACAAGATCGGCGGCGTCTGTCTCAACGAGGGCTGCGTCCCGTCCAAGACCCTCCTCAACAGTGCCAAGATCTATGACTATGCCACGCATGGCCAGAAATACGGCGTGACGACCGAGAAGGCCAAGATCGACCAGACGGTTGTCATCGCCCGCAAGGACAAGGTGGTCCGCAACCTGGTCGCCGGGGTCAAGTCGACCTTGAAGCGCAACCAGGTCACGATCCAGGAAGGGCTCGGCCAGATCCTGGGCCGCGAGAACGGTGTGATCCGGGTCGCGGTCGGTGACCAGGTGTTCGAAGGCAAGCAGCTGATCATTGCCACGGGCTCGGAAGCCGTCGTACCGCCGATCCCGGGCGTCAAGGAAGGCCTGCAAAATGGCACCGTCCTGACCAACCGTGAGATCTTGAACCTCCAGGAGATCCCGGACTCGCTCGTTGTCGTCGGTGGTGGTGTGATCGGCCTCGAGATGGCCAGCTATTACCAGACAGTGGGCAGCGCCGTGACCGTGATTGAAATGCTCGACCACATCGCCGGCAATGCCGACCGCGAACTGACCACAATCCTGCAGAAGAACTTCGAGAAGAAGGGCATCGTTTTCCACCTGAATGCCCAGGTCACGGCCGTCGGCGACGGCCTGGTCACCTTCACGAAAAACGGCGCCACCCTGAAAGCACCAGCCGCCAAGACCCTGCTTTCCGTCGGTCGCCGCGCAGTCACGACCGGCTTTGGCCTCGAAACCCTCGGCGTCTACACCGAGCGCGGCCGGATCATCACCGACGCCCAGGGCCGGACCAATGTGCCCGGTGTCTACGCGATCGGTGATGCCAACGGCGTCTGGATGCTGGCCCATGCGGCCTACCGCGAAGCCGAAGTGGCGGTGAACACGATCCTGGGCCAGAAGGACACGATGCGCTACAACGCCATGCCGTCGGTTCTGTATACCAGCCCGGAAATGGCCTTCGTCGGCGAGACCGAAGAGACCGCCACCGCCAAAGGTTTGAAGTTTGTCAAAAAGGTCCTGCCGATGAACTACTCCGGTCGCTACATGGCCGAGAACGAAGGCGGCGACGGCATCATCAAGCTGCTTGTCGACCCGGACCGCCAGCGGATCCTCGGCTGCCATTTACTCGGCAGCTATGCCTCGGAGATCATCCTTTCCGCCGGCATCCTGGTCGAAAGCGAGATGCGCCTCGAAGCGATCAAGGAACTCATCTTCCCGCACCCGACCGTCGGTGAAGTGATCCGCGAAGCGATTTTCCACTGAGCTGACGATCAAAGTCGCTCTGATTACCAAACCAATTGAGCTCGAATACAGGACCTGACCGAAGAACCCAGGCCCACGATCAATAAGGAGACCCCCACCATGGCCAAGCAACTGTTCGTCAAACCCGAAGAAGTCCGCGCCCCCGGCAAGATCACGTTCAAGGATATCCCGGTCAACGTGTACCAGAAGAAGCCGTCCGAAGAAAAGGACAATTTCTCCAAAGCCGACTTTTTGCGCATCTACCGCGACATGCGGATCATCCGCGAATTCGAGACGATGCTGTATGCGATCAAGACCACCAATACCTACAACGGCCTCGAGTACAACAACCCCGGCCCGGCGCACCTCTCGATGGGCCAGGAGGCCTCCTCGGTCGGCCAGGCCTACCACCTGACCCACGAGGACTTCATCTTCGGCTCCCACAGAAGCCATGGCGAGATCCTGGCCAAGGGCCTGTCCTCGATCCACAAGATGAGCGAGGCGGATTTGCTGGCGATCATGGAGGGCTTCCTCGATGGCGCGGCCTGGAAGGTCGTTGAAAAGGCCAATACCGGCAAGGGCAAGTCTGTGCGCGAGCTGGCGGTCGATTTCCTCGTCTACGGTGCCCTGGCGGAGATCTTCGCCAAGGAGACCGGTTTCCACAAGGGCCTGGGCGGCTCGATGCATGCCTTCTTCCTGCCGTTTGGCATCTACCCCAACAACGCCATTGTCGGTGGCTCGGCTGATATCTCGGTCGGCTCAGCGCTGTACAAGAAAATCAACCGCAAGCCGGGCGTGGTCATCGCCAATATCGGTGATGGCTCGATGGCCTGCGGCCCGGTCTGGGAAGGCTTGATGCTGGCCGCGATGGACCAGTACCGCCTGCTCTGGGATGACGAGATGAAGGGCGGCCTGCCCCTGATGCTCAACGTCATGAACAACCAGTACGCGATGGGCGGCCAGACCCGCGGCGAGACCATGGGCTACGACTTTGTCGCCCGCATCGGCGCCGGTGTCAACCCGGACCAGATGCACGCCGAGCGCATCGACGGCTACAACCCGCTGGCCGTGATCGAGGCCATGACCAGAAAACTCGAGATCCTGAAAAACAAGCAGGGCCCGGTCCTTCTCGAGACCGTGACCTACCGCTACTCCGGTCATTCGCCGTCCGACGCCGACTCCTACCGCACCCAGGAGGAGAAGGATGCCTGGATGGCCCATGACTCGATCCAGGGCTTCAAGGCTGATCTCGTCCTCTCCGGCCTGGCCACGGAAGCCGATTTCGCCGCGATCGATGAGTTCGTCGTGTCCTCCATCACCGAGGCCGTCCGCCTGGCGATCGACCCGGTCGTCTCGCCGCGCATGAGCCTCGCGAAGACCCCGGACGCGATCGAGAAGATCATGTTCTCCAATACCCGGATGCCGAAGATGGAGGACCGCGAGCCGGACCTGCTGCAGAAGCGCGAAGACAACCTGCGCGTGCAGCAGATCGCCAAAAAGGAACGCTTTGCCTTTGACGCCAACGGCAAGCCTGTGTCGAAGAACAAGGTCTACCAGTACCGCGACGCGCTCTTTGAAGCGGTGCTCGATGGCTTCTGCACCGATCCGACCCTGGTCGCCTACGGTGAAGAGAACCGTGACTGGGGTGGCGCCTTTGCCGTCTACCGCGGCCTGACCGAGCTGGTGCCCTACCACCGACTGTTCAACTCACCGATCGCCGAAGGTGCGATCGTCGGTTCCGCCGTTGGCTATGCGATGAGTGGCGGCCGCGCCCTGGTCGAGCTGATGTACGCCGACTTCCTCGGCCGCGCCGGGGATGAGGTCTTCAACCAGCTGCCGAAGTGGCAGGCGATGTCCGCCGGCATCCTCAAGATGCCTGTCGTCCTGCGCGTCTCCGTCGGCTCCAAGTATGGCGCCCAGCATTCCCAGGACTGGACCGCCCTCGTCGCCCACATCCCGGGCCTCAAGGTCGTCTTCCCGGCCACCCCTTACGACGCCAAGGGCCTCCTGGCTTCTGCCCTCAACGGCACCGATCCGGTCATCTTCTTTGAGAGCCAGCGCCTCTACGATTATGCGGAACAGTTCCACCAGGGCGGTGTCCCGGTCGAGAGCTACGAGATCGCGATCGGCGAACCGGATATCAAGCGCCAGGGCAAAGACCTGACCATCCTGACGATCGGCGCCACCCTCTACCGTGCCCTCGAGGCGGCCGATCGGTTCGAGAAGGAGTTCGGCATTTCCTGCGAAGTCATCGACGCCCGCTCGATGGTCCCCTTCAACTACGAAAAGGTCATCGAGTCGGTCCAGAAGACCGGCCGGATCATCGTCGCCGGTGACGCCTGCGACCGCGGCTCCTACCTGTCCGAGCTGGCCCGGAACATCGGCGATCTCTGCTTTGACGACCTCGATGCCCCCGTCGCCGTGCTCGGCTCGAGAAACTGGATCACCCCCGCCTTCGAGCTCGAAAGCGACTTCTTCCCCCAGGCCAGCTGGTTCCTCGACATCTGCCACCAGCGCGTCCTGCCCCTGCCGGGCTACGTCGCCGACAAGTCCTTCACCAACGTCGAGATGATCCGCAGAAACAAATTCGGCGTGTAAAAAATTCGCTTGTCCTGCCAGATCCCGGGATGGTCCCTGCGACTCTCGGGATCTGGCATCGATTTATGAGAGGCACACGAGAGGTCGTACATGAATCCTACCACCAGCCAACTGATCGAAACCTTAAACAGCCCCCAGATGATCGACCGCCTCGATGCCCTGCGCCAGCTCAAAGTCCTGCTGGATGCAGGCCAGATCGAGCAACCGGTCACCGCACAGGACGTCAACAACCACATCCACACCTGGTACTCCTTTTCTCCGTATTCACCGGCCAAGGCAGTCTGGATGGCCTACATGGCAGGTCTGACGACCGCCGGGATCATGGACCATGACAGCATCGGCGGGGCCAGGGAATTCACAACTGCCGGCCAGATCCTCGGCCTGCCAACCACTGTCGGCTGTGAAGTCCGGGCATCACTGGCCGGGACCACCCTGGAAGGACGGCGGATCAACAATCCAGACCAGGCCTCCGTAGCCTATCTGGCCCTGCATGGCGTACCACACACCGAGATCGATGCGCTGGATGCCTTCTTGCAGCCCGTCCGGAAAGCCCGCGGCATCCGCAACCGCAGGATGATCGCCCGGCTCAACATCTTGCTCGCTCCTGCTGGGATCGAACTCGACTATGACCGCGATGTCCTGCCGCTGAGCCTGGCGGCCGATGGGGGCGGCGTCACCGAACGTCACCTGCTCTATGCCCTCGCCCTCGAGCTGCTGCGGCGCTATCCGGCACCCCAGGACCTGCTCGCCTTCCTGCGTGGTCCGCTCCAGCTCAGCGTCTCGGCCAAGATCGAGGCGATGCTACTGGATGAGCAAAATCCCCATCGTGCCTACGATTTGCTGGGCCTTTTGAAGGGCGAACTGGTCGAACAATTTTACATTGTCGCCACCGACGAATGCCTGCCAGTTGCTGATGTGGTGGCATTTGCCAAGGCGCACGGTATCATCCTGGCTTACGCCTATCTCGGCGATGTCGGTGATTCGGTCACGGGCGACAAGAAAACCCAGAAATTCGAAGATGACTATCTCGATGAATTATTCAACCTGCTTGATACCCTTGGTTTTGCGGCCGTCACCTACATGCCATCCCGCAATACCCGGCCCCAGCTCGAGCGCTTGCGCGCCCTGTGCGACAAATACCGGTTTTTCCAGATCAGCGGTGAAGACATCAATCAGCCGCGCCAATCCTTTGTCTGCCTGGCAATGCGCGATCCGATGTTTGAAAACCTCTACGATGCAGCCTGGGCCCTGATCGGTCATGAACGCCTGGCTACCGATAACCTGGACCAGGCTCTGTTTGCCGCACAGGCGATCGAGAAAACACCCGACCTGACATCCCGCATTCTGTCCTATCGCGACCATGCCCTGAAATTGTACGGGCAAATCTGAGGAGGTACCCCATGGATCCAATCATTGTCAAACAAGCCTATGATGCCGCTGTTGCCACCTACGCCAGCTACGGTGTCGATGTCGCCGCTGCCCTCGAAAAAATGAAGCAGATCGAAGTCTCTGTCCACTGTTGGCAGGGTGACGATGTCACCGGTCTGGAAGCAGTCGGCGGCGGGACCTCCGGTGGTATCCTTTCAACGGGATCTTTTGGCGGCAAGCCGAGAACCGGCGACGAGCTGCGCGCCGATATCGACAAGGCTCTGAGCCTATTACCGGGCAAGCAGCGCCTCAACCTGCATGCCTGCTATGCCGAGCTGAACGGTGAAGCCGTAGACCGCGACCGTTATGAGACCCGCCATTTCCAGAACTGGATCGAATGGGCCAAGAGCCGTGGGGTTGCGCTCGATTTCAATGCCACTTGTTTTGGCCACCCGATGGCCGCCGACAACCTGACCTTGTCCCATCCGGATGAAAAAATCCGCCGCTTCTGGATCGACCATGTCAAAGCCGTGCGAAAAATCGCTGCCGACATGGGTCAGGAGCTTGGCTGCACCGTCGTCAACAACATCTGGGTCCCGGACGGCATGAAAGACATGCCTGCCGACCGCACCCGCTATCGTGCCCTGCTCAAGGCGTCCCTCGACGAGATCCTGGCGGTGCAATATCCGGCTGAGTACCTGGTTGACGCGGTCGAGTGCAAGCTGTTTGGCATCGGCGTCGAAAGCTATACCGTTGGTTCCCATGAATTCTACATGGGCTATGCCGCTCACCAGCACAAGCTCGGCAATGAAGGCTTGCTGCTGACGCTCGACATGGGCCATTTCCACCCCACGGAAACCATTGCTGACAAAGTCTCATCCCTTTTGCTGTTCAATCCAGCTGTGCTGGTCCATGTCAGCCGTCCAGTCAAATGGGACTCCGACCATGTCGTCATCTCCGATGAAAGCGTCCAGGAGCTGATGCGCGAAATCAAGCGCGCCGACGCCTTTGACCGGGTCTATCTGGCGACCGACTTCTTTGACGGCAGCATCAACCGCATCACGGCCTGGACGGTCGGCCTGCGCGCCACCCAGAAAGCGATCCTCGCTGCGTTGCTCGAACCGACCGACCTGATCAAAAAAGCCGAAGACGAGGGCGACTATGCCACTCGCCTGGCCCTGATGGAAGAGTTCAGGAACCTGCCGGCGATGGCCGTCTACAACCAGTTCTGCCTCGACCAGGGTGTCCCGGCCGGCAGCGATTACCTGCCGGAAATCTACGCCTACACTCAGGATGTCCTGAGCAAGCGCTAAAAGGAGATGCCTATGTCATCATCTGAATTTGTCACCCGTTTTGCTGGCCCGCTCCAGGAATTCACCCGCATGTCCCAGACCGCTGGCAGCCGCTCTGACTATGTTCAGGGGGGCGGTGGCAACACCTCCTGTAAGCTTGACGACACCCTGATGGCGATTAAGGCATCGGGCTTCCAGCTCGGTCAGATCGAGCCCGGCAATGCCTATGCTGTGATTGATTATCCGGCCCTGCGCACCTTCTATGCGGGCAGTGAAGCCCAGCTCGACGATGTCGAAAAAGCCGGCTCTGCTGCCGCCAAGGCCGCCACCCGGACCTTTGAGGGCCTGCCCGTCCTGCGCCCGTCCGTTGAGGCGGGCTTCCATGCCCTGCTCGACACCTTTGTCTTGCACACCCATCCAGTCTATGGCAACCTCCTGACCTGCGCCGCCGAAGGTCCGCAGATCGCCGCTGAGGTCATGGCTCCGACCGGTGAAAATTTCGCTTTTGTGCCCTATATCAACCCGGGGGCCCAGCTGACTTTCGCCATCCAGGCCGCCCGCCAGGCTACAGCGAAAGAAGGCGTCCTGCCTAATGTTATTTTCCTGCAAAACCATGGCGTCATCGTCACGGGTCCGACGGCCCAGTTCTGCCTCGACCTGCATGACCTTGTCAATGCGGCGATTGCCAGCTATTTCCAGACCGGCGCCCAGGACTGGCCAGCACTCGAAGTCGTGCCGGCCTCGTTTTGTGTCGGTGATGAGACGAATACTGCCTATCGTTCCAATTCCGTCTGGCTGCAGAATGAACTGAAAACCCAGGCCTGGACGCTCGAAGATTTCACAGTCAAAGCCCTCTACCCGGACCAGCTGGTTTTTCTGGCTGGCCAGGTCGCCGTTGCTGAGACCGGCAGCCTCGAGAACTTTGCCGTGTCTGGTCCAGCCGCTGTGGCCAAAGCGACGATTTTCCGCCAGTCGGGCGAGGTCCTGTACACCTGCAGTGCCAATGAAGCCCAGACGATCGAGGAGACTCTGGCCGCTGTCCTGTTCATCCACAAGCAGGTCAAGGCTCAGGGTTTGACCGTATCGCCGATGAGCGAAGCCGGCAAATCCTTCATCGCCAATTGGGAAAGTGAAGCCTATCGCAAATCCATTGCAGCCAAATAATCCGCAAACTGCCATGCCATTCTAGGAGGGTTTAAGACATGTCCGAGATCAAGCAAATCCTGGCTTTTGACTTTGGTGCTTCGAGTGGCCGTGCCATGCTCGGCCGTTTCGACGGCCGGACCATCGAACTGGAAGAAATCCATCGGTTCAGCAATGATCCGGTCTTGGTCGGTCCGACTCTGTACTGGGATGTGCTGCGCCTGTTTTTCGAAATCAAGCAAGGTCTGGTCAAAGCCAAAGCCAAGGGCGCGATCGACAGCCTCGGGCTGGATACCTGGGGCGTCGATTTTGGCTTGATTGACTCGGCTGGACGTCTTTTGGAAAATCCGGTCCATTATCGGGACACCCGCACTATCGGCATGCAGGACAAAGCCTTCGAACTCGTGCCGAGACGCGAAATTTATGACCGCACTGGCATCCAGTTCATGAACTTCAATACGGTTTTCCAGCTTCTGGCCTTGAAATTGCAACGGCCGGACCTGTTGGAACGAGCTGACGCGATGCTTTTGATGCCGGACCTGTTTGTCTATCTCCTGACCGGCGTACGCCAGTCTGAATACACCATCGCTTCCACCGGCGCCCTGGTCAATCCGTACACGGGGGACTGGGACCATGACCTGATGGACCGCCTGGACTTGCCGCGCCAGATCCTCCAGCCGCTGGTCCTGCCCGGCACCCGGGTCGGTAGAATCTCTGACGAGATCTGCCAGGAGCTGGGTATCCAGCCCATCCCGGTCATGGCAGTCGGCGAACACGACACGGCATCGGCGGTGGCCGCCGTGCCTGCGACCCAGCCCGACTTTGTCTATATTTCCAGCGGCACCTGGTCGCTGATGGGCATCGAAAGCCAGACCCCGGTCATCAATGATCAGGCTTACGACTTCCAGTTCACCAATGAAGGCGGCTTTGGCCGCACGACCCGCTTCCTGAAAAACATCATGGGTCTGTGGCTGATCCAGGAATCGCGCCGCCAGTGGATCCGCGAAGGTGCGGAAGTCACGTTTGCGGACATGGAGCGGGAAGCGCTTGCCTGCCAGCCGTTCCAGTCGCTGGTTGATCCAGATGATTCCCGTCTCGGGGTGCCCGGTGACATGCCCAGTCGCATCCGCGAGATTTGCCGTGAAACTGGCCAGCCTGTCCCCGAGAGCCGCGGTGAGGTGGTCCGCTGCATCTATGAAAGCCTGGCCCTGAAATACCGGGTGACCAAGGACAGCATCGAGGCCATGACCGGCCGGACCTATCCCGACCTGCATGTGGTCGGTGGTGGCACCAAGGACGGCCTCTTGAGCCAGTTCACCTCCAATGCCACCGGCAGCCGTGTCATTGCCGGGCCGATCGAAGCGACTGCCCTGGGCAATATCGCTGCCCAGCTGATCGGCCAGGGCGCGATCCAGGATCTCCACGAAGCGCGCCAGGTGATTGCCGCCTCCACCACGCTGAAGTACTATGAACCTGTGGACACGGACGACTGGAATCTGGCCCTGATCCGCTACCGCCAGCTGTTCGGCTGAAACCGCCTTTACCCCAGATTGCCGCGTTTTTCACGGAAAGGAGCAGGGGAGAGGCCATACTGGCGCTTGAACAGGGTCGAGAAATAGGCCACATTGGGAATGCCGACTTGCTCGGCGACTTTATAAGCGGGCTGGCTCGTTTCGATCAGGAGCTGGGCCGCTTTTTCCAGCCGCATGGAGGAAAGCAAGCTGGAGAACGTGTCGCCGGCGGATGCTTTGACCAGTTTGCCGAGATAGCCTGGTGAGAGATTGAAACGCTCAGCGGTCGATTCCAGAGACAGATTGGGGTCGGAGAGATTTTCCCGGAGGTAATTCACGAGCTCATCGTG
>CAZGSR010000055.1:0-12899 GCA_964528645.1 uncultured Mageeibacillus sp. | reverse complement strand
GGGTGATCCCATGCCATATTTCTGCACTACCTTTCACGGTAATAAGCAAAGAGCCTTTCACCGGGGTTTTGGGGTTCGAATGTATTTTTCAACCTTCCGGATTGGATTCCAGCACAGCAACGCCGCCAGGTAGAATGTTGATGGTTTCCCGGCTGCTGGCGAGCGTGCGTTCCCTCAGGAGAACGCCATCCCTGTCATAGCCGGTCAGAAGCAGGCCCTTTGCATCCAGGGAGCCCGTGATCCTGATGGATTTTGGGATTGTTGCCAGATTGGCGAGCAGGATTTTTCTGCCGTACGAGCCGGTGAAAGCATAGGCTTTGACATCACTGTCCGGGCTGCTTGCAGCAAGCAGGCGGCTATCCTGGGGCAAAGCCAGCAACCGGGCGGCGATGGCATCTTGTGGGCGGTAGTCTTTGTCCCATGGCTCACGCAGGTCGAGATTGACCAGTCCGGCACTGTTGCCAAGCTCCTCCAGCTGCAACTGGACCAGGTCCGCCATGGTCGGCTGCAGTCCTTCAAAGCCATGCAAACTGGCTACACTGATGATTTCATGCCAGCCTTGGCTGGTCTGGGCCGGATTGCGCGGCATCTGGTCAAAATAGGCTGCCATTGCAGGCTGGATGCCATTCTGGTTCGTACCCTGGTACAGTCCAATGACCTGGGAACTGTGATAATCCGCTGAGGAACGCCAGACGCCATCAGAATAGGACATGCCATCGATCAGGATGAGTTTGTTCTTAAGTTGATTATAGTAGGGGGATTGACGAATCACCTCAATCATCCAGTCGATCCAACCGGTCCGCATGCTATCTGTCTGTAGCTGGGATTGTGTATCAGAAAATTCGACATAAATGCGTTCAATGGATTCAATCCAGGGCAGGATTTCCCCCTGGTTCATCCTCAGATGGCCATAGGGGGAAGTGATCGGCCCGGACAGATATTCGATCAGCCCCAGCAACTCCGTTTCTCCCATGCCGGGCTGGATCACGAGCCATGGGCTGCTACCAGCCTCGCGAGCCAGTTCCAGCGCAGGCGCGAGCGACTGGGAACCTTCGTATGTCCATTCATCATCCTGATAGACGGGGGCTTCATTTCCGGGGGATTTGGCCCACTGGAAGGATGGCTGGTGGGCTGAACCAAGTGGCAAGTAGGCCAGGCGCAGAACCGGAGGCTGGATGGACCTGATGCTTTCATTTAAGGAAGCATCCAAGCCATTAAGACTCAGGCCAGGCTGACCCCAGAAGACTTTGTCCAGCCATAATTCACCTGCACCAGAGAAACTGATGTTGAACCGGACCGAATCTGCATTTATGATCACACTTTTGGGAACAACGAATGTATGGGTGTATTTTTTCCAGGTTGATCCAACATGATTGATCGTGGTGCCGATCGGCTGGAAAGCACCTGACAACCAGATCTGTACCGCTGCATCCCGGATCTGCTCCTGGCGCATCCACAATTCGATTGTGTAGATATCGCTCCCTTGGCGTCGCATCAGCGCGGATGGATCAATGGACTGCGAGAGGATAACAGCATCCGTTTCAGCTGCCGTGTCAGACGCTGCCAAGTGCATCGAAGCCAGTCCGCTTTCATCCGGCACAGACAGCAAGGTCCGCTCGGAAGTCCTGGCACCGAAAACCTCCCAGCTGTCCGGCGTCCGGATCTCCTGGCTGGTTAATTCCAGAAAAAGCAGGTCGCCTGCCGTAAAATTACCTGCAACCAAGGGCTGGCTGAGCGTGATTTCGATCACCAGGGGGGCAATGCCAATCTGGCCAGAAGCGTCCGCACTGACGATTTGGCGGTTACCAAGGACATCGAGGCGGCGGCTGTCCAGTCCCGGATCAATGTCGGATTTAGACCAGGTCTGTCCGCCATCGCTGGAATAGTAGAACTGGTTGTCGCGGCCGAGAACGATTACTTGGTTGCGAGAGAGCAGATGCAGATCGGCGGTCGCAACAGCCGGGCTGGTTTTGGCTGGATTAAACTGCAGGCCATTTTCACTGAACGCAACCTGGCCGTTTTCCCCGCCCAGGGCAAATACCCCGTCGGCATATGAAAGGGCTCGCCAGAATTGGCCAACCGCAGCAGGACGATCGACTTTCCGCCAAAAAGTTCCATTTGACGAACGCAAGATGGAGCCATCTTCGGCCAAGGCCAGGAACAGGCCGTTGCCGTAGGCTAGATCGATCAGGTTCGACTGGGTCGTCGACATAGCTGGGGCGAGCGTCTGTGCTGTTCCGGCCAGAATGGTCCCTCCATCTCCGACCGCAACTACCAGTCCTTCTTCACTGGCAGCAACGGCACGCAACGGGAATGGGCCAGCCTCAATCCAGGGCTGCCAAACTTGCCCATCCTGGGAGAAGATCAGCTCACCGCTGCTGCTTGCGACCAGAAATCCCTGGTTGACCACAGTCACATCCGTCAGGTCCGCACGGGTACCGGCATCGACCACATCTGGCTGAGTTTGAGACAATCCGCGCAAAACCAGTCCTGACTGGCCAACGGCAATGGACACCTCGCCATTGTCGGCAAAGCCAAGGATTTCCCGTCCCGGTGGCAGATCAGCGGGTAATTGGAGCAACTGGAAAGGCCCGACGCGATTGCTGTGATAAGACAAAACGGTTGCTGTTTTCTTTAAAGACAGACCATCGGCGTTATTGGACAAGACTCGGGCCGAAGCGCCCGCAAAAAATCCATCGCTGTAAAAGGCCGGATCCATCATGGGATCCACGACCGTGATCGTTTGTTCGTCGCCTTCGTAGACTGTCAGGATTTTCCTGTAGGCAATCGGCTCGAACGAGGCATCCTTCAGGATGTTATCAGAGGACGCATGCTCCAAATTGATCCCAGTTCCCAAAATATCAGTCTGCCGGCCAGATTCATCGACAGAGACCCAGATGATGTCTTCGGGGCCTGCCAGCCAGACTGCCACCAGAGAGAGGGTGGCAGCCACCGCAGCGGTAATGAGTACAGACAAGGCCAGGACAACAAACGTCCGTTTCTTGATGCGGTAACCGATCTGGCGGCGAAGAAAACGCAGCATGATTTAACCTCGCTGGTGCTGATGGCGAAGGTAGGAGACCACCCCTATGCTGATGACAGCAAAAGCGACTTCGATCCAGACCACGGCCTGGCTAAGGCTTTCCTGGCCGCTGAGCAGCGCCGGGACAACACTGCCCAGGAAATTGAACACCACATGCATCAGGACAGGGACCCAGAACGAACGGGTCACAGCATACATCGCCCCCAGAGCCAGAGCCGGCAAAAAGACATAGAGGACCTGGATGGCCTGCATGTGGAACAAGGCAAACAGGACTGCCTGGACAACGACGGCCAGCCATTCCGGCATGGCCCGGCGCAACTCACCCTGGATAATGCCGCGGAAAAGGAGCTCTTCACTGAGAGGTGCAAGGAACGTAATACCGGTGATCAACCAACCATAGCCAAGTGCAGGTGAAAAAGCCTCCGCTTGTTCCAGGTAGTCCGTCATCAGGCGTTCAACAGCCGGAACAGAATCACCAAGTAACATCAGCCCCGAGAAAAGCAGATTCGTCACGCCTAACAGGCCGATCGAAAGAACCAGGGCTGGCAGAAGGTCTTTTTTATCCGGTTTTTTCAACCAGATGGCATCCCTCTGGTTCAGCCTCCGGTAAAAGAGGATCAGGCTGTACAACGGAATCAGGATCAGCCCGTAGAAAACAGAAATCCGGGGGTAGTCCTGCAAAATGAGATCCTGGATGTCCAACGCTGCCGGCACAGCAGCTGGATCCTGCCAGCCCAAAAGCGAGCTCAGCCATGGGTAGGATTGGGCATAGAAATTGGCGACCATATCGATCACCAGCAGGTGGACCAGTATCATGCTCAGAGGAACAATCATTGTCCTGAGCCGAAACTCGCGTTTCATCTTGGGAGCCCCCTGGTTAGATCCAGGATACTCAGGCGTCGCCATGCGTCAGGACAACCTCATATTTATGGATCAGGCGGCTCGGTCCATAGGAGAGCTTGGCTTTCCTCAGGCCGGGGATCCCCAGATCTTCTTCCCGGTTGACCCAGTCGATATCCGGCAAGATCTCATCCAGCGTGAATTTGTTGATCGCCGCATACAGGCCGGGGTATTCAGCCTTGGCTTTCTCGACATGAATGACACCGGTCCGGTTGTATGGTTCGGAAGCAATGGAGAATGCCACCAGCTTGCCATCGATCCGGATCGCTCCGCCTCTGAGATGGAGCTCGTCGTAGTGGTCGAGCAGCATCTTGACCGGGCGATAATCACTTTTGGTGATATCGTTGCTGTCGATGCCTTTCTCCTCACACCAGTCAAGGACCAGCCGGAGTGCCTCAGGTGAGTCAGCTGATGTCAGTGGGGCAAATTGATAATCCGGATAGGTGCGCAGGAAACGGTTCACATGATTGCGCTTGGCATGGAGATCTTTGCCAGAGAGCTGGCGCAGACTCTGGGCATCATAGAGGTAGTCCGAAAACGTACGGTCATAAGCGGTCCGGATCTGGTAGCCCTGCAGATTCTCAAACAAAGGGACATAACAGTCGTCGATGTAGAGGATCCGGACCGGCCAGCCGAGGCGGTTGAATTCTGGCGCCACAGAGTCGACAATCGTCTGCAGGCGTTCCTGGTTGAGCGGTCCCAGCGGCATGGACATATGTGGTGTCGTAAACACGCCACCATTGCTGATGAAAAACAGACAACCGGCCAGCTCGACCACCCTGTAGTCAAATCCCTCATGCCAGGACCAGCGCGCATCAAAACTGGCATCGGCCAGTTCCGTCAGGGACTGTTGGCGATGCGCCAGGTAACGGGTGCGGTCAGCAAGAGAAAACAGAGGGTATTGGTCATCAAACATGATGTCTGGCCTTTCTCAGCCGCCAGCCTCTTCAAAGCGCCGGTAGAAAAAGTCAAAGGCGTCGGCCAGCTCGGTCTTGTTCTTGATCGATTTGAAATACTGCTCACCCGTCACGTGGTGCTCAGCGCGCATGATGACAATCTCCGGATCCTGGTGGTTGCCATCATCCGGTTCGTAATTGTACATGACGACATAGTCACGGCCATTCATCGAAAAGGAATCGATAAAGGCCATGTAATACTCATGGCCATTATCGACATCCACGATGACAGCAAGGACATCATCCTTGGCGACCCGGCTGCGGCTGATCACACCGCGCGGGTCAGGCCGCAAGGAATCAGTTGTCCGATTCGTCGTCCTCGTTTTCATAGTCCTCTTCCTCGCAGAGACGTTCGTATTCGGCATAAACACGATCGTATTCGTCATCTGTCAGGCTGACCAGCCCTTCAGTGCCATCTTCGAGTTCGACGACGCGGGTGATGACCATCTCGGGTTCCTGTTCATCCGTGGTGATCAGGACACAATAGTGGTCATCCTCAAAGGCAAAATCATCAGCCAGGATGAAGGTGTATTCCTGACCAGTCTCGCCGTCCACCATGGTGATGATGCCATTGCCGTGCTCATGATCATGATCATGGTCATGGCCGCAGCCGTCACCACAATCCGAATCACAACCTGCGCAGCCATGACCATCCAGCATCAATTCTTCTAACAACATGTGAGTTCCTCCTTGGGGGGATTAAAGTCTTGTTCATAAGATCACAGGACTTGTTGATTATATCACACTCAAATCAGGCTTTGCGCCGGCTCTCCAGGTATTCCTGCAGGATAATTTCCGCCGCCACCTGGTCCACGACAGCCTTTCGTTTCTGGCCACGAATGCCCGTCTCTCGCAGCACCCGGCTGGCCAGCACGGTCGTATAACGTTCATCGCGGAACAGGACTGGACGACCGGTCCGGGTAGCGAGTTCCTCACCCATGGCTCTGGCTTTGGTTTCAGATTCGCTGACCTTGCCATCGGTGCGACGCGGCAGGCCCATGATCACCGTGGTGATCTGGAGATCCTCGATCAGGGCTGACAGCCGGTCCAGCGCCCAACTCCAATCACGGCCATTCCAGTTGATGGTTTCGAGGCCGCGGGCCGTGATCCCGAGTAGATCGCTGACAGCAGTCCCGATCCTGGCATCGCCATAGTCAATGGCCATGTATCGCTCTGGTTTCGTGCTCGTCATAGTCTATCCTTTCTTATGCCCTGCTGTCCGTAGCCTGGGTGACCAGTCAGGCCGGTTCAAACCACCTTGAGAACGAAATCGCGACAGGCATAGGCACAGTAGCCGCACAGCACACAGCGTTCTGGATCGACCTTGACTGGGCCATCTGCTTCAGACAGGGTCAGCGCCTGTGCGGCGCAATGGTCGATGCAAGCGCCACACCCGGTGCACCAGTCAGACACAACCAGGCGGCGCGAGCGGCTGCGTGTGGCAGCGAGATCGCCCGGATCGACTGTCAGGCCGGAGAACAGGGCGATATTCATGTCAATTTCAGCTTCGCTTTGCATGCCAACGGCATAGGCGGCCACCTGGTCCTGCGCCAGGGCAAAGGCCAGGGCGGTGTCGAACTCGTGGAGGAAATGGCCACCACCCAGCATTTTCATGCCATACAGGCCCAAGCCGGCATCTGCTGCTGCGCGGGTTGCCAGGACCATCTCTTCGGCCGTGCCATCAATCAGGCCCAGCCCGCGCCCATTCAGCAGGGGGTGGATGACATCCGCCTCGCGATACAAGCCAATGTCCAAATCGCGCCAGAGCGCATCAGCATGGCCTAGTCTGGCCTGGGTCAAAGCCCGGACTGGCTCGACGGCATGGGTGGAGATGCCGATGGCACGGATCAAGCCCTTTTCTTTCTGTTCGTGGAAATAGGCAAACGCCTCACGATGTCCATCCAAGGTCAGGGTGGACTCCTGCTCGTGGAGCAGGAAAAGATCGATTACATCGAGATCCAGCGCCAGACGCGCCTGGTCAAAACTGCGTCGGGCAGTTTCCCAATCGTAGGCATAGCATTTGCTGGCGATGACTGGAGGTGTTGCGACGCTGCGCAAGGCAGCACGAATGTGGGGATATGTCTCATAGAGTTCGGCTGTGTCGACAAAATTAACACCCCGGGCAAAGGCATGGGTGAGGAGCTCACCGCCACGTTCCGGGGACAGGTTGGCCTGGGCTGGCCCCAGGGTCAGAGACCCATAGCAGAGCCGGGAAACCTCAATCCCAGTCTGGCCTAACAGGCGTCTGGGCAAGCTCATTCGAGCGTTTTGATGTACTCGCTCAGGATCACCTCGAGCATCTCATCCCGCTCCATGCGGCGGATCACGGCGCGGGCACCATTGTGGTTGGTGATGTAGGTCGGATCACCAGACATGAAATAGCCCACGAGCTGGTTGACCGGGTTGTACCCCTTCTGACGCAGGGCCTGGAGTACCTGGGACATGATCTCACGCACCTCAAGTGAATGGTCAGCCCCAAATTCAAAACGGGTTGTTTCACCTTTTTCCACGTGGCAAGCACCTCATCTTTCTGTCGCAACCTGCAGGCCATGTACCGGTCATTCATCCGAAGAATGGCCAATGACCGAGCCTGGGAAGTCTCTTTATCTTAACATGATCAGGCAGGGTTTGCATCCGTGCCGTAGAGGAATTGCCCGTCTGCACGAACAGGCCGGACCCAGACAAGTTGGCCTGGTTTGAGGCCAGTTGCGGGCGCAATCCGCACCGGGACATAGGCAGCAGTATAGCCTTCAGCCGATCCCTGATCTGTCACGGTCTCAACCAGAACCGATTGGAGCTGGCCTAGCTGGCTGTGGTGGAATGCGTCGGCCATGTGTTCTGCCAGGTCCTGCAGGGTGCGGCTGCGTCCGGCACTGACAGCAGCTGGTATCTGGCCGGACATATTGGCTGCCTGTGTCCCCTGGCGTGGCGAATAGCGGAACACGTGCATGCGGGCAAACCCAATCTCCTGGCAAAACTGGAGCGTCTCTGCAAATTCCGCATCTGTTTCACCGGGAAAGCCAACGATCACATCTGTTGTCAGGCTGGCAGCCGGGAAAGCCTCCCGCAAAGACTGTGCAACAGAGCGGAACTGGCTGGTGGTGTAGCGGCGGTTCATCCGATTCAGCACAGTATCGGAGCCGCTTTGCAAGGAGAGGTGAAAATGGGGGCACAGTTTGGGATTGGCCCTGGCCAGCTCGATGAATGCAGGTGTGATCGACAGCGGTTCCAGCGAACCGAGCCGGATGCGCTCGATCCCGGGAATCTGTGCCAGCTGGGCTGCGAGTGCCACCACGGCATGGCTGCCCTCCCCCCGGTCTAAGCCATAAGAACAGACATGGATACCCGTCAGGACAATTTCCCGGTAACCAGCCTCAGCCAAAGCCTCAGCCTCGGTCAGGATTGCACGTTCCTCCCGGCTGCGGATCCGGCCGCGTGCCAGTGGAATCGCACAATACGAGCAATACGAATTGCATCCATCCTCGATCTTGATGTGTGCCCGGCATTCGGACTGCCGATCAACAATACCGAGCTCCTCAAATAAGTCTTCGTTAGGAATTTTATCAGTCACCATTGGTTTTTCAGCGGTAAGTGGATTCTGGTTCGATCCAGACAGCCCAAGGTAATCTAAAACCAGCTCCAGGGCCCGGGATTTGCCATGCGTTCCAATAACGATGTCAGCATAATTCCTGGCATCGCTCAGCTCGGCATGGCAGCCCATCGCCACAACCACTGCATCCGGAGCCTGGCGTTTGGCCCGGCGCAGCATCTGGCGCGATTTACGGTCAGCCTCGCCCGTGACCGTGCAGGTGTTGATGACATAGACATCTGCCTTTTCGTCAAAATCGACACGTTCAAAACCTGCCGCGGAAAAGCGCAGGGCTATTGCATCGGTTTCGTAATGGTTGGTTTTGCATCCCAGTGTATGGAAAGCAGCTTTCATGATAGATGATCTCCTCTGGATCGAACCGCCGGGTCCTGTACGTTGATTGACTGGAATCAATTGACAGGTCAGGCCGGTTGAAGCACAATACAATCATGCGTACATTGACGATTCATCTCAAATCCATCAACGAAGTCAAGGAATTCGTCCGGATTGTGAACGACTTCTCCTATGATGTCGATCTCATCTCAGGCCGCTATATTGTCGATGCGAAATCGATCATGGGGATTTTCAGCCTGGATTTGGCCCGGCCGATTGCTCTCGAGATTCACAGCGACACGGCCGAGGATCTGGTCACACGACTCGAACCGTTCACCCTGACCTGACCGATCCGCCGCCTGCCAGCTGTTCCAGGCTTGGACAGGCGTCTGTGGCGGGTTTTGGCTTAGCACCTTACTGGCCAGTCTCATGATAAGACAATCAGGCCTTTTTTTATGTTGCCATGGCTATGGTTTCTCATTTGGTTCCCAGCGGGATGAAAAAAGAGGGCTGCAGGCCCTCTTTTTTATACGATGGGAAGATCTGGACCAGTCCGGGTGTGACTTATGCGCCGCGTCCGGTCATCAGGTAGAGGACCACCGTCAGGACGGCAAAGACAAGGGCGAGGATCGAGGTGAGGCGTTTGAGCAGGGCATCGATGGTGCGACCCTTGCTTTTGCCAAAAAAGGTATCCGCACCGCCACTGATGGCGCCCAGGCCCTTGGAGTTACCTTCCTGGAAAATAACCAGCATGACGAGGGCAATGCTGACAAGGATATCGATCACAGCGATGACAATAGCGAATGTGTTCATGGTCTACCTCCGGATGTTGGGGCTGCACCTGCTTTACGAGCGAGAAATTTCACTCGCAAGGCACACAGTATCGGATATTCTATCACACGACGGCAAGACAGGCAAGAGACACGGCGGCCTTTACTTGCGGAAAGTGGTCCGGATGAATTTGGTCGTTTCTGCCACAACGAACGGGATCAATGACAAGGGCAGGATGATCCCCCAGTCTCTAAAACCGAGCGGTATTGTGTGGAAGATCGGGTCCAGGAACGGGACATAGACAACCACCAGCAGGAGGAACAAGGAAAGGACAATCGCCTTGTTCAGGCTGGCATTGCCAAAAAGCCCCAGTTTCAGCACGGGCTGGTGTTCGGAACGGGCACTGTAGGACCGGAACAGTTCGGCCAGGATCAGGGTGATGAAGGCATAAGTCCGGGCGCCATCAGTTGGCTGTCCATTGGTGTAGCCATAAAGAGACAGTCCGATGTTGAAAGCCGCAAATACAGCGGCAAAGATCGCGATGCTCTGAGTCGCGATGGTAAAAATCATATCCTTGTTGAGGATCGGTTCATTCTGGCTGCGCGGTGGCTGCTCCATGACATCGGGTTCGCCCTTTTCCTGGCCCAGGGCCAGGGCTGGGAAGCTGTCCGTGATCAGGTTGAGCCAGAGCAGCTGGATCGGCAGGAGCGGGACATTGAGCGGACCCAGGATCAGGGTGCTCAGGAAGATGACCAGGATCTCGCCAACATTGCAGGACAAGAGGAATCCGACAAATTTGCGGATATTGCTGTAGATGATACGGCCTTCCTTGACTGCCTGGACGATGGTGGCGAAGTTGTCGTCGGTCAGGATCATGTCGGCGGTACCTTTGGCAACGTCCGTCCCAGTGATGCCCATCGCGACACCGATGTCGGCACTTTTCAAGGCCATGGCATCGTTGACACCGTCACCGGTCATCGAAGCGATGTGCTGGTTGGCCCGCAGGGCCGAAACAATGCGGACCTTGTGTTCCGGAGAAACCCGGGCATAGACTGAGGTTTTCTCGACCTCCTGGCGCAGGGTCGCATCATCCATCTCATCGATCTGGTGGCCGGCCAGGACATGGTCCTCAGGTTTTCTCAGACCGAGATCATTGGCAATGGCAACCGCTGTGTCTTTGTAGTCGCCGGTGATCATGACTGCCCGGATACCGGCATTCTGGCACAGGGCGATGGCGTCGCGGGCTTCCGGACGGGCCGGGTCGATCATACCCATGAGACCGACAAACGTCATGCCGGATTCGGCACCCGTCTGGTCTTCACCTTCATGGACTCGGTAGGCAAACGCGAGGACGCGCAGCGCGGACTGGGCCATTTCGCTGTTGGCATCCAGGATTTCCTGACGCATCAGCTCACTCAGTGGTTCAGTCCCATCGATCGTCATGACCGAAGTACAACGATCAAGGATAATGTCCGGTGCACCTTTCGTCAGGGAGACCAGCCCCAGGCCAGCATAACCTTTGTGGAAGGTCGACATCATCTTGCGTTCCGAATCAAACGGCAGATCGCCGACCTTGGGATATTTCTGATTCAGGCTGGACCGGTCCAGACCCGCTTTCGCTGCGGCAACAATCAGGGCACCTTCGGTCGGATCACCCAGGATACCCATTGCACCGTCGTCTTTTTTAACCAGGGCGGCATCATTGCACATCAGGCCGATTTCCAGCAGACGTGCCATTTCGCCAGAGAGCGGCACTTGTTCCCCGCTGGCTGGATGCTGCAACTCCCCGACTGGGTTGTAGCCGGTTCCTGTGACAGCAATCAGCTGGTCGGCTGCATACAAACGGGTGACGGTCATTTCGTTCTGCGTCAGGGTACCGGTCTTGTCCGAGCAAATCACATCGACACAACCGAGCGTTTCGACCGCGAGCAGTTTTTTGACGATCGCGTTGTGATCTGCCATCCGCTTCATGCCGAGGGCCAGGACGATGGTGACAACGGCTGGCAGGCCTTCCGGGATCGCGGCAACGGCAAGGCTGACCGCAGTCATGAACATGTCGAGCATATCGCCGCCCATCAGGATGCCTTGCAAGAAGACAATGGCGCTGACTGAGAGGCAGATGATACCAAGCCATTTACCCAGCTGGTCGAGATTTTTCTGTAGCGGGGTTTTTTCCTCGTTGATTTCCTGCAACTTATCCGCGATTTTGCCGATTTCCGTACCAGAACCCGTTCCGACAACCAGACCACGGCCTTTGCCGTAGGTGATGGCTGTACTCATGAAAACCATGTTGTCCCGGTCGCCGAGAGATGTTTTTTCCGGCAGTACAACCGTTGCGTTTTTTTCGACCGGGACAGATTCGCCAGTCAGGGATGCTTCTTCTGCCTTGAGCGACTGGCTCTCCAGCAGGCGCAAATCAGCCGGGACGATATCACCAGCTTCGAGCAGCACCAGGTCACCCGGGACCAGCTCAGCAGCAGCGATCAATTTCTGCTCGCCATCCCGCAGAACACGAGCCTGGGGTGAGGTCATCTTTTTCAAGGCTTCGATCGCCTTTTCGGCCCGTCCTTCCTGGACCACGCCCAGAATGGCGTTAATCAGGACGATGGCGATGATGACACTGGCATCGATGTACTCGCCAAGGAAAGCCGAAACGAGGCTGGCGGCGATCAGGATCAGGACCATGACATCCTTGAACTGCGCCAGCAGCTTTTGCAGCATTGTCTGCTTTTTCTTTTCTTTCAGGGCATTGGGGCCATACTTCTCCAGCAAAGCTGCCGCCTGTTGCGAGTCAAGTCCCTGTTCGGGGTTGCTTTCCAGTCGAGCGATCAGATCCGCCAGCTGTTCCTGGTAAGGTTCCTGGTTCATGTTGTTCTCCTCACAATTGATACAATCAAACAAAAAAGACCACCCGATCATGCCTGGCATGTTCGAATAGTCTCGCACTTCGTGGTCAAGCCAGACAATCCCTTGCCTTGCTGTTGACTTGACCTCCGCTGAAGCAATCCAGCGGCTGCTACTCCCTAAGCAAAGCGACTATATCATATTTATGAGATTAAACCAAGAACTTTGATTCGGCAATCCCGAAAAAAGCCTCTTTATCTAATTCCGTGAAAGGCAGGTCAGAACTGGATTTCTTGCAGTCGCAGCCATTGATCAGCTTGACGGTCAACCAAGCAGTGAAACGTGCACCCTGGAACGTTTATTTTCCGCCTGCGGGGTCACCCGTCGCGCCATCCCTGGCCCCGGATCGTGCAGTTTCCGCTCTGGGGGCCACCCGTCGCGCCATCCCTGACCCCGGATCGTG
>CAZGSR010000054.1:0-12987 GCA_964528645.1 uncultured Mageeibacillus sp. | reverse complement strand
GCTTGCTCGGTTTACGGGGCTTTTTGTTCTGCTAAACTGTAAAAGTCAGGTTATAATTGTTTTTGAGGAACCAGGCATCCATAAGAAAATGGAGGTCTGGTTTTTATGTCTGGAAAATCTTTGCAGCGGTTCGCCTGGCGAGCTCGCATCCTCCCCGGAACCGAATCGGAATACCAGAGGCGGCATGATGAAATCTGGCCGGAAATGACGGCCATTCTCAACGAAGCGGGCATTCACAACTATTCAATCTGGCTCTCCGGACTCGATTTGTTCGGGTACTATGAATGTGATGACATCGAGCGGGCAACCCAGGTCCAGGGAACCAGCCCGGTCGTCGCCCGCTGGAACGAATACATGAAGGATATCCTGGTCATGGATTTCGATCCAGAGACGGGAACAACCCCACCTTTGCAGCTGATGTTTATCCACCCCTGAGCCAGCGCTTGCGGTACTGGCCCGGGGTGATGGCCTCGACGCGCCGGAATACGGCAATGAAATGGCTCGCAGGCACCAGGCCAACGGTATCGGCAATCCGCTCGATCGTCCAGTCGGTCTGGTGCAGCAATCTTTTTGCTTCGCTCAGCCGCATCTGCTGCCAGAAGGCCATCGGAGTCAATCCGGTCTGGCGAACAAACAATTTGATCAGGTAATAGGGGCTGACTTTGGCAACCTGGGCAAGGTCACTCAAACTAAGTCCGCCTGCCACGTGTTCCTCCATCTGATGGATCGCGGTCGTGACTGCAGGATGATGGTTTTGAAGTGCTCCGAACTGGCCCGGATCATGCAGGACTGCGCGGGTCATGAGCTCCACCAGAAGCTGGGCGGACAATAAGTCTGACGGCAAGCCATGGCTAGACTGTTGTCGGATCAGAGTCCCAAACAAATCCGCCAGGGAACTTGCTTCAGCTGACTCCAGCCGAACAAGAGGCCCGCCATTGGTTTGCTCGTTGAATGTCTGGTAATAAGCCAGGCTGTTTGCACCCGTAAAATGGACCCAGAAAAATTTCCAGGTTGAGTCCGGGCATGACTCATACAGATGATGGTCGCGGCAATCGATCCACAACAGGCTGTTCGCAGTCACAGACCAGTTCTGACCGCGATAGCTGAGCCGGCCCTGGCCAGCAACTGTCAGGATGCAAAGCAGGGAATTGAGGTTTTGCCTTTCCGTAAAATAGCCCGGTTCGGTCTCAAAATATCCAGTTTCCTGGACATAGACCAGGTTTTCGCGCGTGAACGAGCCCGGCGTCGGACTTAGTCGTGAGGACGCCTCGTTCCAGTTCAAAGCCACTCGTTCCCAGGAAAGTTCCGGTAATCCCATGCACTACACCTTTGCGCTTATGACAATTTTATTATATTTTACTCTAATTTCCTGTCTATTTACAGCACTTATGGCCGTCTATACTGAATATATCAAGTCCAATATTTTTTTATACCAGACAGGAGGATCGCCATTATGGAACTGACAACCCTCAAACCGACTCCCAAGCCCCGGATCGGGCTTTATGTCACTGGATTGAAAGCTTACTGGGCCCAGTTTCCCGGACTGCGCGAACGGCTGGTCGAGTATGGCCAGTTCATCGCCAGCCAAATTGCCGAATCGGCCGATGTCCACTTCTTTGGTCTGGTCGACTGTGCTGCCAGCGCCCGGGAAGCCGGAGAATCTTTCAACCGGGCCAATGTCGACCTTGTTTTTTGTCACAGTGCCACCTACATCACCAGCGACAGCGTTCTGCCCGTCCACCAGATCTGTCCTGCCCCTGTCGTGGTGCTGAATCTTCAGCCCACAGCCCGGATCAACTATATCCAGTCAACCACGGGCGAATGGCTCGCCCATTGCGGCGCCTGCCCGGTCCCGGAAATCGCCAACGCGTTCAACCGGGCCGGCATACCATTCCGTGTCATCAGTGGCCTTCTGGGCCAAAGGGAGACACCGGCGATTTCCCTGACGGACGAAAACACGGCCGCCCGGCCTGAAGCGATCAGGGCCTGGAAAGAGATTTTCGAATACGTCCAGGCGGCTAAAGTCCGTCGCACGCTACGCCAGAGTCGATTCGGCTTTCTGGGTAATAATTACAGCGGCATGCTCGATCTGTACAGCGATTGGACCATGCTCCAGGCCCAGGCCGGCCTTCACGTCCAGATCCTGGAAATGTGTGATCTGGACGAGCAACTGCAGCAGGTCACGGCAGACGAAATCGAGCAAAAGCGAAGCGAAGTTCTGGCCTTTTTCCAGATCAGTGGCGACTCTGCCGCTGACCCGATTGCCCGCCAGCCCACAGCTGAACAGATTGAGTGGTCCTGTCGCGTCGCAGCCGCCCAGGAACGCCTGGCCAAAGCCCATGATCTCGATGCGCTGGCCTATTACTATCACGGTGCACCCGGCAATGCTTATGAACAGTTACAGAGCGGGTTCATCGTCGGTCATTCGCTGCTGACAGCGCGCGGCATCCCCTGCGCAGGCGAAGGTGATATCAAAACCAGCCTGGCGATGAAGATTTGCGACACCGTCGGTGCCGGTGGCAGTTTTTCCGAAATCGTGGTTGCCGACTACATCGACGGCACGATCTTGCTGGGCCATGACGGACCGTTCCATGTGGCGATTGCCGAAGGCAAGCCGATCCTGCGCGGTATGGGACTTTATCACGGCAAACAAGGTTCCGGTGTCTCGGTCGAAGCCAAAGTCCGGCGCGGGCCGGTCACCTTGCTTGGCGTCACCCAGACCGGCGACGGCCGTCTCAAGCTGATTATCAGCGAAGGGGAATCGACCGATGGCCCGATCATGCAAATTGGCAATACGCAGACACCCATCCGCTTCCCCGTCGATCCCGATACCTATTTTGAACGCTGGTTTGCCGAAGCCCCCACCCACCACTGCGCCATGGCCATCGGCCACCACGCCGGATTGTTCAAGAAAGTGGCAGATTTGCTGGGTATTCCTGCGGTGGAGCTGTTTCCGATATGATATGATCTAACTCAGGCCCCGCCTGAATTTTATCCCTTGGAGGCTCTGATGCCTGAAACATTTGTCACCGGACACTTGAACCCTGATACTGACTCCATTTGTTCGGCCATCGCGTTTGCAGCATACCAGCAAGCTATCGGTCAGCCGGCGATAGCCATGCGAGCCGGCAGCATCAGTCCGGAGACCCAGTGGATCCTGGACCGGTTCAAAATCGCCACGCCGCCGCTGATCCGTGACTTGCGAACACAAATCCAGGATTTAAAGCTTGACACGCCTCAGCCTTTGACTCCCTGCATGCCCTTGCGCAAAGCCTGGGAAGCGATGCGCCAGACCAAGGTCAAATCGATCCCTGTTGTCGATCATGAGGACAAGCTGACCGGCATTGTCTCACTGGGGGACCTGGCCCAGTTTGATCTTGCCGGAGAGACCCTGCACACGATAGAGATCCCCTCGGAAAATCTCGTTGAAATGCTGAACGCAAAAGTCAGTGGAACGCTACCGGAATATTTCCAGGCATCTTATTTCTGGTACACCGATCGCGAAGCAATTCCGGCCAAAAGCAATGTCTTTGTCGAGAAGCTCTCGACTGAGCTTGTTGGCCAGGCAGTTGCATCGCGTGCGTCGTGCCTGGTCCTTTGCGCCGGCAAGGATTCGGACTTATCGAAACTGCCGCCCCCGGATATTGCTGAAATGGCTGACAAGGTCGGCATGCCGATTCTCGTCACAGCCATGAGGCCCTATTATGCCATCCGGTATGCACAACAGGCTGTACCAATCAAGGTCTTCATGAAATCCGAGAAGCTGCTGGTATTCAAGGGCGAAGATTTTGTCGATGATGTCCGGGAAAGCATGCTCTCAACGCGTTTTCGCAGTTATCCAGTCGTGGACAGTGACAATCATGTCCTTGGCACGATCTCCCGTTATCATTTGCTTCAGCCCAGCCGCAAGAAAGTCATGTTGGTCGATCATAACGAACGGTCCCAGGCAGTCCGCGGCATTGAGCAGGCAGAAATCCTGGCCATCATTGATCACCATCGCCTGGGCGATGTCCAGACTTACGCCCAGGTCTATTTTCGCTGCGAACCTGTTGGTTGCACTGCAACCATCATCGCCAGCATGTTTTTCGAGCGCAATCTAGTGCCGGAAGCGCCAATTGCCGGCCTGATGCTCTCGGCAATCTTGTCTGATACCCAGTTGTTCAAATCGCCAACCTGCACCAGCAAGGATGTCCAGATGGCCGAGAAACTTGCAGTCCTGGCAGACGTGAACCTTCTGGCCCACGGTCGCGAACTGTTCCGGGCTTCGAGCAATCTCTACGACAAGACGCCCAAGGAAATGCTGTTCCTGGACTTCAAGGAATTCTTCCTTGGTGACTACAAGATTGGTGTCAGCCAGATCAACTGCCTGGACGGGTCCGAGCTGGCTGACAAGACAACCGAGATCCCAAAGCTGATGGACGAACTCGTCGAAGCGCAACGATTCGACTTGTTGCTTTTTATGGAAACGGATATTCTCAAGGAAGGCACCCAGCTTTATTTCTCTGGCCGATTGCGGCGTGAACTGGCTCAAGCTTTCAATTTGGACCCCGAAGACCTGAAGGATACCAACTTCTTCTTCCTGCCAGGCGTGATGAGCCGCAAGAAGCAAGTCATCCCGGCTCTGGGAACCCAGCTGAGATAATTTGCCGGTCTGCCCCTGGAGCGAACATTGGCATTTCCAACCATATTACCGCTCAATCCATCTTCCGCTTGACTCCATTGCAGAACAAGAGACCGCCTCGCCGCAGATTCGCTCTGAATCGCGGGGGCGGTCTCTTGCTGGTTGAGGAACCAGACATCAATTTTTGTTTATCTTGTGATTGCCTTAAACACGTCTGTTGATTGGGCTTGACTTGGGTCATATGCCCGGGGGCAAGACCACTCCGTTTTGACTTTGATCACTTATTTCTGGATCAGTAGACTTTGCTCCATTCGCCGATGTTGGCGGTATCGAATTTGAAGGGGTCGCCGAGGACGGCTTCGGTGCCGCCGTCGCCGGAGGTGGCGGTGACGATTTCGCGGGAGCCGAGGGAGCCGGCTGCGATTTTGTCGCCGATAGCACCGGTGGCGCCTTCAACCATGGCTTTGGCGGTATAGCCGGCCAGGTAGCCGATGTCGATCGGATTCCAGAGGAACATGTAGGGGCAAGCGCCATCAGCGGTCATGTAGGCAGCCATTTCGGAGGGCAGGCCGAGTCCGGTGACTTTCACTTTGCCGACCAGGCCTTTGTCGGTGACGACTTTGGCGGCGGCGGCGATGCCGACGGTGGTCGGGGCGACGATGACTTTGAGGTCAGGGTAGGTCTGGAGCAGGGCTTCGGTTTCGGAGACGCTCTTGTCGCGCAGGTCATCACCGTAGGCGGTCTTGACCAGTTTGAGGTCTTTGTATTTGGCATCTTCCTTCAGGAGTTTTTCCATGTTGGCGATCCAGGTGTTCTGGTTGGTCGCGGTGGAGGTGGCAGACAGGATGGCGAATTCGCCGGAACCGCCAGCCATGTCAAAGGCGGCTTCAACGAGGACGCGGCCGATGGCGACGGGGTCAGCCTGCTGGACATGGGTCAGGCGGCTGGCCGGGTTGAGGGCGGAGTCGAGTGAGATGACTTTGATACCGGCGGCAGCTGCTTTTTCGCAGGCGGGCTGGAGGGCGTCGACGTCATTGGCCGCAATGGCAATGGCGGAAACTTTCTGGCTGACCAGTTCGTTGATCATGGCGATCTGGTCTTCTGCGGTCGGGTTGGCCGGGCGTTTGACGATCACTTTGCCACCAAACTCTTCCACAGCTTTGACGAAACCTTCTGCTTCTTTTTCGTTGTAGGGATTGCCGGTGTTCTTGACGATCAGGGCATAGGTGCCAGCATCGCCGGAAGGGGCTGGGGCAGCGGTGGTTTCACCAGCGGCCGGGGCAGCAGTTGTGGCAGCTGGGGCGGCTGTTGTGGCAGCCCCAGAGGAGCAACCAGCCAGCAGGGAGACCATCAGGGCCAATAAAAGGGCGATAGACAGGATCTTTTTCATGGGTTTCCTCCTTCGAAATGTGGGTTTTTTCTGTGTTCAAGGCATGGGCAATCTATTACAAGGCGATTTTGCCTTATAACCGGGATTTTCCGGCTATGCCGGACTCATGGTTCTTGCGGAAGGTCAGGTGCTGCGCATGGACTGGCGGTGGCTCTTGCGCACCGTGCTCCAGCGTTTGAAACGGGCGACCAGATTGGGTGTGAGGACAGAAATGATCAGCAGGAGGCCGATGACGATCATCAGGATCTGGCTGGAAATGTTGTTGAGGCCGAGGCCGTATTTGAGGTAGCCGATGACGAAGATCGAGATCAGGGCACCGGCCAGACGGCCTTTGCCACCGCTGGTGCTGATGCCGCCGAGAACGACCATCGAGATGATGTCGAGTTCGTACATGTAGCCGATATTGGGCCGAGTTGAGGACATGCGCGAGGTCAGGAAGATGGCGGTCAGACCGGACATGAAACCGGCCAGGGTATAGGCCAGGATACGGATCTGGTCGACTTTGATGCCAGAGAAAATGCTGGCGGTGCGGTTGCTGCCGATGGCATAGATCCTGCGGCCGAGCTTGGTCTTGTTGAGGACGATGGTGAAGATCACAGCCAGGATGGCAAAGACGATCAGGACATAGGGAACCGGGCCGACCGTGCCCCAACCGAACTTCTGGAACCAGGAGGGGAATTTGCCTGCAGCCTGGTCCTTGAGGATGATGTAGGCGATGCCGCGGTAAATCGTCATTGTGGAGAGGGTGACGATCATCGGCGAGAGTTCTTTGAATCGGGTCAGCAGGAGACCGTTGATCAAGCCGCAGGCGGTGCCAACCAGCAGGGCGAGCAGCAGGGCAGCGACCATCGGTATGCCATTGCCGGCGTTGTAGGCAACGCCCATGATGACCGAGGAGAGAGCGATGGAGGCCCCGACCGAGATGTCGATTTCACCCATCAGGATGATCATGGCCATCGGGAAGACGATGAAGGATTTGTCCATGAAATCACGCGTTGCATCCAAAAGGCCGGTCACGCTCAGGTAGTAGGGCGAACTCATGGTATTGAAGACATTGACCAGAAGTAGAACCAGGACCAGCACGGCCTCCCAGCGCAGCAGGAATTTTTTCAGGGCAGCCATCAGATGTGCCTCCTTAGCAGGTTGTTCTTGTCGACCATGCGCTTGAAGATCGTGTTCATCAGAATCGCGAACAGGATGATCAGGCCGTAGAGGGCGTCTTGCCAGAAAGGCGAGATTTTGAGCAGTGGCAGGGCGTTTTTCAGAATACCAAGCAGAACCGTGCCGAGTATGACACCAAAGACCTTGCCGGAACCGCCGCTGATCGAGACCCCGCCGAGGACACAGGCGGCGATGACATTCATTTCGTAGCCGATGGCGGTGTCACCCTGGGCTGAGGCGTATTTACTGACCCAGAGCACGCCAGACAGGCCGGTAATCGTGCCCATGATTGCATAGACGAGGGTGCGGATGGCCGGGACATTGACCCCGGTGACGCGGGCGGCCTCCGGATTGCTGCCGACGGCATAGATCATGCGGCCGATCCGGGTCCAGCCGAGGAAGAATGCGCCAATGGCAAAGGTCAGGATCGCAACCCAGACCAGGCTGTTGATGCCGAGGAAGCGGGTGAAAGCCAGGGCTTTGAAGCCATCGTTCATCTGGTGGGCGCTGACCCAGGCGCCATTGGCAATGATGTAGGTCAGGCCGCGGTAGACATTCATCATGCCCAGGGTGGCAATCAGGGGCAGGACTTCGCCGTAACCGACGAGCAGGCCATTGATCAGTCCGGCCAGAAGACCGATACCGATGCCGATCAGGACCGCCAGGACCGGGGAGGCGGCTTCATTGCCACGGACATAAAGGGCTGCCGACATCCCGGACAGGGCCAGGGTGGCGCCGATCGAGAGGTCGATACCGCCGGTGATGATGACCATCATCATGCCCACGGCCAGGGTGCCCATGATCGCTGCATTGACTAGAAGGTCGTTGAGGTTTTCCGCAGTCAGGTATTGGGAATTTCTCAGTTGGATTAGCAGGGACAGCAGGAGGATGAACAGGATCATCCCGATTTCACGGGTACCGATCGCCCCGTGCTTTTGTTTTTGGATGCCGGTCAGCTTCATGACTTTCCTCCTGGGGCCGGTTCTTCGTGCTGGATGCGGGTGACAGCAGCTTCCAGGATCTTTTCCTGGGTGGTCGAGGTATCATGAGTCCGGGCAATCATCGTGACACGGCCCTCGTGCATGACGACGATGCGGTCGGACATGCCGATGACTTCCGGCATTTCCGAGGAAACCATCAGGATGGCATAACCATCACGGGCCAGTTCGCGCATGATTTGGTAGATCTGGTGCTTGGCCCCGACGTCGACGCCTTTGGTTGGCTCGTCCATGATGATCAGCTTGAGGTCGGCAGTCAGGAGTTTGGCTACAATGATTTTCTGCTGGTTGCCACCTGACAGGGAGCTGGCCAGATCTTCGACCCCCTGGCATTTGATCGAGACCAGCTTGGACAGGCGTTCAGCGGTTTCCTTCTCTTTGGCTTCCTGGACCAGAAGACCCGGAGCGAAGCGGTCGAGATTGGCCAGGGTGATGTTTTTCTCGATGCTCCAGGACAAGACCAAGCCCTGTTTCTGGCGGTCTTCCGGCAAGTAGCCCACACCCAGCTTCATTGCCGTCAGCGGGCTGTCGATGGTGACGGTCTGGCCCAGAAGCTCCATGCGGCCGCTGTCAGGCTGGTCGATGCCGAAAATGGCCTGGCAGACTTCACTGCGTCCGGCGCCGACGAGTCCGGTCAGGGCGACGATTTCACCCTTTTTGATGTCAAAGCTGACATCTTTGAAATAGCCGGTGCGGGACAATCTCTCAACTGCGAAAACAGTCTCATCAGAAGGTTGAGACAGCGGCGGCGGATACATTTCAGTCAACGATCGGCCGACCATGGCACGGATCAGATCGCTGTTGGTGATGCCGTCGACTGGCCAGGTACCGATGTACTGGGCATCGCGGAACACAGTGACCTGGCTGGCCAGGCGGTACATGTCTTCAAATCGGTGGGAAATAAAGATGATGGCCTTGCCTTCATCGCGCAGTTGCTCGGTGATGCGGTACAGTTCTTCGCACTCGCGGTTGGTCAGGGCGGCGGTCGGTTCGTCCATGATGATGATGTCGGCATCGGTCGACAGGGCCTTGGCTATTTCCACGATCTGCTGCTGGGCGACGCTCAGGGCCCCCATCAGTTGGCGCGGGTCGAGATCCGAACCGAGGCGGTGCAGGAGTTTTTCCGCCTTGCTGTGCATGGTGTTCCAGTCGATCACGGGCAGGCGTCCGCGCATGGCTTCATGGCCGGCAAAAATATTTTCCGAGACACTCAGGTCCGGGAAGCAGGTGACATGCTGGTAAATGGCGGCGATCCCATGGGCGATGGCTTCCTTGGGATTTTTAAATTCGACCTGCTTGCCACGCAGGGTCATGGTGCCTTCTTCCGGCTGGTGCACACCAGTGATGACCTTGATGAAGGTCGACTTGCCGGCGCCGTTTTCGCCCATCAGGGCGTGGATCTGGCCGGCTTTGAGCTGGAAATGCACCTGGTTCAGTGCCTTGACGCCGGGAAAGATCTTGGTGATTCCCTGAAGTTCCAAAATGAACTCTGACACGCGTGTTCCCCCTTGTTCTTCCTTATCTAAATGCTTCTATCCTTGTATGTTCTGGATGGTGACCAGCTCCACGGGTACATAGATCTCACGTTTGTCCGGATCATCAAAAAAGATGTCTTTGCCTTTGACCAGCCGGTCAGCCAGTTGCACGGTGATCCGGCCCATTTCTTCCGGATTCTGGGCAACGGTAGCCTGCATCAGGCCCGCGGCGATGGCATCCCGGGCGATTTTGTCACCGTTGAAGCCGACCACCAGGATATCCTTGCGGCCAGCTTCGGCAATGGCGTTGGCTGCCCCTACGGCCATCGGGTCATTTTCAGCAAAGACCGCAACCAGATCTGGATGTTCCTCCAGGATCAGTTTCATGGCTGTATAACCGTCTTCCTGTTTTGAATAGGCAGATATTTCGGTGGCGATCGTGTATCCTCTGGATTCGATCGTCTCCCGGTAGCCTTCACCGCGGCGAGCGGCGTAAACAGCGGAGGGTTCCACTGTGATGATCGCAACCTTCCGGCTGCCTTCGCGGCCTTTTAAGGAGTCCGCCGTGAAGGTGGCAGCAAGGACGCCTCCTTGCCAGTTATCCGAGATGACGATGGCATCATATGCCGAGCCGCCCCCACCGATGTCGTTGATGATAACTGGAATCCCCTTCTCGTGGGCACTGTCTACCAGGGGGGGCAGAACTTCCGGACTGATCGGCGAGACAATGATGGCTGCGGCCTGCTCTTCGATGAGCCGTTTGAAACTCGTAACCAGGCGAGTTTCATCGCCGGCCTGGTCATAGCGGATACTCTGGTAGCCAAGCGCATCAGACTCCTCCATCACACCCATTTCCATACTGTGGAAAAAGTCGAGCGAGAGATCATAACCGGTAAATCCGATGACTTTTGGTTTCAGGAGGTTTGCAGTCAGGACCGAGACAATGAACAGAAAGACCAGGACGATCAGCGATGCGATTGTGATCCGTTTCCGGCGGGAGGCAGAGCCTTGCTGACCGATGCCGGCTGCTGTCGTTTGCGTGGCAGATGGTACGTGCGACATGGCCAGCTAAGCTCCTTCCCTCTTTTCCCTGTCCGGTGATGATACAACCCCGGATGTTTCTTTCAAACGACTGTCTGATCATTTCGAACAGGTTAATCTGACGACTCCAGTTTAGCCCAGACACACAGCCAGACAAGCCCAAGCAGCCAAAACTCTTTCACTTTTCCGCTTTTCTAATCATATGATTTGAAAACATATTTATTTTTTCGGCTATTTACGTTTTCATTTTTGCGATATATATTTGTCTTAACGATATTCTAGTCCATCCGGCAGGAGTTATCATGCGGATTTTTCAACGCCTGACCCAGGCAAATACGCATCAGAAACTGGTCCGACTGATGATTTTCTGGCTGTTGATCTGCTATTTCTTCTTCCTGTTGATTTATTCGCTCCTGGCATTCCGAGTCACAGAAAATCGCCTGCTGACAGAAAACAGCAGCCTCGCCAGCCAGACGAGACATTCGGTTGATGATATCTACCAGCGCGTCCAGGCGATCGGCAACCAGATTCTGCAAGATCCTCTCGCGACTGCTTATTTGTATGAACGAACTTCCTATCCCCTGGCCCAGGCGAATCTGAACGAGTTATTGGTCGATTACCAGAAGAGCCATCCTCTCCTGATGCGCTACATCGGCCTCTACAATGGCTATCTGGGAACCTACGAGACCTCGCTGGGCCCCTTGCCAGCCAGCCAGATGGGGCTGCCAGTCGGCAATAGCCCTTTTAGCCTCAGACCACGTGAAATCCGGGTTGAAGGGTCTGCCCTGGACGCACTCAAAAACGAGTTTACACGACTGATCGTCTTTTATGCCCGTGTAGAGAACAACCCCCAGCGGACCAACCATGGTCTGGTCATCATCCATGTTGATGAAGAGAAATTTGTCTCCTTGCTGGCGGATTTCCAGCCCCGGGCCCGGATCTATCTGACCGACGCCAATGGCATCGTTTTTGCCAGCAGCGAGCCAGACGCCTTCATCACTGATTTGAGCTTTGGCTACCCTTTCAGCGGAATATTCCAGAACGAAAGCGGAACGCGGCAATTGTCCGACTAGGGAATCTTGCGCACCGGCAATCTCTGGCAACGCCAGTTAACCTATTTTCTGCGTTCGCAGACCAGTGGACTGTTCACAGTTGTTGTCCTGGACTCTGGATTGATCTGGCTGGAATATCTGAAAACCATCGCTCCGGTGTTATTGGTCAGCCTGATTTTTATCCTGACCAGCAGTTGGATCATCCTGAAGCTTCTGGCCCGGTTTTACCAGCCGCTCCAGAGCCTCGTCCGCGACGTTGCAGGTAACGAAGTCAAAGCCGCGGAGGAATATGCCGTTCTGCACAAGGCCCTGCTTCTCGGTGACCAGGCGGCCCGGATTGCCCGCGAGAAATTCCTGGCCGATCTACTGGCCGGCAAACCGAACCATGAGGATGCTGAGCGGATCCAGCAAATTCTCCGCCAGCTGGAGGCACCTGCCTACCTGCTGGTCGTCGCGCGATTCGATGGATTTAGTTCCCTGGCCGAAACCAATCCGGACGATCTCGACAATTTCCGCTTCATCGTCATCAACATCACTCAGGAACTTTTGGAAAGCCTGGCACCTGTGACAGGTCTCGTGACGGGTGACCACGAAGTCACATTAATTGTGCAGCTAAATGACGCTGTCCAGCCGGAAGGACTCGAAGACGCTCTGGAACAGGCCCAGTCCCAGATCCGGCGCTATTTCCCCTTTACCGTCAGCTATGCGGCGGCAGAGCCGGTGACCTCTTTTGCCCAATTCAATGAGTCCTATCTCAAAACCTGCAACCTGTTCAGCTATCGCCTCTATTTCGGGCCCGATTCCCTGCTTACACCGGAAAAAACCATTGCGGTCAACAAGAAAATCCGCTATCCAGTGATGGCTGAAAAGCGGATTCTCGAGGCTCTGAACCTGCGGCGCCAAGACATGCTCGTGCCGGGGATCGATGATTTCATGCAGGCGATCCGGGAAGGCTATTCGCCACGAACCGTCAATTATTTCAACCAGTTGTTGTTCTCAGTCTTCAAGCAGGTCGACAATACGGTCGAGCTGGTGGATGAAGACTACGACAATTACCTCGAGACCAGCGACCGGCTGTCCCGGTGTGACCAACTCGAGGATGCCCGCCAGATCATTGCCCGCTTCTGCCTGGAACTGATGTCGATTTCGCAGGAAAAGGCCCGCCGCGCCACCGATGCCAAGCATGAGCGGTTGCACGATGAGCTCGTGAATTACCTCCGGGAAAATCTCTCCGACCCCAATCTGTCTC
>CAZGSR010000053.1:0-14042 GCA_964528645.1 uncultured Mageeibacillus sp. | reverse complement strand
GGCCACGCCGACTACATCAAGAACATGATCACCGGTGCTGCCCAGATGGACGGCGCGATCCTGGTTGTTTCCGCTGCTGACGGCCCGATGCCCCAGACCCGTGAACACATCCTGCTCGCCCGCCAGGTCGGCGTTCCTTCGATCGTCGTTTTCCTGAACAAGTGTGACATGGCTGACCCGGAACTCATCGAACTGACCGAAATGGAAGTCCGTGAGCTCCTGAACACCTACGAATTCCCGGGCGATGACACCCCCGTCATCAAGGGCTCCGCTCTCGACGTTCTCGAGTGCACCAGCACCGACAAGAACGATCCGAAGTATGCCTGCATCCTCGAGCTGATGGAGGCTGTTGACTCCTTCATCCCGACCCCGGCCCGTCCGATCGACCAGCCCTTCGCGATGCCTGTCGAAGACGTCTTCACCATCACCGGTCGTGGCACCGTAGCCACCGGCCGTGTCGAGCGTGGTATCGTCAAAGTTGGCGACGCCGTCGAAATCGTTGGTCTTTCCGAAGCTCCCCGCGCCACCGTCGTCACCGGCGTTGAAATGTTCCGCAAGCTCCTCGACCAGGCTGAAGCTGGCGACAATATCGGCGCCCTGCTCCGCGGTATCACCCGCAAGGACGTCGAGCGCGGCCAGGTTATCTGCAAGCCCGGCTCGATCAAGCCGCACACCAAGTTCACCGGTCAGGTCTATGTTCTGACCCAGGCTGAAGGCGGCCGTCACAAGCCCTTCTTTGATGGCTACCGTCCGCAGTTCTACTTCCGCACCACCGACGTTACCGGTGTTGCCCACCTGCCGGCCGGTACCGAAATGTGCATGCCTGGCGACCATATCACCATCACCGTCGAACTGATCACCTCCATCGCCATGGAGCCCGGTCTGAAGTTCGCTATCCGTGAAGGTGGCAAGACTGTCGGTTCTGGTACCGTTTCGACCATCATCGAATAAGTCCAAGCCAACGAACCCTTGTATCGTCCTGCAAAAGGCCTCGAGCGTCCTGCGTTCGGGGCCTTTTTCCGAGGCCTGAACGGCCTTGGGTCAAGCGTGCGGATGTGGTTGAATGACACAAATTTCCAGTCGGCTCAATGGTATAATGAATCCAATCAATCGAATCAGGTGACAAATGGACACACAGAAGACAAAATCCCGGAAAAAGGCCAAAGACCCGAGGAACCAGGAATCTACAGCGATCCTTGGTTTGCCAGCTTCACATGAACTATCGACGCTGGAGGAAGTCACAGTTCCGATGATTCCTTTGCGAGGGCTTGTCATTTTCCCTGGTGTTTCCCTGACCTTTGATGTGGCTCGGCCTAAATCCAGAGCCGCTGTCAAAGCAGCCATCGAATCGGACCAGCTTGTCTTTGTCTCGGCCCAGATCCAGACCAGCACGGATTGGCCGGAGCCGGATGAAATCTATCAGCTGGGGTGCCTGGCCCGGGTCAAGCAAGTGTACGAAACCAACAACAGCGACACGGTCAAGGTCATGGTCGAAAGCCTGCAGCGTGCCCGTTGGATGAATTTTGTCAGCGAAGATCCCTACTATCTGGTCGAGTGCCATCCGTTTGAGCAACCGGCAAACGAAAATGATCTCACCACCGAGGCCTATCGTCGCCAGCTGATCCGACGTTTTGAAAAATATGCTGTCGCCAGTGCGCGGATATCGACAGAAATCGTCGGCCTGATCAACAATATTCCCAACGCCTCCCAGGCCGCAGACACCATCGCCTCGCATTTGAATCTTCAAGTGATGGAGAAACAACAGATTCTGGAAATGCTCGACGTCAAAGTCCGGATTGAATTCATGCTCGACATCCTGACCCGGGAACAATCGATCGCCGAACTCGAGCGTGAAATCGGCGAAAAGGTCAGACAGACGATTGAGCGTAACCAGAAGGAATATTACCTGCGCGAGCAGATGAAGGTGATCCAGAATGAACTGGGTGAACATGAAGGCACCCAGGAGGAACAAGAACGCTATCTTGAACTGCTGGAACAGACTGCAATACCATCGGAGTTCAAAGCGAAGGTCAGAAAAGAAATCAGCCGCCTGGCCAGGGCCCAGATGGGTAATCCAGAAGGCTCGGTGCTCAGGAATTACCTGGACCTGGTCTTTGAACTGCCTTGGGGCCGGATCAATCCGGAAAACCTCGATATCGGCCATGCGCGAAAAATTCTGGACAAGGACCATTACGGTCTGGAAAAAGTCAAAGACCGGATTCTTGAATATCTGGCCGTGCGCAAGTTGCGCTCGGATGCCGGTGTGTCAGCCAACAGGGGACCGATCCTCTGCCTGGTCGGCCCCCCCGGTGTGGGCAAAACCTCCATCGCCCGCTCGGTCGCCGAGTCGCTCGGTCGCAAATATGTCCGCATGTCTCTCGGCGGCGTCCATGACGAGGCCGAAATCCGCGGCCACCGCCGGACCTACATCGGTGCCATGCCCGGCCGGATCATCAATGCCATTCGTCAGGCCGGCAAAGATAATCCGCTTATTTTGCTCGACGAAATCGACAAGCTGGGCAGTGATTATCGTGGTGACCCCTCCTCTGCCCTGCTCGAGGTCCTCGATCCGGAACAAAACAACAGCTTCCGGGACCATTATCTCGAGATCCCCTATGATCTCTCGAATGTCCTGTTCATCACGACAGCAAATACTGCCGAGACGATCCCTCAGGCACTGCTCGACCGGATGGAAACCATCCATTTGTCCGGCTATACCGAAGAGGAGAAGCTGGAGATTGCCTCCCGTCATCTGTTACCCAACCAGCTCAAGCAAAATGCCTTGAAAAAATCCCAGCTGTCGATCACCCGGGAAGGCTTGCGGGGCATCATCACTGGCTATACCCGGGAAGCTGGTGTACGCCAGCTCGAACGCGAACTGGCCCACCTTTGCCGTCGTGCCGCCATTTTGATCACCGAGCAAGGACAGAAAAAAGTCAAAGTAACGCCGGAAAATCTGCCTGATTTGATCGGTAAGCAGAAATTCCGCTATGAAAAAGCCTCTGCCCAGGACCAGATTGGGGTGGCGACAGGCCTGGCCTGGACATTTGCCGGTGGCGATACCCTGATGATCGAGGTTAACATCATGCCCGGAAACGGTCATCTGGAGCTGACTGGTCAACTGGGTGATGTCATGAAGGAATCCGCCCGCGCGGCCCTGTCCTATATCCGGACCCGGGCATCCAGCCTTGGCATAGGGGAAGATTTCGGCACGAAAACGGACATCCATATCCATGTTCCAGCTGGTGCCACACCCAAGGACGGCCCCTCGGCAGGGATCACCCTGGCCACAGCGCTTGCATCGGCACTCTCTGGCAAAGCAGTCCGGCGCAATGTCGCCATGACCGGTGAAATCACGTTGCGAGGCCGAATCCTGCCTATCGGCGGATTGAAGGAGAAAGTGATTGCTGCCCATCGTGCCGGGATCGACACCGTTCTGGTCCCGCTGGAGAATCAGCGCGATGCCAACGATATCCCAGCCACGGTCCTCGACAAGGTCAAACTGGTGTTTGTAGATACCATGGATGAGGTTTTTGCCCAGGCGCTCCTGTCACCTGGGCCTGATGCCCAGGCCCCACATGCCCCTGCCCCGCCCCAGCATCACAAATCCTGAACTCAGACCGGGCGGATCACCTCCTGGATCAATCAAAGACTGAAGGAAGCGGTAATACCATGTACAAGACAGATGTTCGCCGGGAAAAAGTTTCAAAGGCCAAGCGGATTGTGATCAAGGTTGGCACGTCCACCATTACCCACGAGAACGGCCGGTTCAATTTGACCAATATGGAAAACTTGTGCCGCTCCATCGCCAATTTGATGAACCAGGGCAAGGAAGTCATCCTTGTGTCATCAGGTGCAATCGGGGTTGGTGTCGGTAAGTTGCGCCTGCCGGAAAAACCGCGTCTGATCCGAGACAAGCAGGCCGTCGCTGCTGTAGGCCAGAGTGAACTGATGAATATGTACAGCCGGATCCTGAATGACTACAACCACATCGTCGCCCAGATTTTGCTGACTAAGGATGACATCGACGAAGCCGTGTCACGCGAAAATGTCAGCAATACCTTTGAGGCCTTGCTGGAGAAACAGATCTTGCCGATCGTCAATGAAAACGACACGGTTTCCACCCGGGAGATTTACCATAACGGCACGTTTGGCGACAACGACATGTTGTCAGCCATGGTCGCTGTGCTCACTGGAGCAGACTTGCTGATCATCCTGTCCGATATCGATGGGCTGTATGACAGCGACCCCCGCAACAACCACAAGGCAAATTTAATCGATCATGTGGCAGAAATTACAGATGAAATCGAGCAATTGGCTGGTGGAGCCGGAACAGTTCGCGGGACTGGCGGGATGCGCAGCAAGATCCTGGCCGCCCGGATTGCCAATGTCGCCGGGATCGATGCGGTGATTGCCAATGGCTCCAAACCGCATTCAATCGACTACATTCTCGAGCAGAAAGCCGTCGGAACTCTTTTTTCGTCTCAATACGCCTGAATCGATCAGGTGCGTCCATTCCGGTCGATCTCGGCAATATAGGGCAGGTTGCGCCCTTTCTCCGCAATGTCCATGCCGTACCCGATCAGCCAGGTCTGGGCGATCTCGAAGCCGCTGTAGGCAAGGGGGACATTGATCAGCTGCTGGTCCGGATTGACGAGCAGGGAGCAGACTTTGACGCTGGCTGCCTGCCGGGCTTTGAGGTTCTGGACCAGATATGCCGTTGTCAGTCCGGTGCGGATGATATCTTCGATCAATAATACCTGCTTGCCCGTAATATCAATATCGAGATCTTTCGTGATCCGGACGATTCCTGTCTGGTTGGTTGTGTTCGGTATCGTGCCAATGGTCATGAAATCCAGTGTCAGTGGCAGATCGATCGCCCGGGACAAATCTGCCATAAAATAGAGGGAGCCTTTGAGTACACCGACCAGGACCAATTCCTGACCGGCGTAATCTTGGCTGATTTGCTGCCCTAAAGCGGATATCCGGTCCTGGATGGCCTGGGATGTGAGCAGGGTTTGCCGGATCCTATAACCGTCGTTGCTGGTTCCTTCGCCCATGAAAAACCTCCCCTGCCCTTTCAATATGTACGATCGATTAAAACAAGCTTACTATCATAACTGGCTGGCGCTACCCATGTGGCTGAAACGCTCGACCAGGGATTGGAAATCCTTTTTATAAACGATCTTGATATGGGTGCCGGGATAGAGCTCCCGGACCCGGCGCAGTTTCTTGTTTTTCTCAGTCACATAGCGCTGGTTCATCGTCGTCAGCTCGAGATAAGTATCAAACTGGACCAGGTAGAAATCTGGTGAAAAGGCCAAGGTGACATTGCCCTCGGCGTCCCATTCGACGGGGAATGTCCGCGGTTCATACTTCCATTCGATCTGGTGCATGTCCAGAATACGGGCAAATTCAGCTTCGGACTTGTTTTTAAAATGGATTTTGCCATTAGGTGACGGAACGGGCTTCTCGATTTTCTCAGGGTGTTCCTGCATGATTTTGCGAATGTTGAGGAGTGCTGTAATCGATTCAGCTGCTTCTGCCACGGACAGGAACCCCGTATTCAGGATCAGGTGGTAGAGTGACTCATCCGCGCAGTCCATACCGAACAAAGTCGAGACGAAGCGGCGATGGCGCCGGTCCGCCTGATCGAGGATCTGGCTGGCGGTGTCTTCTGTGGCATTGAATTGCTGCCTGACCCGTTCCAGGCGGATGTCAGACGGAGCGGTGATCCGGACGTGAACCGCGTCATCATTTTCAGAAAAGATAACCTGTGAGCCAAACCCAAGCAGGATCAGCGGCTTTTCTTCAGCTAACCGATTCAGGCCTCGCTCGAGACGATCGATGTAGGTCTGTCCATCAGGCGCACTGTTCAGGAAGTAACGCGCACTTTCACTCAGGGATTGACGTTCCTGTTCGGTGACCCCTTCGGAAAAAAAGCGCTGGATCAACTGGCTATGATCGAGCAAGTCCCAACCCAGGCGACGAGCCATTTCCTGGGCGATTTCATCACCCAAACTGCCCATTTGCCGGGAAATCGTCAGAATCGGCACGGCGGCATCCCCCTTCGCTGAACCTGATTTCATTATAGCACAGGCTTTCCGGGGTCAATGATTGCCATGCCCGGCAAGACTATTTCTGCATCACATCGTCGCGGTCTGTCCGAGCTCATCCAAGAGCAGGCTGCGAAAGGTGCCGATACCGGTTGACTTGTCCTCGGCCCGCTGCCCTGCACGGACCAGCCCGGCCACAGCGGCCAGCGCTGCAGCAGCCAATTCACTGCGTGAACATCCAACATCAGCCATCAAAGCCGCTCCCGTTGTTGCCGCAATCAGTGTATTGCTCACACACCCCGTTCCTGTGATTCGAGTCAGAGACAGGCAAGATTGCTCATGGACCAGCTGTTCCAGCCGACCCTTGTGTAAAAAAAGGACCCGGTCTCTTTCGCCCGTTTCGACCAGGAAAAGAGCCATGTTTGCAGGGAATGTGGCAAGAAACTGCTGATAGGATGACAATTTTGCCCAAAAACGGACCGGGTCTGTTTTTGGGCAATGGTCGACCCCACCGGAAGGCTGGGCATGCTGTTTGCCAGCGGCAGCGTCTTTGGCTCGGATGAGTGCAGCCAATTCGGATTCGTTGCCGCGGATGAACATGCAGCAGGCCAGTTGGTTTCTTTCGGCCAGGCTGGCGAAGCCGGACAGGCATTCATGGGCGAACTGCAGTCGTCCTGGATAGGACTGGGCACCGACGGGATCAATCACGACGGGGATCGGACGGGCGGCAGCGATGGTCAGGGAGGCTTTAATAGCAGCAGCAGCCTGGCTGTTGAATGTGCCGAGGTTCCAGACGATGGCGTCGGCATGGCTTGCCGCAAGGACTGCTTCCTGCGGGTCGAAAGCCATGGTTGGCCGGGCTCCGACGGCATAGGCGGCATTGGCACAATCGTGGAGGGTGACATAGTTGGAAATGTGATGGATCAGGGGGCTATGCCGGCGCACCGGATCGAATCTGGCTGAGATCTCGTCCATCGTGATAAGCGGATCAGGGCTGGGTGACATCTTCTGGAGATGGTCTGCAGTCTGCGTGGGTGTGGGCGGGCAAGGAAATGGCGCGGCGCAGGACGGGCAGGATCAGGGCAGCGATCAGTCCGCCGGCCACGGTGCTGAGGGCAAAGGGCAGCATGAAGAATGTCGTGCTGGCCGGTGACATCCCGATCAGGTAACGGGCGACGGGGTAGGCCAGCAGGCTGCCGAACACACCGGTGCCCACCCATTCACCGGCCAGAGCGCCGATGTCCTTGCCAGACAACCGGTACAGCCATCCGGCCAGCAGTGCACCGATCATGCTGCCCGGGAAGGCCAGCAGGGAGCCGACTCCGAACATGTTGCGCAGCAGGGAGATCAGGAACGCATTAGCCAGGGCATAGCCGGGGCCGAGCAGAATCGCGCCGATCACATTGATCAGATGCTGCAGCGGCGCGCAGCGACTGGGACCGATCGGGAAGGTCATGAATGGCAGGAACGATCCTGCAGTGCCCAGTGCGATCAGGACGGCAGACAGTGTCAATTTTTTCAGGTTCAAGGAAGTTGTTCGAGGTTTCATGGTTCAGCCTTTCTGGATGGATTCGTGCAGGCGGATCGACTGGCCGCTCAGGATCTGGTTCATGTTGCGCATGGAGCAGAGCTTGCCGCACATCGTGCAGGTTCCTTCTTCCGAGGGCAGGGCACTTTCATGCATGCGACGCGCTTTCTGGGGATCGATGGCCAGGCTGTACATGGTTTGCCAGTCAACAGCCTGGCGGGCCTGGCTCATCGCCCGGTCCCAGTCTGCTGCCCCCGGAATCCCTTTGGCCAGGTCAGCAGCATGGGCTGCGATCCGGGCGGCCAGGATGCCTTCTTTCATGTCATCCTGGTCGGGCAGGCGCAGATGTTCGGCCGGTGTGACATAGCAGAGGAAATCAGCCCCGCTGGCTGCTGCGATGGCACCGCCGATGGCACTGGTGATGTGGTCATAGCCCGGGGCGATATCGGTGACGAGAGGGCCGAGGACATAGAAGGGCGCGCCGTGGCAGAGCTTCTTCTGCAGCAGCATGTTGGCCGGAATTTCATTCAATGCCATATGGCCCGGCCCCTCGATCATGACCTGGACGTTGCGTGACCAGGCCCGGCGGGTCAGTTCGCCCAATGTGACCAGTTCTTCGATCTGAGCTGCATCTGTGGCATCGGCGATGCTGCCCGGCCGGCAGGCATCCCCGAGGCTGAGCGTCACATCATAGGTTTCGCAAATGTCCAACAGACGGTCGAAGTGTTCATAAAAGGGATTTTCCTGGCCGGTCAATTCCATCCAGGCATAGAGCAGGGATCCACCACGCGAGACGATATGGGTTACTCGCGGGTTATTGCGAAAGCGCGCAGCTGTAGCCCGATTGAGACCGGCATGGATCGTGACGAAATCAACCCCGTCCTGGGCGTGGGCCTCCACGACACGGAGGAATTCTTCAGCTGTGATCTCTGAAAGTTCCTTGTCCAGAAAACCAATGGCGTCGTACATGGGAACAGTCCCGATCATGGCCGGGGAGCTTTCGATCAGCCAGCGCCGGAAGGCAACCGTCTGGCCAGCTGAGGACAGGTCCATGATCGCATCTGCCTTGAGCGCCAGGGCAGTGCGGACTTTTTCCTGTTCTTGTTCATACTGGCACAGGTCGGCCGAGATACCGAGGTTGACATTGACTTTGGTCGTGAGTCCCTGGCCGATCGCACAGCCTGAAAGCGAGGTGTGGTTGCGATTGGCCGGCAGGCAGACGGTCCCGGCTGCGATCCGGTCCCGGATGATGTCTGGTGCCAGCCCTTCTCTTTCTGCAGCCTCGATCATCTGGCGCGTGACAATACCGCGCCTGGCTGCGTCCATTTGAGTGGTCCAGTTGGGGGAAGTTTTCGAATTCATGGATCCTCCTGTTCAGATCATGGTGCGGAAAACGGCCGCACGATTCCGTACGTTCAAAGCAAGGCAAGCATCTGCTGCTGGACCAGCCGGGCTGTGTCCACAAGGTCTGGCTGCTGGTTGATGGCACTGATCATGGCGCAACAACGGGCGCCAGCCGCGATGACCTGCGCGAAATTACCGGGTCCGATCCCGCCGATCGCCACGTGTGGCAGATCAAGCGTCGTGGCTGACCAGCGGACATACTCGAGTCCCGCGACGGGGGCCCGCAAATCTGCCTTGGTCGTAGTGGTAAAGACAGGACCGAGGCCGATGTAATCGCAGCCGGCAGCAACGGCAGCGCGGGCTTGTTCCGGATTATGAGTGGACTGGCCGATCCAGAAGGGCTGGCCCGGGCGGGCTTTGACAGCCAGCTGGCGGGCGACACCAACAGGCAGGTCTTCCTGGCCGAGGTGGACGCCATCGGCGCCTGAGGCCAGGGCGATGTCGATCCGGTCATTGACGATCAGGAGAGCTCCCTGTTCGTGACAGGCGGCAGCCAAGACCTGGCAGTCAGCCAGTTGGTCGACGGTATCAGCGGTTTTGTTGCGGTATTGCAGGACAGAAACCCCTGCGGTGAGCAGATCGAGGCCGATGGCGAGCGCAGACCGGCCTGTGGCAGATTCCGGCGATGCAATGCCATACAGGCCGCGCAAGGCTGCCGCCAGCCTGGCGCGCGGCTCATTGGCAACAGCTGCCAGGCAGTCCGACTCCAACGCATAGGCCTGGTAGCGCAGGTCCTCGAAAACACGCGCCAAGTCTGACTGGCCAAGCATGCGGCCTGTCTCTTCCAGGGACCGCAAGCCTTCCTGGATCCGTTTGAAATTGGCCGTGAGCAAATCCCGGATTGTCGCGTGCAGGTGTGCAATCGTACCCTGGTCTTGCAACCGCAGGGAAATCGTTGGGCCGCAATCAGATGCAGCATCCCGATGGGTCCACAGCAGATCCGGCAAATCCGGCCTCAGGCGGCCCGGTTCGTGACGCACCTGGTGGCGCAGGCTTTTACAGCGTGCGGCCAGGTCAGGATTGGGTGCTGCAAAGCGGAAGCAATCCTCCAGGACGCGCAGTCCTTCACAGATTCGATTGAGATTGGCGTCGATCAGGCGGGCAAAATCCGGCGGTTCCATGGCAAAATCCTTTCCTTGGCTGGCTATCCTCGTCAATCGGAGACAACCAGAGGTAGCAGGTTTTGGACCGGCGGCCGGCAACAAAAAAAGCCCGGCCGCGAATCGCCGGACTTTGCAGATCCCTCATCAAGAGAGTGTAAAGTGCAGACTTCCTTCGCTGGCATGATCCAGATCAGGTTCTACGGGTCGAAGCGTGATGCTCCCTCTCAGCCTTTCGGCTCCCCGGTCCAAAATTCATCTCTGTCGGCCGACTTGCGACCGACAGCGTCATTATGAACATGTGAAAAAGGAATTGTCAAGCCCTGCCGGTGGTAACTTTTTTACCGACGACGGATCGAAAACTGCGATACAATGGAAAAAACAACATTTTGGAGGACCTGTAACCGATGCCCTTGCTGACATACTCCCCCTATACTTTGAAGAACCTGAATCTGAAAAACAGGATTGTCATGCCGCCGATGTGCATGTTTTCCAGCGATGAAAGTGGCCTGGTCAAGGACTTCCATCGCCTGCATTATCCGACCCGGGCGTTGGGCGGGGTTGGCCTGATCATTGTCGAAGCCACCGCTGTCACCGCCAATGGCCGGATCTCGAGCCAGGACCTTGGCCTGTGGGAAGACAGCCAGATTGCTGGTATGAAAGGCCTTAACGACCTGATCCACCAGTTTGGCTCCCAGACAGCCATCCAGCTGGCCCATGCCGGGCGCAAATGCACCTCGAGCGATCCTGTGATTGTCGCTCCAAGTGCGATCGCCTTTTCACAGGAATACCGCATGCCCCATGCCCTGAACCTGGACGAAATCCCCGGTATCGTGCAGGCTTTCCAGGATGCAGCCAAACGCGCGCTGGCAGCTGGTTTTGACGCGGTCGAAATCCATGCCGCTCACGGATATCTGCTCCATGAATTCCTCTCCCCGCTGACCAATCAGCGCACCGATGCTTATGGTGGGTCGACTGAAAACCGGACGCGCCTGCTGCGCGAAGTGCTCATTGCGGTCCACGAAGTCTGGCCGCGTGACCGTGCGGTCCTGCTGCGCATTTCAGCTGCCGACCATGCCCCGGGCGGAATCGACCTCGACGAAGCATGCCGCATCGTTGATGCGGTCAAAGACCTGGCCGACCTGGTCCATGTCAGCACAGGCGGCCTGCTCGAGACGCCGATCAAGATCTACCCTGGCTATCAGGTCAGCTATGCCGATGCGATCCGCAAACATTGCCAGATCCCGACCATCGCGGTTGGCCTGGTCACCCGCCTCGAACAGGTCGAGGAAATCCTCGGCAATGACCGGTCCGATCTGGTTGCCCTGGGACGCGAGCTTTTGCGAAATCCTTACTGGGTGATCAACCAGGATGGCCGGACCCGTCAATCGGAACTGCCCTATCCCACGCCTTACGAGCGAGGTCGCGGATGAGCGCCCCTTTTGCTACGTCCCTGAATCCAGAACGGGTTGAACGGCTCCGGGGATACCTTGCTGGACTATCCGATCCAGCCGGGCTTGCGGTCGGTGGCCAGGATTTGTTCCGCCGCCACCAGCAAGACCTGGAATCCGTCACGCCGGTGGAACTGATGGAGCTGTTCAATGGCCAACTCCAGTCCGGCCAGACTCCAGAGCAGATTTTCCTGTATCTCGACAAAGTGATCCATGCAGTAGGCCATGCTTTGCGTGGCCATCCCCTGCCCCAGCCTGAACCGGGCACATTCCTCCATCTCCTCGCGGCCGAAAATCAAGCCCTCGAGCAACGCCTGGGTGTGATCCGGAGCCAGCTGTTGCAATGGACCGGTACCTTGGTCACACACCAGAGCGAGCTGGCCGCTGCGATCGCTGAACTGGCAAGCGTCTTCCACCACTACGAGAAAATCCAGAACATCGTGCTTCCGATGTTGGAAAAAAGGCAGGCCCGGTTTCATGGCCTGGCGATCCTCTGGGCCCTGCAGGACCATGCCCGCCAGATCGTCAAGGACATGACCAATCAAATGCAAAATCCGGGTGTGACAGACGATCAGATCCGCAAAGGACTGGGCCAGCTGTTCTTTGCCTTGCAAGGGCTGGTCAATAAGGAACAGTGGATCTTGTTCCCCATCACCGCAGAACTTTTTTCAGCTGATGAGCTAACCGGCATGCTGGCCCAAGCCCGTGAGTATGAGCCATCCTTCCTGGCCCAGGACCAGTACCAGGCATACTTTTCTGGCCAGGATGGGAAACCTCTGATTTCTGACAGCCGTCTGCCGGAGACAGATCTGCCCGGATTTCCGGCAGCCAGCAGTTTCTCTGGCAAAAACCAGCCTTTCCTGAAAACACCGACGGGACATTTGACCGCACAACAGGCCGAGGCCATTTTCAATGCCTTGCCAGTCGACTTGTCATTTGTCGATGCGGATAACAGAGTCGCGTTTTTTACCCGGCCGAAAGACCGGATTTTCCCCAGATCGCCAGCTGTGATCGGGCGCGATGTCGATCGCTGCCATCCGCCGTCCAGTGTCCATGTGGTCGAGAAAATCATCACAGAATTTCGTGAGGGCCGGCGTGACACGGCGCGCTTCTGGATCGATCTCAAGGGCAGGAAAGTCCTGATCGAGTATTTTGCTGTCCGCGATGAGGCGGGTGAATACCTGGGTGTGCTTGAAGTCAGCCAGGACATCGCCGAGATCCAGCAGCTATCCGGACAGCAACGCCTGCTTGATTGGGAGTAGGCGTCAGTCTTCGGCCATCAGGCCCAGGAGGCGGTCGATCCGGTCATAACCGATAAACCGGCTTTCGCGCAGCATTTCCTTGCCTTCAGCGAGGACCAGGATGGTCGGCACGGTGAAGACGAGACGCTGGGCGGCGACTTCCGGATGGGTATCGATGTTGACATCGACCACTGGCACCTGGTGATCCTGCGCCACCTGCATCAGCTGGGGCAGCGTAGAATGGCAGACTGAACAGGTCGGAGAACTGAAATGGACCAGCAGCCGTGGTACCTGTGCGAATGCTTGCTCGATGCCGGCGGCAGACTGGGATAAATCGATAACGGAGGGGGTCTTTTCCATGGGAGGGGTCTTCCTTCGGTTTTGATTCAATTTTTTGCGGCCTGATAGTCGGCCAGAGCTGTTTTCAGACGGTCCAGGATGGCATCGATCTGATCCATCTCGGGGAGTTCTTTCGTGCTGAGCAGCGCCCTGGACTCCCGGACGGCTGAAGATAATTTCTGGCTGACTGGCGAGAGCCCTGCAACCATGGGTGCCTTGCCGGACTCATTTGAAGTTTCATTCGCCAGCAGGCGATCGGCCATCTGGACTGACTGGTACAACTGGTTGAAGCGACCCATGACCGCGTGTTCCTGGCGCAGCTCCGAGATCAGGTCGAGCAGGGTCCATTTCTGGTTGTGCGGGGTGACAACCGCCTTGAGGTCGATCCGGCTGACTCCATTATCACGGAAATCCTTGAGCAAGCGGTCGATGCGTGCATCGCTCAGATCTTTCATCAGCAGGACCTCATCGGGGACCGGTTCTCCGTCGTAATCAGCGGGCCGGGGTGCATGCCCTGGCAGGTCAGCCAAATGGCCGATGGTCTGGCTGAGCATGGCATGACTGATGGTTTTGGCCCGGATATTGAGCCGGGAGAGGATTTCCCGGATTTTCATGCCTTTTTCACTGGTGGCATCGAGCTGATACAGCAAGACGAGTTCATCTTTGGCCATGGATATCGTTCCTTTGTGTTTCAATTGCGAACACCGGGATAAACCCGGTGGCGCAGGTAAAATTCAATTCCTGGCAGGATTATAGCACAGCTATGAATCTCATTCGGTCACATAATCACCCTCAGTAACCGTTGAGCCTTGCAATTGTGCCTGTTAAAAATACAATGGAGTCATGGAATCGGTATGGCACAAGCGTTTGACCTGACTTTTACAGTTTAGTCCTCAAATACTAGAAGAAGAATATAAGGCGAT
>CAZGSR010000052.1:0-14060 GCA_964528645.1 uncultured Mageeibacillus sp. | reverse complement strand
TTGCTAGATGTTTGGGCCAAATTATACCGGCGAAACGGTAACGTTGTCAAATGTCAGATTTCACCGGTTCTTTGCTTATTACCGTGAAAAGTTTAATAAGAGACACGTGTGTCGCATGAAGAAGGGTGGCCCTTTCGGCGGAAACTGCACGATTCGGGGCCAGGGGTCGCGCGAAGGGTGACCCCCAGAGCGGAAGTTGCACGATCCGGGGCCACCCTGAACATTCAGGCACCTCGTGGGTCTGTGACGCCAAAGGCTACAGCCGCAGGCTCTCTGAGGTTTGATAGTTCGTTGTTGCACGAAAACGACCCCGACCTGGTTTTTGAAATTTCGACTTTCAGGTCGGGGTCGTTTTCCGGAAGTTCAGATAAGGAACCCTGCTGATCCTACAGCCGCAGGCGGTTTGAGGTTCGTGTCAGGATAAGTGTCAAACACCACCCTGGCCCGTAATTGTGAAATTTCACGATCCGGGGCCAGGGGTTGAGCGAAGGGTGGTCCCCAGAGCGGAAATTGCACGGATCGGGGCCAGGGATGGCGCGACGGGTGGCCCCCAGAGCGGAAAATATACGTTCCAGGGTACACGTTTCACTGCTTGATTGACCGTCAAGCTGATCAATGGCTGCGACTGCAAGAAATCCAGTTCTGACCTGCCTTTCACGGTATTAAGCAAAGAGCCATTTCACCTCGCCACCGGGTGGCGGATGATGGTCTTGAGCTTGTCCGGGGCGACGCGACCGGGGTCGCTGAGATAGATTTCATGATGGCGGCGGCGGGTGCCATCCGGCTGGACAGTCGCCAGCTCTTCGTGCAGACCGAGGGCCGTGGCCTGCTCGACCATGCGGGCGACGGTGGCGGGTTCAGTATCATAGGGACCGAGGTGTAGCGCCTGGATGCAGAGGCCTTCGCGCCAGCGGACGAGGCGGGCCTGGCCGGGATCAAGGGCCGGCTTTTTGCGCCGGACTTGGGCCTGGGCCCAGGTGAACAAGTCCGGTGTGACGAACTCGGGCTGGCGGATCATCGCCGTCCAGCAGAGCTGATCTTTTTTCGCCGGATCATAGGTGGATTCATCGCGAAACCACCACAGGCCCTCCAGTGGCGGCACAACATAGTCGAAAAAGCCGGCTGGAACGGTGTCGCCGGATTTGTTCATCCGGATCGTATAGGAGAGGCTGTACAGCAAAGAAATGGCCGCGGCGTAGGCGCCATCCGGTTCGTTGGGATTGCCACAGCCATCGATCTGGATGAATAAAAGCTCCGGCACATCAATCAATTCCGGCTCCACGCCCGGGTTGTAAAGGGCTTTGTCTTTTTTCTTGAAATCAATCGGAGCTGCCATGTGGTCCTCCTGAACCATCTGGTTCTTGTGCGGCCAGTCCGCGCCACTGCTCGACGATGGCTCCGGGCAGGACAAACTGGTCCGGGGCCCTGCGGTAGGCCTGATGCAGGGGCAACAGCGGTGTGAGCCAGGGATTGAGCTTGAAATCAAAGCGGCGGGGGAAGGATTCGTCTTTGAGGACGAGGATCGCCAGCAGGGTGACGAGCGTCGTGGCCGAGGTGAGATCGAGCTGGAGGCGGACTCGGATGATCGGGCTCCTGCGGCTGTGGCCAGGGCCAATGATCGACTCGACGATCGACCGGTCTCTGAGGGGTGGATCATGATCGAAGAGCAGATACAAAAGGCCCGCCTCTGCCGCATAGAGATAGCCGGCGGGATAGCCTGCGCGGTCGCAGACCTGGATGGCGCGCGGATCGTGCGGGTTAACCGGCTCCCGAACGAGATGGACCGGATCGCCCGGTTGCAGCTGGTCTGCGACGACTTTCCAAGGCAATCTGCCCGTCATGGCCAGGCTCACGGTCCAGATGAACGTGACCGGACCAGCCGGGATTGAGAAAGAATCAAGCCATGGGTCTATGATCACGGGCGCTCAACGGGAAAGGACCGGATCTTTTGCGGCGCGCAACTCATCTGGCCGTGAGATCGGCGTGTGATGCGGCGCATCGTGGAGCAAGTCCGGCTGAGTCTCGACCTCACGGGCGATCGCCAGCAGCGCCTCGACCAGGCCCTCGAGGCCCTCGCGCGTCTCAGTCTCTGTCGGTTCGACCATCATCGCTTCCTTGACAATCAGCGGGAAATAGACCGTCGGCGGGTGGTAACCATAGTCGATCAGGCGCTTGGCGATATCCATCGTGCTGCAGCCGAGCGCTTTCTGGCGCGTGCCGGAAAGGACGAACTCGTGCAGGCAGGGCTGGTCAAAGGGCAAGTCATAGGCCTCGCGCAACCGGGCCAGCAGGTAATTGGCATTGGCAACTGCCGCTTCGGAGACCTCGCGCAGGCCAGCGGCTCCATTGGCCAGGATGTAGGCATACGCGCGGACCAGGACGCCGAAACTGCCATGGAAACTGCGCACGCGACCGACCGACAGGGGTCGTTGATCATCCAGCGCATAGGTACCGTCCGACAGCTGGGTGACGATGGGCACAGGCAGGAACGGGACCAGGTGGGACTTGACTCCGACCGGACCACTGCCGGGTCCGCCACCGCCATGCGGGGTGGAGAAGGTCTTGTGCAAATTGAGGTGGACGACGTCAAAGCCCATATCACCGGGTCGGGCCTGCATCAGGATGGCATTGATGTTGGCGCCATCATAGTACAGCTGGCCGCCAGCATTGTGGACCAGTTCGGCGATGCGCGTGATGTTCTTTTCAAACAGGCCGAGGGTATTGGGATTGGTCAGCATCAGGCCGGCGCAGCGATCATCCAGCGCAGCTTCGAGGGCAGAGAGGTCGACCATGCCATCCGGGCCGGATGCGATCTGGCGCACCTCGTAGCCGACCATCGCAGCTGAGGCGGGATTGGTGCCGTGCGCAGAATCGGGCACCAGCATCACCGTGCGCTGATGGTCGCCACGGCTCTCGTGGTAGGCTTTGATCATCAGAAGGCCGGTCCATTCGCCATGGGCACCGGCCGAGGGCTGGAAGGTGAAGCGGTCAACCCCACAGATCGCGCAGAGCTGGGCTTCGAGCCGGGCCATCAGTTCGAGGTTGCCCTGGCTGGCCGCATCACCCTGCAAGGGGTGGGTGCCGGCAAACCCGGGCAGCGAGGCCAGGGTCTCATGGACCTTGGGGTTGTATTTCATGGTGCAGGAGCCAAGTGGATAGGGGCCACTGTCGACACCGAAATTCTTGCGCGATAAAGCTGTGTAATGACGCACAATCTCCGGTTCGGCCAGGTCGGGAATCCTGGCGGACTGGCCGCGGGCTGCTACGCCGTAGTAGGAAGCCAGATCCAGCGCCGGAACATCGGATGGGTCGAGCAGACGGCTCGGACGCTCCGATTGTCCACGTTCAAAAACCAGGACGGTATCGGGATCCGGGGTCTGGTCAGGATGGAATCTCATACGCTGCCCTCCTTCCCTGCCCGGGCAAAAAAGTCGCGCACAGATGCGACTAAAAGATCCATTTCCGCGCGGGTCCGTTTCTCTGTCACGGCCAGGAGCCAGCAATCCTCCAAGCTCGAATGGACGGTACCCAGGTCAAGGCCACCAATCAGGCCATTTTCGAGCAGGTACGCATTCAGTCGAGCCAGCATTGACTTTGCAGATGCCCTGGCGTCACCGGCCAGGCGGACGGCAAATTCGCGGAAAACCGGCCAGTTGTCCATTGCTTCGAACAATCCTGTCGCCACCAGCTGCTGCTGGAGATAGATAGCCTTGGCCGCCGACTGGGATGCCATTTCGAAAAGGCCGCTGCCACCCAAAAGGGCCAGGCTGATCGTCGCTTTCAGGGCGCAGAGGGCCTGGCTGGTGCAGATATTGGATGTCGCCTTTTCACGACGGATATGCTGCTCACGGGCCTGGATCGTCAGGACAAAGCAGCGCCGGCCCGCACGGTCGATGGTTTCACCGGCGATGCGGCCAGGCATTTTACGCAGCAAGGTTTCGCGTGCAGCGAGATAGCCGACATAGGGGCCACCATAGGACAGGCTGTTGCCAAGGACCTGGGCCTCGCCTATGGCGATATCAAAGCCCAGTTCGCCAGGCGGCTGCAAAAGTGCCAGGCTGATCGGATCACAGCTGGCCACTGCCAGGGCGCCCGCAGCATGAACATCGGCCACCAGAGGTGCCAGGTCATGGACACGACCGAAAAAGTCAGGATTCTGGACCAGGACACCGGCATAGCCGGAGAGATCATCCGGCCAGACCAGACCAGCTGCAGGCCAGGGGGATTCCTCGACTGTAAAATTCTGGGCCTCGAGGTAAGTTCGCACGACCGCGCGAGTGTCAGGATGAACCGCACCAGCGAGAAAAACCTTGCTGCGGCCCGTCTGGCGGATTGTCATCAGGAACGCTTCGGCAGCTGCCGAGGCACCGTCGTACATCGACGAGTTGGCAATCGGCAGACCAGTCAGACGGCAGATGAAACTCTGAAATTCAAAGATCGCCTGCAAAGTGCCCTGGCTGATTTCCGGCTGGTAGGGCGTATAGGCAGTCAGGAATTCCTGGCGGGAGACGAGGTGGTCGACTGCTGCGGGGATGTAGTGGTCATAAGCCCCGGCCCCCAGAAAACAGGCATGGCTCGTCGTACTGGCATTTTTGTCTGCCAGGGCTTTCAGCTCACGAATCACGGCCATCTCGGACCGAGCCGGCGCAGTGTAGGGATCTGTGCCACCACCAGGCCAGCGGACCTCGGGCGGGATCGGATCAAACAGGGACTCAGGATGGCTGATTCCCACCGCTGCCAGCATCTGCTGGCGTTCCTGCGGCAGGATCGGCACAAAGCCGCTCACAGCCTCACTCCCCGATGAAGGTCTTGTATTCGGCGGCAGTCATCAGGCCGGCCGGCCACTCGGCAGCGGCTAATTCGATCTCGACAAACCAGCTGGCATAGGGATCCGAGTTGATCTGCTCCGGCTGGTCAGCCAGGCTGGCGTTGCTTGCGGCAACGACACCATCTGCCGGGCTGTACAGGTCGGAGGCTGTCTTGACCGATTCGACACTGCCGATGACCTGGCCAGGCTTGACCGGCGTTCCAGCCGGTTTGGCCTCGGCAAAAACAAGGTCACCTAACTCGCACTGGGCATGGTCCGTGATACCGATCCGGATCAGGTTGCCGGTCAGCTGGACCCATTCATGGGTTTTGGCATAGCGAAGTTCCTGAGGAATGCTGGACATGGTCAAAGGCCTCCTTTCAAATCAAGGGCAGTGAATTATATGAAGGGTGTCAGGCAGAGGGCAAATGGTTCCGCCCGGCCTCGGATTTCGATGGCCAGGGTGTGGAGTGCAGCGGCATGGTCAACGTCAGCAGGAAGGGCGGCCAGGTAACCGGCAGAGGGCAGGCCGAGGTCATCGGCTGGAATTGCGTTGCGCTCGACCAGGGCCAGGGCGATGCCTTTGTTCAAGCTGGGCGAAAAAGTCCCGGATGTCACAGCACCGATCACCTGGTCACCAGAGAGGACTGGGTATCCGGCGCGTGGAATCGATTTGCCCAGGGAGACCAGGCCAATCAGCTGTCGGGTCGGCTCGGCTAATAGTCCGGCCTGGCCGACAAACGAAGCCTTGTCGAGAGCGAGGAAGCGGTCGAGACCGGCTTCACGCGGGGTGATCGTGCGGCTCAGTTCATGGCCGTAAAGAGGCATGCCTGCCTCCAGGCGCAACGTGTCGCGAGCACCCAGGCCGGCGGGTCTGGCGCCGGCTGCTACAAGCATGCGCCAGAGCAAAGGAGCGGACTCAGGGCGGAGGTAGAACTCAAAGCCATCCTCACCGGTATAGCCCGTACGCGAAACCAGAACGGTTGAACCACCTGCCTCGAAATCATCCGCCATCAGATGCGTGGGACCGTCATAAGATTCACCCAGCAGCAATGCCAGGGGCAGATAGGTGAACTGGTATTTCTTTAATGTGGATAACTGGGCCACCCAGGCCAGCTTGTCAGCGGCAAATCTGGCCGCCACAGTCGAAGACGCAGATGTGCCAGCCAGGCCGGCTGCAATTTTCGTCAGGACCTGAAGGCTCTGCGGGCCTTGCAAGGCAAGCTGGGCCCAGCGGTCGGAGAAGTTTTCGATCGCAAGGTCGGCGGGCAGGATATCCACACGGGCCCATTCATCGGCGACCGCCCGGATATGGGCCTCGTCAGCAGCGATGTTGGCCGCATTGACAATCAACAGGCAGCGGGTTGGCGACAAGGGATAGATCAGGAGATCGTCGACAGCCGTGCCATCGGCCGCACACATCACGGCATACAGGGCACGCTGATTGGCGATGGCCGTGTCGATTTTAGCCAGGCTGCGGGATAATAGATAGTCCAGGAACGCATACGTCTGCTCGCCGCTGACCTCGATCTCGCCCATATGCGAGACATCGAACAGGCCCGCCGACTGCCGGACAGCGAGGTGTTCAACACTGATCCCGTCTGGATATTGCACCGGCAGGATAAAGCCGGCAAATTCGACCATTTTTCCGGAGAGCTGGAGATGTTCCCTGTAGAGCGGTGTCTGTTCTGCCATGAAGATCCCTCCATACCAGGCCCTGATGCAAAGGTCTGTCCGCATTCAGCCAGGCCTTCTTTGGCCCGCACATCCATTATACGATTGTTTTCAAATCAAGGCCAAGGCTCTGAGGATGTAAATACCCAGGAAAAGGGAAAAACCTGAAATAAGGGTCGTACCCAGGACGATCTGGCTGGCCAGGTCGCTGTCGCTGTTCATGGTCTTGGCCATGATAAAACTGGTCACCGCGGTCGGCGAGGCAAACAGGATGAACAGAGCGCCCAGCTCCGGACCGCGAAAACCAAGGGCAACGGCTGCCAGGGTCGTCAGGGTCGGGATGACGAATTCACGCAGGGAAATCGCCCAGGCCAGAAGGGAGATCCGTCCTTCCAGACGGCTCCAGTTGAACTGGCCACCGAGCAGGATCAGGGCCATCGGATTGGCAATCTTGCCGACATCATCGACCGCCCGGGAGAGAAACAACGGCAAGCTCCAGGGCGACCAGGAGAACAGGGCCCCGATGATCGCGCCAATGATCAGGGGGTTTCTGACGAGACCGGCCAAGACTTTCAAGTACTTGACCTTGGCTTCTTCACCGCGATAATACTCGAGCACAAATACAGCCAGGACGTTGTAGGTGAAAATGACCATCGGCAGCAGCATCGCAGTCGGGCCGACGCCGGATTCGCCAAATAGATTCTGGGCCAAAGGATAGCCCAGGAGCAGGTAATTGCCACGGTAGATCCCCTGGACCATGGCGCCGCGCTGCTTGTTGCCTGTGACAAAACGCGGCAGGATCAGCATCAGGATCGCCACAATGCCGACGATGGTACCAATGGCAAAAATGAACATGCCGGGATTGAAGTATTCACTGATTTCGATTTTGTTGATCGAATTGAACAGGGCAACTGGAAAAGCCACCTTGAACAGGAAACTGGTGGTTTTGTCGATCATGGTCTGGTCGATGATTTTGTAATGTTTAAGCGAAAAACCCAGGAGAACGAGCAGGATCAGTGGGGTGATCCCATTAAAGGAGAACCAGAAGACACTCATGTCGGTTCCTCGCTGGTCTGGATCTTGCGTCCCTTTTCCAGGCGCAGGACCAAGTCCGTCAGCACAGTTTTTTCTTTGGAGCGGAAGCGTGCCTTGCCTACGACCGGCCCATGGTCTGCGCAGACAAAGCGGGCGTCCGCCCGGTTACCCTGGCGTTGCCAGTCAACCACCTTTTGCAAATCGGTTTCGCAGGCTGGACACGTCAGGTTGCTGCTGACCAGCCGGTGCAGGATAGCCTCGTGGCTGGCCGCCGGTTCCAGGCTGATCTTGGCAGAACGGTTGAGGTTGGGGTCATAGGCATAGATGCCGAGCAAGTCGGTCAGGTTCTGTTCATCGGCGGCAATCCGGGCAGTCTCCTGCAGGATGCGGCCTGTGTACCAGGCATCTTTGACGGCCTGGTGGAAGGGTTCTGTCTTGGGCAGGCGCAAAAAATCCACCGCGTATTCGATGCTGCGCTGCTGGCCGGACTGTTCGACGATGTCATCGAACACATGCTGGACATCGAGGCATTGCAGAGGCAGGCGGTCAGGCAAACCGTGGAAGGCAAGGTTGGAGCGCAGGACAGATGGATCACTTTCGCTCCAGATGGCGAGGGCATAATCGTCACCGGTGGAATTGCACCAGCGGAAAAACTCCTGTGCCGCCTGGGGAAAAGGCAGGCCGAATTTCAGGCTTTGCTGGAAACGGCGGGTGACCGCAGCGATGTGGCTGCTCAGGACTTTATAGATCTTGGGGCGCACATGGGTGGTGAATTCACCGATGATCTCGTAGTGTTCGTTCAGTTTGACAGCACCGATCTCAATGATTTCAAAAGGCATGGCCGCCTGGGTTTTGGCATCGACCGGATTAGCCCGGCCAGCAATGTTCCATTCGAGATCGAAAACAATGGTATGCATGGAAGTCCTTTCAGGGCCGGGCGCATTCGCCTTCGCGCGCGGTCAGGATCCCCAGGGCATGCGACAGGACAGGCACGATCACCTCGAGACATTCACTGACAGCACGTGGGCTGCCCGGCAGGTTGATAATCAGGGTGCGGCCGCGCGTCCCGGCAACGGCTCGTGACAGCATGGCCCGGTTGGTCAACGTCAGGCTGAAGGCTCGCATGGCCTCCGGGATGCCGGGCACCAGGCGTTCGACCGCATCGAGTGTTGCTTCTGGTGTGACGTCGCGCGGTGACAGACCAGTACCGCCGGTCGTGAGGATCAGGTCGATCCCGTCGCTGTCGGCCCACTGGCGCAGCTGCCCGGCGATCGTTGCCCGGTCATCGGCGACAATTTCGGTGGTAACGATGGTCCCGACAGATGCCAGCGCAGCCGCAATTACCGGCCCGCTGCGATCCTCGCGCAAGCCGGCGGCACCTTTGTCGCTGGCGGTTAAAATGGCAATCCGGTACAAAGACATGCTGACTCCAGGTTAAAAAGGCAAAAAGCAGGCCGGAAGTTTGGTGTAAACGGTTCCGGCCAGCCGTCTTTTTCGCTATAATCTACTATTGCACACCAACTTCGAGTCTGTCCAGCTAAATCCCTTGAGGGGACATGCGGACCGACCGGGGCGGGCATTGAAAAGTCCCCGCCTTCCACTGTGAAAAGGAGTTCGGCCTTTGTTTGATTTTTCCCACCTGATGATGGCGTTTATCCTGACCAGACTGGCTCGCATCCCATGCTGAAAGTCATGACGCTGGACAAAGCCCGGGCTTTGCTGCTGGGCGAACTGGACCGGCTGTTGTCCGAGCACCATCTGGCTGATGCGATATCCAGTGAAACCGTGAGCCTGGCCGAAGCCTCCGGCCGGATCCTGGCCGAAACCATTGTCGCGCCCTTGGATGTTCCCTCTTTTGACCGTTCCCAAGTCGATGGCCTGGCAGTCCGAGCGGCCGATACGTTTGGTGCCAGCGAAGCCTTGCCAGCCATTCTGAACTGGGCCGGAGAGATCGCGATGGGCCAAGTAGCCACACAGCCGCTGGTTGCCGGATCTTGTTTCAGTGTAGCCACCGGCGGCATGCTACCACCCGGAGCCGATGCCATGGTCATGATTGAGGACGTCGAACAGATCGATGCCGAAACACGGCTGGTAACACGCAGTGTGTCACCGGGCAGCCACTTGACGCGGCGCGGTGACGACACCCGTGCCGGCCAGACCGTCCTGCCCGCTGGACGTTGCCTGAAATCCCAGGAGATCGGCGCTCTGGCGGCCCTGGGGTTGAACCAAGTCCGGGTTTTCCCCCGGGTACGTGTCGGTATCCTTTCCACGGGTGATGAGCTGGTCGCTGCTGGCCGGCCATGGTCTACCGATGCCTCCGGAAGCGGAAACGAGTCTGCTGAGCCTCTGCTGGCTCCGCCTGGTACAGTCTATGACGCCAATGGCCCCATGCTGGCAGCTGCAGTCCGGGATGCCCATGCGCTGCCGGTCGGATTTGGCATCGTGCGCGACCAGCTGGAAGATCTCTCTGTCATGCTGCAGGCCGCATTGGATCAGACAGATCTGGTCCTGATCTCCGGCGGCAGTTCGGCAGGGGCACGGGATTATGTCGAGCGCGCGATTGCCGCTGCCGGCCAGCCCGGCGTTCTCCTGCATGGTCTGGCCGTCAAGCCGGGCAAGCCAACCGTGGCTGGGATCTGCCAGGGCAAGCTCGTGATCGGCCTGCCAGGACATCCGTTAGCCGCTTGGTTCATTTTCGAACAGCTGGTGTTGCCCCTACTCGCAACTCTGGGCGGCAGGACTCCTGTGGCCAGGCCCAAGATCCAGGCCCGGATCACCAGCCGGATCCCATCTAATCATGGCCGCGAGGAATTTGTCCTCGTCCGCCTGAAATCCGCTACAGATGCGGCTGCTGACCGGCCGGTCGTCTGGCTGGCTGAGCCTTTGCCAACCCGTTCGGGCCTGGTCACTCAACTTTCGACCAGCGATGGTTATCTGGTGATCAGTCGCGACAGTGAAGGGCTCGAAGCTGGCAGCGAGGTCGTTGTGACCTTGCTCCATCAGTCTGGCAACGCCAGTACCGGACATACAGAAGGAGACCCCTCGTGGAACATACCTATCTGAAAAACACACCCCTCCAAGAGGCTTTGCTTGCCTATCTGCCGGTTTTCGACTCACAGATCACCCCCGCAGCCGAACAGGTTCCGGTCACCCAGGCTGCCGGCCGGATCACGGCCGAAGCCATCTACGCCCGGCTGAACGTGCCGCATTACCTGGCCTGTGCCATGGATGGCATCGCTGTTCTCGCTTCAGACACCTTTGGCGCAAGCGATCTCGAGCCGGTCGTATTGTCAGATGTCCAGTACGTCGTGGTCGACACCGGCGATCCTCTGCCGGATGGTTATGATGCGGTCGTCATGGTGGAGGAACTCATCCGGCACGATGACCACGTCCTGATTTCCACACCGGCCACACCCTGGCAGCACATCCGCCAGATAGGCGAGGACTTTTCGGCCGGGGACATGCTCCTGCCAAGCTATTCACCTCTGACGCCCGGAGCCTTGGGCACGCTGGTTGCCGGTGGTGTCCTGACTGTTTCAGTTTTGCGCCGTCCGACCGTCACATTGATTCCAACTGGCGACGAGATCGTCGCACCGGACAGCGACCTGCTGCCAGGTCAGATTGCTGAATTCAATTCAACACTGTTTGGCAGCCTGCTGCACAGCTGGGGAACTGTGGTTAAAACGACCGCGATCATCCCCGATCGGCTCGATGCCTTGCAACAGGCGGTCCAGGTGGCGGCAGACCGTTCCGAACTGGTTCTGGTCCTGGCCGGTTCTTCTGCTGGTCGCGACGATTACACGACGCAAGTGATCTCAAGCCTGGGCGACGTGTGCTGCCATGGTCTGGCTATCCGGCCCGGCAAACCAGCTATCCTGGGCCGGATTGGATCTGTGCCAGTGATCGGTCTGCCGGGCTACCCAATCTCTGGCCTGGTCGTGCTCGAGGAAATCGTTGCCCCTCTGCTGCGCCGGATGTACCGGCTGGATATCCCGGTCCGGCCAACCGTCACGGCCCATTTGTCGCGCCGGTTGCAGTCCTCGCTTAAATACCAGGAATACATCCGGGTACGCCTCAGCCTGGTCAATGGCCGTTACGCCGCGATTCCACTCGAGCGCGGTGCCGGCCTGGTCTCGAGTTTTCTCAAGGCGGATGGCTGGCTGGTGGTGCCGCAGGACTGCGAGGGCTATGAAGCAGGCGACACGGTCGAGATCCAGTTGCTCAGGCCACTGAGTGCCATTGCCGCCACATTGAGCGTGATCGGTAGCCACGATCCCCTGCTCGATGAATGCGCCGATCTGCTGGCGCGCGAAATGGATCACACCATTCAACTCAAATCTTCCCATGCTGGCAGTTTCGGCGGCCTGCTGGCGCTGCGCCGCGGCGAAGCCCATCTGGCCGGAATCCATTTGCTGGATGAGGACAGCGGCGACTACAACCTGGCTGCAGTGGCGAAAAATTTCCAACCGGGGGAAGTGATCCTGGTTGAGGGGGTCTATCGCCAGCAGGGGATGATGGTGGCTGCCGGCAATTCTTTGCAGCTTTCCGGCCTGGCTGATCTGACCCGCCCGGGTATCCGCTATGTCAATCGCCAGAAAGGGGCTGGCACGCGCTTGCTGCTGGACTATCAGCTGCGTCAGCTGGGCCTTGCACCGGACCAGATTGATGGCTACACGCGGGAGGAGCTGACCCATACGGCCGTCGCAGCCCAGATCAAGAGCGGCAGTGCCGACGCAGGACTCGGCATCCTGGCTGCGGCCCGGATTTTCGGCCTCGATTTCATCCCAGTTGCCGAGGAACGGTATGATTTTCTGGTCCTGGCATCCGCTTATCAATCACCAGCGGTGCAGCGTTTCCTTTCAATCCTGCGTTCCGTGGCCTTCCGCGAGCGATTGGAGCGGCTGGGTGGTTACCGGATCGACCAGATCGGACGTGTGCTCAACCATGCTTGACCAATACGGCCGTTCCATCAACTACCTGAGGCTCTCCGTCACGCCGCGCTGCAATCTGAACTGTGTTTATTGCCGCCCGGGGCACTGTCCAGCTGGCTTCGATCCTTTTGCCCAGAAGAGGATCCTGACCGTTGCCGAGATCGAACGACTCGTTCGCGTCCTGGCCGGGCTTGGTATCACAAAGGTTCGCCTGACGGGCGGCGAACCGCTGCTGCGTAACGATCTCGAGGAAATCATCCGCCAGATCCGGCGCCATCCGGAAATCACCGACCTCTCACTGACCACCAATGGCCAGGACCTCGCTGAACGAGCCACTGCTCTGAAAGAGGCTGGTTTGATGCGGATCAATATTTCCCTGGACTCCCTCAAGGCGGACCGTTTCGAAAAAATCACGGGCAACGGTTCTCTCGAGCGGGCGTTAGCTGGCATCGATGCCAGCCTGGCAGTGGGCCTGCACCCGGTCAAGCTCAACACAGTCCTGATGCGCGGCGTCAATGACGATGAGCTCGACCAACTATTCGATCTGACGCGCGAGCGGCCGCTGGCCTTGCGCCTGATCGAACTGATGCCGATGAACCAGACTGCTGCCGCGTCGGATCAATTGGTGACCGGCACCGAGGTCCTGCAGCGCTATCCCCTGCTGGAGCGGGTCGCCGACAGTTATCCCGGCCAGCCGGCCGAAGACTACCGCCTGCCTGGCTATCGCGGGACGATCGGCCTGATCCGGCCCATTTCACACCGCTTTTGCCACGTCTGCAATCGGATCCGGATCACAGCCGACGGCAAGGTCAAAGGCTGCCTCGGCCAGGATGACGAATACGACCTGCTGCCCTGGCTGGACCAGCCCGATGATGCCCTGCTCGCCCAGGCGCTCGCCGCTGCGATCCGGGCCAAACCACCCCGCCACCAGTTTGAAGCACACCAGGTGCCCAGCCGCAGCATGGACCGTACAGGTGGATAAATGGATTGAACTCATTTTGTGCAAGCATGCTCAGGCAGGAAGGATACTGTTCAATGACACTGCTCAAACCCAATCCTGATACAACAAAACCAACGGAGAATCCCTCTTACGGTCTCAGCCATCTGAATGAGCGGGGCGAGGCGCATATGGTCGATGTCGGTGCCAAAGCGGCAACCGTACGCACCGCCCGGGCCCAGGCGATCGTGCATCTGCAGCCGGCCACCCTGCAGGCAATCCTCGACGGCCAGCTGCCTAAGGGCGATGTCCTGGCCACAGCGCGGATCGCTGGCATCATGGCGGCCAAGAAAACGTCCGACCTGATTCCTCTCTGCCACCCGCTGGCGCTGGAAAAAGTCAGCGTTGACTTCACTCCGCAGGGGACCGATCGTCTCCACATTGAAACGCTGGTCCAGCTGACCGGCAAGACCGGCGTCGAAATGGAGGCCATGACAGCCGTCTCCGTCGCGGCTCTGACCTTGTATGACATGGTCAAGGCGATCGACCGCGGTCTGGTCATCGAATCGATCCAATTGCTCGAAAAAACGGGCGGCAAGTCCGGCCATTATTTGAAATCCAAGGAGAACTAACCATGGCATCTGTCATCGCGATCAACCGCAGTGTGAAAAAAGGC
>CAZGSR010000051.1:0-14282 GCA_964528645.1 uncultured Mageeibacillus sp. | reverse complement strand
GTTGTCCTTACTATTGTATCATTTTAGTCAGTTGGGGACTTTTGACACCCGAACCATGGGTTTGTCCTTTCTTTATGTTTCTATCTTGAAAACGTTTGTGGTTCTGAATCCATCTTGTTATCTTTCACAGATTTTGTCAAGCACTCTTGTGCGACATCACCATCCTTTCGCACAATTTCGACAGAATGTCGGAAAAGTGTTTGTGTGTCATTCGATTAATTGATAATGTCGCAAGGCGTTGGCGATGCCGTGATCGGCAGGGGAATCTGTCAGATGGCTGGATAGTTCGATCAGGCGGCTGCGGCTGCCGCCCATGGCGATGCCGAAGTCAGCTGCCTTGAGCATGTCGAGGTCATTAAGGCTGTCACCAAAGGCAAAAACCTTGGCTCCTGACTGGCCGAGGAAGGTTTTAACCTGGTCTATCCCGGTCGCTTTGCTAAATCCCTTGGGAATGACTTCGCCGTGGTCTTCGCGGTGGATAATCAGGTCAAACTGGTTTCTAAGGATGGGTTCGACCTGGTCGAACTGACTGTGCCGGTTGATCAGGTAGCTGAATTTGTTGACCCGTAGTGGTTTGGCATCCCGGAAATCGGCGAACAGACCTGGCCAGCCGGGATACTCAGACAGGAATTTGCGGTAGAAGGCAGGGTGGGTGACAGAGTCCAGGTAGACGTGATCTGGGCCTTCCAGCCAGAAATCGATCTGGTTTGCTATCAGCAGTTGGATGATCGACTGGAGCTGATCCTCCGGGATCAGGATATTTTCCAGAGTCTGGCTGCCCACTGTTATGTGAGTGCCACAGGAAGCAACGATGCCGTCAAATCCGATCGCCTGGATCTCCTCGCTAACCATGGCCATGCAACGCCCGGTATTGATAAAAGCCAGGTGTCCATTGGCTCGCAGCTGGGAAATGGCCTGGACAGCAGACTCGGGCGCCTGCTGCTGGCGATCCAGCAGGGTGCCGTCAATATCAAAAAAGACCAGGGCTTTGCGGGTTTTCATGGATTCTTGCACCTCTTCACACCTTATATAGACACGACACAGGCCATTTGTCCTGTGCGCAGGATACAGTCTTTGATAAAATCATCATCAGAACAACGCTGCCGGAGGTATTGTACATGACACCACGCGTGGATGAAACCCGCTGCATTGGCTGTGGCCTCTGTGTGCAATTGTGTCCGGACCTGTTTATGGTCGATCCACGTCAGATTGCGATCGTTTCGGGCGTGGCTGATTCACCAGAATCGATCGAACGGCTGGAAGCAGCTGTGGATTACTGTCCAGTCCAGGCCATCTCGCTTTAAATCGGCTGACACTGGGGGCAATAGACCGTTGTCCGGCCTGCCAGCCTGGTTTTGACGAGAGTGGTGCCGCATATTGAACACGGCTGACCAGCCCGACCATAGACTTGGAGCTGGTATTGGAAGGAGCCACGGACATTGAGGGCATCGACATAATCCTTGACCGAGGTGCCTCGCGCGTTCACAGCAGCCTGGAGGATTTTCTGCATACAAGACAGCAAGTGCCCAGCTTCGCCAGGGCTGAGCGATCCTGCCAGACGTTGTGGGTTGATGCCAGACAGGAACAGGCTTTCGTCCGCATAGATGTTACCCAGCCCGGCTATGACCGTCTGGGATAGCAAGGCAGCTTTGAGATTGGTACGACTGTGGCGCGACAGGCGCAGCCGCAGGGTTTCACTGTCCAGCTGGGGATCCAGTGGCTCTGGGCCGAGCGAAGCCAGCCCGGCAATCTGACAGGTCTGATCAGGTCGCAGCAGCCAGATGCGGCCAAACCGGCGCGTATCGTGAAAAACCAGCCAGACCTTACCTGTTCCGGGTTTTTCCAGGCTGATGACGATGTGATCGTGCTTTTGCCACACTGGTGGCTGTGCTTCGTATTTGAATTGGCCCGTCATGCGCAGATGGGCGATCAGGAGCAGATCCGGCCCCAAATCCAGAAGCAGGTATTTGCCGCGGCGCCTCAGTCCGGTCACGGTCCTGCCGCTGGCAGCTTCAGGTTGTCCGATCCAGTTGTACAAGACGCCAGCTGTCAGCTCGCGGAGCTCCAGAATCCGGGCCCCCAGGATCAGGGGCTCCAGACTGATGCGGACGGTTTCTACTTCGGGCAGCTCGGGCATGGGAATCCTCAGGACTCAGACTGAGCTGCAGGATCGACGGACTCGAGGTCTTCAAGCCACAACCGGGCCTGGGCGTCGCTGGGCATGCGCCAGTCACCGCGGGGCGACAGGGTGACACTGCCGACTTTGGGGCCATCTGGCAAACAGGAGCGCTTGAACTGCTGGGCAAAAAAACGCCGGATGAAAATCGTCAGCCAGCGATGGATGGTGGCAGCATCGTAGGATCCGGCAAAAGCCAGGCAGGCCAGGCGGAAGATCTTGCGTGGGGCAAAGCCAAACCGGACCAGGTAATACAGGAAGAAATCATGTAATTCATACGGTCCGACAATGTGTTCCGTTTGCTGGGCGATCTGGCCGTCTTTGGGCGGCAGCAGTTCAGGACTGACCGGGGTGTCGAGAATATCGAGCAGGACCGATGACAAGGCTGATTCAGACTGGCCTGCGGCGTGGCGGACCAGATGTCGGACCAGGGTTTTTGGAACAGAGCTGTTCACGGCATACATGGACATGTGGTCGCCGTTATACGTCGCCCAGCCCAGAGCCAGCTCGGAGAGGTCGCCGGTACCGATGACCAGGCCACCGGTCTGGTTGGCGATGTCCATCAGGATCTGGGTCCGTTCGCGGGCTTGCGAATTTTCATAGGTGACATCGTGCAGATCTGCAGGATGGCCGATATCGGCGAAATGCTGGCTGACCGCAGCACGGATCGGTATTTCGCGCAGTGTCGTCTCCAGGCTTCTGGCCAGATGGAGCGCATTGCTGTACGTTCGGTCGGTTGTACCAAAACCGGGCATCGTCACGGCCACGATGCCGGAGCGGGGCAGCGCGAGGGCATCGAAAGCCCTGGCTGTGACCAGAAGGGCCAGGGTTGAATCCAGCCCTCCGGACAGGCCGATGACCGCAGACTGGCACCGGGTGTGGGCCAGTCGCTTTTTGAGACCCTGGACCTGGATGGTCAGGATTTCCTCGCAACGCTCGGCCAGATCATTCTTGTTTTTGGGGACAAAGGGGTGCGGTGCAAGGGTCCGTTTAAGATCAAGGCTCTTGGGTGGATGGGAAAAATAAACCGTGTGATGGGCGGTTTGGCCTGGTGGCATGGGTCCGGGATAGGTTGTCTGGCGGCGCCGTTCTGCGTTGAGGGCAGCGACATCGACGTCAGCCAGGAGCATTCCGGTTGAAAAAAGCGGCGACTCGGCCAAGGTCCGGCCGTTTTCGCAGATCAGGCTATGGCCGGAGAAAACCAGGTCGGTGGAGGATTCACCTTCCCCGGCGTCGGCATAGGCATAGGCACACAACAGGCGGCCGGACTGGCTTTTGACCAGCAGGCGGCGGTAGTCTGCCTTGCCGATCAACTCATCACTGGCCGACAGGTTGGCGATGACTGTGGCTCCAGCCCGGGCATGATCTTGGGAAGGTGGCGCAACCACCCAGAGGTCTTCGCAGATTTCAACGCCAACCACCAGATCCGGGACTTCACGGCAAGCGAACAGTATGCTGCTGCCCAGGGGAACCTCCTGGCCGAACACGGTGATGGATCTGGCTTCAGGAAGGCCGGCTGAAAAATGGCGAGCTTCGTAAAACTCGGAATAATTCGGAATGTTCATTTTGGGCACCAGACCGAGCAGCTTGCCATCCGAAAGGACCGCCGCGACATTGAATAAATCTGGACCAATTGCCAGCGGTAATCCGACAATGGCCAGAACGTTGAGGCCATTGCTGGCAGCGATCACCTGCTGCAAGGCGGTGAGTGCCCCCTCGAGCAGGGTTTGGCTCAGAAATAAGTCCGAGCACGTGTAACCAGTCAGGACCAGCTCGGGCAGGACGAGGACCGCTGCCCCTTCCTGTTCGGCTGCTTGCATCAGGGCGATGACTTTGGCGGCATTTCCCGGACAGTCAGCCACTTCGATGGCCGGTGTGGCTGTGGCGAGGCGGATGAATCCATCATTCATGGGTTGTCCTCTTTCTGGCTGTCTCCAGCCGAGGGCTGCAGGGCAGCTGGGTCAAAATCTGGTTCAATGATCTCCCACGTCTGGTCGGACAGATAGACCGCCCGGTACAGGGCTGCCTGTTTCAATGGGGGCCCATCCCTCAGGAGGGAAAGGGGTTTCCTTTTCAGCAAGGCCAGCAAGGCTTTGAGCGTGATGTTGTGACTGACCAGCAAGACATGGTGATCGCGGCCGCCAGACAGGGCTGCCTGGCCAAGGATCTCCATCTGGCTGAGGAAACTGGCCATCCGGGTGCTGACCTGGTGGTAGGTTTCGCCACTGCCCGTCGGGATGTAGTCTGGCGGCGAAAAGAAAAAGGCTTGCAAATTTTCCGGGGCAATGGCCTTGACCTCGTCGACTGACAAACCCTCCCAGTCACCCAGATCCATCTCGTGGACACGGTCGTCAACTTCGACTGGGGTGGTGGCAGGAAAATGTCCAGCTTGCATGGCCAGCTCGGTTGTCCGGCATGCCCGTGGTGCTGGACTGACGAAAACCGTGTCCAGTGGAATGCCTCGCAGGCGGTCGCCCAGGGCAATCGCCTGGGCCTGGCCCTGCTCGGTCAGGGCGGTATCAAGGCGGCCCTGCATACGACTCTGCGTATTCCAGATGGTCTCACCGTGGCGGGCAAAATAAAGTGTCAGCATGGTTCTCCTTAGTCAGGACTCGTGTGGGATCGCCGCCGCTCTTGCAGATCGTGGACGATACTCAAACCTGTAGCCATGATACCGCAAACCGCTTGGCTCCAGCAATCCGGGCAAAGCCTGCTTGCTTGTCCAGAGCCGATCAGTCGACTATAATCGGGTAGACTGTATACAATCTGGCAAGGAGTGCCTTTTCCATATGACACAATCGGGAAAACATCGAGTGAAGGGTTCATATACCCTCATGCATCAGGCAGATGTGACGACAGGCTTGGCGGATGGATTGCCCATAGGCCTGGGATACTTTGCCGTTTCTTTTGCTTTTGGCCTGGCTGCGGTCGAGGGCGGGCTTTCTGCCTGGGTGGCGACCGTGATTTCCCTGACCAATCTGACATCGGCCGGTCAGTTTGCGGGCTTGCAACTGATGCTGGCCCACCGGCCTCTGGTAGAAATTGCCCTGACCACGGTCCTGATCAATTTACGCTACATGCTGATGTCGCTGTCGCTGTCACAGAAACTGGCCCCGGGAACTGGTCTGGCCCAGCGCCTTTTGATCGGCTTTGGCGTGACCGACGAAATCTATGCGGTCTCTGTCAGCCGGCCGGGAACCATCAGCACGCGCTACAGCCTGTCCTTGCTCCTGCTGCCCCTTCTGGGCTGGACCGGCGGTACTCTGACGGGTGCCCTGGCCGGATCTGTCCTGCCAGGCAGTGTGCGTGCGGCGCTGGGCATTGCGCTCTATGCCATGTTTGTCGCAATTGTGATGCCGACGATCCGCCAATCCCGGCCGGTAGCCCTCGTTGCAGTGGTGGCAGTCGGTGTCAGCACCTTGATCGCCCTGGCCCCTCCTCTGGCCCTGTTGCGGGGAGGCTGGCAGATCATCCTGGCCACTGTTGTGGCATCTGCGCTGGGTGCTGTGCTGGCACCTGTCCACATGGGTGAATCCAGCCAAGCTGAGGAGGTCAACTGACCATGGACCAGTCTTCTTATCTGGCTGCTGCCATTGCCACTATGGCGGTGGTGACCTATATCCCGCGCGTCTTGCCCCTGGTTTTGGTTCGTGGCCGGATCCAGAGCACGTTCGTGCGCTCGTTTCTCTACTATGTTCCCTATGCCGTCCTGTCCGGAATGACCATCCCGGCGATTTTTTCTGCCACCTCCACCCCAGTTTCTGCCACGGCTGGACTCTTGGTGGCCGTCGGGCTGGGGCTGTCCGGGCGAACCTTGCTGACCGTTGCCCTCGGGGCATCCGGTACGGTCTGGCTGGTGGAGCGGCTGATCTCGAGCCTGTAAAAAAGGACGCCTCCGGAGAGACGCCCTTTAATCGGTGTGGTGATCCGACAAGCCGTCAGGCCCAGTCAGGGGTGATCTTGAACGCCTTGCGTCCCGCATAGACTGCAGCATCGCCGAGTTCTTCCTCGATGCGCAGGAGCTGGTTGTACTTGGCCACACGATCGGTGCGCGAAGGTGCGCCGGTCTTGATCTGGCCGGCATTGGTGGCAACAACGATGTCAGCAATGGTGACATCTTCGGTTTCACCGGACCGGTGGGAGACGATGGCTGTCCAGCCGTTGTTTTTCGCCATCTCGATCGCCTGCAGTGTCTCGGTCAGGCTGCCGATCTGGTTGAGCTTGATCAGGACGGAATTGGAAATGCCCCCGTCAATGCCGCGCTGGATACGCTCGGTGTTGGTAACAAACAGGTCATCACCCACGAGCTGGAGTTTTTTGCCCAGGCGATCGGTCAGGATTTTCCAGCCTTCCCAGTCGTCTTCGGCCAGTCCGTCTTCGAGCGAGATGATCGGATAACGTGAGGCCCAGTCGGCCCAGAAATCGACCATTTCCTCACGGGTCTTGTAGACACCGGATTTCCAGAACAGATAATCGCCCTCGCGGCCCTTTTCCTTGGCTGCTTCGTACATTTCAGTGGAGGCAGCGTCGATGGCGATGGCAAAATCTTTGCCGGGACGGAACCCTGCCGCCTCGATGGCTTTGACAATGTAGTCCAGCCCTTGTTCGTCGCTGGTGAAATTAGGGGCAAAGCCGCCTTCGTCACCGACAGCAGTGGCAAAACCATCTGCCCGGAGCAACTTTTTGAGGGTGTGGAAGACTTCAACACTCCACTGCAGGGCTTGGCGGAAGGTTTCGGCACCGATCGGCATGATCATGAATTCCTGCAGGTTGATGCTGTTGTCGGCGTGCTTGCCACCATTGATGATGTTCATCATCGGTACCGGCAGGCGGTTGCCGCCGAGGCCACCCAGATACTGGAACAAGGAGACACCCAGCGAATTGGCTGCAGCCTGGGCTGTTGCCAGTGAAACAGCGAGGATGGCATTGGCTCCGAGATTGGCTTTGTTCGGTGTGCCGTCCAGTTCGAGCATCAGGTTGTCGAGACCGGTCTGGTCGAAGACGTTGAGGCCGATCAGCTCGTCAGCGAGCCGCTCGTTGATGTTGGCGACGGCCTTGCGGACGCCTTGGCCCAGGTAGCGGCCTGGGTCCCTGTCACGGAGTTCGACGGCTTCAAATGCGCCGGTCGATGCGCCTGATGGGACTGCAGCGCGGCCAAAGGCGCCGTCTTCGGTCCACACCTCTGCTTCTACGGTGGGATTACCTCTGGAATCGAGAATTTCACGGGCTTGGACCCCGGTGATTTGTATTTCCTGGAACATGGGTGATTACAACCTCCTTTAAGCGGAAATCGCTGCCGGCCAGTCACAACTGGCAAACAGCCAAGGTTAGATAATTGATGATCTATGTCCGAGTATAGCCGCAAAAAGGCCTGGTTGCTGTAACGGTGGAATCAGAGCCAGCGTTTGCGTTTGAACCAGACGAACATGAAGGCGATGATGGCAGCCAGAAGAGCGATAATAACGGGGTAGGTCACGGCCATCCTTGCCTCTGGCATGACCAGGTTCATACCATAATAGCTGGTGATGAAATTGAGCGGGATAAAAAACGTGGTGAAGACCGTCAGGAAGGTCATGATTTCATTCATGCGATTGCTGGCCGCAGTCATGATCAGCTCGGTCGTGCTCGACAGGATATCCCGGTAAGTCTCGACGGTTTCGAGCAGCTGCAAAATGTGCTCGAACACATCGCGCAGATAGAGCTCAGCAGTTTCGCTGATCAGGAAACGGTTGGTTCGCCGCAGGTTGAGCAAAGCATCCCGGAGGGGTGTGGCTGCCCGGTGAATGGCCAGCAGCTGGCGCTTGGTAGCCAGGATATCGCGTTGCAGAACGACGTCCTGTTTCTGGATGAGCTCCGACGCCCGGTCGTCGATTGCATCGATTCCTTCACTGAGTTCGTCGAGAATCTCATAATAATGGTCTGTCAAGGTGTCGAGGACCAGATACAAGAGCCGGTCTGGCCCCGTGTTTAAAACCTGATTGCTGTTGGCGCTGGCCCGGGCCAGAATTGTTGAGATGATCTCGGGTTTGTCCTCGTGTGCGGTGATCAGGAAGTTTTTGCCGAGAACAATACCGATGGTTGAGAGTTCAAGGCTGTCCGGACCTGATTTGATAAACCGGGCACCCAGCAGGATGTGGTCCTCAAATTCAAGCAGCCGCGGATTGCGGTCTGTGTCAAACAAATTGTCCAGAGCCAGCTCGTGCAAGCCAAGCACTTTTTCAAGATGGTTCAGACCTTCTTCACCCGGTGTGTCCGCGATATCCAGCCAGAGATACTCGCCAGTAGCTGACAAGTTGCTGACGAGTGATTCGCCGGAGATGGGTGTCAACGATCCGCTGCCAATCCGGTATGCTGAAATCTGGGCAATCACTTCGTGGCTCCGGATCAGTCTTTGTCCGGCAGGACGGACTCGTTGGCAAGGGATGTCTGGTAGGGTGACTGGCTGGCAAACTGGTTGACTGCCTGGCCTGCTTTCGGAATAGGCATCAGCGTACCAGGACCACCCACACAACCGCCCGGGCAGGCCATGCCTTCGAGCAGGTATCCTTTGGTCTTGCCTGCCTTGGCCAGGGCCAGCATTTTTCTGCAGTCACTGAGGCTGTCGGCGCGCTGGACTGGCACCTCTCGCGTTGGATCCAATTCGGCGATGCAATTTTTGATCGCGGCTGCAACACCACCGGCGACCGCATAGCCACGGCCATCGCGCGAGGCCTGGTAGCGGAAAGGCTCTTCCTCCAGACCGGCCAGGTCGACAGACCTGGCGCTGAACATACCCATCAGTTCCTCATATGTCAGGACAAAATCGACAAAGGGCAGGACTTCTTCCTCGAGAGCTTCGAGTTTCTTGGCGATGCAGGGGCCGATGAAGACGACTTTGCTCTGAGGGTCCTGAGCTTTCAAGGTGTGCGCCGTAGCTACCATGGGTGTGGAGGAATTGGAAATGCAGTCCGCCAGACTTGGCTGGGTAGCACGGGCGAAGCTTTCCCAGGCTGGGCAGCAGCTGGTGCCGAGGAAATCCAGTTCGCCGGGGACTTTTTCGATGAATTCCTCTGCTTCCATGACGGTGCCGATATCCGCGCCGATGCCAACCTCGATGACATCGGCAAAGCCAAGTTTCCTGAGACCGGCGATCACTTTGCCTGGCGTGGCCAGGGGACCGAATTGCCCGACAAATGAAGGTGCGATGGCGGCGTAGACACGGTAGCCCAGCCGGATGGCCGTGACGACCTGGTAGATTTCGGATTTGTCCGTGATGGCCGCAAAGGGGCAGCTGACGATGCACATGCCGCAGGCGACGCATTTGTCCTGGTTGATCTTGGCCCGGCCGAGTTCATCGCTGTCGATGGCATTGGCACCGCACGCTTCGGCGCAAGGGCGGCCGGTGCGGACGATGGCGTGGTAGGGGCATGCCGTCTGGCAACGGCCGCATTTGATGCATTTGTCGTGATCGATGATCGCCCGTGTCTTGCCGATGGAAACCGCATTGACCGGGCAGACCGAGGTACAAGGATGGGCCAGGCACTTGCGGCAGTTGTCCGTGACTTTAAAATGGTCGGTCGGACACGCTTCACAGGCAAAGGGGATGACATTGACCAGGGGCTGGGCCAGGCGCTTTTCTGCAACGGCCATGTCTGCCATGCCATCGGTGAAACTCTGGTGCGCATCGGCCGGCCGCAGCGGTAGGCCCAGCGTCAGGCGAATCCGCTCCCGGATGATCGCACGTTCTTTGAAGACACTGTCACGGTACTGCGCCACTTCACCGGGAATGATCCGGTAGGACGACTCGTAAAAATAGCTGAAATCTGTCTGGGTGAGATCTCGTTGATAAGCATGATGCGCCACTTCGGTGAAAACCTGGCGGCGGATCTTGGTGATTGGAGTGAAAAGCCCGCGCATGGTCAGCGTCCTGCCTGTCCCTGTGTCTGGCTGTCTCCTGTGTCAGGACACTTCTGGGCCAGTTCCAGCAACTTGGCCATTACGGTCTCGGTTTCCGCCCGGAAAAACGTCTCGCCATTGATCCGGACCACCGGCGAAAGCGTCCCGGATTCGCAATTTTCCAGGCACGGAACCATCGTGACATCGAGGTCACACTGGATGCCACTCTCCTCTAATTCGGTCAGGCTCTCGATCGCCGCAGCAATATCCATCGAACCCATCATCGTACAGAACGTCCCTGCACAGACCTCAACCTTGATCTTTCCCACAGTGCCTCCCCTGCCGGCCCAACCACAGCCGGAACTGTAACTTCTATTACGATTATCATAGCATAGCTTGCCGAAAAAGGGACGCCGTCCCAAAACCGGCAACTTGTTTACAAATCGAAAGACCGGTGATACAATAAGTTGCCGCTAACCCCAAAGGGGGCTTTTTATGTCTGTTTAGATGGTATGTGCGCGTGTTGTGCACCCTGACGGATGCTGATGTGAAAAGTGGCAATATTTTAGAGAAGGAGGTGTATTGATGCCTACGTTCAACCAACTGGTCAATGCAGGACGCAAGTCCAAGAGCTACAAGTCTTCTTCCCCGGCTCTGCAGACGGGTATGAACACGCTCAAGAAGCGTGCGACCGATATCTCGTCCCCGCAGAAGCGTGGTGTGTGCACCGTGGTCAAGACCACGACGCCGAAGAAACCGAACTCTGCACTGCGTAAGGTTGCCAGGGTTCGCCTGACCAACCAGACCGAAGTGACCGCCTACATCCCTGGTATTGGGCACAACCTGCAGGAGCACTCTGTCGTGCTGATTCGCGGTGGCCGTGTCAAAGATCTGCCGGGTGTTCGCTATCACATTGTGCGCGGTACGCTGGACACTGCCGGTGTGGCTAACCGCCAGCAGGGCCGTTCCAAGTACGGTGCCAAGAGACCCAAGGCAGCCAAGGTCAAACGCTAACCACAAGCTGCCATCGGTTGGACTAACAGTTGTCAGTACATCAGACGATAGATTCACCTCCCCGAGGTGGGCTATGGCCGGGCGTACGTAACACGGTCCGTTATCGTGAGTACCTGTGGTATCGGACAGTCCCTGTGAACAGGGATTGGCCGCATTATCATGAATAGGAGGGAAGACACGTGCCAAGAAAAGGCCATGTCCCGACAAGAGAAGTGCTTCCTGATCCGGTTTACCATGATGTCAAGGTCGCCAAGCTGATCAACAACATCATGCTCGACGGAAAAAAGGGAGTCGCCCAGAAAATTTGCTACAGTGCGTTTGACATTGTCAAGGAACGCACAGGCCAGGATGCCCTGGAGGTCTTCACCAAGGCCCTGGAGAACATCATGCCGATGCTGGAAGTCAAAGCCCGGCGCGTCGGCGGTGCCAACTACCAGGTGCCGATCGAAGTCCGTCCGGAACGCCGCCAGACCCTCGGTCTGCGCTGGCTGGTTTCCTATGCCCGCAACCGCAGTGAGCGCACCATGCACGAACGCCTCGCCAACGAGATCGTTGACGCGTTCAACAGCACCGGCGGCGCTTACAAGAAAAAAGAAGACATGCATCGTATGGCTGACGCCAACCGCGCGTTTGCCCATTACAGATGGTAACCGGATCAGGAAAAGGAGCTTACTGTGCCCAGAAAATTCTCGCTTGATAAAACGCGGAATATCGGCATCATGGCCCATATCGATGCGGGCAAGACCACCACGACCGAGCGCGTCCTGTTCTATACGGGCAAGGTGCACAAGATCGGCGAAGTCCATGAAGGCGCAGCCACCATGGACTGGATGGAGCAGGAACAGGAGCGTGGTATCACCATCACCTCCGCTGCCACCACCGCTGAGTGGAAAGAACACCGCATCAACATCATTGACACCCCCGGCCACGTTGACTTCACCGTTGAAGTCGAACGTTCGCTGCGAGTCCTTGATGGTGCTGTGACCTTGTTCTGCGCCAAAGGCGGCGTCGAGCCCCAGACAGAAACTGTCTGGCGCCAGGCCGACCATTACGGTGTCCCGCGCATGGCTTACGTCAATAAGATGGACATCCTCGGCGCTGACTTCTACCGTGCGGTCAGCATGATGAAAGAACGTCTGCGGACCAATGCGATCCCGATCCAGCTGCCCATCGGCAAGGAAGACGTCTTCACCGGTATCGTGGACCTCGTCAAGATGAAAGCCATCATCTATGGTGATGACCTTGGCAAGCAGATCACGGAAACCGACATCCCGGCCGACATGGTAGATGCCGCTAACGAGTGGCGCGAGAAAATGGTCGAGTCCATCGCCGAAACCGACGAAGAGCTGACCATGAAATTCCTCGAAGGTGAAGAAATCACCAACGACGAGCTCACCGCAGCCCTGCGCCGTGCGACCATCGCCTGCAAGGTCACCCCAGTTCTCTGTGGTTCATCCTACAAGAACAAGGGCGTCCAGCTGATGCTCGATGCCGTCATCGCCTATCTGCCATCCCCGCTCGACATTCCGGCCATCAAGGGTGTCAATCCGGAAACCGAAGAAGAAGAAGAACGTCCCTCAGACGACTCAGCGCCCTTCTCGGCCCTGGCGTTCAAGATCATGACCGACCCCTTCGTCGGCAAGCTCTGCTTCTTCCGCGTCTATTCCGGTGAGCTCGAATCCGGTTCCTATGTCATGAACGCTGGCAAGCGCAAGCGTGAACGCATCGGCCGCATCCTGCAGATGCACGCCAACCACCGCGAAGAAATCGACCGCGTCTACTCCGGCGATATCGCTGCGGCTGTCGGTCTCAAAGACACGACCACCGGTGATACACTCTGCGTCGACTCGGCTCCGATCATCCTCGAATCGATGGAATTCCCGGAACCGGTCATCAATGTCGCGATCGAACCGAAGTCCAAAGCCAGCCAGGAGAAGATGATGACTGCCCTGGCCAAGCTGGCTGAAGAAGATCCGACCTTCCGCACCTACACCGACCAGGAAACTGGCCAGACCCTGATCGCCGGCATGGGCGAACTGCACCTCGACATCATCGTTGACCGTCTCTTTAGGGAGTTCAAGGTCGAAGCCAATGTCGGTGCCCCGCAGGTCGCCTACAAAGAAACGATCCGCAAGGCTGTCAAGGCCGACGGAAAGTTTGTCCGCCAGTCCGGTGGCCGTGGCCAGTATGGTCATTGCGTGCTCGAAGTCGAACCCCGCCAGCCGGGCGAAGGCTACGAGTTTGTCAACAAAGTCGTCGGTGGCTCGATTCCGAAGGAATACATCGCCCCGATCGACGCCGGTATCCAGGAAGCCATGAACAGTGGTGTCCTGGGTGGCTACCCGGTCGTTGACATCAAGGTCACCGTCGTCGACGGCTCCTACCACGAAGTCGATTCATCCGAAATGGCGTTTAAGATCGCCGGCTCGATGGGCTTCAAGGATGCCTGCCGCAAGGCTGACCCGGTCCTGCTCGAACCAATCATGCGCGTCGACATCGACGTCCCCGAGGATTACATGGGCGACGTCATGGGCGATATCAGCTCCCGCCGCGGCCGTATCGAAGGCATGGAAGCCCGTTCCAATGCCCAGCATATCCAGGCTAAGGTCCCGCTGTCGCAGATGTTCGGCTATGCCACTGCCCTGCGTTCCCGCACCCAGGGCCGCGGTACTTTTGTGATGCAGATCAGCCACTTCGAAGAAGTGCCGAAGAGCATCATGGAAGGCCTTTTGAAGAAATAACCCGCACCCATCCAAAACACCGACCCGGCAGGCCGAATCGACCCTTGCGCGAGCCGCAAATGATTGTCAAGACAATTAATTTGTGTAAAATGGAATAGACGGCCAAAAAGGCGGAAGAATTAGTTACAACGGCACCTCAAAGACGGTGCTGGAAAAAGGAGGATCATCCCCAATGGCAAAGGCAAAATTTGAAAGAAACAAGCCCCACGTCAATATCGGCACGATCGGCCATGTTGACCACGGCAAAACCTCCCTGACCGCTGCGATCACCAAGGTCCTCGCAATGGGCGGCCAGGCCAGCTACACCTCTTACGACAACATCGACAAGGCTCCGGAAGAAAGAGCCCGTGGTATCACAATCAATACCGCACACGTCGAATACCAGACCGACAAGCGTCATTACGCTCACGTCGACTGCCCTGGCCACGCCGACTACATCAAGAACATGATCACCGGTGCTGCCCAGATGGACGGCG
>CAZGSR010000050.1:0-15231 GCA_964528645.1 uncultured Mageeibacillus sp. | reverse complement strand
TTACTGGAATCCGCTGCACTTTTTACAGGCTTTTCACGGTATTAGATAAAGAGCCCTGAGCAGTCTCTTTGCAAAGTGAAATAGCCTAAGCGCCTTCCCAGCGGTATAATGTGACAAAATGAAAATAGCCAGGATGAGCATCATAAAAAGGAGCACACCATGATTTCGACACAACTTTCCAAATTGGCCCAGCAACAGAATTGGCAGACACTGGAAGCGGAGGACAGCATCTATGGCCTCTACAATGGCTACCGTTTCACGGTGATGGAGGGCAAAGGGTTCAAGGCGGTCTTCGTTTCAGTGGCCGGAATCACAGCGGACAACCTGGCTGCTCTGCAAGGCTGGATCGATGACAATACCCGCCAGCTCAAACTGAGGAATTATGAACTGGCGGACAATTTCCTTTGTGTCCGTCTGCAGGAGTCGTGGCGCGTGCGCACAGCTGAGCAGATCGAGTGGTTCCTGGCCCAGCTATCCGGCATGCTCAGCCAATTTGAACTGCCAACGGAAGCGTGTGCCATCTGTGGAGAAACAGCGGACAAACAGGGGCTGTTGCATGGCTTGTTTTGCGCCTTGCACCCGGAATGCCAGGACCGCGAAACAGTGGATTTCACCCAGACCAGCGATTCGGTTGAATTCCCAGCAGAAGCATCTGCTGGCGAGCTGATTCAAGAGGATACCCCGGGTGAAGTCGATGGCCTGGACACAACCAGTGAAAGTGAACCGGCTGCTGAAACAGAAGATTCCGAGGATCAGTCCCATGGATAAGCAGGCCATCGCCCAGTCCATGGCCGCCTATCGCGATGTCATGGTCCGGGCAACGGTTGAATTGTGCGCGATCCCAAGTGTCAAGGGACGCCCTGAAACAGGTGCGCCTTTTGGTCTGGAGACGAAAAGATCCCTGGATGCGTTGCTCGCGCTGGGCGCTGAACTTGGGTTCACGCCGGTCGATCTGGATGGCTACTGTGGCTATCTGGACTGGGGCAGCGAGGGTCCGATCACGGCCGTTCTGGGCCATCTGGATGTTGTACCAGCCATCGATGGCTGGTCACATGATCCATTCACGCCTATTGTCACAGCGGACAGGATCATCGCCCGCGGGACAGCAGACGACAAAGGACCGCTGGTTTCTGCCTTGTATGCGATGAAAGCCCTCAAGGATGAGGGATTCATCCCCAAAGGAAGGATCCGCCTGATTGCCGGACTGGATGAAGAAAGTGGCAGCGCCTGTATGAGCCACTACACACAAGTAGCCGATTTGCCCACTGCAGGTTTCACACCGGATGCCAGTTTCCCAGTTATTTATGCGGAAAAAGGCATTGCGCATGTCAAGATCCAGCTGAAAAACCAACCCGGGAAGCCATTTTCCACGCTGGACAGCCATGGACAATTTTTGCTGGCTGCCGTGGCTGGCCAGCGGGCCAACATGGTTCCGGCACGGTGCGACCTGACCTGGCAGGATGAGCAGGGACATGTCATCACTGAAACCTATACAGGCAAGGCCGCCCATGCCAGTTTGCCCTGGGAAGGGCACAATGCGATCGGAGTCGCAATGGCATCAGCGGCGCAGCGGCCCGGTGCCCATCCAATGGTCCAGCTCTACCAGGCCTTGATCGCCGAAGACTGGACAGGCCAGGCACTCGGCATCGCAGGTGAAGACAGCTCGGGACCTCTGACCTTGAACCCAGGCGTGCTCAAACTGGATCTGGAACAAGGCAGCCTGGTCCTGGATATCCGCTATCCGGCCAGCTGGCAAGTCGAGACCATCCTGGCCCAGATGACTGCAACAGTTGCCCCATTCCAGGCCACCGTCGAGCTGGTCAGCCATACCGCCCCCCTGGCGGGTGATCCCGGGCGACCTCTGGTCAAAACCCTGATGGCCGTCTATAACCGCCTGACCGGGGCCCATGCCTCGGCGATCGCGATTGGCGGCGGTACATACGCCCGGGCAATGCCTAATATTGTCGCCTTTGGGCCGTCGTTTCCAGGTGAGCCGGATGTCTGCCATCAAGTCGACGAGTACATCACCATCGAAAAATTGCTTGCTTCGGCGGCCATTTACCGCGAAGCCTTGCGCGAGCTGGCTGGCTGATCTTTCATGCTGCACGCCTGGAAACAGCCCGCCTGATACGAGGCGGCTTTACGTTGAGACAGATTCTGGAATCTGCAGGCTGCCCAGCTGGTGCAAACGGCGCATCTCCCGCGCGATTAAAACAGCAGTGACCACCACCGATAGCCCATCTGCAATCGGGCTGGCCAGCCAGACACCTGGTAGCCCAAGGTAATGGGGCAGGACCAGATACAACGGAATCAGGAAAATGACCTGGCGCATCAGGCTGGCGAACATCGCAGTCCGGGCATGGCCGATGCTCTGGAAATAGATCGTGCTGATGATCTGGAATCCCAGGAAAGGCAGGACCATCAGGTAGGTCCGGAGGGCTTGACTGCCCATGTCCAGGATCACGGGGTCTGTGCTGAAAAGCCGGATAATCGCCTGGGGGAAAAGCTGGATCAGGGCAAATCCCAAAACGACAATCCCGGTTGCTATGGCAACCCCCACACGCCAGGCAGCCTCGACTCGCTGGTAGTTTTGCGCACCATAATTGTAGCCCAAGATCGGCTGCAGACCCTGGTTGATCCCGAACAGGGGCATCAGAAAGAGTATGGTCATGCTGGCCACAATCGTCATGACCGCAATACCGGCATCACCGCCATGAAATTTGAGCATGCGATTAGCCAGGATGGTGACCAGACTCATCGAGATCTGCATGGTGAAGGGGGCCACACCAATGGACAGGATCTGGCGGACCGCCCTGGCCTCGAACATCATCCTCGCAGGTTTCAGGCGCAGATGGCTGCCCTGGCCAACAAAATAAGAAAGCACCCAGATCATGGAAACGAACTGGCTGATGATGGTCGCCCAGGCCGCACCACGGACGCCCCAACCAAATCCCAGGATAAACAGCGGGTCCAGGACCATGTTCACAGTGGCGCCTAAAAGCTGAGTCGCGGCTGACCTGCGTGGGTTGCCGGCGCCCCGGATGGTGTGGTTCAGGGCAAAGCCGATGGTGTTGAAAACATTGCCCAGCAAAATGATCTGCAAATAATCCCGGGCATAGGGCAAGGTCGCCGGACTGCCGCCGAGCAGAACCAGAATCGGATCGAGCCAGATCAGGCCAGCAGCCATGATGGCACTGCCGATCAGGATACACAAAGTCAGGGCGTTGGCCAGGACTTGCTCGGCCTCATCATGCCGTTTCGCTCCCAGTTTCAGTGAGATCGATGCCGTGGCGCCGACACCAACCAGCTGCATGAATCCGAGGATGAGATTGAACATCGGCAGAGTCAAACCAATACCAGACAGCGCCGCAGTGTTGTGCAGCTGGCCGATCCAGAAGCGGTCGACCACGTTATAGAGGGCATTGACCAGCATGCCGATGATCGCCGGCACAGAATAGCGGATGACCAGCGCCGGGATGGGATCGAACGCCAGCTGGCGCTCGCGCGGGGATAACGGGTGTTCACGGGCTGCCAGAGGCTGTTCCGACTGGTTCTGAGTTGTATGCATGGCTGATGTTTTTCCTTCTCTGCCAGGCGAATGACTGGCTATCGGATAAAAAAGAGGCTGCCCGTTCCAGGCAGCCTCTGTTGTCTCATATGACGGGGTTGTCGGTGATGTCAGGCTTCGGTCTCGGTGGTGTCCTCATGGGTCAGCTCGACGTCCTCGTGGACCATCTCAACGTCCTCGTGAACCATCTCATCCTCGTGCATGGGATTGATCGGTTCGACGTCCTTGATGGAGATGCTGATGCGGCGTTTCTCATTGGAAACCTCGAGAACGCGGGCGTCAACTTCCATGCCTTCACGCAGGACTTCCTCCGGACGATTGAGCCGGACGTCGGAAATCTGGGAGATGTGGCAGAGCGCATCCACACCAGGAGCCAGCTCGATGAAAGCGCCGAACTGGAACATGCGGGCAATACGGCCATGGACGATGGTACCAACCGGGAACTGCGCTTCGACATCGTGGTATGGATCATCGGTCACGCGTTTGTAGCCGAGCGAGATGCGCTTCTTCTCACGGTCAAAGTCCTTGACATAGACGTGGATCGGATCACCGACACTGACCACCTCGGACGGATGGTGGATGCGGTTCCAGGACAGCTCGGACACGTGGACCAGGCCATCGACGCCACCAATATCAACGAAGGCACCGAATGTGGTCAGGCTGCGGACGACGCCGTCGTATTCCTTGCCTGCCTCGATCGAATCCCAGACCTCGTCGGCCTTTTCCTTGCGGGCGGTCGCAAGCAGGGCACGGCGGGATCCGGAGACACGCAGGCGCTTCTTATCCGGGTCATACTGGGTGACGAGAATATCCAGGGTCTGGCCACGATAAGGATCGAGGTCATTGACCATGTTCATCTCGAGCTGGGTGCGATGGATATAAATGTCGACACCGCCATAGGTCGCAATCACGCCGTCCTTGACGACATTGATCACCTTGACCTGGATGGGGGTCTTGTTTTCGAAAGCTTCCTCGATCAGAGCCTTGTACTTGCCAAAATCGACACGAGCCTTGGAAAGGACGATTTCCTTGCTCATCTCGGTATTGCGGATATTGCGTACATAGACATCAATTTCGGTGTGATTGGCTACTGCCTGATCCAGGTCGAAATCGGGGTCAGCATCAAACTCATGACGCGGGATCTTGCCCTCGGACTTGTCTCGGACATCGACATAGACGTAATCGTTGTCATAGCGTACGATGACGCCCTTGACCGTGGCACCCCGCCGAATCTGCGGAATGTTGTCGATGAAATCCGTGAAGCTCACGTCACCTTGTTCCTGCTGGTTTGTCAAAGCCTCTTGTTCTGTCATCTCCTGGATAACCTCCCTGATAATACGTTCCGGTGTCGAAGCACCTGCCACCACGCCAACCTTCAGGGAGGATAAATCCCTGCCGGTAAGGATCGGACGAACCTCTTGCGGGGTTTCAACCAGATGCGTCTCACCACACTGAGTCCGGCAAATGTCAAAGAGCTTCATGGTGTTGGAACTGCCGCGACTGCCGATGACGAACATCAGATCGGACCGTGCTGCGATGTCCAGCGCTTCTTCTTGCCTGATTTCAGTAGTACTACATATTGTATCAAATATTTGCAGGTTTGCAATTTTATTTTTCAGAATGGCCTGGATGGCCTGATATTCGCGGAAGGCGAAAGTTGTCTGGGCAACAAGTGTATACGCCTTATTGTCAGGCTCCAGGTCCTGGGCTTCTTGCTGGCTGTGCAGGAGAATAGCCGGCGAACTGCATTCGCCCATAATGCCGATCACTTCCGGATGGCCAGGGTTGCCGGCGATTAAAACCTGGCGATTCTCCTGGCTGGCAATCCTGGCCAGGCGGTGGATTTTCTGGACATAAGGACAGGTGCTGTCGATGATCTCACAGCGCCTGGCTTGAAGGGTTTCCAATGTCTGGGGCGGAACACCATGGGCCCGGATCAGGACGCGGGAGCCTTCCGGGATGTCTTCGACCGTTTCAGCTGAGAGCAGGCCCAGACCAGACAGTTCGCCGGTCACTGTCTTGTTGTGGATCAGTTCCCCCAGCATATAGACGGGTTTTTGCGGGTCCAATGGCTCCTGGGCCAATCGATAGGCAGTATCCACGGCCTTTTTGACACCGAAGCAGAACCCGGCGGTCTTGGCAAGTTCTATGTTCACGGTACTTCCTTTACTGGCCCAGTTTCTGAAGCAGCTTCAAGGCCTCTTGTTCAGCAGTGGTCTGCATGGCCAATGAGCCATCCGGCAAACGGACCAGTTGGTCAGACAACAGGGCCTGGTCGCTCAGGTGATAGTCAAAGCTTTTCATGTCATAGATTTTCTGCATGATCTCGATCGTGAAAGTCATGAGTTGGGCATGATTGTATCGTTGGCGAGGACTGGCATCGAGTTTGAAAGACGGACCGAAGACAATCCGATTTTTGCGCCAGAGCTTGAAGTCACCGTCGATCAGAACGGGCACGATCGGCGCACCTGTTTTGATGGCAAAATGGGCCACCCCGGTACGGGGCAGATGTTCCAGGATCCGTTCCGGGGGAACACGGGTTGCCTGGGGGAAAATGGCCACGATTTTACCCGCATCGAGGGCACCGAAAATACCTCGGGCGGCATGGAGGTCGACCTTGTGCCTGTCGACCGGAATGCAGCCCATGGCTGCAAAAAAAGACCCAATCACGGGTGCCTTGAAGAGTTCTTTCTTAGAGACCCAGTAGATCCAGGGCTTGAGGCGCATGTGGATGGCCGGGATATCCAGCAGGCTGGTATGGTTGGCGACCAGCAGCACGGGACCTTGGGTGGGCATGTGCTCCAGGCCTTCAAACTGGACCCGGAACAACAGGACCACCAGCAAACGGGCAAAGGTCTTGGCCACCGCCCGGTAGATTGGATGTCCGTGGATCAGTTCATGCAGGTCTTTGTTGTGATCAGCCGGTTTGGCTGTTTTGGGAGTCTTGGCAGGTTCGGTCATGGGATTATCCTTTGGCTGGGTTGGGCCTGGTCTCGATCAGGCCCAGGATTGTCTGGACCACTTCTTCAATACTCAGGTTGGTGGTATCGACCAGGATCGCATCTTCGGCCTGGCGCAGGGGAGCAAAAGCTCGTTCGGAATCCTGGCGGTCGCGATATTCGATGTCCGCCCGGACTTCGTCCAGAGTGGTCGTCTGGTTGCCGCGGTTTTGCAGGTCAAGCAGCCGGCGATGGGCTCGCTCATCAACACTGGCGGTCAGGAAAAATTTGTGCCGGGCATCCGGCAGGACATGGGTACCGATGTCTCGGCCATCCATGATCAGGCTCTGGCGGCTGGCGATTTGCCGCTGCAGGTCGACCAGGGCACGGCGCACGACCGGCAAGGTGCTGACATCCGACGCAGCCCGCGACGCCTCTGGGGTGCGGATGGCCTCGCTGACATTGACACCGTCGAGCCAGACCTCCTGGGTGCCGGCCACAAAACGGATGTCCAGGTCAGTCGACTCGAGCATGGCACCGATTGCTGCTTCGTCCTTGGGGGATAGGCCCTGGGCAACTGCTTTGATACCGATGGCCCGGTACATGGCCCCTGTATCCAGATACAAGATGCCAAGAGCTTCGGCAACACGGCGGGCGATGGTGCTTTTGCCGGCACCAGCCGGACCATCGAGGGCGATTGCAAAGGCCATGGTCAGTCCTCCCGGATCCGGTCGCTGTCACCCTTGTCATACACGTCGTATTCATCCCAGATCCGTTCGAGTTTTTCCAGCGTCTGGGCGACATGGTCCTGGCGACGGTAGCCGATGGCAGCAATGAGGGCATTGATGACACTCAAAGGCGCGACCAGCGAGTCGACGAACGACATCATGTCACTGGGAGCCATCAGGCAGACATCGGCATTGTCAGCAATGGGGGTATTGCTCTTGTCAGTCAAGGCAATCACTGTCGCCCCGGTCGAACGGGCAAATTTCATCGCCTTGATCGTCCGTTTGGAATACCGTGGGAAACTGATGCCGATCACGACATCCCCCTCGCCGACAGATAAAATCTGTTCGAACATTTCACTGACACTGGTCGTATGGACCAGGCGGATGTTGTCGAAAATCAAGTTGAAGTAAAAACCGAGGAAAGCGGCCAGCGGTGCCGAGCTACGCACACCCAGGATGTAGATGCGCCGGGCGCCGAGGATCAGATCGACAGCCCGGTCAAAAGACTTGCGGTCAATCCGTTCCAGGGTGCGCTTGAGCTTGTCCATATCAGAATGCAGGACAGCCCCGAGGATGTCTTCATGGACTGCCAGCTTGGCCGAGGCGCGCAATCTCTGGACTGACGTGAGCTTTTCCTTGAGTTCTTCCTGCAGGACTTTCTGGAAATGCGGATAACCCTCAAATCCCAGCTCCATGGCAAAACGGACGACAGTCGATTCACTGACACCGACCTCGTCACCGATCCGGGCCGCTGTCAAATAGGCTGCCTGGTCATAATGATGGAGAATATACTGGGCAATCGCCCGTTGTCCCTTGCTCATGGTGCCGATGCTCGTCTCGATCCGATTCATCAGGCTGTTGCCAGATCCATCCATGCGCGTTTCCTTCCTGTAGTTGTGTTTTCACCAATTATAGGTAATCGTTTGCAAGTTAGCAACCAGAATCCGTCATTTTACAGCCTGTGATTCACTAATATCAAGGGAAGTCCGGTCCGAAGGAGCCGGTTCCGGCAGGAAGCTGGCCACGAGCTGGTCGATGGTCACCTGCTTGTCATCCGCATGTCCGGAGGCGTCCTCCAGCGAGCGCTCCAGGTCGCGCAGGGTCCCATACATCATCATCTCCATGGGCGGCAGCTCGCTGACTGAACCAAGGCCAAAATCCAAAAGGAACTGCTCGGTCGTGGCAAATAAGGTTGGCCGGCCAGGTGCATCGAGCGTGCCGACTTCACAGACAAAATTGCGTTCGATCAGGCGACTGATGATGCTGTCGCTGTTGACCCCGCGCACGGCTTCGACCTGGGCCCGGGTGACCGGCTGGTTATAGGCAATGATTGCCAGGGTTTCGTACGCTGGCTGGGACAGGGGCGGCCGGTGGCGCGGCTGGTAGAGCCGCTCCAGGACAGAGAGCTGGCCAGGTTTGGTGGCCAGCTGGTACTTGCCCTCGGCCTGGCGCAGGAAAATCCCGCGTCGCCGGTCATGCAGCATGTTTTCAGCCATTTTGTCCAGGACCGGGATCAGAACGCTTTTTTCAAGCCCGGTCACGGTTGCCAGTTTTTCGACCGGAATGGGATCTCCGGCCATGAATAGCAAGGCTTCGAGGGCTGCCGGAGCATCCAGGGGGTCCAGCGTAAAAACATCATCCGGTTCAGAGATGAAATCCTCAAGATTTTCCGCTGCCAGCGCGTTTGCAAACTGTGTCTCGTCTATGGGTTGAGTGTCAAGGACCATCGGTCTTCCCTCCTGCTGTTTCCTGCTCAGCTTCCTCGCCCCATTCATGTTCCGGACGGGCTTCGATGGCAATGACATCGAAGGGGTGCTCCTGACGGGCATGGATCCGGCCCAGACGGAGTAATTCCAGGACTGCCAGGAAACCGGTGACCCGTTCAGCCCGGCTCGATGTATCAGCTGGAAACAATTCGTTGAAAAACAGCCGCGTTTTCTGGACTGCCCAGTGCAGGATCAGGCGCATCTTCTCCTTGAGCGAGACTTTTTCCCGGCGCAAGAGTGTCGTGATCTTGCTGGACAGGTCATTGAACCGGTTCTGGTTCTGGTGGGCAATGCGCTGGCAGGCAAGATAAAACTGGTCGCGGTTGAGGCGCTCGGGCACCAGCAGGGCGGAAATGCCAATCCTGCCTGGGGATTCGGGTGGCTTGGAGAGGCACTTCGAATAGGTAGCGTAGCGCTCACGCAAGTCGCTGGCCAGGGTTTTGCAACGCCGGTAGGCCATCAGCTTGATCACCAGCTCTTCTCGCGGATCTTCCACGGTGTCCGCAGGTCCGGTGATTTTCTGGGGCAGCAGCAGGCGCGACTTGATGTGGAGCAGCGTCGCTGCCATGACCAGGAATTCACTGGCAACTTCCATGTCGAGGGACTGGCACCGGTCCAGATACTGGAGGTACTGGTCCGTGATCTGCGAAATCGGGATATTGGCAATATCGATCCGGTTTTTCTCAATCAAGTGTATCAGCAGGTCCAGCGGACCCTCAAAGTGCTCCAGGGACAGCTTCAGGTCTGACCCTTCCCTGTCGTTCTGGTTATTGGGCGCCAGGGATGCTCTGTCGGAGGATGCCATGGCCGGGCCGGGTTACAGGCCGATGCGGACAGCGGCCCTGGCTTCGGCCATGGTCCGGGCAGCAAGGGCACGTGCCTTGGCAGAGCCGTCTTTGATGATCTCGACCAGATGGTCCGGATTCTTGAGCAATTCGGTGCGCTTTTCATGGATCGGGGTGTGGAACTCGGCTACCTTGGCGGCACATTGCTTTTTGCAGGCGACGCACCCGATCTGGCCACCCTCACACTGGCTGCGGATCGACTCGACTTCATCGGGAGAGAAAATCTTGTGGAAGGCATAGACCGAACAGACATCCGGATGGCCGGGATCGGTCTTCCTGATCCGGGCTGGGTCGGTGACCATGTTCATGACTTTCTGGCGCACGGTCTCCGGGTCGTCGGCAAACGAAATCGTATTGCCATAGCTTTTCGACATCTTGCGTCCATCCGTGCCGGGCAGGACTTTGGCTGCGGTCAGGAGTGGCTGCGGTTCCGGGAAAACGGGTGCCTGGTAGAGATGATTGAAGCGGCGGGCAATTTCGCGTGTCAGTTCAAGATGCGGGACCTGGTCTTCACCCACTGGAACGAAATCGGCCTTGTAGGCCAGGATGTCAGCTGCCTGCAGGCAGGGATAGCCGAGAAATCCATACGTGGTCAGGTCTTTTTCCTTGAGCTGGTTGATCTGGTCTTTGTACGTCGGGCAGCGCTCGAGCCAGCTCAGGGGTGTGTTCATGGCAAAGAGCAGGAAAAGTTCCGCATGCTCCGGTACTTCTGATTGCAGAAAAAGGACCGATTTCTCCGGGTCGAGGCCGACGGCCAGGAAATCAGCGATCAGGCTGATCGTGTGTTCGTGCAAGGCATGAGTGTCGGCATAGCCGGTTGTCAGGGCGTGCCAGTCGGCAATGAAAAAATGGCAGTCGTACTGGTCCTGGAGCTGGACCCAGTTGTGCAGGGCCCCAAAATAATTGCCGAGATGGACATCACCGGTGGGACGGGCACCGCTGAGGACGATTTTCCTGGTCATGCGTCTAAGGTTCCTTTCCGTTGTTTCTTTTTTGAATGTCAGGCCATGAACTGGAGCAGCCACTGGGCCAGCCAGTGGACTGGAGTCCAGATCACAAGATCAAAGGGGATACGGACGACCGACAGGATCGAGCTGATGATGCCGCGGCCAAAAATGACCAGCATCAGGAATAAAAGGCCGATGGTCCGCTCCATGCTTAAGAACTTGTAGTACAAATTGGTGGGCAAAAGGCCGCCGAAAATTTTCGAACCATCGAGCGGCGGGATAGGCAGCAAATTGAAGACGGCCAGGACCGTATTGGCCATGTACAGGTAGAGGAACAAATTCTCCAGCAAGTTGAGGACGCTGTTGCTGCCGACAGCGACAGACAGCAGGACCGTTGCGGCATGCAGGATCGAGGCCGCGACCGCCAGGATGAGATTGCCGGTTGGGCCGGCCAGGCTGACCAGCATGGTGCCGCGCTGGATCGAGATGTTGCGGGTAAAGCGGGCTGGATTGACCGGGACGGGTTTGGCCCAGCCGATACCGGCAAAAATGAACATCAGGGTGCCGATCGGGTCGAGATGGGCCAGGGGATTCATGGTCAATCGGCCCTGCAGGGCAGCTGTGTCATCGCCCAGCTTGTAGGCAGCCCAGGCATGGGCCATTTCATGGAAAGACAGCGATATGGTCAAGACCAGCACGGTGACCAGGATCCCCTGGATGTCAAACCGGGCCAGGCTGTTGATCATGTTCAGGACGAAAGGATTCAGGGCAAAAGCGGGCATATTGGCCCTCCTTCTTGGCAAAATCAGGCTGGACGGCACCAGTCCGTCCAGCCTGGATCATTATATCATACCCTGACTTGAGTGCTTCAGCGGGTGACGCGAGTGACAGCCAGGTCGATTTTCTGGCCGTTGATGTCCCAAGACTTGGCTGAATCGGGCTTGCCGCTTTCGATCACATCGGCCAGGACTTCTTCGGCGATGAACGCCTGGTTGCGGGCAAAAACGCCCGCCAAGGCTTCGTTGCCGCTGTGCTGGACCATGATCCGGTCGGAAACTTCGAAACCGCTGTCCTTGCGCATGGTCTGGATCTTGCTGACCAGCTCGCGGACGAATCCTTCTTCGATCAGTTCCGGGGTCAGGCGGGTGTCGAGGGCAACGGTGAAATCACGGTCCGACTCGGTGGACAGGCCCTCGGGCTGGACGGTCTCGATCAGCAAGTCTTCCTCGGCCAGATGGATTTCCTGGCCATCGACATGGATGATGATGTGGCCATTGGCCTTGAGGTGGGCCATGGTTTCCTGGCCTGGTAATTCAGCCAGCACACCGCCAACATGGGAGACCATCTTGCCCAGGCGTTTGCCCAGGGTCTTGAGCTGAGGCTTGAACTTGTAGTCGAGCAAGGCAGCATTATCGGCCAGGTACTCGACCTTTTTGACATTAAGTTCGTCAGCGACCAGCTCGTTGTAGTCGGCGGGGAGCTCGACCGGAGCAACGACCAGGAGGCGTGCCAGGGGCTGGCGATTCTTGATCGCGGCATTGTTGCGGGCAGCCCGGCCCATGACGACCATGTGCAGGACGTCATCCATCGTCTTTTCCAGTTCGCTGTCGCAAAGGCTCTGGTCCGCGACCGGGAAGTCACAGAAATGGACACTCTCTGGAGCATCCGGGAAGCAGCTTCTGACCAGGTTCTGGTAGATCGATTCAGCCATGAACGGTACATAAGGTGCAGCCAGGCGGGTGATGGTCTCGAGAACCGTGTACAAAGTCATGTAGGCGTTGACCTTGTCCTGGTTCATGTCCGGCTGCCAGTAGCGTTCACGGCCGCGGCGGACATACCAGTTCGACAGTTCATCGACGAAATCGGCAATCGCCCTGCCGGATGTTGTGATATCGTAACGCTCAAGCTGGGCATCGACTTTGGCGACCAGGGTGTTGAGGCGGGACAAGATCCAGCGGTCCATCGCGGCGAGTTTGCCTGGCTCGAGCGTGTACTGGGCCGGATTGAAACCATCGATGTTGGCATAGAGGATGTAGAAAGCGTAGGTGTTCCAGAGCGTACCCATGAACTTGCGCTGGGCTTCGCTGACAGCATCTTCGTAGAAACGCGAGGGCAGCCAGGGGGCACTGGCGGTGTAGAAATACCAGCGCACGGCATCGGCACCCTGCTTTTCCAGGACCTGCCAGGGATCGACGACATTGCCCTTGTGCTTCGACATTTTCTGGCCGCTCTTGTCCTGGACCAGGCCAAGGACGATGACATTGCGATAAGGCGACTGGTCAAAAATGACCGTACCGATCGCCATCAGGGTGTAAAACCAGCCGCGGGTCTGATCGAGTGCTTCGGAAATGAAGTCAGCCGGGAAATTCTTCTCGAACTGCTCCTTGTTCTCAAAGGGATAATGCCACTGGGCAAAGGGCATCGAGCCCGAGTCAAACCAGCAGTCGATGACCTCGGCGACCCGGGTCATGCGTCCGCCACATTTCTCGCAGCGGATGTGAACCTGGTCGACATAGGGCTTGTGCAGCTCGATCTCATCCGGACAGTCGTCCGACAGCTCCTTGAGCTCGGCGATGCTGCCCACCATGTGGCGGTGGCCGCATTCACATTCCCAGATCGGCAGCGGCGTACCCCAGTAGCGTTCGCGAGAAATGCCCCAGTCAACGACATTGTCGAGGAAATTGCCGAAACGGCCTTCACCGATCGCCGGCGGAATCCAGTTGACGGTGGCGTTGTTGGCCAGCAACTGTTCGCGCACCGCGGTCATTTTGACGAACCAGGAATTGCGGGCATAGTAGATCAGGGGGGTGTCACAGCGCCAGCAGAACGGATAGCTGTGCTCATAAGGCATCTTCTTGATCAGCTTTTTCTCGATGTTGAGCTTCTTGATGATCCCGGCATCGGCGTCCTTGCAGAACTGGCCAGCAAAATCAGTAACCGCCTCCGGCAGGGTGCCGTCCTCCTGGACAAGCTGGACAAAGGGCAGGTCATACGTCCGGCCGACCCGGGCGTCGTCTTCACCGAAAGCCGGGGCAATGTGGACGATGCCGGTCCCATCGGTCAGGGTGACATAGTCATCCATCGTGACAAAAAAGGCCTTTTGACCCGACTTGGCAACAGTCTCATTGGCATAAGGCAGCAGTGGTTCATAGGCTTTGCCCACCAGATCGCGTCCAGGCATTTTTTCGAGGATTTTGAAATCCTCACCAAAGAGCTGGGGCACGAGTACGCCAGCCATGTAGTAGCGAACCGGCTTCTCGGTGCCATCGAGATCGGTCGGGACCTCGACCAAGGCATATTCCTCGTCCGGGTTGACGCAGAGGCCAACATTGGACGGCAAAGTCCAGGGGGTCGTCGTCCAGGCGGCAAAATAAGTGTCTACCGCATCTTTGACCGTGAAGCGGACGAACACCGATGTGTCCTTGACGTCATGGTAGCCTTGGGCGACCTCGTGCGAGGACAGGGCTGTGCCGCAGCGCGGGCAATAGGGCACGATTTTGTGGCCCTTGTACAGCAGGCCTTTTTCCCAGATGCGTTTCAAGGCCCACCATTCGGATTCAATGTAGTTGTTGTCATAGGTGACATAGGGGTCTTCCATGTCCGCCCAGAAACCGACCCGGTCCGACATCGTCTCCCATTCTTTCTTGTATTTCCAGACGGAATGCTTGCACTGGTCGATGAACGGCTCGATGCCGTAGGCTTCGATCTGCGGCTTGCCATCGATGCCCAAGGCTTTTTCAACCTCAAGCTCGACCGGCAGACCATGCGTGTCCCAGCCTGCCTTGCGCTGGACATGGTAGCCCTTCATGGTCTTGTAGCGCGGGATGATGTCCTTGATGACGCGGGTCAGGATATGGCCGATGTGCGGCTTGCCATTGGCCGTCGGCGGGCCATCGAAAAAGGTGAACTCGGGACCATCTGCGCGCAATTCAATCGACCGCTTGAAGATCGTGTTGTCCTGCCAGAATTGCAGGACTTCCTTTTCACGTTCGACAAAACTCATGTTCGTCGGTACTTTCTTGTACATAGTTCCTCCTCAAATCAAAAAACGCCCCGTCAGCTGAAAGCCAAAACGGGGCGCCAGGGTCTCTAAGCGCGGTACCACCCGGTTCCATGGCCAAAAGCCATGATCTCGTTTCCCGGTAACGTCGGGCGCCGGCAGTTGTGCCAGGCTGTACGGCCCGCCCTACTGCCCGGGCCTGTTCAGCCAGAGGTTGGGTGGGGCAGCTCACGGATGATCTTCGTACCGGTCTGGGCTATGCGGCTCGCACCCTCTCCGCACTCGCTGGTGTCCAGTGTGTCGGTCCTACTGTTCCGGTCATCGCTGTTGGACATGTGTAAAGCTTAAAAAATTATAGCCACGACAGGGAAGGCTTGTCAAATGGCCGGCGTACCTTATTTAAAATGAGCGCGAAACAGAAGTCATGCCTCACATACT
>CAZGSR010000049.1:0-15966 GCA_964528645.1 uncultured Mageeibacillus sp. | reverse complement strand
CGCCTTATATTCTTCTTCTAGTATTTGAGGACTAAACTGTAAAAGTCAGGTTATACCATCTAATGCCTGTCGGGACTTTGAGCAAGAGGCGATGCTCTTTATCTAATACCGTGAAACAGGGGGTATAATTTGATCATCACGTCAAAGGATGGTCAAAATGGAGCCGGTATTTAACTTTGTAGACATGTTCGAGAAATCGATTGGTTTGAAAGATCCATGGAAGGTGACACGAGCCGAATTTGACCCGAGGGACAAAGCGGTGCATGTGTATGTGGAGGCCAGGAAGACGGCTCGGTACGCCTGCCCTGAATGCGGGAAACAATGCAAACGGTACGATGACGAAGAGGACGAACGAGCCTGGCGACATGCGGATGTGGTGATGTATCCGTGCTACATCCATAGCCGGCGACCGCGGATAGAATGCCCAGTCCATGGCATACGAGTGGTGGATGCACCATGGGCCCGCAAGGGAGCGCGGCAGACGCTGCTGTTTGAGGGCTACGCGATGATGCTGGTAGAAACCATGACCTTGAACGAAGCCCGTAAAGTGCTCAGGATCAGCCGGACGGCACTGATGCACATCGTGGAATACTGGGTGAACAAAGCGGTGGCAGAAACAGACCTGAGTGCCATTGAGCAAATAAGCCTGGATGAAACCTCGTTCAAGCGGGGCCAAAGTTATGTGACCGTAGTTGGTGATCCCGTTCACCGCCGGGTGATTGGGGTCGAGAATGGACGGGATGTGGATGCCGTAGAACGGTTTTCACTGGACTTCATAGCCCGAAAGGGCGACTGCAACAAGATCACGCATGTGAGCATGGACATGTCGGCGACATATAAAAAAGCATGTGATCTCTGCTTTCCTCAGGCAAAACTGGTGTTCGACCATTTCCATGTCAAAAAGCTGGTACTGGATGGCATGGATGAAGTGAGACGGGATGAGCAAGGCAAGAAGTTTGCCCGGAGCAAAAGAGCGGGGCGAAAGCTGCTGATGATCCCCGAAAGGCGGATGACAGAGCAGCAGAACGAGGCCATGCAGGCGCTGTGCCAGGAGTATCCCAGGACGGGACGGGCTTTCCAGATGGTCCAGCAGTTCGATGACCTTTATCGGTGTCAAACCACGGCGGAAGCAGAGGTTGTTCTGAAGAAACTAACCAGCTGGATGATGCACAGCCGGCTGGAACCTATGAAGAAAGTTGCACGATCGCTTCGGAAGAACAAGGCAGAGATATTTGAGTACTTTAAGCACCGGTTAACAAATGCTTTTGCCGAGGGGATGAACAGCTTGATCCAAGCAGCCAAACGCAAAGCCAGAGGATTCAGAACCTATGAAGGATACCGAACCATGATTTTTCTCGCCGTTGGTCGGCTCCACCTTTCCTATCCAGTACCATTCCTCTGCTAACTTTTCACGGTAATCAGCAAAGAGCCCTGACAGAAATTGTGGTTGACAAAGCCACAAGGGGCTGATTATAATTGCTTGTGCCTGAACGGCAAACCCTCTCGTTGCTGGTTGCATCCTACGATGCAAGATCGGTGACGGCAAAGATCAGATCAGTGCGGTCATGGCGGAACTGGCAGACGCGTACGTTTGAGGGGCGTATGGGCAACCGTATGGGTTCAAGTCCCATTGACCGCACCAGAGATTCACCCCACAGCCTGTAAGGTTGTGGGGTTTTTCTTTTCTCATTTGTTGGGGACACTGTTTGGAATGTTATCAAATATGAGGCTATTCCAGGGGAAACAGGCTGACATCTGACTTTTGGTAAGCGTTGTGAACGTTGCAAATCCCTTTTTCTATTGCTATCATTTTCCCTAGTCGTTTCATTGTTTTGAATTGCTTCTTTATATATTCCATAGATGAGGTGCCGATCATGATCTGGAATCCTGCTGAGACTATGAATCGTTCGGAGATGGCTGCGCTGCAGCTTTTGAGGCTGCAGGAGACGGTGAGCCGGGCTTACGAACGGGTGGCTTTCTACCGGGACCGGATGGATGCGATCGGGCTGAAACCTTCAGATATCAAGTCATTGAAAGATCTTGAGAAGATCCCTTTCACGGTCAAGAATGATCTGCGCGACAATTATCCGACTGGGATGTTTGCCGAGGATACGCGGGCGATTGTGCGCTACCACGCGTCGTCCGGCACGACCGGCAAGCCGATCATTGTCGGCTACACCCGAAATGACATGGCAGTCTGGACGGATTGCTGTGCTCGTCTGGCGGCGGCAGCCGGGGTTACAGCGGACGATGTCTGCCAGATCGCTTTCGGTTACGGCATGTTCACCGGCGGCTTTGGCCTCCACTATGGCCTCGAGCACCTGGGCGCCGCCGTGATTCCGCATTCGAGCGGCAATTCCGAACGCCAGCTGATGTTCATGCAGGACCTGGGCACGACCGTCCTGATTGCCACACCCTCCTATGCACTGCATCTGTCCGAGGTCATGGCTGAACAGGGAATCGCACCGGAGGATCTTAAACTGCGCGTCGGCCTTTTCGGCGGCGAAGGACACACCCCTGAGATGCGCCGCTTGATCGAGATGCGCCTGGGCATCACAGACACCCAAAATTACGGCCTGACTGAAATCACCGGTCCCGGCGTTTCCTATGAATGCCTGGCCTTTGAAGGCATGCACATCAATGAGGACCATTTCTTCCCGGAAATCATCGATCCCGTGACGGGTGAGACACTGCCGGAGGGAGAAGAAGGGGAGCTTGTCCTGACGACCCTGACCAAGGAAGGCATCCCGATGCTGCGTTACCGGACCAAGGACATCACGCGTCTCAACTATGAGCGCTGCTCCTGCGGCCGGACCAATGTGCGCATGGACCTGGTCCGCGGCCGCTCCGACGATATGATGATCATCCGCGGCGTCAATGTCTTCCCGTCCCAGATCGAAGCAGTCCTGATGACCATCCATGGCATCGGGCCACATTACCAGATCATCGTCACCACTGAGCATTTCATGGACCAGATCGAAGTCCAGGTCGAGCTGATCGACGCCTCGCGCCTCGAAAGCTATCGTGAACTGGAAGAACTGACCAAGGAGATCCGCCACAAAATCCGTACGGTCCTGCAGATCGATGTCCGGGTCAAACTCCTGAGTCCCCAGACCCTCGAGCGCACGGCTGGAAAAGCCAAGCGGGTCATCGACCTGAGAACCAAATCATTCTGAACAGGAAGGAACTGTAACACCATGGACAAACCTGCCAATGCAGCCGGATTGGACCGGCAACTCCTGCTCGGCAACGAAGCGATCGCCCGTGGGGCTTTCGAAGCCGGCGTCAAGGTGATTTCTTCATACCCGGGTACTCCCAGTACAGAAATCACCGTCAATGCCGCCAAATATACGCGCATTTACACGGAGTGGGCAACCAATGAAAAAGTCGGCCTCGAGGTCGCCTACGGCGCCAGCCTCGGCGGCGGCCGGGCCATGTCCTGCATGAAACATGTCGGCCTCAATGTGGCGGCCGATCCGCTGTTCACCTCCTCCTATACAGGTGTCAACGGCGGTCTGGTCGTCGTCGTAGCTGACGACCCGGGCATGCACAGCTCGCAGAACGAGCAGGACAGCCGCCATTACGCCCGAGCGGCCAAGCTGATGATGTTCGAGCCCGCAGACAGTCAGGAATGCCTTGACATGACCCGCCAGGCGTTCGCCCTGTCCGAGCAGTATGACACCCCGGTCATGCTCCGCCTGACCACCCGCATTTCCCACTCCCGGACCCAGGTCACCGTTGGTGAGCCGCAGGAGCAGCCCAAGCGCCCCTACGTCAAAGACATGATGAAATACGTCATGATGCCGGGGATGGCGATCAAGCGCCATGTGGTGGTCGAGAGCCGCCAGAGCCAGATCCAGAAGGATCTCGATGCCGGATCGGTGCCAGGCGCCTTTACGATCACCAGGAAATCTGACAAGCTGGGCATTTTGACCAGCGGCATGGCCTACCAGTACGTCCGCGAGGCCTTGCCGGAGGCTTCGATTTTCAAACTGGGACTGGTCTATCCGCTGCCGATCGAGCAGATCCGTGCCTTTGCCGCCTCCGTCGAGCGCTTTGTCGTCGTCGAGGAGCTCGATCCTTTCATCGAGACCGAGATCAAGGCTGCCGGAATCGCCTGTGAAGGCAAATCCCTGTTCACCCTGCAGGGCGAATACAGCATTGCCCTCCTGAACAAATCTTTCAATCCGGACACCACCCTCGATCCTGCGTATGACACATCGGCCCTGACTCCTGCGCCCGGACGTCCGCCAGTGATGTGTGCCGGCTGTCCGCACAAGGGGCTGTTTATGGCCTTGAACCGTTTGAAACTGACGGTCGCCGGAGACATCGGCTGCTATACCCTGGGGGCTCTGGCACCAACCAATGCCATGGATGCCTGCCTGTGCATGGGTGCGTCGGTCGGCATGGCCCATGGTCTTGACCAGGTCACAGACCATGAAATGGCCAGGAAATCAGTCGCCGTCATCGGTGACTCGACCTTCCTGCACACGGGCGTATCCAGCCTGGTCAACAGTGTCTACAACGGCAGCACCAGCACCGTGATCATCCTCGACAATTCCATCACCGGCATGACCGGCCACCAGCAGAACGCTGCCAGCGGCCTCGACATCCACAACCAGCCCGCCCCTGAGCTCGACCTCGAGCAGTTGTGCCGCGCCATCGGCGTGCGCTCGATCTATGAGGTCGATCCGGCTGACATCAAGGCCTGCGTCAAAGTCATCAAGCAGGCCGTGGAAGAACCGCACGTCACCGTGATCATCGCCAAGCGTCCCTGCGCCTTGATTCCACCCGGCATTGGCAAAAAAGAGGATGTCGTCAAGCTGGACCGCGATAAATGTACGCGCTGCCAGGCCTGCATCAAGATTATGTGTCCAGCCCTGCTGGCTGGTCCGGATGGCTATCCGCAGATCGATCCGAATATCTGCAACGCCTGCCATCTCTGCACGCGAGTCTGCAATTTTGGCGCTTTGAAAGGAGGCAACGAAGCATGAGCCAGCCTTTTTCCTTAAACATTGCCCTGGTCGGTGTGGGTGGCCAGGGAACCCTGGTTGCCGGCAAATTGCTCGGCACCGTTGCCAACCTCCTCGGTCTGGATGTCAAAGTCTCAGAAGTCCACGGCATGTCGCAGCGCGGTGGCAGCGTCATCACCTATGTCCGCATGGCCGAGACCGTGGCTTCACCGATCATCGAGCCGGCCCAGGCCGATTTCATCCTGTCCTTCGAAGAGCTGGAGGCCCTGCGCTGGGCCTACTTGCTCAAGGCGGGCGGCGCGCTCCTGGTCAACAATTTGCAGATCCCGCCGGCCACGGTTTCCACCGGCGTGGCCAAATACCCGCAGGACATTGTCAGCGAACTCGACCAGAAAGCCCTGGGCCAAAGCAAAGTCTTTTCCTTCGATGCCCAGAAACTGGCCGACGAAGCAGGCAGCTACCGGGCGACCAATGTCGTCATGCTCGGAGCCATGTCCCGCCTGACTGCGATCGAACCGGAGATTTTTGCGAAAGCGATCGATCTTGTTTTCCCGGAAAAACTTCGCGCCGTCAACCACAAGGCATTCCAGAGCGGATCTGATATAATCAAATACAAATGTGAGTTTTGATCCGTACCATCTCTGTACGGACTTCAAATGGGAGGAATCGCGATGCTCGTCACCCAGATTTCTGTCTTCCTCGAAAACAAATCCGGCCGTCTGGCAGAAGTGACCCGGACCCTGCGTGAAGCAGGTGTCGATATCCGGGCCCTCGTGATCGCCGACACAACCGAATACGGCATCTTACGCATGATTGTCGACCAGCCAGCCAAGGCCCAGGAGGTCCTGACGAACCAGGGCTTCACGGTCAGCGCCACGCATGTGATCGCGATCGCCATCCCCAATTTGCCGGGCCAGCTCGATGTCGCCCTCGAGATCCTCAGCGAAGGCTCGATCTCGGTCGACTATCTCTATGCCTACATCGGACGGGTTACGGATGATGCTGTCGTCATCATCCGGGTCCAGAATCCGCAACTGGCGCTCGAGAAACTGGAAAAATCCGCTATCCGTGTCCTTTCGACCAAGGAGGTCTACGGCATTTGATCACCCAGGCCTTTGCCCGATTCGGGATCTCGCCGGAGACCGTTGTGCACTCCGATGCGATCATCCAGGATCTTGCCCTTGTTTTTGCCCGCATCGACCAGACCCGCAGCATCAACCAGCTGCGGGTCTTGCATGCGTTTCATGAAGCCCGTCTGGCCGAAAGCAGCCTGGGCGGGACAACCGGCTATGGTTACGACGATTCCGGACGGGACCAGATTGAAAAAGCCTATGCACGCGTTTTCGGTGCCGAAAAGGCGCTCGTCCGGATCCAGATCAGCGCCGGGACTCAGGCCCTGGCGATTTGTTTCTTTGGCCTCCTGCGACCTGGCGACACCCTGTTGTCCGTCACCGGACGCCCTTATGATACGCTGCAATCAACCATCGGTGTGACCGATGACGGATCACCGGCTCCGGATGGTTCGCTTTGCGATATGGGTGTCCATTACAGTGAACTTGACCTCCTGCCAGATGGCACTCCCGACCTGGCTGGCATTGCGAAGGCCCTGGATGACCGGACGAAGGTCGTTTTCATCCAGAAATCCCGCGGCTATACTACCCGCCGCTCGCTCCTGGTCGATGACATCGCCCAGATCGTCCAGACCGTACGCCAGCACCAGCCACAGGCGATTGTGCTGGTCGACAACTGCTACGGCGAATTCGTCGAGACCCAAGAACCTTGCATGGTGGGTGCGGACCTTGTAGCTGGGTCTCTGATTAAAAACCCCGGAGGCGGGCTCTGCCCTTCGGGTGGCTATGTCGCCGGCCGCGCCGATCTCGTGGAAAAAGTTGCCTCGCGCCTGACTGCACCCGGATTGGGCAGCCATGTCGGCCCGACGCTTGGGTTTTCCCGCCTGATCGCCCAGGGCTTTTACCTGGCGCCGCAGATTGTCGCCGAAAGTCTCAAAGGAGCTGCCTTTGCTGCCGCGCTTTTTGGCGGTGCCGGCTATAAAACCTACCCGGCTGCTGATGCCATCCGGGGTGATCTGGTCCAGACGCTGGAATTCGGCGATCCGGACCGTCTGGTCGCTTTTTGCCAGGCGATCCAGGCCGCCTCCCCGGTCGACAGCTTCGTCCGGCCGGAGCCGTGGGCCATGCCTGGCTATGACAGCCCGGTTATCATGGCTGCCGGCGCCTTCGTCCAAGGCTCGTCGATCGAGCTTTCGGCGGATGGCCCCTTGAAGCCGCCTTTTCCTGCCTACCTCCAGGGTGGGCTCAACTTTGAAACAGTCCGCCTGGCCTGCCTGCTCGCCTATGAGCGCATGACGGGCAAGAGCCAGCCAGGCCGTGGCCAGCCGGGAGACTAGCCTGTGAATCCGCCTCCCCGCAGCTCCAATCGCACACCCGATCGTCGCCCCGAGCGGCGGGTCGACCATCGTGACGGTCGCCAGCCTGGCAGTCGTACCAAGCGCCGGCCAATAGACCCTGTCGAGCGCCTGATGCGGATCGAAAGGCGCAAGGCACGTTCGCGCGCCATATTCCTGTCGGTATTGGTTTTATTTATCATGCTGGTCATGGCGGTCCTGATTCTGGTTGTCATGCGCAAAACCAGGCCCAATCCACAATTCCTGTTTATCCAGAAAGGTAAACTGACTCATTATGCCCAGGGCAATGCCCTGATTTTGCGTGATGACAGTGTGGCTGTCGCTCCTTCGAGCGGCCAGGTCAAACCACTCGTGACCGAAGGCATGCGGGTTTCGCGCGGACAAAAGCTGGCCCTGGTCATCCCGTCCGGCCTGGAACGCCAGCTCGATGAGCTGGACAAATGCGAACAAGATATCGTGGATTTGCAGCTGGAACTGATGAACCAGGGCAAGGGCTCCGGAGCCAGGGCTATCTACAACGAAAGTGCAGTGGCTTTGTCGTCGATCGTCAACCTGGTCCGGGGTGATGTCATGAACCAGTCCTTGCGCAATCTGCCAGCCTACCAGGCCGCAATGACCGTGATCATGGAACAGCGCAGCGGCAAGCTGGCTGCTGTTGATTTCCACGATGCCCGGCTCGACCAGCTCCTGCTGCAAAAGCAAAGCCTGGAGCAAAGCCTGGGGCTTTCATCAGGCACGCTGGTGAGCAGCCAGCCGGGCATTATTTCCTTCCATCTCGATGGCCTTGAGGAAGCACTGGGATCGGCAGCTGTTGAGACTCTGACCTATCAGGACTACCGCAACGCCCTCGCACAGGCTCAGACGTTCCAGACTGCAGCCCGGGAAATCGGGTCCGGTGAGCCTGTTTTGCGAGTGACGTCCAGTCTGGAGCACTACCTGGCCTTCTACCTGGATGGCGTCCAGCCTGCGGATTTGCCGGACGATCGCCGCTATTCAGTCGCGGTTCCTTCCGAGGGCATCGAGATTACGAATTGCCGCCTGGTCCGGGTGGAACCCCAAGACCAGGGCAGCTTTGCGATTTTCCGTTCCGACCGCAGAGTGGAGTGGTTTTCTGACCGGCGCAGTTTCTCTGCTGAGCTGGCTGTTTCCGAGACAGAGGGGATGCGGATTCCCCGCGTCTCCCTGATCGATTTCGAGCCATCGAGCCGAACTGCCAGCATCCTGATGGTCACAGGTGGCTACACGCGACTGGTCCCTGTTGAGATCGTCGATTATGACCGTGAATACGCCATCATCGATGCCAGTCCCGAGGCTGGGGAAGAGGACCTCAAACCCAGCCTGTCTTCAGTCATCGTCGCCAATCCGGAATCAATCGGCGAGGGGGAATTCATTGGTGGATAGAGAGCGCATCGCCCAATTGACAGGTTTATCTGTTATTGAAATCGAAGCTTTGGCCAGACGGCTGGAAACCGTTCGGAAATCTGTCGCATCGGCGGCGTTGGCTGCCGGTCGCGATCCGGCTGAAATCACCCTGGTCGGTGTATCTAAATTCCTGCCTGCATCCATGGCCGCCGCTGCTGTGTACTTGGGCCTTCACGATCTCGGTGAGAACCGGGTTCAGGAAATGCTGGCCAAGCAGGACGATTTGTCCGCCCAGGACCTGCATCCGGCCTGGCATCTGATCGGCACGCTGCAAAAGAACAAAGTCAAATATCTTCTGGGCCGTACAGCTTTGATCCACTCGGTCGATTCGGCCGATTTGCTGGAAGAAATTGCCAGCCGCAGCACCAGAGCTTGCTTAGTGACGGATGTGCTGCTTCAGGTCAACACCGCCCACGAAGCAACCAAGCATGGCTTTGATCCTGATGAATTGCTGGCCTATGCGGTCCGTTTTTCCAGTCAAACCGGCGTCCGGATCCGCGGCCTGATGACCATGGCCCCTTTGTTTGCAGATCCTGAAATGGCCCGGCCTGTTTTCGCCCAGACCCAGGCGCTGTTTACAACCCTGGCAGCAGGACCTCTCGGCTCGGATAGGTTCAACATCCTTTCGATGGGCATGAGCCAGGACTATTCGCAAGCCATTGCCTGTGGAGCCACCCACGTCCGCATCGGTACGGCGATCTTTGGCCCCCGGCCTCCTTTGGGATAAATCAAGCTTGATCTTTTGTCCGCACAAGCCTGTTTTGTCGCGCGATTGTAACACTGACCGATAATGACCTGCCTGTGTTGCGGCCAGATTACATCGCACTTACACTTCGCCTGGCTTTCTTGCGGCGTGCCAGTGGCCTTCCTATAATGGAAACCAGACCGGACCCATCGACGGAGAAAGGGTTGCCGGTTGAGACGGAGGTAGACCATGGCCGATCTATTTAACAGACTGTTCAGCCGCCTGGGCAGCTACAACGAAGATTTCGATTACGAAGAAGAATCCGAGCAGGACACTTATATTGAGAACAAATCGGAACCGGTTGAGGACTACAAACCAGCACCGTCCCGCCGCCAGGCCGCTGGAAAAGTGGTTGACATCAAGCCCCATCCGGCCAACCAGTCGGTGGTCATCATGCAGCCATCCGATATCGAAGCCGCCCAGCAAGCCTGCGACCACATCCGCGCTGGCAAAACTGTCATCTGCAACATCGAAAAAGTCGATCCCCGGGTCGCCCAGCGCGTCATCGACTTCATCACCGGCTCCGCGTATGCCCTCGACGGCAAAGTGATGCCCGTTTCGAGTGTCATCTTCGTCGTGGCACCGCGCAACACCGCCCTGGTCGAAGGCAATCTGACCGGCCAGCACATGGATTATCTCAAACAGGCTTACGCCGCACGCTGATAACCGGAGTAACACCGCCGATCATCACGTGCCGTCCGGACCAGATCCGGATCAGACCCAGGACGATAAAAATAACATCACACATCAAACTTCGAAAACCATCTTCGCGCAGCTGATCTGCCTGAAGATGGTTTTTTCCATTTGAAGTGGCACTTGCCGCGCCACGATCCTGTCCCCGGCCATCCGGCCGCGTCCGGCTGCGAAAACATGCACTCCGTGTCGTGTTCTACACCTGCCTTTTGGAAAAGCGTGCTATAATGACTTCGTTTGAAAAGGGGTGAATTGCTTGAAAGTACTTTCTATTGCTGTCCCTTCCTATAATTCACAGGACTACCTGGCGACCTGTCTGGACTCGCTGGTCACTGGAGGGCCGGATGTCGAGGTGATCGTTGTCGATGATGGTTCCACAGACCGGACTGCTCAGATCGCGCGTGACTACATCGCGCGCTATCCTGAGATTGTCCGTCTGGAGCAGAAGCCTAATGGTGGCCACGGATCGGCTGTCAACAAAGGGCTTGAGGTCGCAACCGGGCGCTATTTCAAAGTCGTTGACAGTGATGACTGGTTTGAACAGGACGCCTATTCCCAGGTGATGGCGCTGCTGCGGTCCCAGCCGGATGATGACACGGCGCTTGACCTGGTGATTGCCAATTATGTCTACGAATACAAATACAACAATACAACCAACCTCATCTCCTACCGTAATGTCTTCCCGGTCGACCGCCGTTTCACCTGGGACGAGATGCGCTTTTTCCGTGTCAGCCAGTTTCTCCTCATGCACAGCATGATTTACCGCACCGACCGCCTGCGCCTGTGCGGGCTGAAGCTGCCGGAACACACATTCTATGTGGACAATATTGTTGCGTACCAACCGTTGCCGCTTGTGCGCAGCGTGTACTATCTGGATGTGGACCTGTACCGCTATTTCATCGGCCGTCCCGACCAGTCGGTCAACATGAACAACATGATCAAGCGGATCGACCAGCAGCTCAGGGTCACCCGGATCATGCTCTACATGTACCACCTGCGACGCGATATTGCCAACCGCCACCTACGTCGCTATATGTACCGCTACCTCTCCATGATGGTCTCGATTGCCGTCATCCACCTGATTTTGTCCAATACCGAAGAGAACCTGAAAAAAATCGACCAGCTCTGGAAAGATATCAAGGATTACGACCTGCGAACATACACGGTTTTGCGCACCAGTTTGCTCAACGCGGCTCTGGCCCTGCCGGGTCGAGGGGGCCGCTACATCACCCGCAAGACCTACATGGTGGCCCGGAAAATCTACAAATTCAACTGAATCGAGCGGCCTCTCTGCTGTGCATCCACATGCCCAGTCCAGACCGGAATCAGACCGGAACCAGACCGGAACCAGACCGGGACCGGCCCCCCCCACTGACACTGCCACTTTACCGACGGAGGACCCATGCCAAACCAGCTGACGAAAAACCGTGTCTTCGAACTTGATGCCCTGCGTGGGCTGGCCTTGTTTATGATGTTCCTGCACCATTTCATATTTGACTTGCGCTACATCTTTGGCCTGGACGTGTTCGCCTGGCAGGAATCGTGGTGGTTCATCCACTTGCTACGCCCACTTTTCCTCAATGTCTTCCTTATGGTCTCCGGCATCTCGAGCAGTTTTTCCCGCAGCAATACCCGCCGCGGCCTGCGCCTTCTTGGCGTGTCTGTCGGCATCACGATCATCAGCATTGCCCTGTCCCGCCTGTCTGGCAACGATTTCTACGTCTTTTTCAATGTCCTTCACCTGTTGGCCCTGGGCACTTTACTCTATGCTGGACTGGACAGTCCGAAGCTGCAGTTGAAAGAACCGGTCCTCCAGGCCATTTTGCTGTTTGCGAGCATCGGGATCATCTACCTGGGCGGCCTCATGACAGACCTGAATCAGATGGTGTCTGGTTCGTATCTGACTTTACCACTGGGGATCCTGCCGGACACCCGGCCGGGCATGGCCGACTATTTGCCTCTGCTGCCGTGGCTGGGCTTTTTCCTGGCCGGGACCTTGATCGGCCGGATCGTCTACTCGGCGCGCGCAACGGCTTTCCCGCAGGCTCCGCGACCATTGCTCCAGGCCACCCGGCCTTTGGAATTCCTCGGCCGGAATTCACTTGTCTTCTATGCCCTGCACCAGCCAGTCCTGATTGGATTGTTGTCTGCCCTGCGCGCCCTGGGCTGGATCTGAAAAAGCAGCTGTTTTGGCGCAGAACACCCCTGTTTGAATGAGGACCTGGCGCCATAAGAAAGGAAACAACCTATGTCTACACCCCGATTCCAGGCTGTCCTGCTTGATTTGGATGGTACCTTGCTCGACACGCTTGCTGACCTCGCCGCGGCCTGCAATGCGGCCCTGCACCAGCACGGCTGTGTCCGCCTCAGTGAGCAGGAAATCAAAACCTATATCGGCTATGGTGCCCGTCAACTGATTGAATCAACCGTGCGGGTCAGCCGCCCGACCTGGCCGGATGAGAAGATTGATCCAGTCTACCGGACTTACCGCGAGATTTATGGCCGGGACTGGCATATCCAGACAGCGCTCTATCCTGGGATTGCCGAGCTGATCACCGATTTGAAGGCAGCTGGCGTCAAGCTGGCTGTGCTGTCCAATAAACCACACGATAGTACGCTGGAAGTGATCAACTACTATTTTCCGGCCGGAACGTTTGATCTCTGCTATGGCCAGCTTGAACCTTTCCCGACGAAACCGGATCCGGCTCTGGCCTTGCACATCGCCCAAAAACTCGGTGTGACACCTGGACAAGTGGCATTGATTGGTGATTCCGGTTCCGATATGCTGACCGCAGTCCGGGCCAGGATGACCGGCATCGGGGTCCTCTGGGGCTTTCGTGATGCGGAAGATCTTCAGGATGGTGGCGCCACCTTTCTGGCTCAGGATGTGGCAGAACTGAGGCATTTGCTGCTCGGCTGATTGTGACGTGCCGGAACGAAAAGAAGGTGGAAGGATGAAACAGCCTGCCGAATTCTCTGATGCAGCTGGTAGTGGCAAGATGATGCAACGGATCCGGTCCAGGCGCGACTGGACTCGCCATACGCGTCTGCTCTGGCTGATTTTACTGCCGATTCCTTTTTTGCTCCGCAGCTTGCTGGCCGATGCCCCTGAATGGGTCGAGCAAGTCTACATCCAGCGGTTTTTTCCTGTCTGGTCGCAGCCATTTCGGAACTTTTCCAATTCGATCCCATTTTCCCTGACCGAGCTGGTTGTGCTTTTCTTGCCTGTTTTACTGATAATCTGGTTCCTCGCTGCCTGGCGGGCTGTTCGCAAACGCCAGGGCCAGCCTTTTTTCCGCCGCTCACTGGGGGTTCTCGGTTGGATCGCAGCAATCGCTGCCTGGCAGTTCATGCTGTTGCATGGCATCGCCTACACGCGCGAGCCAGTTTCGCGCAGTTTCAACTTACCTACGCGCGCGCGAGCGGCCCAGGATGTCGCCCTGACGCTGGCCTGGACAGCCCGGCAGGCTGAAATTGCGCGCGCGGCATGCCTGCAGGATGAAGCGGGCGTGTTCATCCTGCAAAAATCCTTGCGTGACACCCTCGATGCTGCTGGTGCAGGCTATCTTGCCGCAGGCCAGGACTGGCCTTTGCTGGCTCTCGTCATGCCACCATCCCGGCCCAAGCCAGTCCAGCTGTCCCATTACTGGTCCTACACCGGGATCACTGGCCTGTACAACCCGTTGTGGGTGGAGGCCAATGTCAACATCGACCAGCCTGCTTATCTGCTGCCGGCAGCAGCCAGCCATGAAGTCGCCCACACGATGGGATTTGCCCGCGAGGATGAGGCCGGATTTGTCAGCTTTTTGACTGGAATCGCCCATCCAGACCCGGATTATCGCTACAGCAGCTATGCCGATGCCACTGTTCGCCTGCTGAACAGCCTGGCGGCAGTGGACCTTGAACTCTATCGCGCAACGGTTCCGCTGGTCAGTGACGGGGTGTGGCGGGACATCGCGGCGGCCAATGATTATTGGCAGCAATTCGAAGGTCCCGTCCAGGAAACGTCCAGCACCATCAACGATGCCTATCTCAAAGCCAACTTGCAGACGGATGGTGTTCACAGTTACGGCAGGATGGTCGATCTTCTGCTAGCTTGGTATGAGAAGAACCAGACGCAACAAACCCTGCCGGAGGCTTTACCCACACCATGATCATCCAGATGACCGGTCATACCTACGATTTCGCCCTGTCTGACGTATTGCGCCTTTTTTTTGGCCGCGTCGAGCGGCCCCGGTCTGACCGGTTGGCAGCAGGTGCGGATGACTGGTATCTGGAGAGTCTCGTTCACACTGGCCCAGGCACTCTGTCCAGCGCATCTCCAGTCGAAATCGACTCGGCAGAGGTCCGGACCAGTTTGTGGCTGACCGAGGCTGACCAGGCGGCAAACCAGCCGCCTTTCCTGATCTATGAGGATTTCGTGCCGTTGGATTCTGTGCGCCGCGAGTTGAAGCGCCAGCTGTATGTCCTGCTGGAGCGGATCACAGATGTCCATTTCCCCTGGGGCTCTCTCACCGGGGTCCGCCCAACCCAACTGGTGGAACAGATTCTGGCGGATGACTCAGCACCGGACAAAGCCCAGACTGAGCTGGTGGAAGTCTGGCGCGTATCTCCATCCAAGGCTGATTTGGCCGTCCGGACTTTTTTGTCTGAGCAGCGGGTGCTCTCACAGCTTCCGACGGATGTGCCCCTGATCTATGCTGGTATTCCTTTTTGCCCCAGCCGTTGTGCTTACTGCAGTTTCATCTCCCAGGATGCCCATCGCAGGAAGGACCAGCTCGAGCCCTATGTCGATGCGCTGCTCGAGGAAGCCCAGCAGACTTTTGCCGTCTTGCCGGCGAAAGCTTCTGCCTTCTACCTCGGCGGCGGCACGCCGACCAGCCTGCCGGAGCCGCTCCTGGAGCGCCTGCTCACCGGTCTGCAGTCTACTTTGCCACTCACCAGGCAGGCAGAAATCACGGTGGAAGCGGGTCGCCCGGATACCTTGACCGCAGGCAATCTGCGCTTGCTGCGTGAATTCGGGGCGACCCGCATTTGCATCAATCCCCAGACTTTCCACGAGAAAACCCTGCAGCGGATCGGCCGCCACCATTCGGTGGAGCAGATCCATACGGCCATGGCCATGGCCCGGGCGGCTGGTTTTGACCATATCAACATGGACCTGATCGCTGGCCTGCCTGGTGAAACGCCGGAAGATTTTGCCGACTCTCTGGAACAACTGCTGGTGCTGGAGCCGGAAAGCGTCACAATCCACACCCTGGCGATCAAGCGCAGCTCCCGCCTGGCCCAGGAACTGGAATTGGATTCATCAGGGCAGAGCAATCTTGCCATCAACCGGCCGGACCCGACCCTGATGGACATGGTCGCGCGAGCCCAGGACCGTCTGGTGGAGACCGGACGCCATCCCTACTACCTGTACCGGCAGAAAGATGTCGCCGGTGGGCTGGAGAATGTCGGTTTTGCCCTGCCTGGTCATGAATGCCTCTACAATGTCGGCATGATGAGTGATCGGCTGGCCGTGATTGGCCTGGGCAGCGGTGCGATCTCCAAACGCGTCGATGGGCGCAAGGTCAGTCGGGTACCCAATGACAAGGACATCGCCCACTACATTCAGCGGCTCGATGACCTGATTGCACGAAAACTCAAGCTTTTTGCCATCGTAGTGCCTCATGTCAATATGAGCGCGAAATAGTAACTGGTGCCTCATA
>CAZGSR010000048.1:0-16025 GCA_964528645.1 uncultured Mageeibacillus sp. | reverse complement strand
CTGCTTGGCCAGGACGTCAACGTCAAAGGCAATTTTCACGGTGTGTACCTCCTGTGATGTGCTGGTAGGATATTGGATTTTGATTTGAGGATGGTGTTGCTGAATTGAAATGGGAATGATCATTGCCAGGCCTCAAACTTGGACTTTGAAGCCTGGCACGATCTTGTCAGTGTGCCAGTCGCCCTGGTGGGCGGGTGACTGGTTCTGGAATCAGTTGTAGAAAGTGGGGCGGGCTGGGGTGACGATGGGTTCGATTGCGCCGGATTCCTGAGCTTTGACACAGGCGTCAGAGGTGACACTGGCCAGGTAGCCGTCCCATGCGGTCGGGCCATTAACTTCTCCTTTGACCGTGGAGTCGATCCAGTCCTGGAGCTCCACGTCGTAGGATTCGATAAAGCGGACTTTCCAGTCGTTGAGGATGGTGTTGCTGAGCTTCTCTTCGCTGCGCATCAGGATCGACATCGGCTCTGGCAGTTTGGCAGTGCCGGTTTCGCCGACGACTTCGCACTGGATGTCGTAGCCATACTGGCAGTTGACGAAGATCTCGAGGACAACGCGGATGCCCTTCTGGGAGGTCAGGATCAGGATCTGGGGGTCCTTGAGCTTGGCATGGGTGTTGCGGGTCGCCTTGGGCATGATGACCTGGGCGGAGGTCCATTCGTCATCGATCAGCCAGTGCAGGACGTCGATTTCATGGATGGCGGTGTCATTGATCGCCATGTAGGTGACATAGGCTTCTGGGACAGTCGGATTACGGTGAGCGCAATGCAGGACGAGCGGATCGCCGATCTTACCAGCGTCGATCACATCTTTGAGCATTTTATATCCGGCATCATAGCGGCGCATGAAGCCAACCTGGACCAGCTTTTTGCCAAACGCGATTTCGGCATCGACGATGCGCTTGGCACCCTCAGCTGTGGTGGCCATCGGCTTTTCGACGAAAACGGGCTTGCCAGCCTTGATGGCGGCGAGAACTTGCTCTTCATGGGCAGGGCCCCAGGAGGTGATGACCAGGGCATCGACAGCGGGATCGTCGATGACTTCCTGATAGGTTTTGTGGACAGTGATGCCGCCATAGGTGTCAGCTACTTTCTGGGCACCCTCGAGGTTGATGTCGTTCAATGCAACGACGGTTGAGCCGTTCAATTTGGTGTGCAGACGACGAATGTGTTCCTGGCCGATTGCACCGGTTCCGATGACGCCAACTTTCAAAGCCATAGTGTTTTCCTCCTGAATTTGGGTAAAAGGGGTAAGTGGGACGGGATTCATGAATGGATAACGGGCTCACAACTATTCACTCACCGTTTGTCATCTTTGTCAATGCGTGCCCGGGCACGTTGTGCATGTCTTGAGTCTATTCCAATAATAATCCGGTGTCAAGGGGCAATCAGGGCACGAAATATGATCAATTATGTCATTTCCCAAATTTGATGCCGAAAAAGGGACGGCGTCCCTTTTTCGGCAAGAGATAAAGCGCCATGCGTGGCGCACAGCAAAAGTCCCTGATCGCCAGGAGGTGGCTACCAGGGACTTCGCCGGGAATAAGGGAACAGCACGCTTGCCATGTGCTTGTGTTGTCAGGGACTGGTCCAATGGATCTGGTACCAGCCAGCTAAAGAGGTTTGCTGATCCGATCGATCAACCTTTGCGGCGTCTCTTGTCGAGCAGAACGGCACCGACGATGATGATGGCCTTGACGATCTGCTGCCAGTAGGAGTTAACGCCCATCAGGGTCATGCCGTTGTTGATGACACCGATGATCAGAGCGCCGACGATGGTGCCTTGCACGGTACCAATACCACCGGTGCTCTGGCTGGTGCCGCCGATGACGGCTGCGGCGATGGCGTCCAGTTCGAAGCCGAGACCAGCACTGGGCTGACCAGATTCGATACGGGCGGCCAGGGAGATACCGGCGAGTCCGGCGAGCATCGAGGCATAGCCATAGACGACGATCTTGATCAGCTTGACATTGACGCCGGAGATGATGGCAGCCTGTTCATTACCACCGAGAGCATAGATATGACGGCCGAACTTCGTCCGAGTCAGGATGATGTAGCTGAAGATGGTCATGATGACCAGAAGCAGGATCGGCATCGGAACGGGGCCGACAAAACCTGCACCGAGGAAGTTGAAGCTGTCGGAGAAATCGCCGATCGGCTTGCCACCGGTGACGAGGAAGGCTGCACCACGGGCAGCGGTCATCATACCGAGGGTGACGATGAAGGGCGGCAGTTCGAAATAGGCGATGATCAGGCCATTGATGATACCGGCAATGGCGCCGACTGCCAGGCCGAGGAAAACGGGGACAATCAGGGGGTACTGGCCAACGGCATCAATGTACTGGCCGGCTGCATCCTTGACCGGGTGGGCAAAGGTTGCCGCCACGACGGACGCCAGGGCGAGGACGGAACCGGACGACAGGTCAATGCCGGTGGTGATGATGATGACCGTGACACCGATACCGATCAGGCCGATAAAGGAAATCTGGCGGATGACGTTCATCAGGTTGATCGGTTTTAAAAAGGTGCCGCCTGTTGCAACAGACATCAGGGCAGCGATCAGGAACAGGATGATGATGATGCCGTATTTGTTGAAAATATCAGCCCATAGCTCTTTGCTAGTCTTCTTGACGGCTTCAGCCGAGTCGTTTTTAGCCATTGTGGTTGACCTCCATTAATTCTTCGCGCGTTGCCGCTCAAGAAACGTATGTATTTGTAGCGAACTGCATGATCAGCGTCTGGTTGGCGTCCTTGCGGGAAACTTCACCGGTGATCTTGCCTTCATGCATGACCATGATCCGGTCGCTCATGCCCATGACTTCCGGTAATTCGGAAGAGATCATGATGATGGCACGACCTTCTTTGGCCATAATGCTCAAGAGGCGGTGGATTTCAGCCTTAGCACCGACGTCGATACCACGGGTCGGTTCGTCGACAATCAGGATCTCCGGGTTGGTCATCAGCCAGCGGGCCACGAGGACTTTTTGCTGGTTACCACCGGAGAGATTCTTGATCAGCTGGTTCATGCTCGGGGTCTTGATCGCGAGCTTCTCCTTCTGTTCCAGGCAGACCTTTTCCATGGCCTGTTTGCGGATGAAGCCACCTTTGGTGTAGTCACCAATGCTGGCAACCGTCATGTTGTCCCGGATCGAAAGCGGCAGGAAACAGCCCGTGCCTTTGCGATCTTCGGTTAAAAGAGCCATACGGTACTTCAGGGCGTCGCGTGGCATGGAGATGTTGACTTTTTTACCATGGATGAAAATTTCACCAGCGTCCAGCTTGGTGTAGCCGAACAAGGCTTCCATGACTTCGGTTCGTCCGGCGCCCATCAGGCCGGCAAAACCAAGGATCTCACCGCGTTTGAGGTCGAAGCTGACATCCTTGAACACACCATTGCGGGTCAGGCCGCGACAGCTCATGATGACCTCACCGATCTCGGCTTCTTCCTTCGGGAACATCTGGGTGATTTCACGACCGACCATCCAGGCGATCAGCTTGTCGCGCGAAGAGTTGGCCGCCAGGTCGGTACCGACATACTGGCCGTCACGCAGGACGGTGATTTCATCGGTGATCTGGAAGACTTCGTCCATTTTGTGCGTGATGAAAATAAACGCCACATTCTTTTCTTTTTTCAGCGTCCGAACCATCCGGAACAAATGGTCGACTTCCTTGTCCGTGATGGCGGAAGTCGGCTCGTCCATGATGATCAGCTTGGAGTTATAGGAAATCGCCTTGGCGATTTCGACCATCTGCTTTTTGGCAACGGTCAGTTCGTAGACCTTCTCGGTCGGTGAAATATTGTTAATACCCAATGAATCGAATAAAGCCTGGGTGTCGGCGATCATTTGTTTGAAATCGACGAATAGGCCTTTGTGGGGTTCGCGATTCAGATAGATGTTTTCTGCTACGGTCATGTAGGGGATGGGGTTGAGTTCCTGGAAGATCATCGAGACACCGTGTTTGATCGAAGCGCCGATGTTCTTGTAATTGGCAGGTTCCCCATCGATCAGGATCTTGCCGCCGGGATCAGCTGTGTAGACACCGACAACAATTTTCATCAGCGTCGATTTACCGGCGCCGTTTTCTCCCATCAGGGCGTGGACTGTACCTTTGCGGACTTTCAGTGAAACGTCCTTCAAAGCTTGAACGCCCGGGAAAGACTTGGAAACATTTTCCAGTTCCAGGACATATTCATTCGTGTTACTCAAAGCGCACCTCCGAAGCATCGAGCTTTCAGTTAGGAGAAAAAGGGCGTCCGACTTGCATGTCGAACGCCCTTCCTTCCGTAATCGGCTGTCAGTTCGAACAAGATTTCCTTATTTCCCTTGATTCCGATCAAATTAACGAATCATGATCTAAGCAAGCAGGTTTTAGGAAGATTTGAATTACATACCCCAGAAGGCGGCGTATGTGTCATATTCTTCCGGCGGAACCGGCATGTAGGGAATCCAGACGACCTTGTCAACCGATTTGCCCATGACGATGTCATAAGCAGCCTGGACGCCACCAGCACCCTGGCCGGCCGGATCCTGGAAGACGGTGAAGTTGAGGGTACCTTTCTTCAGCTCGACAAGAGCGTCAGGGGTGCAGTCAACGCCGGCGGTGAGGATTTTGCCAGTCAGACCAGCATTTTCGATGGCCTTGACAGCGCCGATGGCCATTTCGTCGTTGTTGCAGACAAAAGCGTCGATTTCTTCGCCGTACTGCTGGATCCAGTTTTCAGCCAGGGACATGCCCAGGGCGCGATCCCATTTGCCAGTGTCTTCGGCGAGGATTTTGATGTCAGGATATTTTTCGGTGATGACTTTCTTAACACCTTCGGTACGCATGGTGGCAGCTTCGTGGCCGTCAGCACCGCGCATGATGATGATGTTGCCTTTGCCGCCGAGCTTCTCACCGATGTATTCCATCTGGAAGATACCAGCATCAATCGAGGCAGAACCAACATAAGTTGTATAGTCTTCTTCGCTCTTGAAGTTGCGGTTGACGGCGATCAGCGGGATGTTGGCGTCAAAGCAGGCTTTGGTCAGAGCTTCGGTTGCGTCGGTGTTGACCGGGACAACGATGACAGCGTCCATGCCCTGGGCAACGAAGTTCTCAACCTGGCCGAGCTGGACAGAAGGATCGTCCTTGCCGTCGACCATGGTCAGTTCGACGCCCAGTTCGGTCGCTTTCTTCTCAGCGGCTTCACGCAGGTAGGTCAGCCATTTGTCGTCAAAGGCGGACATGGCGAAACCGATCTTGACTGTGTCACCAGCAGGTGCAGCGGTGGTTTCTGCAGCAGCAGTGGTGCCAGCCGTGGTGGCGGCAGGGGCAGCGGTCGTCGATGTGGATGCACAGCCAGCGAGCAACGCGGCCATCATGGCAACCATCAGGACCAGGGCTACAATTTTCTTGGACATGATAGACTCCTCCTCAAAATTGTTTGTTTATATAAGCTGCCGACCCAGTTCTGGGCCAGTCAGTTTATACCACTATGAGTGTCATGGGACTTCGGTAGAATCCGGGGTGGTGGCCCCTGATCTTCGGGTGGTGGCCCTCGATCTGGATCGAATGTGCAAACAGGCATTTCGTGCAGCTGTGAAAGTCTTGGTTATGTTTTTGGTAGTTGTTTGTTAGATTGCTCGAGCTCGTTGACAATTGCCATTATAGTTTTGCTCAAATTTACTGTCAATAGACTTTGTGAAATTTCGCTAATAATATTCTCCGAAAGCGTCAGTGTTGTGCACATCGACATGTATTGGTTGTTTCTAATGTGTGTTATGACTAATATAAATGGCTATTAAGTGAATACTATGGTCATATTGTAAACAAACAGTTAAACAGATGCCCTTTGCATTCGACCAGGTGGATTTGACTTGTCTTGTTAGTTTCTGAGTGTTTTTGAATTCACTCTTGAGCTTATATCGATCTTCAATGTGCTTTTTATTGGACTTATTCGAAAATATGATATGTACAATTTTATGATTTATAGTCTCTATGGTCAGTTTACCAAAGATCAGGGTAGAATCCTACCTTTTTTACAGCTGGTTCTAGGCATAGATTGCACCTTGCATGCGATCCTTCCGATATGCTATAATCACCGTCGGTGCACGGCCCTATGGTCAAGCGGTCAAGACGCCGCCCTCTCACGGCGGAATCAGGAGTTCGATTCTCCTTAGGGTCACCAAAAAGAAAAGCCAGTTTCCATTGCGGATAGCAACCGGAGACTGGCTTTTTTCATTGTCTTCAGAAATCGTTGCTGATTCGAAGCCACATAAAAGTCCGCCCGGGCGAAACAGGTTTTGCTTCGCCCGGGCCGGACATCAGATCATGGCATTGGTTTCACGTTCGAAGCAGATGCTTCAGGCTTCCTGATCCTGGCCCTGGCGCTGTTCCATCGGCATGTAGGAGCGGCGTTTCTGGACGCACTTGTAGGCAGGACGGATGATGCGGCCGCCGCTGACCAGCTCTTCGATCCGGTGTGCACTCCAGCCGGCGATGCGGGCGACAGCAAAGATAGGCGTGAACAGTTCCGGAGCGATGTTGAGCATGTCATAGATGAAACCTGAGTAAAAGTCGACATTGGCACAGACGATCTTGTCGCTTTTCTTGACATCATGGAAGACTTGGGGTGCCAGTCGCTCGGCCAGGGTGTACAGCTCGTATTCCTCTTCCCTGCCAGCTTCGTAGGCCAGGGCCCGGGCGTAATCGCGCAGCAGCTTGGTGCGAGGATCGGAAACGGTGTAGACGGCGTGACCGATGCCATAGATCAGGCCGCTCTTGTCGAACGCTTCCTTGCGCAGGATCTTGGCCAGGTAGTCGCTGATCTCCCCTTCGCTGCGCCAGTTCTTGACGGTGGAAGAGAGGTCTTGCAGCATGTCATAGGCCTTGCCACTGGCGCCGCCATGTTGCGGACCCTTGAGGGAGCCGATGGCCGCTGCGATGGTGGAATACGTGTCAGATCCTGATGACGTGACTGCATGGGTGACAAAGGTCGAGTTGTTACCACCACCGTGCTCGGCGTGCAGAACGAGGGCCAGATCGAGCACCCGGGCTTCCAGTTCGGTGAATTGGCCATCGGCGCGGATCATGTAGAGCAGGTTCTGGGCGGTGTTGTAGTCCGGACGTGGTGCGTGCAGGAACAGGCTTTCCTTGTCCACGTAGTGGCGCTTGGCCATGAAGCCATAGGCCGCCATGACCGGGAAACGGGCGATCAGCTCAAGGCACTGGCGCATGACATTGTCAATATCAATCGCATCCGGATTTTTATCATACGAATAAAGGGCCAGGACGGAACGGGCCAGCTTGTTCATGATGTCCGGGCTGGGTGCCTTGAGGATCATGTCCTCGGTGAAACTCGGAGGCAACTCACGGGATGAAGACAGGACGGCTTCCAGCTGGTCGAGCTGGTCCTGGGTCGGTAATTCACCAAATAGCAGCAGATAGACGGTTTCTTCAAAGCCAAAACGCTTCTTGCTGTAGAAACCATTGACCAGGTCATCGATCGAAATCCCCCGATAGAACAGGCGGCCTTCAACTGGAATCCGGTCACCCCCATCGATGATGTAGGAAAATACGTCGCCGACTTCGGTCAGACCGACGAGAACGCCCGTGCCGTCTTCGTTGCGCAAGCCGCGCTTGACGCTGTATTTTTCATAGAGAGTCGGATCGATCCGGGCTTTGGCAGCTGAGTTTTCGGCCATCTCGTGGATGATTCGCTTCTTTTCGCTTTCAGTGATCATGGAGTCCTCCTGTTCGGTTATCAATCATATTGCGGTAGCTCTGGGCAGCGTTGCCGATGTGCATCTCCATCGCATGGCGGGCTTGCTGGCTGTCGCCGGTTTTCATGGCATTGAGGATCTGGGTATGTTCTTCCAGCACGGCGCGGGCTCGCTCCGGGTTGGCCAGGCTGATTTTTCTGGATTGCCGTGTGTAATGGGCAATCGGATTGAGGAAATTCTGCAACACCTTGCTGCCACTTGTCCTGAAGATCAGATCATGGAAATGGGCATCCTGCTGCAGGAGTGCCTCCAGCTGGCCATTGGCAAGCAACTGGCGGGCCTGGGCAATGGTTTGTTCCAGTTCGGCTGCCACCGCCGGGGTCAGATGAGCCGTGGCTTTTTCGGCTGCCATGCCTTCCATCCGGATCCTCAGGTCGTACCAGTCGAGCAAGTCGTTCTGGTCCAGGCCCTCCACGACGATGCCTTTGTTGGGGGTGGCCTTGACCAGGCCATCGAGCAAAAGTTGGCTGAATGCCTCGCGGATCGGCGTCCGGCTGACACCGAGGTCTTTGCTGACGCGGATTTCGGTCAGGGCTGTACCTCGGGCATACGTACCGCTCAGGATCTGGTCACGCAGCTGGGTATAGACGCGGTGACGCAGGCTGCCATGCAGGGGTGGGACCTGGGTAGGCATGGTCATCAGCCTTCCTGGCGGGTGAAGTTCAACAAGCCGCCGGCTAAAAGGATCTTGGCCTGGCGTTCAGATAACGGCAGGCTCAGTTCCATGGTACGACCTTGGGTCTTGTTCGTGACCACCAGGTTCTCCCCCTGGACCAGGGCCAGGATCTGCTCCGGTGCATCGGCGATGGTCAGCTCATCGAGTAAGTCAATGGTGTCGTAGTCTTCCGGCTGGACGAAGGTCAGGGGCAGAATCCCATTGTTGATCAGGTTGGCCATGTGGATGCGGGCAAAGGACTTGGCCAGGACGGCTTTGACACCGAGCTGGAGCGGCGCCAGGGCGGCATGCTCACGGCTGGATCCCTGGCCATAATTGGCACCGGCAATGATGAAGCCACCGTTGTTGGCCTTGGCCCGGGCCGGGAATTCCGGATCACAGGGCGTCAGGCAGTAATCGGCCAGGTAGGGGACATTGGACCGGTAGGGCAGCAGCTTGGCATTGGATGGCATGATGTGGTCGGTCGTGATGTTGTCCTCGACCTTGATCAGGGCTTTGCCGCCGATTTCGGCTGGGACGTCGGTATTGACCGGGAATGGCTGGATGTTCGGGCCGCGCACAACCTCGACGGTATTGCCTTCCGGTGCCGGCAGGATGACCAGGTTGTCATTGACGTCAAATGAGGCAGGCATGTCGATCTTGGGCATCTCTCCCAGATCGCGCGGATCGGTCAGCACGCCTGCGATGGCACTGGCAGCGGCAACTTCCGGGCTGACCAGGTAGACCTGGGCTGATGCGGTGCCGGAACGGCCATAGAAGTTGCGATTGATGGTGCGCAGCGAGACCGCATTGGTGCGCGGCGACTGGCCCATGCCAATACAAGGGCCGCAGGCGGACTCGAGGATGCGGGCACCGGCGTCGATCATGTCGGTCAGGGCGCCGAGGCGGGACAGCATTTTGAGGACCTGGCGCGAACCAGGCGCAATAACCAGCGAGACATTGGGATGGACCGTCTTGCCTTTGAGCACGGCGGCGACTTTGAGCATGTCAAAGAGGGATGAATTGGTACAGCTGCCGATGGCAACCTGGTCGACTGCGATCGGGCCGACTTCGCGGACCGGGGCGACATTGTCCGGGCTGTGGGGACGGGCCACCAGCGGCTCGAGCTGGTCGAGGTCGATGGTGTAGGTTTCATCGTAGACCGCATCTGCATCAGGCCCGACGGCTACGAAGTCCTGGGGTCTTCCCTGGGCTTCGAGGAAAGCCAGTGTCACGTCATCACTGGGGAAGATCGAGGTGGTCGCACCGAGCTCTGCTCCCATATTGGTGATCGTGGCCCGTTCCGGCACGGTCAGGCTGGCAATGCCAGGGCCGCCGTACTCGACAATCTTGCCGACACCGCCCTTGACGGTCAGGATCCTGAGGACCTCGAGGATGATGTCCTTGGCGGTGACCCACGGCTTGAGGGAGCCCAGCAGTTCCACCTTGACCATTTTCGGCATGGTCAGGTAATAGGCACCGCCACCCATGGCCACGGCGACGTCCAGGCCACCGGCGCCAATCGCCAGCATGCCGATGCCACCACAGGTCGGGGTATGGCTGTCCGAGCCGAGCAACGTTTTGCCGGGAACGCCAAAGCGCTCGATGTGGACCTGGTGGCAAACACCATTGCCAGGCTTGGAAAATCGGATGCCGTACTTGCTGGCAACCGATTGGATGTACATGTGGTCGTCGGCGTTTTCGAAACCGGTCTGCAGGGTATTGTGGTCGATGTAGGCGACGGAGAGGTCCGTTTTGACGCGCGGGATATTGATCGCTTCGAACTGGAGATAAGCCATCGTCCCGGTTGAGTCCTGGGTCAGGGTCTGGTCGATGCGGATCGCAACTTCGCGCCCTGCGACCAGTTCACCACTGACGAGGTGGTCACGGATGATTTTTTGTGCTGTAGTAAAACCCATGGCTTTGGCCTCCTGAAGATTGTATACAATTATTTCCCTATTATCATGCAAGAAACCGCAGCCTGTCAACCGTATTTAACGAGTCAGACTGCGGTTATTTTTGAATAAACCGTGAATTTATGAAATTTTCTAGTTCTTTTCCTGCATTTTGAAATCAACCAACCAGGATTTTTCCTTCAGGATGGACAATTTCGCGCTTTTTGGCGGCACGCAGGGCCAGGCTAATGGCAAACGATGCAGGACCGACACGACCGAGATACATGGTCGGGATCAGGATGATCTGGCTGCCGATGGATAAATTGGGCGTCCCTGCAGCCGATAAACCAACCGTGGCAAAGGCGGATGTAGCTTCATAAAACAGGTCGAGGAAGCTGAACCGGCCGGATTCGAGTGCCTGGACTTCGAAATAGCCCAGGGTGATGGTTGTGGTCAGGACGATCAACATACCCAGGCCCATGACCGCCAGAGCCCGGGTAAAGGTCTCGCGGGACAGGCGGTGGCGGGACAGGACGATCTCGTCATGGTTGGTGATGTCGGACAGAATGGTCGCCACGAAGACGGCGAATGTGGTGATCTTGATACCGCCGCCGGTCGAACCCGGTGCGGCACCAATGAACATCAGGATGACCGTGATGAACTTGGAAGTGTCATAGAGGGAGGTCTGGTCGATCGTGTTAAAGCCGGCTGTCCTGGGTGTGACGGACTGGAAAAAAGCGGCCAGCGGCCTTTGCCAGACAGGCAGTGAACCCATCGAATAGGGGTGCTGGGTATTGTGCCATTCTGTGGCCAGGAAAGCGATCATACCCGTTACGATCAGGATGCCGGTCATGGCCAGGACGACGCGGGAATGGAAATGCAGTTTGCCTTCCTTGCGGATGTTGAGAATCTCAGACCAGACAAAAAAACCGAGTCCGCCACTGATGAAGAGCAAGGCGGTCATCAGGACGACAATCGGATCGTCATTCCAGGCGATCAGGCTCGAGAATCTGCCATCCGTGGCACCGATTGCCAGCATGCCGGGGGCAATGGTATCGCCATGCAAATCAAAACCAGCGTTGCAATAGGCAGACACGGCCTGGAAAACGCCCTTTGTAATACCATCGCGCAACCCGTAGCGCAAGGCGAAACGCCAGGAAAAAATGATCGCACCGATGCCTTCTGTGACCAGCGTGATGGCAATGATTTTGCGCACGAGGGCAAACACATCTTCAAAGTTGAAACTCGCGGTCGATTCTTTCGTCACAACCAGCGTTTTGAGGCTGGCTTTGCGACGCATGAAGCTGTAGAAAAAACTGGTGATGGTCACAATCCCGAGACCACCGATCTGGATCAGCAAAAGGATGACGGATTTGCCAAACGTGCTCCAATAAGTTGCCGTGTCCTCCAGGACAAGCCCGGTGACACAAACGGCGGAGGTCGCCGTGAACAAGGCGCGGAGCAGACCAGGGGTCCCCCCTGATTTGGTCGCAATGGGCAACAATAATAAGAGTGTTCCGGTCAGGATCACCAGGGCGAAGGACGATACGATCAGCCTCAGGGGATTGATGCTGAGCAGGCGGACAGGAGACGGTGCTTTGGCCCGGTTGACAATTGCCATAGAAACCCCCGCCCTATTTCCGGACCATGGATTTTAGAATCGCATTGTATTCGTCTGCTTCGGCAATCATCAAGAATGTGTCATCGGGTTGCATGACCAGGTTGCCACGCGGCATTTCAACCGTTCCATCCGCATGTGTGATCATGACCACTTTGCTGTCCCCGGGGAAATCGTAAGCTTCGAGGGTTTTGCCGCAGGCCGCCGAGCGGGGCGACAGCTTGAATTCAATGATGGATTTGTTCGACCGCTCAATTTTCAGGACGATGCGCAAGCCTTCAAAGTCAACTTCCTGCTCAATGATGTCGGCCAGGATCTGAGTGCCGGAATAAACCTTGTCCACACCCATACGAGCGAACATTTCTGCGTTTTTGGGATTATTGACCCGGGCCACGGTGTGCCGGACATTAAAGCGTTTCTTGGCAATCTGGCAGCCGACGAGGTTGTTTTCATCCTTGCCGGTGACGGCAATGTAGAAATCAGCATTCTCGCAGTCGACCTCATGCATCATGCGGATGCTGGTGCCGTCACCGTTGTAAACATCGACTTCATCAAAATCGGTGGCGATCTTGGCGCTGACTTCTTTTTGCAATTCAATGACAGAGATCTGGTGCCGGTAGGGGCGCAGGGTCTTGATCAGGTAGTAGGCCAGCTTGCCGCCGCCCACAATCACAATACGCATACTTGGTGTCCCTCGCGATGGTGGATTACTGCAGGTCGGCCAGCACGAGCTGGTCGCCTTCCTGGACTTTGAGACCGGGAATAGCCAGCATCAGGCGGCCTTTGCGGATCAGGCCGATGACCATCTTGCCGGTGTCGGTGCTCAGGTCGCAGACATTGTCACCATAGATCTCGCGGTCTGTGGCAACTGTGGAATAAACGACTGGCGTGCCGTAGAGCTGATGGACCTGGGTGTTTTGTTCGCCTTCGATTTCGCGCAAAAAAGCATCGACGGTCAGCTCGGTTGAGCAGATCGTGTTCAGGCCGAATTCATCAAAAACGTCCTTATTGACCGGATTAAAGATCCGGGTGATGATTTTGGGCACATGAAAGACATCCTGGGCGATCTGGGAGGACATAATGTTGATGTTGTCCACCTGGGTGACACAACAGACGACGTCGGCTGTTTCAATACCGGCCTGGCGCAGGACGTCGCGGTCGATCGGAACGCCTGTGATCTTGATGCAGTCGATGTCGTCTGCCTGAAGCATCAGCTTGCTGTCGCTTTCGATAATGACGACGTCATGTTCCAGAGCTACAAGCTGGCGGGCCAGGGACGAACCCACTTTGCCACAGCCGATGATGATGATTTGCATGGTTTTCCACCTTTTCAGCTTATACGATCGGCTGCCCGGGGGCAGTCAAGCTGAAACATTCTTCTGATCGTAACACTTTCACAGCAAAGTGCAAGCTTTATTCCATTATAGTCCTATATTAGGAATCTGGACGCCCCAGGGAAAACAAATGGCACAAAATCGCAGCTGCCACCGCAGCATTTAACGATTCCGCCTGGCCCGGCATGGCGATTTTCAGACGCCGGTCGGACAGCGCCAGCGCTTCGCTGCTCAAGCCGCTGCCCTCATTGCCGATTGCAACGGCAGCCGGTGAATTGAGCACGGTGCTGCGAGTGATGGTCTCTCCTGAAAGTTCAGCTGCGACAAGTGGGATCCGGCTGGATTGGAGCCATTGCCAAGCTTCCCGGATCGAAGGGAACTGGTAGACCGGGATGTGAAAAGCCGAGCCCATGGCCGAGCGCAAGGCTTTGTCACCAAAAGGATCGACAGTCGGTCCGGCCAGAATGACACCATCAAAGGCAAAGGCATCGGCTGTCCGGATCATGGTTCCCATGTTGCCCGGGTCCTGGATCCCTTCGAGCACCAGGTAGAGTCCCTGCTCAATCGGATTGCCTTCTGGTGATGAGACAAGCGGGCTCAAAGCGACAATGGCCACCCCCTGCGGAGCCGGGGTGGCTGAAAGACTGTCAAAAAGATGGGGTTCGAACAGCAAGCAATCAAACGCGCTTTTCGCATAGCAGGTTTCCGCCAGGCTCTGCAGCACAGGCCAGCGCTCATGGCTTTGCGCAGATGGGCTGGCGAGCAGCCACCGTGGCTGGATGCCTGCAGTCAGAGCCTCCTCGACCTGGCGAAAACCCTCGACCAGAATCAAGCCCGCGGCATGGGCTTTTTTGGTCTGGCGCAAGGATTTGAGATTCTTAAATGTAGCATTGTCCCGGCTGGTAATCGTCTTGAAAGGCAAGTCCATAGATCTTGTTGTACCCCGGAATGGATCAGGGACGGGATTTTAGCAAATCCCGTCCCTGGAGAGTTCTATCTAGTGTGGTCTGACCGGCGATCTTGGATCAGAGGGCCGCTTTGGCTTTGCCGCAAAGCGAGGCGAAGGCAGCCGGATCTTTGACAGCGATATCAGCCAGGACCTTGCGGTCGAGGAGGATATTGGCCTTGGAGAGGCCATTCATGAATTTGCTGTAGGATAGGCCATTGATGCGGGCCGCGGCATTGATGCGGGTGATCCACAGGCGGCGGAAGTCGCGCTTCTTGGCCTTGCGGTCACGGTACGCATAGCTCAGGGATTTCATGACCTGCTGGTTGGCGACCTTGAACAGCTTGCTCTTGTGGCCAAAATAGCCCTTGGCGAGCTTGAGGATTTTCCTATGGCGGGCTCTGGCCCGGACAGATCTCTTTACACGTGTCATCTCTATTACCTCCGGTAAACGCGTTGTTTCAAATCAGGATGGTGGGTTTGTGGGCTGCGGCTTATTTGTAGGGAATCAGCTGCTTGATGTTGTGCTGGTTGGAAGCGGCGGCCACAACGGACTTCCTGAGGTTGCGTTTACGCTTAGTGGTCTTCTTGGTCAGGATGTGCTTCTTGAAAGCCTGGCTGCGCATGACTTTGCCCGTGCCAGTCACCTTGAATCTTTTCTTGGAAGCACTGTGTGTTTTTTGTTTCGGCATATGCTTTTCCTCCCTTGTGGTTGCCCGGATGGGCGAATTATTTCTTGAGCGGAGCGAGGAACATCACCATGTTCCTGCCCTCGACCTTGGGTTCACGGTCAACCTGGCCAACCGCTTCGCAAGCTTTGGCAAACTGCCTCATGACTTCGAACCCCCTGGATGTGTAGGTCATTTCGCGGCCGCGGAACTTGAGTACGACTTTGACTCGGTCACCTTCCTCAAGGAAGCGGCAGGCATTCTTGGTCTTGTACGATAAATCGTGTTCCTCGGTCGTCAGTTTGAGGCCGACTTCCTTGATTTCGGTGATCTTCTGGTTCTTCTTGGCTTCTTTTTCTTTCTTGGCCTGCTCGAACTTGAACTTATTGTAGTCCATGATCTTGCATACCGGATTGTCAGCCTGAGCTGAGATCAAAACGAGATCAAGGCTCTGGTCCTCTGCGCGTTTTCTGGCTTCGCTGATCGGAACAACACCGATCATGCTGCCGTCGCTTTCGATCAGGCGGACCCTCTGGAAACGGATTTCATCATTGATCATCTGACCACTATTTGCCTTGGCGATACGAATACACCTCCCGGAAATATCAAAATGGAGCGGATGCTTAATCATCCGCTCCATCGAAAACAGGCTGTTGCCTGAATTTTCACTCGATGAACCTCTTTGCTGAAGCTGGAGGTGAGAAACGGATGTTTCTGCTTGCTAACGTGGGTAGTTTACACGGGGACGGGGGGGATGTCAAGGGGCTGGGGTGGCAGGCTCTTTGCTTGTTATTTGCTTATTACCGTGATGTTACTGTGAAAAGCGTGACATGCTCGGAGGGAATATTCCGTCCAAGGTGCCAGACCTGCCGGCCAGGGGTTGGTCCTGTATGCGGAATATTCACGATTTGGGGTTGGAGGCGGCGTGAGGGGTGACACTTTTCGCGGAATATTCACGATTTGGCGCCAGACTTACGGCCAAGTCTGGCCCTTTATGCGGAATGTTCACGATTTGGGGTCGGTCCACTTATTGGGAAAATTTGGAATGCGCTTGTGAAGCATACAGCCGCAGCAGGTTGACGCCTCATCGAAAAGTCGAGTAGGCCCGGGGAACTTCCCCCCGAGCCTCTCACGGAACCGTACGTGA
>CAZGSR010000047.1:0-17456 GCA_964528645.1 uncultured Mageeibacillus sp. | reverse complement strand
GTTCCGAAAAAGTGCTCCGACCTAGCGGCGGAAACTTCCCTTCCTATGTCGGAGCGCTTTTGGGGAAGATCTAGGCATGATCTGGAAAAGCCTCTGCTGCAGGGGCTTCGAGACCCATTTGATTAGTACCGTTTTGGTGGACCGACCCCAAAAGAGGAATTTTCCATCCAAGGTGCCAGATCTGCCGGCCAGGGAGCTTCAATTATGTGAAAGCAAACCAGACCTGCAATCAAAACTGGCACGACTCAAATCTTCTGTACCCCATGACCACTCTTGCTGGAATCCGCTGCATTTTTTACATGCCTTTCACGGAAATAAGCAAAGAACTCTTCCTCGAGGTTGGCCGACTCCATCAACCACATCAAAAATCATTTGCTGGACGATGTTTTAACAGAGATCTATGCAATTTTCACTTTTGAAACATTAAATCCCAGGCGATTATTTCAACATTTCGCCGATAATTACTTATTTTTTGAAACTTTCTATTCCCCATCTTGCAAATTAGATTCTTGCATGCTAAGCTTTGGTCAACTGAATATTCGGACGGACAATGGCGTTCAGACTCCCGCGGGGTTTGATCGCCAATTTTTTTTGAACAAGGGCGTTCAAGTCACATCGACTTGGCGCCCTTTCTGTTCAAAAAGCAAAAGCATTTTTTGGAGGGGTTTTATGGACACCAAACTTGTGCTGGACACCATCTGGGTCTTGCTCGCTGCCATACTGGTCTTTTTCATGAACTTAGGCTTTGCGCTCGTTGAGAGTGGGTTTGCCCGCTCAAAAAACACCGTCAATATTTTGTCGAAAAACTTTGTCGTTTTTGCAGTTGCATCGCTTGGCTTTCTCCTCGTCGGCTGGGGCCTGATGTTCGGCGATGGCAATCCATTCATCGGCCTGAAAGGCGTTTTCATGGCCTCCGGCGCGGACAATTCACCCAATGTCGGGGACGCCTACCAGGGCGTCTATGGCTCCATTGCCTGGGCCGGCGTCCCATTCTGGGCCAAATTTTTCTTCCAGCTGGTTTTCTGCGGCACGGCAGCCACAATCGTGTCCGGTGCAGTTGCTGAACGGATCAAATATCTCTCATTCATCCTGTTCTCATTCATCCTGACCTTGTTCATCTATCCGGTCGTCGGCCACTGGATCTGGGGTGGCGGTTTCCTCGCCAGCCTTGGTTTCTGGGATTTCGCCGGATCAACCGTCGTCCACTCCGTCGGTGGCTGGGCTGCACTGGCTGGCATCATCGTCCTCGGTCCGCGTTTTGGCAAATACGGTCCCGGCAAAAAAGTCAATGCGATCCCCGGCCATAGCCTGCCTCTGGCCACGATCGGTGCCTTCGTCCTCTGGCTCGGCTGGTTCGGCTTCAACCCTGGCTCGACCATGGCCGCTGATCCTGGTGCCATCTCCCATATCCTGATGACCACCAACACCGCTGGCATCGCCGGTATCCTGACATCGACCATCACCGCCTGGATGCTGATGGGCAAGCCTGACCTGGGCATGAGCATCAATGGCTTGCTGGCCGGTCTGGTCGCCGTCACGGCCGGCGCAGCCTTCGTCAGCGTACCGAGTTCGATCCTTATTGGCGCCATCGGCGGCGTGATTGTGGTCCTGGCAGTCATGTTCTTTGACCGCAAAAAACTGGACGATCCAGTTGGTGCCCTCTCTGTCCATCTGGCTAATGGTGTCTTCGGCACCCTGGCAGTCGGACTCTTCGCAGAAGATGCCATCACCGGCGTCGCAACTGGCAACGGTCTGTTCTTTGGTGGCGGTGCTTCATTGCTCGTGAATCAGTTGATCGGCATTCTCACAGTTGCAGGTTTTGTCTTCCCCATCTCCCTCCTGGTCTGGTACCTGATCAAAGTCACCATTGGTGTCCGGGTCGGCCTGAAAGAAGAAATCCAGGGCCTCGACATTGGAGAACATGGCAATGTCGCCTATCCGGAATTTGTTGTCCACCGCCAGACCTACCACACCCATGTCCGCCACGAAGAAAAGTAACAGGAGGCCAATCCGATGAAACATATCAAAGCAGTCATCCGTCCCGAAAAACTCAATGACGTCCGGGATGCCCTGGAAAAAGCTGGCGTCTATAAAGGCGTCATGATCACCGACATTGTCGGCAATGGCAGCCAGAAAGGGATCGAGCAAGTCTGGCGCGGTGAGCGCTACACCCTCGACCTGATCCCCAAGGTCGTCATGGACATGGTCGTCAAAGACTCTGACGTCGCCATCATCAAGAATATCCTCCTCGAAGTCGCCCCCATCGGCGAATTCGGCGACGGCAAAATCTTCATCTACCCCGTCGAAGAAGTCATCCGCATCCGCACCGGCGAAACCGGCGAAAAAGCGCTCTAGGGACCGGGTCCCATTTTGGGCACACCATAAGAAAACCGGCTTCAGCTTTAGAGCTGAGCCGGTTTTCTTATGTCTTGTCAGATTGGGGCGTTTTTTTGACTTTGGATTTTAATTCAGATTGCTGGTTTTTCTGATGCGTTCGGCAACGGGCAGAAGCAGGGCAGCGACGAGCGTACAGACACCAGCCTGGATCAGGTTGAAGGTGAGGTCAAAGAGGGCGATGGCCGGTCCGAGCAGGAACAGTTCGAACACGAGGTATCCGGCAGCCATGGCAAGTTCAGCCAGGGCCATGCCAAAGATTTTGAACGGCAAGGTGACATTCAGCTTGCGCAAAAACAAACCGGCGCTCAGGGCAACCAGGCCTTTGATGATAAAAGTCGCAGGCGCATACTGGACATAGCCAGCCCAGACATCCGCCAGGGCCGAGCCGATCGCTGCGGGTACTGCTGCTGCCGGTCCGAGCAAAGCTGCGGCAAACAGGATGGTCATGTCACCAAGGTTGAGATAGCCTTGGCCATTCATAATCGGTATGGCACTGAAGCGGGTGACAACCAGGATCAGGGCTGCCAGCATGCCGCCATAGGCGACAGTCCGGGAAACATTGGCATTGGGCATGGGTTTAGTTACCTTTCTTGCGGAATACAGCTGCCAGAGGGACAAGAATGATCAGCGTAATGACGGCCTCCGGCACCATGTAAGACAGATTATAAACCAAAGAGTAGATCAATGGATTCTGGTCACCGGCATAAGAGGCATAAAATACGATGCCGGAGATGACATGGCTGATCGTGCGCCCGAGCATACCAGTCACGACAGCCACAATCACCATCGGCCAGTGGATACCGCCCAGGCGGCGCAGGATCTGGCGCTCTTCCAGGCGTGTCGCTTTCGGCAAGGCAAAAAATCCAGCCAAACCCAGAAGGCCAAACGCCAGCGGATAGTCAAGGATGATCGATGCCCAGTGGGCCGAATAAGGCTCGATCACGAATTGCAGCAGACCATAGACCGCGCCGATCCCCATGCCCCAGGCCGGGCCAAAGGCGAGGGCGACAAACAGGATTGGCAGCATCGAAGCCGCTGTGACTGAACCACCCTGGGGCATGGCGAACAGCTTGACCAGGGAGAGGACAGACGACAGAGCGATCGCCATGCCTCCGGCAGCAGTCGCGAGAATGGTCTCGCGCATTTGATTGGTAGACGGATTCAGTGAATTCTGTGATGACATGGGAAACCTCCTTCAAAATAAAAAGACCTTCCGCCGGCGGTCTGACTGGCGAAAGGTCCAAAAGGTCCCTGCTATCGTCCCTCCGCCGGCATTACCCGGATCAGGTTAATGGGTCGGCATCAGTGAGATGCCCTCTCAGCCGGCTTCCAAGCCAGCTCCCCTCATGTGTGATGTTGATTATGACGCGTGCACGAGCTTTTGTAAAGCGACCCAGCGCGGTCGATCAACCATTCATCAGAGCTTCGATTTCATCAGCCTCGCGGGGAATAGCCGCCGAAATGACTTGGCAGCCGTCTTCGGTCACAACCACGTCATCTTCCAGGCGCATGCCAAATCCCCATTCGCTGACATAAACGCCCGGTTCGACAGTCAGGACCATGCCCGGTTTGAGCAGGGCTTCTTTGTTGCTGACATCGTGGACATCCAGACCGAGATGGTGTGAGACACCGTGCCAGAAATAATCCTTGACCGGCTGGTCTGGCTGTAAAAGGCCAAGAGCCGACAAACCCTCGCGCGCCACTTCCTGGCAGGCCTCGTTGATCTGAGTCAGGCGGATGCCCGGCCGGATCGTGGCAAATGCCTTCTCCTGACACTGGCGCACGAGGTTATAAATCGCACGCTGGTGCTCGCTGAATCGGCCATTGGCGGGCAAGGCCCGTGAAATATCGGCGCAGAGGCCCCCATACGTGGCACCGACATCAAGCTGGATCAGGTCGCCATCCTGGATGGTCGCCCGTGGGTTCATGTAATGCAGGCACAGGGAATTTTCCCCGGCAGCGATGATCGAACTGAAGGCTGGCTCGAGGCAGCCCGCCTGGCTGAGCGTATACTGGAACTCGCTCCAGAGGTGGTATTCTTTCAAGCCAGGCCGGCAAGCCCGCAGGATCGCGAGGATTCCTTCGCCGGTCAGCATGGCAGCTTCACGGATCAGGTCAATTTCCACCTGGTGCTTGATCATGCGCAGCGAAACCAGCAGGGGACTGATGTCTGCTGTTTCCAGCAAGGGATGGTCCTGCGCCATTTGTTCCTTCAAATGGCGTGCCTGGGAATTGTCAGCCGAAAAATCGAGCCAGAGTTTTTGCGTCCGGCTAGCGACCAGGTCCGCCAGTTGGCCCTCGAAGCCCTCGACATAGGCCACATCGGTCAGGCCGGAGCGGTCCGTCGCTTCCGCACGCGTCAGGCGCTTGCCATTCCAGCGCTCGTACATCGCGTCCGTACTCGGGATGAACAGCGTGCATTTGATCACGCCGTATTCCCTGAGCAGGACCAGGATGCTTCCTTCCTGTTCGATGCCGGTCAAATAAAAAAAATTGCGGTTGGCCAGGAAGCGGTAATGCTCATCCGAGGTGCGGACTGGCGGACGCCCCGAAACGATAATGGCAAGTGAGCCATCCGTCAGGAGCTGGCCAAGGGCCTGGCGGTTATCCCGGAAATACTGGGTCGGCAAGTCATTGATTTTCATGCACTCACTCACTAAAGCTGCCGATGCGGCGGAATTTGCCATAGCGCTCTTCAAGCAGCTGTTCTTCTGATTTGACTAATTGGCGGGCCAGACCGGCAGCCAGGTAGCTGCGCAAGTTGGCTGCCATCTGCGACAAATTGGTATGAGCCCCTTCGCCGGGTTCCTCGATGATCGCATCACAAATGCCCAGCCTAGTCAGGTCCTCAGCTGTGATCTTGATCGAATCGGCTGCTTCGCGCTCGCGGGTCGGATCTTTCCAGAGCAGTGAGGCAAAGCCACGCGGCGAAATGACCGAATATAGCGTGTTGGACAGCATCGCCAGCTCATTGCCGACTCCGATCGCCAGCGCGCCACCGCTGCCACCCTCGCCCATGACGACACAGATCACCGGCACCTTGAGCTGGGCCATTTCCAGCAGATTGCGGGCAATCGCCTCGCCCTGGCCACGTTCTTCGGCCCCGACGCCGCAGTAGGCGCCGGATGTATCGATCAGGCAGACGATCGGGCGTTTGAATTTTTCCGCCTGCTTCATCAGGCGCAGCGCCTTGCGATAGCCTTCCGGATGGGGCATGCCAAAATTGGCGCGCGTGTTTTCGTCCAGGGTGCGGCCTTTGCGATGGCCGACCACGGTAACCGGCTGGCCGGCAAGGCTGGCCAGTCCGCACCAGAGTGCGGCGTCATCCTTGAAGCCACGGTCACCATGCAGCTCGAGTGCCAGGTCAAAGACCAGCGGCAAGTAGTCGGTGATCACCGGGCGGTTTTTCTGACGGATGATGTCCAGCCGGGCTGAACCGGGCAGCGTACTGGCCACGCGTTCACGCTGGCTACCCTCCCAGGACAGGCGCGCTTTCTCCAGATTCTCAAACGAGCCTTCCGCCGCATTCGGGGCATGGAAAGCCAGCAATGTCGCCAGAGTCTCTTTCATCTGGTTTCTGGGCACGATCAGGTCGAGGAAACCGTGCTCGAGCAGGAACTCAGCCCGCTGGAACGTATCCGGCAACGCTTCCGCAATGGTACCTTCGATGACCCGGCGGCCGGCAAAACCAATCAGGGTGCCTGGCTCGGAGAGGATGATGTCGCCGAGGCTGGCGAAGCTGGCCGTGACGCCGCCGGTGGTCGGGTCAGTCATCACGGAAATGTACAGCAGGCCGGCGGCCTGGAAACGGCCGACCGCCGCCGAAGTTTTGGCCATCTGCATCAGGGAGACGATCCCCTCCTGCATGCGGGCACCACCCGAAACTGAGAAAGTCACGACCGGCAGGCGCAGCTCGAGGCCACGTTCAAAGACGCGGGTGATCTTTTCCCCGACGACCGAGCCCATCGAGCCCATCATGAAGCGGCTGTCCATGATCGCGACCAGGCAGTCCTGGCCATGGACTTTGCCGCGGCCAGTGACCACGGCATCACGCAAGCCGGTTTCCTGCTGGAGCTTCTTCAGCTTTTCCGGATAGCCCTTGAAATCAATCGGATTGAGACTTTCCATGGCCAGGTCAAACTCGACAAATGAGCCCTCGTCAACGATCTGCTGCAGACGCTGGCGGCTGTCGAGGCGGTAGTGGTGACCGCAGACGGCGCAGACCTGGAGGTTTTTCTCGAAATCATCACGGAACATGACGCCATTGCAGGCAGGGCATTTGATCCACAGGTCATCCGGAATCGGTTTGGCATAGGCATAGACCTTGTCTTCGCCATCTGCAGCAACCTGCAGGTCCGGGCTGGCCTCGAGGGCTTGCCGGCGCAGCGTCTCCTGCGCGAGGCGTTCGCGCATCTGTTTGAGGACGTCAACGGCCATGGGTTAGCCTTCCTTTCGGTAATGGTTGAGCTCGCCCAGCAGGGCATCAGCCTTCTGACCCAGATAACCAATGTTGTAGGTACCTGCAATGAAATCCGGATCACGCAGAATGGCCAGATGGAAGTCGATGTTGGTTTCGACACCGGAAATCATGAATTCCATCAGGGCCCGGCGCATGCGGGCAATCGCCTGGGTGCGGCTCGGGGCATAGACGATCAGCTTGGCCAGCAGCGAGTCATAGTAGGGCGGGATCGAATAGCCCTGGTAGATGGCGCTATCGACACGGACACCCGGACCTCCGGGAACGTGCAGGCTCTGGATTGTGCCCGGGCTGGGCCGGAAGTTGTGGTGCGGATCTTCGGCATTGATCCGGCATTCGATCGAATGGCCGGCAAAAGAAATATCTTCCTGACGCAGCTTGAGCACTTCACCGGCAGCGGACCGGATCTGCTCCTGGATCAGGTTGACACCGGTCACAGCTTCAGTCACGGGATGCTCAACCTGGATCCGGGTGTTCATTTCCATAAAGTAGAAATTGCGCTCGGTGTCGACCAGGAACTCGATCGTACCGACACCGGTATAATCGACATGCTTGGCCAGCCTGACAGCAGCATCGCCCATCGCCAGGCGCAATTCGGGCGTGGCAAACGGAGAAGTGGCCTCCTCGAGGATTTTCTGGTTGCGGCGCTGGATGGAACAGTCACGCTCCCCGAGATGGATCACGTTGCCATGCTCATCGGCGAGCAGCTGGATCTCGATGTGGCGCGGGTCCTTGACGAAGCGCTCGAGGTAGACGCGGTCATCGCCAAAGCAAGCCATGGCTTCGGCCCGGGCCGTCTGGAAAGCACCCGGCAGATCTTCGTGACTCAGGGCGATGCGCATGCCACGGCCACCGCCGCCAGAGGAGGCCTTGATCATGACCGGATAACCGATCTCACTGGCCGCTTTCAGGGCATCGGTGACATTGGCCACGACGCCATGTGTGCCTGGAATGACCGGCACGCCAGCCTCGACCGCCGTCTGGCGTGCCGTGGCTTTGTCGCCCATTTTTTCAATGACCACATCGGACGGGCCAATGAATTTGATGCCGCTTTTGGCACACATCCGGGAAAACGAGGCGTTTTCTGACAAAAAGCCAAAGCCCGGGTGAATCGCATCGCTGCCGGTGATGGTGGCTGCGGTCAGGATCGCCTGGGCATTGAGGTAGCTGTCTTTGGAAGCGGCCGGGCCGATACACAGGCATTCATCCGCCAGCTGGGTATGCAGGGCGTCCTTGTCCGCCTCAGAGCAGACCGCGACCGTCTGGATCCCCATTTCACGGCAGGCGCGGATGATTGTCACGGCAATTTCACCGCGGTTGGCAATCAGGACCTTTTTGAACATAAAATTCAGCCTCCGATCACGCAGATGATGTCGGCAGAAACGGCCAATTCATCACCCACCGTGGCCTTGCCGGTAGCAAAACCGACATTGCCGCGCATCCGGGTCAGGGTGACCTCGAGGCGCAGCCGGTCGCCGGGGACAACCTGGCGCTTGAAACGGACCTTGTCGATGCCGCCAAAAAAAGCGATCTTGCCGCGGAAGGCTTCTTTGGAGAGGATGCTGATCGCCCCGGCCTGGGCCAGTGCTTCGACGATCAGGACGCCGGGCATGACTGGATAATGAGGAAAATGGCCGCGGAAGAAGTCCTCTTCCCCGGTCACATTCTTGTAGCAGACAATGGTGTCACCCTCCATGCTTTCGACTTCATCGACGAGGATGAAAGGCTCACGATGGGGGATGATCTGCTTGATTTCTTCCTGATTCATCAGCATGGCTTATACGCCTCCAATCCGGAACAGGGGCTGGCCATATTCGACCCGCTGGCCGTTTTCGACCAGGATGTCGAGGATGACACCAGACCAGGGGCTGGTGACCTCATTCATCAGTTTCATCGCTTCGATGATGCACAGCGGGGCGCCCTTTTCGACAGACGAGCCCACTTTGACGAACGGATCGCTATCCGGAGAAGGTGCCGCGTAGAAAATGCCAACCACCGGACTGGTGACCAGCTGGCCGACCGGTTCAGGCGGCTCCACCTCTTCAACAGCAGTCACTGGAGCTGCGACTAGAGCTGCAGCCGGGGCGTTCAGACTGCCCAGATGGCTCAGGGCCTGGATTAGATCGGCTGGATCCGCATGGGACTCACCCATCACCGGGGCCAGGGCTGGTTTGCGCTCGAGGCGGATTTTTTCCAATTCAGTGGACCATTCGAACTCGGTCAGGCCGGTCTGGGCCATGGTTTCCATCAATTTGCGGATGTCTGAGACATTCATATTACTGTCCCTCCCATTTCTTGATGCACAAAGTGCCATTATGGCCGCCAAAACCGAGTGAATTGCTCAAGACATAGCGGACGGTCGCTTTCCGAGCCTGATTGGGAACATAGTCGAGGTCGCAGTCTGGGTCGGGCTGTGCATAGCCAACCGTCGGCGGAATGACGTCGTCGCGGGTTGCCAGCGCCGAAGCGATGGCCTCAACCGCGCCGGCCGCACCGAGCAGGTGGCCAGTCATCGACTTGGTCGAGCTGATCGCCACCGACCGGGCAGCATCGCCCAGCGCCTTTTTGATCGCGATGGTTTCGTATTTGTCATTCAAGGGGGTGCTGGTGCCATGGGCATTGATGTAGTCCACTGCGGACGGTTCGATGCCAGCTTCCTGCATGGCCAGTTTCATCGCCATTGCCGCACCTTCCCCTTCCGGATCCGGGCTGGTGATGTGGTAGGCATCAGCCGTTGCACCGTAGCCGACTACTTCGGCGATGATGTTTGCCCCGCGGGCCTGGGCCGTCTCGAGGCTCTCCAGGATCACGATGGCGCCGCCTTCACCGATGACAAAACCACTGCGCCGGGCGTCAAATGGAACGGACGCCACCTTGGGGTCGGTTTCCCGGGTCAGGGCGGTCATGTTATTGAAACCTGCCAGGGCGATGCGGGTGATCGGGGCTTCGGCACCACCGGCGATACAGGCATCGAGATGGCCGTACTTGATCGCGCGGAAAGCCTCGCCGATCGCATGGGTAGCAGTCGCGCAGGCAGTCGTCACGGAATAATTGGCACCCTTGGCGCCGTACACCATCGAGATTTTACCTGCGGCCATGTTGGAAATCATCATCGGGATGAACAGCGGTGAGATCCTGGCCGGACCGCCGGAATAGAGCTTGCCGTATTCGGTTTCAAGCGTTTCGAGACCGCCGACACCGCTGCCGACAATCGTGCCGACCCTGTAAGGATCCATCGCCGAGATGTCGAGCCCGCTCATTTTCATGGCTTCATCAGCAGCAGCCAGCGCAAATTGAGTGTAATGATCCATCCGGCGGGCTTCCTTGCGATCCATGTACTTCAACGGATCAAAGCCTTTGACCTGGGCGCCGACTGCTACTTCCTGGCCGGTCAGGTCAATGTTTTCCAGTGGTGCAATTCCGGACTGGCCCTGAACCAGTGCGTTCCAGAAGCTTTCCGTATCCAGCCCGACGGGCGAGATGACACCGGTGCCTGTGATGACGACACGGCGGCCCTGCATGATTCCTGTGCTCATTTGGATTCCTCCCTGGGTACGATCTTGTCGATCATTTTTTGTTTTATAAACTGAGCCCGCCGGACACCTCAATGACCTGGCCGGTGATGTAAGCGGCTGCATCGGATGCGAGGAAACAGACCACGCTGGCAATTTCCTCGGCCTTGCCAAAACGGCCAAGGACGATCCGTTCGCGGGCGCTGTCCTTGATTGCGTCTGATAAGGTCGCAGTCATATCGGTCTCAATGAAACCAGGTGCAACCGCATTGACTGTAATGCTGCGGCTGCCAACCTCCTTGGCCAGCGTCTGGGTCAGGCCGATGACCCCGGCCTTGGCTGCTGAATAATTGGCCTGGCCAGCATTGCCGTAGAGTCCGGCAACAGAGGTCAGATTAATGATCCGGCCGGCACGGGCCTTCAGAAGATCGGGCAGGATCGCCCGGCACATCAGGAACGTACCAGTCAAGTTCGTCGTGATGATCTGGTCCCATTGCTCCAGCGACATGCGCATCGCCAGGCCATCTTTGGTCTGTCCCGCATTGTTGACCAGAACCGTGACCGGGCCGAGCGCAGCCTTGGCCTCGGCCAGCAAGCGCTTGCAGTCCTCTTCGCGGCTGACATCGGCCTGGATGGCCACAGCCTTGACGCCCATCTGTTCACACTCCGAAACAACGGCCTGGGCCTTTTCAGTCGATCCCAGATAGGAAATGGCCACATCCTGGCCTGCCCGGGCAAATTCACGGGCAATCGCGGCACCAATGCCGCGCGAACCTCCGGTAATCAATACACACATGGTTTTTTACTTTCCTCCTGAAAGGGTCAATAGACGAAGATTGCGGCACCGTAGGTCAGGCCACCGCCAAAGCCACTGATCGCAACCTTGTCGCCACGCTTGAGCTTACCGTCTCGGATCATTTCATCGAGGCAGATCGGGATGCTGGCCGATGAGGTATTGCCAAAGTCCTGCATGCGCTGGATCATGATCGCCGGATCCACTTTCATGCGCTTTGTGGCCGCCTCAACAATGCGGGAATTGGCCTGGTGTGGCACGATGAAGTGCAGTTCGTCGAGGGAAATGTTGGCTTTTTCAGCCGCCTGCATGATCGAGTCGGTCATCGAGCGGACTGCGAATTTGTAGACATCCTGGCCAGCCATCGCGATGTAATGTCCGGCCGTATGATTGAACCGGTCCGGCCAGACCTTGTCCGCCGGTACAAAGGGGTGTTTGAGCTCGAGCGCCGCACTGACCAGGACACGGCCGCCTTCACCTTCCGCACCGAGGACAGTGGATAAAAGCTTGCTTTCATCACCGGGCTGAGCATGGCTGACGATGGCTGCACTGGCGCCGTCACCAAACAGGACACAGGTCGAGCGGTCGGAGTAGTCGACGATCTTGCTGATGTTTTCAGCTGCCACAATCAGAATGTTGTTGATGCCGGGGGTGGACAGATAGCGACCGGCCATGTCGAGCGCATAGACAAAACCGGTACAGGCCGCATTCATGTCAAAGCAGAAAGCCTTTTTGGCACCGATCTCATCCTGGATGATGCAGGATGTTGATGGTGTATAATAATCAGGTGTGATGGTGGTGACCACGATCATGTCGATATCGAGCGGATCGAGACCGGATGCCTCCAGTGCCTTTTTTGCCGCCTGCGCGCCCATATACCAGGTCGGTTCGCCCGACGACAGGCGGCGCTCGGATATACCGGTGCGGGAGGTGATCCATTCATCACTTGTTTCCACGATCTCGGTCATCATCTGGTTGGTAACGACCGTTTCAGGGATGAAACTCCCCGTGCCGATGATTTTCAAGTCAAACATCTCTTGCCTCCAAACTTGATTTCAAGGAGCGAATCCGTTATGTTAAATCTATCTTCATTCGTCTTTCAAATATTTTGATAACCAAAATATAGTGCTATTTTAGGCACGCACCCTTGCTCTGTCAAGTTTACCACAAGGAGAGGACCGTATGATCGCCTGCATTTTCTCTGGACAAGGATCTCAGACTGTCGGCATGGGCCAGAAGCTGGCCGCAAGCAGCCCTGCCGCCCGCAAAATCTACGCCGATGCCACCGAGGTGGCCGGAATCGACCTATTAACCCTCGATGAGAGCCAGCTCGCCCAGACCCGCTACGCCCAGCTGGCCATTGTCACGCTGAGCCTTGCCGCTTTCGCTGCCTTCCGCGAAGCAGGCGATCCGGGGCAGGCGCTCGCTTTTGCTGGATTTTCACTCGGCGAGTACAGCGCCCTCTCTGCCGCCGGTGTCCTCGACACCACCGCAGTCCTGCGCCTGGTCGAAGAACGTTCCCGTCTGATGCAGCAGGCAGCCGAGGCTAACCCTGGCGCCATGTATGCCATCCTTGGCCTCGGCGATGATACAGTCGAATCCATCCTGGCCCAGCCGGAATTTGCCGGCCAAGTCTATCCGGTCAACTACAACTGCCCGGGCCAGCTGGTCATTGCCGGTGCAGAGGCAAAAACAGCCTCAGCAGCCGATGCCTTGAAAGCTGCCGGCGCCAAACGGGCTCTGAAGCTCACAGTCAACGGAGCTTTCCATACCCGTTTCATGGCTGATGCAGCACCCGGGCTTTCAGCCTTTGCCAAAGCTCTGGATTTTGCCCAGCCCGTGGGAGATCTATACTCCAATCGCACCGGGGAAGTTGTTCCAGCAGGGATCGACTGGCCCGACTATCTGGCTGAGCATCTCTGCAACGCCGTCCTCTGGACGCGCGAAGTCCAGGCCCTGGCCGCGGCAGGGGCTACCACGTTCATCGAATTCGGCCCGGGCAAGGTCCTGTCCGGCCTGGTCAAGAAAATCCTGCCTGGTGCAACCATCACCAACGTCGATGATCCGGATTCGCTGGCTGCCACACTGGCTGCACTCAAGGCTTGATCCGGTTCAAGCAATCCGCAGCCAGTCTCCACTGACTGTACTGGATGGCTATAGCCCACTCTGATCCAGTCATCAAAACCGGGCGAACCTGCCCGGTTTTTGCTATAATGGGGATTATTTGCGGAGGTCTCTCGCATGCACGATCCACGTTTTGACACCTTGGCCAGCCTGATGCTCACTCACTCCCTGAAAGTCAATCCGGGCGATGCCTTCAACATAACGGCCGATATCAATGCACTGCCCCTCGTCAAGGCGCTCCTGAAAAAAACCAGTGAAAAGCACGCTTTTGCCAATGTCGACTTTACCCACCAGGAAATCAGCCGTCTGCAGTTGGGCCTGGTCCGGCCCAGCGATGACGGATCATCGGAGGCCTTCCTCAAGCGCAAAGCCGCCTGGAACATCGATAAATTCGACACCCTGATGGGCGAAATCGTCATCCGTTCTTACAACAATGACCAGGAGCTGTCTGCCATCGACCCCGAGGTGAGGCGCCTCGATGCCCGCTGTGTCAAGCCGTTCCGCGACCTGGTCATCAACCATCGCCGCTGGGTCCTGTTCGAATACCCGACACCAGCCCAGGCCCAGCGCGCTGGACTGTCCTATGACGCCTACTTTGATTTTGTCCTGGCAGTCTCCTGCGTGGATTATGCCAAAATGCAGCGCGACGTCAAACCGCTGGCCAGGCGCATGCAGGATGCCGACCGGGTTCACATCAAAGGTCCCGGAACGGATCTCACTTTTTCTGTGAAGGACATTCCGGCCATCCCCTGCTGCGGCGAATACAACATCCCCGATGGCGAATGTTTCACCGCACCAGTGCGCGAGTCTGTCGAAGGTGTCATCACCTTTAATGCCCCTTCCATCTATTGGGGGACCACCTTTGCCAACATCCAGTTTGAATTCGAAAAAGGGCGCATCATCCGGGCCACTGCCGGCGAACAGACGGACAAACTCAACCAGATCCTCGATTCCGATCCCGGCGCTCGCTATATCGGCGAATTCTCACTTGCTTTCAATCCCTTGATCCAGACTCCCTTTTGCAACACGTTATTTGATGAGAAAATTGCCGGTTCTTTCCATTTCACCCCCGGAGCATGCTATGACGAAGCTCCAAACGGCAATGAGTCCACGGTCCATTGGGATCTGGTCTGTATCCAGCGTCCCGAATATGGGGGTGGCGAGATCTGGTTCGATGGTGAACTGATCCGCAAGGACGGTCTGTTCATCCCTGACGATTTGAAAGCTCTGAACCCCTGATTTTTCTTTCTGAAGTTTAGACTCATTGCCCCGATCCATTCGATCACGATCCGTCGGAGGAAACCATGATGGTGCTTGCCGCCTTACCAACGCTTCGCCTGGGTGCGATGGAACTGCCCATCCTGCACGCCTTGATCGCCTTCTTCGTCCCGCTGGTGATGGTTTTAGCCGGTGTGGCCTACACAGTCATCAACGACCAGACCAAGCGCCAGTTCCACCAGCTGTTTTCCAGCCTGACTGCCAGAGTCCAGGCCATTCCAACCTATGGCCTGGACCAGGTCCCTGTCGTGGCAGCCTTGTTTGCCCAGACAGAACATCCAGCCCTGCAACAAGCATTTGAACGATTGCAACAAGACCAGGATGTCCTCTACCAGCAGCGCTGGCTGCCCGATCCGGCGCGGGAGCTGACATTGGAAAAACTGGCCAGTGGTTCGCGGTTGTCTGCCTTGAAACTGCGCCCGGCAGTGACCCTGCTCAGCATCGGCCTGACTGCAGCCCTGATCGCCCTGATCCTGCGGTTCCAGCTACCAATCACCGATCTCGAACTGGCCTCGATCCTGCCCTGGGTGCCTGCCCTGACAGGGATCATCACTTCAGCGCTTCTGGCCATACAGGCACACTCAACTGAATCATCACTGCGCCAGGATCTTGTCGACCTGTGCCAGATCATCGGTCAGCGGGTGCCCGTTTTTGGCCAGCAGACTGGTATCGCCCAGCTGATCGAGTCCTTTTTCCACTATGATCATCAAATGGTCCAGTCGCTCGATGCATTCAACGCCACGGCATCCCGGCTGGCCGAAAGCGACATGGCCAATGGCATCCGGCGCAGCGTCGAACAGGTCCTGTTCGAAACCGTCGCCCCCGCCCTGCGTGACGCCACCCATTTGCTGGACAGCCTCTCCACCACCCTGATCGAACGTCAGGAACAAGGCATGGCCGAACTCGCCGGTCGCTTTTCCAAGGCATTGGCCGCCGACATCACAACCCATCTTGGCCCGGTCAACCGCGAGCTGTCCCAGCTGAATGGCACCATGGCTGACATCAAGAACTACACCGATTTTTCAGTCCGCGCCATGGAGACCGTACGCCAGGAGATGCTGACCCAGCAAAAAGACATCCGGGCAGCACTCGACGAACTGGTCAGTGCCCGTAGCCAGTTCCAGACCAACCTCACCTCTCTCGATTCGCAAATCGCCCGTCTGTCTGACACAGCAACCCGCCTGGGCGCGGCCTATACCGACCATGAAGCGACCCTGGCCCAGACACTGGTTGAAACCAGAAACCAACTCGAGGCCGACCAGAAAGTGCTCAGCTCGACCTTGCAGCGTTCCAGCGAAGCGCTGGCCCGGACCCACGATTTGACTTTGCACCAGCAACAAACAGTTCAGCAGCTGATCGCACTCGATGAAACCCTCAAGGCCAGCCTGACCCAGTTTGCCACGGAGTCCGAGCACTATGTGACCCGGACCATGGACCAGATGGACCAAGGGCTGGCTGATATCGTTGAACGGCTGGCCTTTGCGACCGCAGAAATTCGTGACGCAGTCGAAGCGTTGCCGGCCGTCCTGCGCCAGAATGCCACGTTCCGATGAGTGAACCTACCCTCATCAGTCCTGGTGAAAATCGGCGTTTCCAGCGCAATCCAGGCTATCTGGCACAAAGCCGTGTAAAAATTGCGGCCCAGTTCCCCCGGCCTGTCGAAGCAATCGAGAATGACCAGCTGGATGAAGTCAGCCATTTGCTCGAGCTGGTACAGGAAACCCGAACGACTGCGGAAGCCATCAACCTGGCCAAACATTTGCCCGCCCGGGCTATTCAACTCCTTTTCTCCGCCCTGGCTTTGCCCACATCGGCTGAGTTGCCAGCCAAAACCGTCGATCGCCTGCTCATCATCCTGCGTGAACGCGCCTGTCCCTCCCTCTACCCGAAAGCCTGGGTCCTCTGGCAGCAGCATTTCCCAAATCCCTTGCTCAGCAAGGCGCTGACAGTCCTGTGCGGCATCCTTGCGATCAAGCAGGCCAGCAGCAAGTCGCCCGTCCATCCACGGATGCCTTTGATCACTAACCTGGTCGAAATCCATGGGTCTTCAACCAGCCGGCGCCTGATTTCAAGCCTCGCCCAGAAGCAGGCCAGTCTTACAGAAGTATTTACCAGCTATGCGATCGATCCTGCCTGGCCATTTGGCCGCAGTATCCTGGCCGAAGCATTTCTCGCCGGCACGGCGCCCCTGTTCAGCGAAGCGATCGATCATCTGGAAACCATCTTCCTATTAGCCAGTGCGGAAAACAGGGCTCGGATCATGCGCCATTTCCTCGAGCTGGAAGGCCTGCCTGACACCGTCCAACAACGAGCCCATGTCGTTTTCTACCGTATCTGCGGCGAGCCAGGCAGTGATGCCCCCGTCTGGCAGATTCTGGGCGCGCGCGAACGTAAAGCATTTGCCAGCTGGATCACACGGGCCAAAATTGGCAGCCATTGCCTCGCCCAACCAGAAAAAGCCCATTTTTATCTGCGCTATGCCAACTGGATCCGGCGCGTCGAAGCCTGGAACGAGCACACCCTCCTAATCTACTTCGATGCGTTCGTCATCGCCGATGATACGCGCTACCCCGACCAAGCCCTGCTCTACTTTGGCCGCGAACCCAACCCCCACCCCGATGGCCTGGCCAATCCCGACCGTACCATAAGCCCCGCCAGCCCCGCCATCGCCCACCGCCGCATGGAAAGCGCCATCCAGCAAGGCGACCTCACCGGCATCATCCAGCTCCTGTTCGATCCCGAAGCCATGAAACAAGCCGGCGTCCTGCTCGACTATGCCCTGCAGTCAAAAATGGGACGCCGTCCCTTTTTCGGCAAATAACGTAGTGCCTCATGTCAATATGAGCGCGAAATAGTAACTGGTGCCTCATATAGT
>CAZGSR010000046.1:0-18377 GCA_964528645.1 uncultured Mageeibacillus sp. | reverse complement strand
GACAGGTCTGGCAATTTGTGTAACGGAAAAAAGGTGGTTATGACACCCGAACCAATTATGGTTTTTGTAATTTATAGTCATAATTCACTGGTTAAAAAATATAGAAATGTTCGAGATTCTCTTTATAAAAGGATTGACGATTTCATGATTCTAAGGTTGTTTGCGTCTTCAATATTCCAGCCATACTGAATCAATGCGATCCTTCAATATCACAGCTTGTTGCTGGTATTATTCGGCTAATTCTTCGTCACCCCTTTTGGTGTAAAGAGCTCATTCGATTTTTCGAATGAGCTCACCTATGTGTACGAGGTCATGGAGGAACATCTGTCATCGGGCCGTTGCTTATTTTTGGATCAGATCGCATAGGAAACTGGGCTTTTAACAACACTGAAAAAGGCATTTCCAGAAACCTGGGATCAGATCCTGACCTTGTCCTACTTTCTGGTCCGTACCGTTGGTGCCTATCTGGTCAATTCTCTTTTCAGCAACACGATGTTTTATACGTTCCCATTTTTTCTGATCTTAATTGGTATATCATTTGGTCTGATCCGGCGATACAAACCATGAAGAATCAGGACTCGGCCTGAGCCTGTTCCTTGGCATAAGCAAGGCGGATTTCATCATACTGGGCTATCAATTTCTCGGTCGATGTTTTGTATATGAGTGCATGATCTGTGTCACCACGTTTTGTATAGATATTGGTCAGGATAGATTCGATGATAATTCCTTGTTGATAGGCAGCGAGTCTTTCTTCAGGAGATTCGAAGGAACCAATCGCTCGGTTGATCCTTCTGGAGCCATCCAAGAGGACTGCCAGGGCTTTGTCCTGGTCAGACTGACGCAAATAAAATGCTGCAAAATCCATAAAGGAGAGTAAATCATAGGCGTTGTAACGGATGGCTGCTTGGTAATGCGACTCAGCCTGTTGTAAATCATTGGCAGCAACATACAATCCTGCCAGGAAATGATGATCAGTCCCACTGAAGGGGACCAGTTTGACCGCTTCTTCGGCGCATTGAATCGCCATATTCAAGTCCTGAGGAGCTTTGGAAGCCTGATATAGACGGTAATAGTTTTCACTTGCCAGTTTTCGATTGGGTGCACTGAAGGGATACAGACGATTCGCCCGTTCATAATCCTGGAGGCTCTTCTCAAGCTGACCTTCATTCGAGGCTATCAAACCTTGTTCATTCAACCTATTGGATGTGACTTGCCAAGCTGTCAGGAGAAAGGCTAGAACGAGCGATGCTGCAATCATGTTGCTTTTTATTGATCTCTGTACAGTCATTTCGGGCACAGAAGCTGTCTGTTGCTTGCCAACCACTAATCCAGCCATGGCGAAAAAAACAATGGGAACAGCTGGGAAACTCCAACTGAATTCAATCAGAACATGGAGCAAGAACACAACGCTGGCAGCTAGAGCACCGGAGAACAGTACTGTCTGGCTACGGATTTTTAACTGCTGAATGGTCTGGCGCATACTCGTCACAATGAATCCAACAAACAGTATGATCCCTGGCAATCCTAGCTCTGCGGCCAACTGGAGATAATGATTATGCGCAAAACGAGTATAAGTCTCATTGACACGATATTCGATGTAGTGCGCAGCAAAGAAACTGCCATAGCCATAGCCAGTTAAGAGCCGGTTTTTCAACAGCTGAAGGGACACGCGCCAAAACTCAATCCGGTCCGTCGCTGAACCTTCCAAAGCACCAACACGGGCGACCTTCTCAAACAGGTTGGTTCCGAAACTGACCTTGTCCTGAATCAATGGAGTCAAAAGGAAAATGAACGTTACAGTAAGGCCAGTAGCTACGGCCAGAAGCATCGTCTGGAAAAGTGGTTTTTTCAAGCCCTTCTTAGGAAGGCCTAGAAAAGCCAAGGGTAGTGCCACCAGCACGGCCAGATAGGTGCCCTTGGATCCGGACAAAACGATCGCAGAGAGTAAAATGACGATCGCACCGAAGCGGACCTTTGAAAACGACCGGATTTGCTGTCCTATCAGGTAGAGGGAGACCATTGCCAGATAAGTTCCAAATGGGTTGGGATGAGGGAAAGTTGCTTCAACTCGTCCACTCTTGAGAAAAATGAATTGCAGGATACCAAACAGGGCCAATGCAACTGCGGTGGTCGCACCAACGCGCAAGGCTTTGGCTTTGAACTCATCGTCGAGCTTGCGCATGATGAAAAAGGTGATCACAAAGGAAATGAGTTGAATCAGCTCGATCATTGTTCGCAGCTGATGGATGCTCCAGAAGAAACTCGCCCCTGCCCAGACGGTCAGGAAAACCAAATAAAGTCCGGGATCTTTCCAATTAACTTGCCATGTTGGTTTGCATCGGAAAGTAAGGATCAATAGGATCGGAGCGGACAGCAGAACGAGCCAATACATCACATCATGATCCAGCCCGGCGTCAAACAAAGGTGTAATACCCAGAAAAATCAACAGGATCAGTAAAAGGCCGTAATCATTCTTTTGGTCTTGCGAGAGGTCTCGATATCGCTCCATCACTGTACTCCACCCTGCCCATATTGTTTAGTTGCACCTGACAACGAGTCAATCGTAACATATATTGCGTATATAAATTACATATCTTATGAATTGACACGAGATCAACAGGGATTTGTTCGACTTTCACCCATCCCGTTTGCTTTTTTTCCTTCCAGCCTCATTTTCACTTGCCTCGAATTCGAGACAATTGAAGTCAGATGTGTTCATTTTTTCAATAGACCTAAAATGCCCCCCTTCACGCCGTCTCGATCGCAGCTGCATTCCGCAAGCCCAGCGCGTCGATCGCCCATTCGCGGATTTTGAATTTCTGGATCTTGCCGCTGCCGGTCATGGGGTAGCTGTCGACGAAGCGGACGTAGCGGGGGGTTTTGTGCTTGGCCATGTGGCTGCGGACGTAGGCTTTGATGTCGTCTTCGCTGAGGTTCTGGCCTTCTTTCCTGATCACGACGGCGAGGACTTCTTCGCCGTAGGTGGCGTCGGGCACGCCGACGACCTGGACGTCTTTGACCGCCGGGTGGGTGTAGATGAAATCCTCGATTTCCTTGGGATAGAGGTTTTCGCCACCGCGGATGATCATGTCCTTGATCCGGCCGGTGATGCGGTAGTTGCCATTGTGGTCGCGGACGGCGAGGTCGCCGGTGTGGAGCCAGCCATCGCTGTCGATCGCCGCGGCCGTGGCCTCCGGCATCTTGTAATAGCCCTTCATGATGTTGTAGCCACGAGCGACGAATTCGCCAGCGACGCCATCGGCGACGGGCTCGTTGGTCGCTGGATCGACGATGCGGCATTCGATGCCGGGCAGTTCACGGCCGACGGTGCTGACCTTGACTTCGATCGGGTCTTCGGCGCGGCTCTGGGTGCAGCCGGGCGAGCTCTCGGTCTGGCCAAAGACGATCGTGATCTCGTTCATGTTCATGCGGTCGACGACCTCCTGCATGACCTTGATCGGGCAGGGCGAGCCAGCCATGATGCCAGTGCGCATGTGGGAAAAATCAGTCGTGGCGAAATCGGGATGCTCAAGGAGGGCGATGAACATGGTCGGCACGCCGTGCAGAGCCGTGCATTTTTCCCGGTCGATTGCCTCGAGGACTTTGCCGGCCTGGAAATATTCCAGCGGCACCATGGTCGTGCCATGGGTGACGGAGGCAAGCGTGGCCAGGACGAGGCCGAAACAATGGAACAGCGGCACGGTGATGATCAGCTTGTCATCGGTCGAGAAATTCATGCAGTCGCCGATCGATTTGCCGTTGTTGATGATGTTGTAATGCGTGAGCATGACGCCTTTGGGGAAACCGGTCGTTCCCGAGGTGTACTGCATGTTGATGACATCGTGCTTGTCGAGGGTGCGGCCGATCTCGGTGATGTGCTCAGCCGGGATCGCTGCGCCGCGGGCGAGCAGCTCCGGCCAGGTCCAGCAGCCGGGCTGCTCGCTGGTGAAATTGATGACATTTTTCAAAAGCGGCAGGCGCTGGGCCGACAGCTGGCCGGGTTGGGCGATGGCCAGCTCGGGGCAGATCTCGCGGATGATCGCGGTGTAGTCGGCATCCTTGAAACCGTCCATCATGATCAGCGTGTGGGTGTCCGACTGACGCAGCAGGTATTCGGCTTCGTGGATCTTGTAGGAGGTGTTGACGGTGACCAGGATGGCGCCGATCCGGGCACAGGCGAAAAAGGTCAGCAGCCACTCGGGGTGGTTGGTGGCCCAGACGGCGACGTGGTCACCGGGGCGCACGCCAATAGCGAGCAGGCCGCGGGCGACGCGGTCGATTTCGTCGAGGAATTCACGATAGGTGCGGGTGTAGTCGCGCGTGGTGTAGGTGACGGCAGGCTGGTCGGGGAAAACGCAGGCAACGCGCTCGATCAGCTGGCCGAGCGTGAGGTCGACCCATTCGTCTGGGCCAAAGAGCGTTTTGCGGGGCGCGGCAGAGACGGGGGCGATACTGGCTGGCGGTTCCGATGGCAAGCCGTACACACCGGCTGTGCGGTCCGGACAGATGCTGGCACGGTTGCGGTTATAGGTTTGCAGGGTGTTGGCAAAGGCCGGGAAAACAACCGCGGCGTCCTCGAGGTCGCGGCTCCAGCGCTTGACCCATTCGAGCGAGACGAAGCCGGTGTAGCCATGATCTTCGAGCAGATCGAGGGTCTTTTGGATCGGCAGGTCGCCATGACCGAGCATGCGGTAGTGGATCCGGTCATTTTTCAGGACCGAATCTTTGATGTGGATGGAGCGAACGTAGGTACCGATGGCGTCCCAAGTCTGGCGTGGTGTTTCACCAAAGAAGCGGAAAGGGTGGTGGATGTCCCACAGGACGCCAACAGCCGGATGATGGACGGTCTCGAGCAGGGCGCGCAAACGTCTGGTATCGGCATAGACGCCGTTGGTTTCGATCAGGACGGTGACATGCTTCCACTGGGCATAGTCGGCCAGCGAGGCCAAGGCCCGGGCGACGATGGCATCATCGACAGGTCCCTGGACTTCCGGGGCGATATCACCGAGGACGCGGACAAAAGGCACACCGGTCCGGGCCGCAAGGTCGATGTATTCAAAGCCCTCGGCCAGGATCTCATGGCGCCGGGCTGGATCTTTGAGACAGCAGCCGGAGGAAAAGCAGGTCAGCTGCAGACCAAGGCTCTGCAGGCGCTCGATGGTGCGGGGCAGCTCCGCCGGGGTAAATGGCAAGGCGCGTGGGGCGTGGAGCTCCTCACCGAGGCCGCGAATCTCGATGCCATCAAAGCCAAGGTCTTTGGCCATGGCGGTGACTTCGATCCAGGACCATTCCGGACAACCAATCGTGGAGAATGCAATTTTCAACATGTTGCTTACCTGCCTTTTCTCGTTGTGTTCATGTCAGACGGTCATGATCTCCCGCGCGCCGCCGGTGAGGCAGACGGCGCCCTGTGGGGTGATTTCGTAGGTTTCTTCGGCACCGACCATGCCGATGCCTTCAATGCCGCATTTGGGCTCGAGGGCGATGACCATACCTGCCTGGAGCGGGTCTTTGAAGCCACGGGCGATGACGGGCTGCTCATCGATGTGCAGGCCGATGCCATGGCCGAGGAATTTAACCCTCTCCTCCCCGTAGCCCATGAAATGGGGCGTCAGGTCGGCGGGCAGATCGGCCATGACTGTCTGGTAGATCTGTTCGGGTGTGGTGCCAGGCACCATGAGCGAGCTGGACTTGTCCAGAACCAAGACGCAGGCGGCGTGGACTTGGATGGCTTCTTCTGGCGGTGGGGCGCCGAAAGAGTAGATCCGGGTCTTGTCGCTATGGTAGCCGTTGACGCCGTAGCCGATGTCGACGAAGACGAGGTCACCGGGCTGGAGGCGGCGACTGCGGCTGCCGATGGCGGGCATGTAAGCGGAGGCGCCCCGCATGCCACCTGGACCATCAAAATTGGTCGGATGCAGCGATGAATCGCCAAAGCCGAGCTGGCCAACGATCATTTCTGTCTGAGGCATGGCAAAACGGGACAAACCCTGGTATCCGAACCGGACCATTGCCGCATAGATATCAGCTTGCAGGTCTGCCTCGCTCATGCCTTCTTTGAGCAGCCCGGGGATGATGTGCTCCATCAGGTGGCTGTGCTGGCGACCCGATTCACGGATGATTGCGAGCTCATACGAACTTTTGACTGCGCGGAGCCGGGCCAGGATGCCATCGAGGGCATGAATCGATTCGAAAGTGAAGTATTTGCGAAGACGCTCGAGGACTGCGAGCGGCATGGTCTCCATTTCCAGCAAGGTGTGGCCGAGGTTCACTGGCAGAAAACTCAGCATGTCGCGATACGAGCGGATCTGCACGAGCTGATTTGGAGGCAGCGGCGACTCGAGCCTGGCTCGTTCGAAACTTTTACGCACGAAATAGATTACGTCACCATTTTTGCGCAGCACGAGCAGACCGTCCTGCATCGTGCCGGTCAGGTAGTACTGGTTGACCCGGTTGTAGACCAGGGCGGTGTCAAAACGGTTGCCCTGGCGTTGCAGTTCCTGGAACAGCCGGGCGATGCGGGACTGAAATTCGGTCATAGGGGGGTTGCTTTCAAAATTCACGGTTGTAGTTCGTGACGTCTGGTAGCCACGGCCTCCTTCTTCGCTGTGTGGGCAATCTGAGTTTGGGGCAAACATGTATTCCAGCCCCTATGTAAACTGGCCTTATCAACACGTGCATGTTCAGAACATTTGATAAGACCAGTTTGCGTAGGGAATTAAAAAAGATAGGGTTAATGATTCGCATTTCTCATATTTTACCGGTTTGTTTGATCTTCAGGCAAGGGTTCCAAACGTTTTCACATCGGCTGAACATCCTACTGCGGAAAAAAACTGGCACCGTTTTGCGATGCCAGTTTTTCAGTATTACTTAGCGTTACTTATTGGACGTTTCGATGTTCTGGATTACTCGGTGACGAGCTCGTAGCCAGCGTTAATCCAGCCTTGGGGGACGTTGGCCGGTGTGCCAGCGCCACCGTTGAGGGAGACGGCGTCATAACCACGCAGGCGCATGGCGGCGACGACCTGGCCGGCGGTCTGGCCGGTGTAGCAGTAGACGACGACCTTTTTGTTCATCGGCACTTTGGCCATGGCCAGCTGGTCGATGGTGTCTTTGCCGAAAGGCACATTGACAGCGCCCGGGATATGACCCTTGGCGAAGTCTTCAGCCTTACGGACAGACAGGACGAAGAAATCTTCCTGGTTGTCGATCATGGCCTTGAGGTCTTTTTCCGAGACTTTGTAGTTCTTGAAGCGTTCATCGGTGATGGCAGCCAGGCCGGCATAGTAATCGGCGACGGCCTTGGTGATGTCAGCATCGATGGTGTTGGCCGCATCGGCCAGGGTGTTGGCGGTGGTCTCGGTGACAGCGGCAACGCCCTCTACTTTGGAGATGCCGAAGTTCCAGCCGAGGTTGACGCTGCGGGCCGGGATGCCGGCGATGTTGAGGGTCACGACGGCCTGGCCGGCGGTCTGGCCGGTGTAGCAGTAGATCATCACGTCTTTGTCCTGCGGGATTTTGGCCAGGCTGTCGCTGATCGCGGGGCCCCAGGGCAGGTTGACGGCGCCTTTGACGTGACCTTTTTCGTAATCGGCGGCAGCGCGGATGTCAAGGATAACCATGTCATCACCGGCAACGACTTTGTCGATGAATTCTTTCTGGTCGATCTTGTAGATGTGCTCGGGCATTTCCCGGAAATAGGTGTTGGTGGCGTTGAAGACAGGGTGGTCAGCAACAGTCGGGTAGCCTTTGTTGGCCCAGCCATTGGGATGGTTGGAAGCCATGCCCATGCCACCGTTGAGGGAGACGGCATCGTAGCCAAGGAGGCGCAGGGCGGCAACGGTTTCACCGGCAGTCTGGCCAGTGTAGCAATAGACGTGGATCTTCTGGTCCTTGGGCAGGGCAGAGAGATCGTCGAGGGTGGTCTTGCCGAAGGGGATATTGATCGCACCAGCGATGTGGCCCTTGGCGTAGTCTTCAGCCTTGCGGACTGAGACGATGAAAGGGTTCTTACCGCCGTCGATCAGGGCTTTGAGGGCATCTTCGTTGATCTTGTAGTTCTTGTAGGTTTCGTCGGTGATCGTAGCCAGACCGGCAAAGTAGGCACTGACAGCTTCCTGGACGGCCGGGTCAATGGTGCTGCCGGCATCGGCCAGCTCATTGGCGGTGGTTTCGGTGACGGCTTCAACGCCTGCGACCTTGGAAATGCCAAGGTTCCAGCCGAGGTTGATGCTCTTGGCCTGGATTCCGGCGAGGTTCATCGTGATGACGGCCTGACCGGCGGTCTGGCCGGTATAGCAGTAGACGAAAACGTCCTGGTCCTGGGGTAGTTTGCTGAGGTTGTCGCTGATCGCGGTACCCCAGGGCAGGTTGACCGCGCCCTTGAGGTGGCCTTTTTCGTAATCAGCCGCCTGGCGGATGTCGACGATCATGAGCTTTTCGCCGGCATTGACTTTTTTCACCAGTTCAGCCTGGTCGATCTTGTAGATGTGCTCAGGCATGTTGGTGAACAAGGCTTTGACGGCGCCTTCCAGCGGTGAAGCCGGGGTTTCAGCAGTGGCCGTGGTGGTGGCAGCGGTTGTCGGACCGAGGTCCATCGAGGCGGGGGCTGTGGTTTCCTTGGTGCAGGCCACCGAGCCGATGGTCAGGGCAAGAATCAAGGCCAGTACGAGCAGTTTCTTCATACGTTTCCTCCGTTGTGGAAAATCAGGATGCGCTCTGGATGCTGGGGACAGTCTGGGCGGGCTTTTCAGCCGGGGCTTCATTGGCAGACCATTCGACCCAGGCACCGTCGTAGACCTGGACATTGGTGTAGCCGGCTTCGGTCAGGACGAGCAAGGTCTGGGTGGCCCGGAAGGACGTTTTGCAGTACAGGATGATGGCGTCGTCTTTTTTCAGGCCGAGGTCGTGGTAGTCCAGTCCGATGTCGCGGGCGGACTTGAAGGTACCGTCCGAATACAGGTTGCGGGTGTGGGGGTAGAGTTTGGCGGTCGGGATGGCGCCTTCCTCGTACTCGGCAGTCGAGCGGACATCGAGGATGACGGCCGGAACGGAACCATCGATGGCGGCCTTGACTTCATCTTTCGATGCGTAAAGGCTCTCATTCAGAGGCTGGGTCGTGTAGGTCGCAGCTGGCAAGGTCGTAGCGTCGGCGGACAAGGGCAGGCCGGCTTTCAGGATGGCGGCCTCGCCACCGTTGACAACTGTGGCGGATTCATGGCCGAAGACCTTGAGCACCCACCAGACACGGGCAGCGTAGACGCCCTGGTTGTTGTCATAAATGTAGATTTTGGATGTGTTGCTGATCCCGGCAGTGCCCAGGGTGGCGGCGATGGTCTCGGCCGGGGCCAGAAGACCCGGGACGGGTTCGCTGACGGAGAGCTTTTCCGGGGGCAGGCTGATCGCACCTTGCAGGTGGCCTTTGGCATAATCGTCGGCTGAACGGGCATCGATGACGACGGCCTGCGGGTCCTGCATCAGCGTGGCCAGGTCGGCTGCCTCGACAATGTTATCACTGTCGGTGTAGGCGGTCTGGTTGCAGGCGACGGTGGCCAGCAGCAGGACGACAGCCAGCAGCAGGACGACAGCCTGTTTGAATGGACGCGGCATGCGGTTTCCTCCTTGATGTTGAAGCGTGAAACAGATTGTTTGTGGGAATTGGGAATCACACACACGTTTTGCTCCAGACTTCCACCCCAGTATATACGAATTCCCGTAAACGTAACCGGTCAAGATTCGGCTTTCGGTATGAAATATTCCGATGTACCATAAGATATATTTATGGCCGATCGATTGCCTCTCTGGCATGGATCGTGTCAATCTGGAACAAACAGCAAACGAGGTCTTGCGTGCGCATTCATTTCTTGGTAAATCTGCATAATCGCCTGGTTCTGGGCTATCTGGTGCTCTGGTCGGTCCTCAACGGGCTGACGTTGACTGTCTTCCCTGCTGTCCATTCGGACGAGGCCTGGCTGGCTGGCTTGTCCCGGGCCTATCTGGACCAGGCCAGCGTGACGGTAACGGAGCCGTTTTTCGATCTGTTTCCCCGCCAGCCGCATGCGTTCAAGATGCTGTTCCATGTCTTGCAGGCGGGCCTGATCGGGCTGCTGGGATTCAATGTATTCGCAGTCCGGTTGCTGAGCCTGCTGGCTGCGCTTCTCACGCTGGTTCTGGTTTATTACGGGCTCGCCCGCTGGACGGGCCGGCGCGACCTGGCACTGGGCCTGATGATCGCGCTCAGCCTGCAGCCGTTATTTTTGACGACGGCGCATCTGGCTCGCCAGGAAAGCTTGATTCTGGCGGTTCTGGCTGCCGCTTGTGCCATGCTGCCGCAGATCCAGCAGCCGCGCCAGGGCTTCTGGTTCGGCCTGCTGCTCGGCGGTGCGGCTCTGATCCATCCCAATGCGCTATTTCCTGCGGTGATTGCCGGGCTGGTCTTGCTCTGGAATGTGCTGGTCGGGCGCCTGTCGTTGAAAACGTTGCTGCTTCTTGGTGCCGGGTTGGCTGTGGCAGGTTCGCTGCTGGTGGCACTGAGCCTGTGGGTCAGTCCGGGATTTCTGGAGAATTATGCGGAATTTGGCGCCAATCTAGCGGTCGATGCGGCGCCCAACCAGCGGGGGGCCAATTTGCAGCAATTCTTGCGCCAGTTATGGCGGCAGGACAATGGTACCTACTGGCTGCCGGATGTGCGCGGCCTGCTGGTCGTCACGGTGGTTCTGGCCGTGCTGGGCCTGGCTGTGCGGTTGAGCATACTGCTCGGCGTGGGTCGCGGGCGCGATGCGTTAAACAGCAATCAGGAATCTCGTTCGCCTGGTGTCAGGCTGCTGGAAACTGGCCTTCTCGGTCTGGGTGGCTTTGTCCTGGTGCTTTTTGTCATTGGCCGGTTCAATCCGACGTCGATTGTTTTTGTCTTGGTACCGCTGGTCTGGATTCTGGGCGGGATTGCCTGCCTGGGATGGCGGTCTGTACCGTTGCGACTGGGTCGATCCATCCCGCAGCTGCTTGTGGTCGTGGCTGTTTTGGCTGGCGCGGTGGCGCTGCCGCATGATTTTGGCCCGTTTGTCCGTCAGAGGATCGGGACAGGCGTGGATCCGTATCAGGAATACAGCGCTGAAATCCGGGACCATCTGCCGGACCATGCGTTCGTGCTGGGGAATCTGAGTGCGGGGTTTGTCTTGCAGCAGACGGCAGACTATTTCTATGATTTGCGCAACCTAACCTATGTTACTGATAACATAGGTTATTCGGAACATAGGTTCAAAGGTGAAAATTATGATCCAAACGACCCATCAAACGCCGCTCCCCCGCCCCATTCAGGCGATGCAGCTGTGTCCAATCAGGCCGCAGAAGCAGCCAGCCCGGCCGTAGAGGCTGCGGTGGCGGCCTACCTGCAAGGGCGCGGCATCAACACAGTGATCTGGTATGAGGAGTACGACTTCATCCTGAGGAATCCGGACTGGTGGGTGCTGTATGAGATCCGGCCGGGGCGGACTGCCGATCCAGCGGTTTTGCGCGCACTCAAGGCCATCCTCGAGCAGCAGGGCGAACTGGTCCACACCTTTACGGCGCCCGTCTATGGCACCCGGGTGGTCCGGTATCAGGGCGATTACCCCTGGGCGGTCAGTTTGTATCGGCTTGACCAGGCAGCCAGCGGCGAAATACCACCGACTCGATGAAAAATCCAGTCAGGATCATCAGGACGATGCCGGCATAGACGCCAGTGATGTCCATGAAAGAGCGGCGCTCGAACAGATACCAGCCCAGGCCACCAAGGCTGCCGATGGCGGAAAAGATCATTTCGGCACTGATCAAGGCGCGCCAGCCGCGGGACCAGCCGATGCGCAGTCCGGCAGCCAGTTGCGGGCCGATCGAGGGCAGCAGGACATGGTACAGGATCTGGCGCCGGCTGGCCCCCAGGTTGCGGGCGATATCGAGCAGTTCCGGGGCGATCGAGCGGAAACCCGAGATGAAACTGAGGTAGGCAGACCAGACGATGGCATGCAGGATGACGATGCTGACCGCTGGCAAACCCAAGCCGGCAATCGAGAGCACGACGGGCAGGATGGCTACGCCAGGCAATGGATGCAAAACTGCGTTCAAGAGGGTGATCACAGGACGGATCCGGGGCAGGAAATAATCCGCCGTGGCCAGGAACAAGCCGATCAGACTGCCGACCAGAAGACCGGCAACGACCAGGCTGACCGATTGCACCCACTGCAGGAACAGCGTGCCACCCCACAGTCCGGTCACCAAGCGCCGCAGGACCGCCGACACAGGCGGCACGATCAGTGGATTGACGAGCCCAGCCCGGCTGACACTTTCCCAGGCCAAAAGCAGCACCAAAAGCCAGACCAGCTGGATCTTCACGGATGGCAGCGCCTGTCCGGGCTGACCGATGCACTGATTTGGCCGCGACTGACGTGCGGGCCGACGGCTGCGCAAATTACTCCGGCCAGACCACATCTTGATGTCCATAGGCCTTCTCCAGATACCCTGTTCGCTGCATGAATTCGGCGAAATGGTCCACGCCGCGGATCGAGGTGCCGAAAACAAGACGCCGTCCATAAAGATACAGCTGCGTCTGTTCCGGCGTCAGTTCATAGCTGGCGGCGAGGATTTCAACTGTTTCAGCAGGATTTTCCGCCATGAACTGGATCGACTGGTCGAGGGCCGCTTGAAAGGCCTGGCGGCGCACATCGTCCTGCAAAAATGTGTCTTCGGCGATGCCGACGATGAAGCTGAAGGAGTCGCCGAAGGCTTCTTCACCCGAAAGGATCACCTCGATGCCCTGTGTTTCCGCAGCGATGAAATTATAGGGCGGCGCGGTGAACTGGGCGACGATGTCCTGGCCCGAGAGCAGGGCCTGCAGGCCGTCGGGGTGTTTCATCGCGACCAGCTGGCGGTCAAACCGGGTGGCATCGCTGAGCTGCTGTTCGGCGGCCATCGCGAGCAAGATGTGCTGGATGCTGCCTGGCTGGGGCAAGGCGATTTTTCCGGCATCGGCCAGGCTTTTCAGGTCGGTGATCGCCGGGTCATTGCTCAAAAGTTCAACAGGGCATTCCGACAGGCCGGTGAAAATCGACCACGGCATGCCCTGGTCGCGGCCGATCAAAAACGGCGGGATGCCGACGAATGCGACATCGAGCTGATCCGCCAGCATGGCTTCCTGGATCGCCGCAGTGTTGGCCAGCTTGATCCATTCGACATGGACCGGCTGATCGGCGGCAGCAACGTTGTGGAGAGCCGCCTCGAGAAAACCCTTTTCCTGCATGATCTGGATCGGGGCATAGGCCAAGCCATACTGCTCGGCGACTCGGATCTGGAGCTCATCTGGCTTGCTGCAGCCGGCAATGAGCACGGTCAATGCCAGGCTCATAAGCAGGCTTAAAGCGACGGCAACAGGCGACCTTCTGGTCTCGCGGTGATGTAGACAAGCTGGCCAGGCCGATTTATCCAGGCGATTTTCATTCAGGCTGTTCAAGCGGCAAAACCTCCAATGGGCGATGGATCAGCTGGTTGACCCCTTCGGTGTCGATGACCTGGAGCACGGAGTAGACCTGGGTGAGTCGCTGCTCCAGAGCGTTTTTGTCCGGTGCGGTGACAATGCAATAGCCGACGCGGGCCGTGGCATTTGTGATCGCCGGGATCGTGTGGCCGGGCTTGAGGTGGTAGCCAGCGTCAAGCACGCCCGGGCAAGCCAGGACCTCGGCCAGTGGAGTCAACCGGCCGATGGTGCAGGGTTGGGCAAAAAAGAGCTGGACGGAAAGGTGTTCCCGAACCTGGCGAAAATCGTGCTGCTTCAAGGCGAGCTGGCTGGCCGCGCGGAGCGGCCGGCCGAGGGCAAGATCGATCTGGGTGGCTGTCAGGTCAAATCCTGTCAGGCGCGGGATGAACTGCGACTCGAATGCGCCCCCGATCCGACAGGCGATTTCATTGATTCTCACCCCAGATGCGCCAATCAAGAACTGGAAATAGATCGGTCCCTCCCAGATCTCGAAGCCACTGACGATGGCTTGGGTCAGGCTGGCGATTTCGTCCGCGTGACTGGCAAGATAACGGCTGGGCCATTCGTGACTGAGGCAAACGCCGAGCGGATCGGTGCCGGCAAAGCGCTCCCGGTCGGTCAGGGTCAGGATCCGGGCCTTGCCTGCATTCACCCAGCCGCTGACCGTGACCTCATCACTGGGGTAGTAGGATTCGACCAGGATTTCATCGGCACGGCTGAAAGCCAGGACTTGTGGCGCTTGCTGGCGGACGTCGGCAGGTGTGGTGCAGACGAAAATACCGCGCTGGCCTTGTGAATCGACCGGTTTGACGACGACCGGATAATCGAGCTGGGCCAAGGGATCCGGCGTGGTCATTTTGTATGGGGCTGACGCACGTGAGCGTGGCGTATCAGGGGCTGCAGGCTGGTCCGGTTTGTAAATCACAAAGGGCACCGTCGGCAGGCCGAGCGCCTGGAAGCGCCGTTTCATGACGCGTTTGTCGGTCACAGCGCGGGCGGTTTCGACGGTCAAAGCCGAGGGCAGGCCCAGCTGCTGCGCGACGATCGCCGCGGTCAGGACCGGCTGGTCCGAACCCATGGTCATGATCCCATCGATGGCGTGCTGCCGGGCGGCCACCAGAACGGCAGCGGGGTCAAACGTGCTGGCCTGGACGGATGCCTGAGCCAGAGCATGCCCCGGTGAATGGGGCAGATTGTCGCAGCTGATGACGTGTATGCCCTGCTCGCGGGCAGCCATAATACCGGGGATCTGGGCCAGCGAGGCGCCCAGCATCAGGAGTGTCTGCGCGGTCATGTCTGGGTCTCCGGATGAACCTGGATTGGATGATGAATGGCAGACGAGTCAGACATCCGGATCAGGAGTCGGTAAAAAGGGCCGTACCAGAGTGCAATCCTCAGCAGCAGGCGGGCCAGGGCGGTCAGGGAATAGCCGGATGCATTGCGGACCGGAGCTGCGACCTGGACTTGACCGATGTGGACTGGCTTTTCCAGGATCGTGGCCGAGATGTAGAGGTGGCGGCGTGTATCCGCCACGATCCGATCGACTGTGGCCCGGTTCATGGCGCGAAAACCAGTCAGGCGGATGCCTTTCGGCTTGTGGCACAGGCAACCGAGCAATGCCTCTTTGATAACAGTCCCCAGGCGCCGGTACCAGGCGAGAGTCGTTTCCTGCCCGGGGATTCCATAAACGACATCATGACCAGCTGACAGCAGGTCAACCAGGCGCACAATGTCGGCGGGATCATCTTTACCGTCGTCATCCAGCGTCACCACGACGGATCCTACGGCCAGGGCCAGTCCGGCCCGAGTTGCAGCCTGCTGGCCCAGGTTCTGCTCGAGGTTCAGGATGCGCACGGCCGGGAATCGTGCGCCAAGTTCAGCGAGCACAGCGGGGGTCTGATCCGGGCTGGCGTCATTGACGACGATGATTTCAAAGCGCCGATTGGCGAAATCGTTACTCAGGCAGCCATGGACCGCCGCGATATGCGAAGACAGGGTCTCGGCCCGGCTATAGGTCGGAATCACGACGGACAGCCACGGCTGCTGGCCTGATGAAGTGGCTTGGGTGGACGATTGTTGCTGCAGTTGCATCAGGAGCCTCCGGCAAAGAAGGCGTCGACCGCTGCGAGGATCTGGTCTTGTTCCAGCTCGGTCATGGCCGCGTACAAGGGCAGGCGGACCAGCCGCTGACCCAGGCCAGTTTCGAATGTGAAATCATTGGCCGGCCTGATGAAGGTGCGGCCAAATGGGCTTTCGTGCAGTGGGACAAAATGGGTCCTGGCTTCGATTCCTGCAGCGGCCAGGTGGCGAATCAGCGCCGCGGCCGTGGCAGCATCGCGAAACAAAAGGTAGAACAGGTGGCCATTCGCGCCGTCCAGCGGCGCAGACGAGCCGCCGGAGTTCGTTCGTGCAGGCGCGCGATGTGAACTGTACCCCGCGATCAGAGCCTGAAAGGCCGGATTGTCTTTTTGCCGGGAGACATGCTGGACGTAGCGGGCAAAAAGGTGTCTCTTGCGGCTGAGGATTTCCGGAGCCAGCTCCAGCTGGGACAGCAGGAGGGCCATGGCCAGTTCACTGGGTGCATAGCTGGAGCCGACGGACTGCCAGTCGTAGAACGCAACCTGGCCGTTCGTGAAAGCGTCGCGGTTGGTGCCTTTCTGGCGGAAGAGGCGCACGCGTTCGAGAAAAGCGGGATCGTTGACCAGGAGGGCGCCGCCTTCGCCGCAGACCACGTCTTTGGTGCCGTGGAAACTGAAGCAGCCGAAGGTGCCGAAAGTGCCGGTCGGACGTCCCTGGCTGGTGGACAGGTAGCTCTGGGCGCAGTCCTCGATGATGCACAAGTCGTGGGCCGTACAGATGGCCTGGATCGGAGCGAGGTCGCAGCTGATGCCGCCGTAATGAACCAGGATGACGGCCCGTGTTTTCGCGGTGATGTGCCGCGGCAGACGCGCGGGATCGAGGGTCAGGTGGACCGGTTCGACCTCGCAATAGACGACGGTGCCTCCGGCTAAAAGCACGGCATTGGCGGCAGAGGGATAGGCAAACGAGGGTACGATGACTTCATCGCCCGGCCGCAGCTGCAACGCCTGCACCGCCAGCTCGAGGGCGGCGGTCCCGGAGGTGACGAGAAAAATCGACTGGGCCGTCTCCTGGACCTGATGCGGTCTGGTCTGGCTGACTGGCTGATCAAAAGAAAACTGGCTGGCCAGTAGGGCCTGGCAGCGGGCAGTCATCGGTCCATCCCCTTCTGTCCGGCCACTGGCCAGGACCTGCTCGACCAGCGGGCGGGCAGTCTCAAGGCGATACGGTTTCTGGAAGGGTAGGTGCCGCTGCTCCACGTAAAAGGTGCTCCACTTGACTTTTTTCAGGCAGTTCGCTAGCGTGAGCTTGAAACCGCGTGTTGTTTACTGCCCCAGAATTGCCACCCAAGCCCAAAGGCCCAAGGAGTCACCCGATCATGATCGTACTCGACTGTCTCGGAGATTTTTGTCCGGTGCCTCTGATCAGCGCCAAGGAAAAAGTCAAACACTTGCAGCCTGGCGAAAGCCTGATGGTGGTGACCGACCACAGCTGTGTGCTCGAGTCCCTGCGTGACTATTTCACCGACCGCGACTATGGCATTGCTGTCGATGAGGTCATCAACGGCGTCTGGGAAGTGACGATCAGCAGAAAATCGAAACACCTGCCTGTAGGACAAATTTGAGGATCTGCTGGTAGGGCTGGACGATGTTCTTGCTCGGGCGGGTCACTAGGAAAATATCATAGTCCATATCCAGGTTGTCAACTGCGACGATCTTGATCGATTTCTCGTACAACTCGCGTTTGACACTTTCATACGGCACAAAAGCCATGCCAAAGCCTTTGACAACGGACGATTTGACCGCCGACAACGAGTCAGCGTTGAAAATGACGTTGAGGCTGTGGATGTCCTTGCCGACGCGGACCAGCTCTTCCTCGAGACGGTCACAGGCGTGCTTGTTGGACGTACACTGGACCATCTCATAGCGGATCAGGTCGTCGATGGTGATGGTTTCTGGCACCGGATAGCTGTCCTGGGCGATCAGGACGACGCGCTCCCGGCCCATCGGGTAAAATTTCAGATCCTCGTTATCACGATCGTTGATATCCACAAAACCGAAATCAACCAGTCCTTCACGGACATCGCGCAGGATGGCTTCCGTGTCACGAGCTTCGAGCGCGTAGTCAAACTGGGGGAAGGCTTTTTTCAGCTTGTACAGCAGGCAGGGCAAGGAATAGGCAGCCATCGAATGGGTGCCGTTGATGTGGATCTTGTGCTGGCCGTGATGGATCGACTGCAGGCTCTCCAGCATCTGGTCGTATTTCTGAGTGATGCTGCTGGCATATTTCTGGACGATCTCGCCCGCCTCAGTCAGGGAAACGCCGCGATTGCTGCGCTCCAGAAGGGGCAGACCGACATCTTCTTCGAATTTCTGGATCATCTGGCTCAGGGCCGACTGGGACACGTGGGCCTTGGTGGCACCTTTGGAGATGCTGCGCTCCTGGGCGACCAGGAGAAAATATTTCATGACTTGCAGATTCATGGGGTCCTTTCGACGCTGCCGTAGGTCTGATCGCCGCTCGGCTGGCTGGTCAGGAGCATTTGCCCCTTATTCTACCATAGTCTGGCTATCCATAAAACTTATACTGCATTAAAATCCTGATGGTCCGGTCCTGCGGAAAGATGTGATAGTCTTGGTTTGGGAATCACATTCAAAACGTTTACAGTCCTTCAAAACAACCAAACCCTGACCAAACCCTGATCAATCGACTCAAAACACCTGAACACGAAACATTAAAAAAAGACTGACTATATGAAGTCAAGTACTAAATGAGAAAAAAGTAGCGTAGACGC
>CAZGSR010000045.1:0-18998 GCA_964528645.1 uncultured Mageeibacillus sp. | reverse complement strand
AAAAATACCACCTACTGACAGAAGTGATTCTATCAATAGATGGTACTAGGGTTGGTGCGGATGACAGGACATTGACCGGGTTCAAGTCCTCGACATAAAGATAGACCGTAGACCTCGCACACGGCGAGATCTACGGTCTATTGGTGCGGATGACAGGACTTGAACCTGCACGCTTGCGCACTGGAACCTAAATCCAGCGTGTCTGCCAATTCCACCACATCCGCGGGTGTTTAGTGCGATTTTCCAAATGTGCGGCGTTGAGGGCGCGGCTCGAAAATCTAGAGAGATTATACCACAAGCGATCCAGTTTCAAGACATGCGGTCTGATTTATTCCCAGATTTTCACGCGCTCAGCGTATAATTAAAATCAGGAACACGAGGGCAACTGGGCAAATATTTATTTGTGAAGTGAATTGAATCTGCATTCATGCTCGAGATGGACGGGAGGGATTTTCTTGGGCAAGGGCATCGCAAGGAGTGGCGGAAAGAAGGCATCCGCTCAGGGGCGAACCGAGTTGTCTCGCACCTCACATTGGATTTTGTCGCGGAGAGGGCCTTACTTTCTGGATCCGATCTTCCGGCTAGGGGATCGATCCCTTTCTCGCATCGTTCACTATATTGAAAAGGGCCACATCGTTGCGGACATTGGCTGCGGATGGGGTCATTTCTCTTTTGCGTTGGCTGGTGCAGTCGGTCCGGAGGGCAAGGTCTATTCCGTCGATCTGGCTCCGAAGGTGATCGCCAAAATCCAAAAAAGGGCTCAACGGGGCCATTATCTCAATATTGAGGCACGCCAATCGTCAGCAGCTGATTTGGGCTTCATTCCGGATAGGTCGGTTGACATCATCTTTGCCAATGGTTTGCTCTGCTCCATTGCAGTGGACCGATCTGCTGCTGTGGCCGAGATCAAGCGGATTCTTAAGCCAACCGGCCATGCTTATCTCAGTCTGGGAGCCACCCCTCCCTGGGGCTATGTGGACGAAGCCGAATGGGGGCAAATCTTGGAAGGATTCCTAGTCGTTGACGGGGGCACTTTTAAGGAAAAGTGGGCACTTGTTGCCTTGAAATTGGTTTAAGATCCCAGGTTGTGTTTGATTTCCAGATAACGGCGCGTCGCAAGTTCGCTGGGCTGGCCTTTGCGGCAAAAATCCAGACTGGCCAGCTGGCGGTTGACGCGTTCGATGACGATCTGGCCGTCAGACATCTTGGACTCAAGCAGTGCCAGTGCCTCAAGAAAGCGCGGATCTTTCTTCGCCCGGTCGTAGAAAGACAGGACGTAGACGTAGATAAACAGGTTGTAGTTGCCAAAGGGGTACTCAACCTGCTGGAACAGAGTACCGATACCGTAATGGCAGGGGCCGATCGGGATGCGGATGGTCCAGTGGTTGAGCAGGAATTCGACCGCCTGATCGAGCCGGGGGTCCTGATTGAGATGTGAGGTGAAGCGAAAAGCACTCAAGGCGATCAAGGTCGTGCCAGGGTTGGAGAATTCTGTTTCCGGACCACGGCCGAAGCTGAATTTGTTGCAGCGCCAGCCGCCGTCGTGATACTGGATGTCTAGCAGGTGCTGGAAGGTCTTCTGCAGCCTGGGGTCAGTGGCATAACCGAGATGGCAAAGGACATTGGCAGCGATGCTGGTGTGGCAGGGGTAGATCGCTCCGCTTGGCGCCAATTTGAATCGGCCATCTTCGCGCCAGACGCTCCAGATCAAGTCAGCGACGGACTGCAGATTCGGGTCAGATGGATCGACGCCAAGTTCCAACAGCAGCAATGCACAATCCAGGGTCGAAAATGGCGTACCCTTGATCAGACGTTTGTCGGGCGTCGTCCACAAGTCAGCGCCCAGATGATTGCGTCTGGCCAGGATTGCATCGACATCCGCTTGGAATTGAGGAGCAACTGTCATGGGAAGACCTCACTTCACGCCGTGCAGGGTAGGTTTTCACCGATTGGCACTGCACCACTCCGATCGAGCAAGTGTTCGTCCTGAGAAGATCACTCGTTTTTTTCATTATCTCAAACGAGGTGACTATTAACAAACGCCCGAAAAGGCCCGGCATGCAGGACAAGATGTATAATGAAAGCAGACAAGGAGGTGAGAAATCATGCTGCCTCTTGAATGCTCGTATCCGATTTCGATGGATATCTTCGATGTCAAGGAGATGTTTTCCCGATACTATGTGGAGCCCGCAGTCGCCAGGAAGCAAGTTCCTGCGCAGTGGAAGATCAAGATTCATGAAAACGGGCAGGCTTTACTCCTGGTCATGGTCCAAGACTGCAAGAAAATGGTTCTGGAGCGTCTTTTCAATGTCGGCTCTGTCCGGATGGCCCACATCTGGATCGAGCTGGAAGGCCCGCCAGAGGTGATTGCCACTCGGCCTGGCACGTCTCGCACCTTGCCTACGTGGTATTGGTACAGCCAACCGCATCAATTAGATAGTCGGCTGGCATTTTTCATGTTTAAACTGGCCGGGGTTTCGGCCCAGTACGTCCGGACGATATCGCTGGGAGGCGCACCTGGGGGCACCAGGTCCGGAGAAGTCCACGAAAGCAAAACGGCTGGCGGTGACTACCATTGGACTGAAACCAGCCAACTCTATCCTCAATCCGACATCATCACCGGCAGCCACCGATTTTACCGCGCCTACGGATCTCGGGAGTCCGAAGCCCATGCTCAATGCTTCACGCATTTTCTTGCGGATGCGCAGGTTGAATTGGTTGCTTCTCCAGATTCAACTGTCGGCAAGCTGGGTTTCGGGGGCACACTCGCAGGATTCTCAAATCCTGTATGGGTGAAGCATTGCCACGTCAGTTACCGCGTGAAACTGAAACTGAAAACAAAACACTCCAGGCAATCGTGACGGGCACACTTTTTTCGAGGCCATTACACGTTCGAGGATCCGCTTATGAGACGTAAGAATGCAAGTGGGTGTATGCTTTTTTCCATAGGATTGGCTGCCATGTTGCTGGTTTCGTGTGCCCGACAACCCTCAGTGCCAGATGGATCAATCTCAGTACTGCCTGAAACGGATGGGTCGATCGCGGCAACTGATCGCACAGGGCCAGACATCACGACAACTTCGCAGTCGAGCATCGTGACGGAATCGACACCAGACGATCTCTCCGCTGCCGTTTTTGGCAATGGCGGTCCAGTTGTGCAGCAGGGTGACTGGATCTACTACACCGTATCTGAAATGCAGGCACTGGACCTGGAATGGGGTCTTTACCGGATGCGCTCGGATGGCTCAAATCGGACACTGATCCATGAAGGCTTTCGCATCCACTCCATCCATCTCGTCGATGGCTGGCTGTATTTTATCCAGAGCACCACTGTCGAGGATGGCACGCCAATCTCGGTGAGGGTGCAGAAAATCCGGCCGGATGGCAGTGAGCTGACTCACCTGCTGGCACTGGACGGATTTGATGTGGACCAGATGCAGATTGCCGGTGAGTGGATCTATCTGGGTCGTTTCGATGATGCCTGGCAACCGTCGATCCAGCGCGTCAGGACGGACGGGACAGGGCTTGAAGTCATCGCAGAAGGCTATTCATTCGAGGCTGTCGATCAGGACCTGGTCTTCGCACGTTCTGGCCAGAATGAAATCGTCCGGATCGATCTGGCCGGCCGTGAAACCGAGCTTGTTGGTCCAGACACGGTGGCGGGCGGTGATTTCACGGCCAGCGATGGCTGGATCTATTACTGCAATGAATCTGACCAGTGGTCCCTGTACCGGATCCGGACAGATGGAACAGACCGGCAACAGCTGACAGACGAACCCACGTTCAATTTCTTTCTGGATGACGGGAAGATTGTCTACCAGCTGGAACGGACTGAATACGATATGGAAGTGACCGGTGGCGAGCTGGTGCAAATTGCGCTCGATGGCAGCGGACGGCAGATGATCACGGATGTCTCAACTGAAGAAGCTGGTTTTGCCTATCTGGTGGCGGTCCTGGACGGCTGGCTCTATTTGCACGAAATCACCTATGATGAAATGGGTGCCGAAACGTACCGGTCCAGGCTCTACCGGATCGATTCCACTGGCTCCAATCAGCAGGAAATCGTTGCTTATGATTGCATCATGGCGGGGTGACCGGCAATTTACGGTGAAATGGCAGTGGGCAGGTGAATGTCTCGCCCCCAGAAAGGATCTCGTTCATCATGACTATTAGGCAAAAACGGGTCGTAATCATCGTGAGCGTCAGCATCTTGCTGTTGATCCTCACGGTCGCTGTCTACTTGATGCAGCTGAATGCCGTGACGGAAATGGAACGGGCGGAGGCGTTCCTGCAGACGATGTATACGGTCACGGCCGAGGAGTCAACTGAGATCATGGCTCGGATCACCTCCGGCAGCCGGACGGAAGATGCGACATTTGGGCCTCTGGGCCAGAAGTATCAGCACAAGATGACCCGATCAGGCTTTCAGGAAGCCGTTTCGACTCGCGCGATCTGGAGCAATGAGACCACCATGGCCGTGAACCAATGTGAAATGACGGCCGAATCGATCCAGCTGGATGCCAGTCAATTTTCCTCGCCAGACAAGCCTGCCTTCACCTATATAGTCACCGTTAAAGTCCAGTCCCTCTCTAGCCAGGACGCTTTCAACTTTCAGCCACAAGGCACCCTCTACTTGGAAAAATCCCTCTCCGGCTGGAAAATCAGCCGCATCCTGATCGATGAAACCAGCTCGGTTGACTATCTGCTGCAGAGCAATCGCTGAATAGAATTGCGGAAAGCATGGTAAGCAAGGAAACCGCCAAATCATAAAATGAAAATGCGCCAAATCATAAAATGAAGGATATGATCAAGACAGAAGGCTTCCTTCATGGAGTGAGGGTACAACCAGGATGAATCATGGTGTGAGAAAGATCAGGATTGCCGTCTGTGGACACCGCCAGCCAGGTGACTTACAGCGCTTGGAAACGGGCATCCAGGAAGCTTGTCAGCTGATCAGGTATGCCTTTCCTGGAGCAGATTATCAGGTGTATTCCTGTCTGGCCGAGGGAGCGGATCGACTTCTGGCCAGGCATTTGACACAAGCCTTGCCAGCTGGCCTGGTGGCTATTTTGCCACTGCCGGAAACGGATTACCTTCAGGATTTTGAACAGCCCGCATCCGTTGCGGAATTCCAGGTCATCAAACAAATGGCCAGCGAGGTCATTGTCCTGCAGAATGCGGCCCTTCGGCCACAATCCTATAGGGTTGCCAATGATCGACTGTTGGGGCTCGCTGACGTGCTGGTCGCCATTTGGGATGGCCAGCCATCCCAAGGTCCTGGAGGGACCGGGGAACTGGTGGCCGATTGTCAGGCAATCAGCCAGCGAACCGGTCCCCGAAAAGGAAATACCTGTTGTCCAAAAGGATCAGAGACAGACTCGGACCAAGCCAAATTCACATTTTCGACTTTTTTGGCTGGAGATTCGCTGGATTGTGCTCGGTTGTGCGTGGTTGACGGGGCTCATGCTCGGCGTAGCTGGATTTGGTCGCTATGCCATCCAAAATGAGTTGCCTTGGACAGTCGGGGACAGGGTTTATTTGACACTGCAGCTGGTCACCCTGGAATCGGGAATGGCCGCAGGAAAAAGCAATGCCATGCTGGAAGCGGCCCGTTTCCTGCTTCCTGCATTGACGGCCTATACACTTTTGCAGGCGCTCAAGTCCCTGTTCCGCGAGCAATTGAATTGGTTGCGGCTGTGGCGGCTGCACGAGCATGTTATCATCTGTGGAACCGGGAGTCGCGTTGGTCGTCTGGCTAACGAGCTGACAGAGCGTGGGTACAGAGTGCTCGTCATCCGGTCATCGGAGACAGCTCATCAAGACCTGCGCAAGGGAAAATTTATTGTTCTCGAGGGTGAGGTGAGTGACCCGGATCTACTCATACAATCGCGCGTTTTGCACGCCAGCCATTTGGTATGCCTGTTCGACGAGGACAGCCAGAATGTGCAGCTGGCGATCCAGGCCCATCAATTGAGCCAACAACGAACCAGAAATCGACTGACCTGTGTGGTCCACCTGGAGTCAGCCGAATTGACCCATTTGCTGAAGCACAGTGAAATGGCGCTGGGCACCGAGCGTTTTCAGCTGGAAATCTACAATCCCTATGCGGGAACGGCCCGGGTCCTCATGCAAGAAGCGCTGGTGAGTCATGTAACAGAGCCTGTCCATCTACTCATCATCGGATTTGGCCGGATGGGCAACAACCTGGTCAGGCAGGCCGCCCTGGCCTGTGCATTGAAAAAGTCCGCTCAACCGTTCGCAATCACCATCATGGATCAAGCTGCCTCTGAAAAAGTGACCTTGCTTCTGGCTGAACTGCCCAACATCGCTTTGAATTGCCAGATCACGCCGATCGATCTTGATTTGGCACGCCGCGATCTGTTTGAAAAGCAACTTGATCCGTTGTCCACTCACCTGCCTGCGACACACGTTTTTCTTTGTCTGAATGATCAAGACCTGATGTTGCAGGTTGGTTTGAGCCTGCTGCGACATCCAGCGAACGTGTCCGCGTCTTTGTTTATCCAAACCGGTCTGGACAATGCGGTGTTCCAGCTCCTGAAGCAAGTTGCCTTGGATGTGGGGTATCAGGGTCCAATCATTTCCTATGAGCGCTATGAGCGGACCTGCTCTGCGGATCTGATTTTGGGCGGGATTTTTGAATCACTGGCACAGGGACTGTACCGCTCTTATATCAGAGGAATTGGTGGCAGCGAACACCGACAAACCTGGGATCAGCTGACTGACGCTGAAAAGGATGTAAATCGTCAACAGGCAAACCGTCTGTACAGCCTGGTCAAAGCATTTGGTTACCAGATCAGTCCTTTGCAAGACTTCGCAGCTGCTGATTTCAAGATCGAGCCGGAAGCAGTCGTCGAAGCCATGGCCCAATACGAACACGAACGCTGGCGCAAAGCCAAGTTGGCGGCTGGCTGGCGCTTAGGCAGGGTGCGAGACCCGCGCAAGCGTCTACACCCGGACCTGGTGAACTGGGACGATCTGCCTGAGATCGAGCGCCAGAAAAACCGTCATTACATCCATCAATTGCCAGTTCTTCTGGCCAGGATTGGTTTCCAGATGGATCACACGATGAGAGGACGGGAGGAATGACGGATGGCCCATGATGTTTTCATCAGTTATTCAACTCATGATAAACCGATCGCAGATGCTGTCGTGGCCGGTCTCGAAAGCCAGGGGATCCGCTGCTGGTTTGCGCCCCGCGACATTCTCCCTGGCAGTTCCTGGGGCGAGGCCATCATCGGGGCCATCGAAGGCTGCCGGATTATGGTCATCATTCTCTCCAAGCATTCAAACCACTCCAGTCAAGTGGTGCGCGAAGTGGAGCGAGCCGTCTCCAATAATGTCATCATCATTCCGTTCCGCATCGAGAATATGGATCCCACCGGTGCCATGGCGTATTTCCTGGCCACGGAGCATTGGCTCGACGCCATTACACCGCCGATCGAAGCCCATATCCAGAAACTGACCCAGACGATCCTGCTTTTTCAGAATCAGGGAGAAGGTTCAGTTTCCCTAGCTAAAGAGCCCGAGAATCGACTGCATCCGCTACAGAAGCGACCCAAGCTCAAGCCGTTCATAGGCTTGGGAGGGCTGGTTCTGGTTGTGGCACTAATACTTTTTGTTTACCCTGGCTGGCTGAGACCTGCTGCTGACTCCAGCGAACAGAATGCACCTAAATTTCTGAAGATTGGCGAGTTCCGATCTGCAGGAGCTGTCATGGGTTTGTGTGCGGCCGACGAACAGACGCTGTATTTGGCCAGTGCGACCGAAAGTGTAACGACCCTCTCGATTCTCGATCCGGCCAATCCAGTCCAGACAACTCACTATCCAGCCGAACAGGCGCAGGACCTGGCCGTGGCTGATTCGTTTGCCTACCTGATCCAGGGTGAATTTGAAAGAAATCTGAACATCTTCCATGTGGAAAATCCGGAACAATCGGTCACTGTACCAGCTGACGGCGGAAATGCGGACCTCTCAACAAGCCTGTACAATGCCACTGTTGCCGATGGGTTTCTCCACCTGAGTGGCCACAACTTCTGGGGAATTTATGACATTACATCACCGCTCAGCCCGGAACATCGCTTAACTTGGCAACCTCCCGAGCATTCGGGCAATCCGTGCACCGTTGCAGTCGAAGGCCAGACTGCCTATGTCGGTGCTGGTTGGGCCGGTCTTTTCGTATTCGATATCCATAATGCAGCCAAGCCGGTTCTATTGGGGCAATACCAGCCTTCAGATTGGGTCATTGATGTTGCAGTCAGTGCGAACACGGCCTATTTAACCCTGGGTGATGGCGGATTATTGGCTCTGGATGTCAGTAATCCGGAAAAGCCGCTTTTGCTCAGCTTGTTGGCTTTGCCAGGTTTTGCCTCCGATATTGCAGTTTCACAAGATTATGCCTTTGTGCTCTACGGGCTCAATGAATCGACCACTCAATATCAAAGTGGCATTGCCGCTGTCAGATTAGCAGAATCTGTCGCTCTGGAGCTTGTTTCCCAGTACGATCAGCTTTACGATGCCAACGATCTCTATGCAGACGGTGAAACAGTTTATATCGCCGATGAGCCCTATGGTCTAGTCGTGCTCCAACTGGGCTGACCATCCCTTCGGGCTGCACACATCATCACTCGTCCAGCTTCAGCACACTCATGAAGGCCTCTTGCGGCACTTCGACTGAGCCGACCTGGCGCATACGCTTTTTGCCTTCCTTCTGCTTTTCGAGCAGCTTCTTCTTGCGCGTGATGTCGCCGCCGTAGCATTTGGCCAGAACGTCTTTTCTAAAAGCGCGGACGGTCTCGCGGGCGATGATCTTGCCGCCGATACAGGCCTGGATCGGGATCTCGAACTGCTGGCGCGGGATGTTGTCCTTGAGTTTTTCAGCCATGCGGCGGGCGCGGCTGTAGGCTTTTTCGCGGTGGACGATGAAGGACAGGGCGTCGACGATTTCGCTGTTGAGCATGATGTCGAGCTTGACCAGGTCGGAGCGCTGGTATTCCTTGAATTCATAGTCGAGCGAGGCATAGCCGCGGGTGCGGGATTTCAGGGCGTCAAAGAAATCGTAGATGATTTCGTTCAACGGCATTTCGTAATGGAGCATGACGCGATTGGTGTCGAGGTAGTCCATGTTGTGGTACTGGCCGCGGCGGTCCTGGCAGAGCTCCATGATGTTGCCGACGTATTCTTTCGGTGTCAGGATCGTGGCCTTGACCATCGGCTCCTCGATGAAGTCGATGTCGGTCGGGTCGGGCATATTGGTCGGATTGTCGAGCCAACTCGATTCGCCGTTGTTCCTGGTGACGCGGTAGACGACTGAGGGTGCAGTCGAGATCAGGTCGAGCAGAAATTCTCGTTCGAGGCGCTCCTGGACAATCTCGTAATGCAGGAGGCCGAGAAAACCGCAGCGGAAACCAAAGCCCAGGGCGGCCGAGGTCTCGGCCTCAAAGGTCAGGGCGGCGTCATTGAGTTGGAGTTTTTCCAGCGCGTCGCGCAGATCGGGGTATTTGGCGCCATCGGTCGGATAAAGGCCGCAGTAGACCATCGGCTGGACTTTTTTGTAACCAGGCAGAGGTGACTTGGCCGGATTGGCGAGCAGGGTGACCGTGTCGCCGACAGCCGTGTCGCGGACGTTTTTGATGCTGGCGACGATATAGCCGACATCGCCGGCAAGAAGTTCCTGGGCTGGCTGCAATTCACCGGGCCGGAAGTAGCCGATCTCGGTGACGGTGAAGTCTTTGCCGGTGTTCATCATCAGGATGCGGTCGCCGAGCTTGACCGAGCCTTCCTTGATGTTGACATGGACGATGACACCTTTGTAGGTGTCGTACTTGGAGTCGAAGATCAGGGCGCGCAGGGGGGCATTTTCATCGCCGTCCGGACAGGGCAGGTACTGGACGATCTTTTCGAGCACATCAGGGATATTGATGTTGGCTTTGGCGGAGATCATCGGTGCGTAGCTGGCGTCGAGGCCGATCACTTCCTCAATCTCTTCGCGCACGATGTCCGGCTGGGCCGAGGGCAGGTCGATCTTGTTGATGACCGGCAGGACTTCGAGGTTGGCGTCGATGGCGAGGTAGACATTGGCCAGAGTCTGGGCTTCGATACCTTGGGCCGCGTCAACGACGAGGATGGCGCCGTTGCAGGCGGCCAGAGTCCGGGAGACTTCGTAATTGAAGTCAACATGTCCGGGCGTGTCGATCAGGTTCAAGGTATAGGTTTCGCCATCCTGTGCCCGGTAGGACATGCGCACGGCCTGGGCTTTGATCGTAATGCCGCGTTCGCGCTCGATGTCCATGTTGTCGAGGACCTGGCTCTGCATCTCGCGCGCGGTGAGGACACCGGTGTGCTCGATCATGCGGTCAGCCAGGGTCGATTTGCCATGGTCAATATGGGCGACGATGCAGAAGTTGCGGATTTTTTCCTGTCGGGGGGATGGCATGGAAGGTCTCTCCTTCGAATCGGGGTTGGGATGAGTCGGGGTGTGGTGGTGAGGTTGGATCAGGGTGGGGCTAAGAACCAGCAGGGGGCCGGGATTTTTCAGGGCTGGCCGAAATCTTGCCAGGGATAGAAGCGCAGCAGGACCTCGCCGATCATGTGGTCAGCCGGGATCGGTCCGATGCTGCGGCTGTCGAGGCTGACGGCCCGGTTGTCTCCCATGACGAAATATTCATCAGGACCGAGGGCAACAGCGGCATAATCTGGGTTGCGGACCTCGGTGACCGTTTGGTCCGGCAGGTAGCTTTCCTGCAGGAATTCACCGTTGCGGTACACTGCGCCGTCTTTGATCTCGATCGTGTCGCCGGGCAGTCCGATGACGCGCTTGATGATGTTGGGCCCGTCCTCGTGCTGGGGCAGGTCGCGGGTCCGGATGGTGACGATGTCGCCGTAGGTGATGCCGTGCCAGAGCTTACTGACCTTCTCAACCAGGACCTGGTCATTGGGGTGCAGCGTCGGGTCCATCGAGTCGCCGATGACGGCATTGCGCTGGATGACGAAAACAACCAGCAGCAGACCGATCAGGATTGCGGACAAAATGTAGCGCAGCCAGTCGAGGATCTCGAGCAGGACATCGTGCTGACGCGGCCGGGTTTGCATAGCCTCCGCCTCAGCTTGCTTTTCGGCCGCTGCCTGAGCTTGCACCTGCTGCGGCAACACCGACTGGTGGCGCCAGGCCAGGGGCTGCTGGAGGTTCACTTCCTGCTCGTCCGTCGGGATCCGTCGCTCGGATTCAGTTGTCGTTTCGCTATTACGCTTCATCTGCCGGCTGGACCTTGATCGCAAGGCCCAGTTCATCGAGCTGCTTCTGGTCGACGTTGCCGGGGGCATCGGTCATCGGGCAGGAGGAGTTGGCAATTTTCGGGAAGGCGATGACGTCGCGGATGCTGTCGCTGTCGGTCAGGAGCATGACGAGACGGTCGAGGCCAAAGGCCAGGCCGCCGTGGGGCGGGACACCGTACTGGAAGGCCTCGAGCAGGTAGCCGAAGCGGTTCCAGGCTTGTTCTTCGGTAAAACCGAGGAGGGAGAACATTTTCTTCTGCAGGTCCTGGTCGTGGATACGGATGCTGCCGCCGCCGATTTCGGTGCCGTTCAGAACGATGTCGTAGGCCTTGGCGCGCACGGCACCCGGATCGGTCGCGAGCAGCATCAGGTCTTCGTCCATCGGGCTGGTGAAAGGATGGTGCTTGGCAACATAGCGCTGTTCTTCCTCGTCGAATTCGAGCAACGGGAACTCGGTGACCCAGAGCAGCTTGAAGTCGTCGGGCCGGACCAGGTTGGTGCGGCGGGCGATTTCGCAGCGCAGGTTGCCGAGGGCATCCTGGACGACCGGGAGCTTGTCGGCAACGATCAGGAGCAGATCACCGGCACTGGCCTGGGCGCGCTCGGCCATGGCGGCGACGAGCTCGGGGGTGACGAATTTTGTGATCGAGCCACGCGGTGTGTCTTCGACAGTCAGCCAGGCCAGGCCCTTGGCGCGGTAGGTCTTGACGTATTCACCGAGCGAGTCGATCTCTTTTCTCGAGAAGGCAGAACCGCCGGGAACGGCGATCAGCTGGACACTGCCACCGCTGGCGACGGTGTCGGCGAAGGCCTTGAACGGGCTGTCGGCGACCAGGTCGGTGATGTCTTTGAGCTCGAGGCCGAAGCGGATGTCCGGCTTGTCCGATCCGTAGCGGCGCATGGCTTCTTCGTACGTCATGCGTGGCAGGGGCAGCTGGACTTCAAAATCCATGACCTCGGCGAAAAGGCGCTTGAGGAAACCTTCGTTGACGGCGATGACGTCATCGACATCGACAAAAGCCATCTCGAGGTCGATCTGGGTGAACTCCGGCTGGCGGTCGGCGCGCAGGTCTTCGTCACGGAAGCAGCGGGCGATCTGCATGTAGCGGTCGTAGCCGGCCAGCATCAGAAGCTGCTTGTAGAGCTGGGGCGACTGGGGCAGGGCGAAGAAGCGGCCCTGGAAGACACGGCTGGGCACGAGATAGTCGCGGGCACCCTCTGGGGTGCTCTTGATCAGGATCGGGGTCTCGATCTCGTAAAAGCCCTCGGTGTCGTAATAGTCGCGGGTCAGCTTGGTGATGCGGTGGCGCAGCATCAGCTTGTCCTGCATGTCGGGGCGGCGCAGGTCGAGGTAGCGGTATTTCAGGCGCAGGGCCTCATTGGCGTTGACATTTTCTTCGATGTAGAACGGTGGGGTCTGCGACTCGGAGAGGATGCGCAGCTCCATGACCTGGACTTCGACGTCGCCGGTCTTCATCGCCGGATTGGCGGCGGCACGTTTCTGGAGGCGGCCGCGCACGGCGAGGACGTATTCGCTGCGGACCTTAGTCGCTTTCTCCCGGACATCGGCCGGGCTGTTCTCGTCGATCAGCAGCTGGATCTCGCCGCTGCGGTCGCGCAGGGTGATGAAAACGAGGCCACCGAGGTCGCGCTGTTTGTGGCACCAGCCCATCAGGGTAATGTCCTGGCCGAGCATCTCGGGGGTGATTTCCGCACAGCGGGTGGTGCGTTTGAGGCCTTGCATGATTTCTGCCATAGTCGTATTGCTCCTCATGAATGTGATCGAGTGATTAGTGCAGGTGCTTGAGCGTGTCGACCAGGTTCTCGAGCACGATCGGGTGTTCCTGTCCATCGGCCATCGCCTTGAGCTTGCCACTGCCGCTGGTGATCTCGTCGTCGCCGAGGACAAGGGTGAACAAGGCGCCGGTTTTGCTGGCGTATTTCATCTGGGCCTTGAGGCTGCGGTTCATCAGGTCGACCTCGGCCTGGATGCCGGCCTGGCGCAACTGGTAGGCGAGCTGTCGTGCCTTGGCGGCAGCTGCTTCGCCGATGCCGGCGATGTAGACGAGGGGGACCGGGGCGGCGTCGGTTGCGATGCCCTGGGCAGCCAGTTCCATCAGGAGGCGTTCAACACCAAGGGCAAAACCGATGCCCGGCGTGTGCGGGCCGCCGATCGACTCGACCAGGCCGTCGTAGCGGCCACCGCCGCAGATCGTGCCCTGGGTGCCGACATGCTCGGAGACGAATTCGAACACGGTGCGGGTGTAGTAGTCGAGGCCGCGGACAATGCCCTTATCGATCGTATAGGTGATGCCAAGCTCGTCGAGCTGGTGGCAGAGACCGTCGAAATGGGTCTGGCAGTCCGGGCAGAGGTGGTCGAGCAGGGCTGGAGCGGTTTTCGTCACCGGCTGGCACTGTTTCTCCTTGCAATCGATGATGCGCAGCGGGTTTTTCTCGAAGCGGTCGTTGCAGGTCGGGCACATTGTCGCCAGGTGCGGCCGGATATGGTCCTTCAGGATCTCGTTGTAGGCGGTGCGGCAGACCGGGCAGCCGATGCTGTTGATCCTGAGCGAGGTCTGGCCGAGGCCGATCTCCTTGAAAAAGAGGGTCAGGAGGCTGATCAGCTCGGCATCGACGACGGGGCCCTCGGAGCCGAAGACTTCGCAGCCGAACTGGTGGAATTCACGGTAGCGGCCCTTCTGGACATTTTCGTAGCGGAAGGCAGTGATGTTGTACCAGAGGCGGACGGGGGATGGCCAGGAGGCCATGCCGTTTTCGAGGTAACTGCGCACGACACCGGCGGTGCCCTCAGGTCGCAGGGTCATGCTGCGGTTGCCCTTGTCGTCGAAGGTGTACATCTCTTTCTGGACGACATCGGTCGTGTCACCGACGCCGCGCTGGAATAATTCAGTCGCTTCAAAGGTCGGGATGCGGATCTCCTGATAGCCGTAGCGGGTGCAGACGGCGGCGAACAGTCGCTCAGCCTGCTGCCAGGCGGCAATGTCGGCCGGCAGGATATCGCGGGTGCCTTTGGGTGCGGAAATTTTCATAGGTTTAGAACGCCTCCTGTCAGAGTCGGTCTATTATACATTAAAAAGGCTCGAACTGATAGCCCAGCATGGCCAAAACGGCCGGTCCGGCGGTCTCGGTCCGGAGGATGCGCCGGCCCAGGGTGACCGGTTTCAGGCCATTGGCCAGGGCGTGGTCAATCTCGGCCATTGAGAAGCCGCCCTCGGGTCCGATCAGGATCACGACGCGCGGGCGCTGACCACCTTTTTGCAGCGCGAGAAGGCGCGGTTCTTCGTCCGTGAGCAGGCGGCGGATCGACTGGTCGCGCTCGCTTTCCCAGGGGATCAGGGCAAGGTCGGACTCGCCAGCCAGACGGATGGCTGCGCGGAAAGATACAGGTGCTTCCACCAGGGGCAGCTGGCCGCGGCCGCATTGTTTGGCGGCCTCGCGGGCGATCTTGTTCCAGCGCTCGGTCTTGCGGTCTACATCCTTGGGTTCGATTTTGGCGACCGAACGTTCGCAGGCGACCGGGAAGATCCGGCTGACACCGAGCTCGACCGATTTCTGGATGATCGCGTCCATTTTGTCGGATTTCGGCAGGCCCTGGAACAGCCAGATATCCAGCGGCGATTCGGTCTGGTTGACCTGGCGTTCGCCGAGGGTCAGTTCGATCACGTCCCCATCGATGGCCAGGATTTTGGCCTGGATGTCCGTGTGGCGACCATCGCAGATCGTCAGCTCATCGCCGGGTGCCATGCGCAGCACTGTGCGGATGTGACGGGCATCGGCGCCGCTGATCCCCCAGGTGGTCGCTTCGGCGGGTATTTCTTCTTCAACGAAAAAGCGGGACATGGGTATGCACCTCCTCGATAAGGGTTGGCAAGCGGATTGGTCGCACGGATAGATCGCGGTCAGGGGAATTCGACGAGGACGCAGCCGCGCACGATCTCCAGCCCCAGTTCATCGGTCAGCTGGGCAAAGTCATCGCGCCAGGTGCCGGGCTGGAACCAGATCCTGGTGATACCGAGGCTGGCGGCCTCGCGGATGATCTTTTCACCGGCCGCCGGGGAGACGACCATATCGATCGCTTCCGGTTTGACCGGTAGGGCGGAGAGATTGGGGTAGCAGGGATCACCATCCACGGTGTCGTGCCTGGGATTGATGGCAAAGACGGTATAGCCTTTGCGCTTCAAATGTTTGTACAGGATCGAGCCGAAACGCTGCGGATCGTCGTTGGCTCCGATGACCGCCCAAGTCTGGCTGTTTCTGAATGATTCAATCAACATGGGATCACACTCCTACAGATATCATCGCCCATGGGGATCGATTGATCAAGTCGCCAGGAAACGTGATTTATATTGTGGCGTTCTAGTTGTACAATCAAGGTAATACTTTTCTTTCACACCGCAACAGGCATTCTCGGCTAAGATGCTTTCACCTGGAAAGGACAAATCTGTATGTCAGAAACGAATGGATCAAAAGGGGCTGCTGAATCCAATGCTGCCCCAAACCGGCCGCGGCCCCAGTCTTTTAACGAAGCCAACCTGGATTCGAAAATCCTCTGGAAGGACCGTAAGCGGATCCTCGGCATGCCAATTTCGTTTACACGGTACATTGTCGACGAGGACCACTTGACGCTAAAAATTGGCCTGCTCAATACGCGGATCGATGATGTGCTTCTGTACCGGATTCTCGATATCAAGATGACGCAGTCTTTTGGGCAGAAGATCTTTGGTGTCGGCTCCATCACCGTTTTTACGGCAGACAAATCACAGGACCAGATTCTGCTCCGGAATATCAAAAACCCGGAAAAGGTTCGTCGCTACCTGGGACAGCTGGTTGAGCAGGAGCGGGAAAGCCGCCGGCTCGTCGGACGTGAGTTGTTCGGTGTCGCCGGCGAAGATGGCGATATCGATGGGACTTTGAACTGATCATCGGTCAGACGGCAACACGGTTAAGTCCAGGCGGCGGGAAATAATTCAACCCGCCGTCAGATTTTTGACCCAGGTGCCGCGGCGGAAGACCAGCCAGGCGGGCAGCAAATGGAGCTGAAACAGGAACTGGACGATCAGGAAAACGACGACCAGGTTCTGGACCAGGAAGGGCGGCCGCCACAAGGCCATGCCGATCGCGGCTGGAATCGGCATCAGCCACATGTAGACGGCGTCAATCATCAGCGCCGAGCGCATGGCTCCGCCTGCACGCAGGGAGAAAAAGATCACTGCATGCATGATCCAGGGCGTGACGAAGATGGCCTGGATGATGATCAGCTGGGTCGCCAGGTGGCGCATCGCATCCGGCACGGCAAACAGGCGCGGGACGAAGGGCGACAAAACCAAGGCTATGATGGTCACGCCGATGGCGACCAGGCCGAGGAAGACGAGGAGCAGGCGGGCATTGAGCCGGGCCTGGTCAAACTGGCCAGCACCCAGCCGCGTCCCGACCAGAATCGATACGCCGGTGCCCATGCCACCGAAAACCACCAGCAGCAATTGAGTCGCCTGTTCGGAAATGACCAGCGCCGGGATGGCGCTTTCGTTGATCTGGGAATAGGACCAGAACATCACACTGAGGCCGGATGTATAGAGGAATTCATTGGCCGTCAGGGGCACGACTTTGCGCAGAGCCATCAGGGCGACCCGTGCCTTAAGCTGGCCGAGGAGCCGGAATTGCCACGAGAACAGGGTCTTCCCTGCCCCGATCCAGACCAGATAGGAACTGGCTTCCAGCAGGCGGGCGATCAGGGTCGCCAGCGCAGCGCCGCGTGCGCCCATGGCGGGAGCTCCCAGGTTGCCGAAAATCAGCACCCAGTTGAGGAAGACATTGATCAGCATGGCCACACTGCCGGTGATAAGCGGCATGTGGTTGTGGCCGATCGCGCGCAGGGAAAAGAGGCAGACCATGGTGAAAGCGGCCGGCAGGTAGCTGAAGCGGATCAGGTCTGTGTAGGCCAGGCCATGGCCGATCGTCACCGGGTCTTTGATGAAGAAGGTCAGGATTTCGCGCGGGAAAAAGGTCAACAGGCCAGTGAAAACGGCGCCGATGAAAAGCCCGGCCAGAATCTGGAGCAGGAAAATGCGGTCGCATTCTTCGCGATCGTCTGCGCCGTAAAACTGGGCGATCAACGCTGCGCCCGTCCCGGTCAGGCCCCAGAACAGGCCGTTGAAAATCAGGAAGACGCGGTTGGCCACGGAAACTCCCGCCAACGTCGGCGCATCAACCAGGCCCACCATCAGGTTATCGATGAAATTGAACAGGGAATTGGCCATCTGCTGCAGCATGACCGGCAGCATCACCAGCACAGCCTCCCGATAGAAAGACCGCGGTCCAAAGAATCGATGCTGTTCAGGGTGCGTAATCCGGCGCATGATACCAACTCCCAAGCTGTCCTGACCGCAAAAGAAAACGGAAAAAACCAGAAAACCAGCGATCCAGACAATTATCCGCTATACTGGGAGCGAATTCAATTTAGCAAGGTGAAGCGATGAATGACACAAAAGTGGACGGCGTCCCAAAATCGGCAGAAAACTCAACTCCTTACGGCGAGTGGGCTTTGCAGCATGGCGACGAAATTTCGAATGTGTTGCTGAGTTGGTTCGATCGTAGCGCACGCAACCTACCATGGCGGTCGGTGCGCGATCCGTACCGGGTGATGTTGTCGGAGCTGATGCTGCAGCAGACGCAGGTGTCGACGGTGATCCCGTATTATGAGCGATTCCTTGCGCAATGGCCGACGCTGCAAGACTTGGCAGGGGCAGATGACCAGGCGGTGCTGAAGGCCTGGGAGGGGCTAGGGTATTATAGCCGGGCGCGTCATCTGCTGGCCGCGGTACGTGCAGTCGTCGCGCAGCATGGAGGAGAAATTCCGTCGAGCGAAAGGGAGCTCCTCCAGCTCAATGGGATCGGCGAGTACACCGCAGGTGCGATCCGTTCGATTGCATTTGGCTTGCCCGCCGCCGCAGTCGACGGCAATGTCGCGCGCGTGTTTTCGCGCCTGACTACGACCTCGTGGCAGCCTGCAGATCCGGCCCATCGCCGCCAAGTCAGAGCCTTGGTCGAGCGGATTATTCCAGCCAACCGGCCAGGCGATTTCAATGAAGCCCTGATGGATCTGGGCGCTACGATCTGCCTGCCACAAAATCCTACCTGCACCAGCTGTCCAGTACAGACAATCTGCCAGGCCTTGGCAACAAAATCCGTCGCCAAGTTCCCTGAAAAAAAGCCCAGCCGCGAAAAACCGATCGAACAACGCACCTGCCTGATCCTCACACAGGGCGGCAAAGTACATGTCAACCGTCGACCGGACAAGGGTTTGCTGGCAGGCCTCTATGAATTCGACTGGGTGGAGGACCTTTCTGCCAGTCTGCCTGATGATTTTCTCGCCACCCTGATGGAGAGAAAGGAAAAACTGGGACAGAAGCGCCATGTATTCACCCATAAAATCTGGCTGGTCGATGGCATCCGGATCGAATTACCCGCACCTGATCCGACAGCCAATATAGGCACGAGCAGTGATCCTCTCATAACAACCGAAAACAGCCGCTGGGTCGGTACAGACGAGCTAAAAACGCTGCCTTTCCCCAAAGTTCTCACTCAGTGGCGCGACGATTTGGTTGTAGCCCTGACTCAGGTCTGATACTATAAATGGTTCGGGTGTCATAACCACCTTTTTTCCGTTACACAAATTGCCAGACCTG
>CAZGSR010000044.1:0-19096 GCA_964528645.1 uncultured Mageeibacillus sp. | reverse complement strand
ATCTACTTATTTCAATCGGCAAAGGGAGATCCCTCCATTATGCCTTGCCCCGTGCCAAATCGTAACAAGCCTGATCGAAAATTCGGTGCCCGGAGTCTAAACTGACCTTAAGGTTTATGGACCAAACAGCCTTGGCACGATCCGTGCCAGGCTCCTGCAGACAAGCGAGGTGAGCACAATGGCCAGCAAACCGTACCCACCCGACTTCTGGGATCTGTTCGAACAAGCGCGAGACAAAGCGCGCGAATCTTCCATGTGGAATACCAGTGAGATGCACAAGCAATTCGCAGCTGAGCAATCTGGGATTTCTGATGAACTCTATGCGAAAATTGAAGAATCCAACACCCATGAGCAGCTGCTCATGATGTTTGAGCTCTATAAATTGATGGTCGTCAACTGTACGACCGAGGTGTGAGCCATGTCCGGTAGTGGCGCCGGACCCAGTCCAGCCGTGAACCTGCCTCCGGTCAGAGTTCTGATCATGGGGGCAGCCGGACGCGATTTTCACAATTTCAACACGTATTTCCGGGATAATCCGGGTTATGAAGTTGTCGCCTTTACTGCGACACAGATCCCTGGCATTGTCAACCGGCAGTATCCACCGGAGCTGGCTGGATCTCGCTATCCACTGGGCATCCCGATCCATCCGGAACAGGATCTCGAAACCCTGATCCATCAGCATCAGATTGACCAGGTGATTTTCTCCTACAGCGACGTCTCGCATGAAACCGTGATGCACGTGGCTTCGCGAGTGCTAGCATGTGGTGCGGATTTCCGCTTGCTCGGGCCGCGTTCCACCATGCTGCGGGCCCACAAACCAGTCGTCTCGATCACGGCAGTCCGCACCGGTTGTGGCAAAAGCCAGACAACTCGCTACATCGGCCGGCTTTTGCGTCAGGCTGGGTTCAGGGTTGCCGTCGTGCGCCACCCGATGCCCTATGGCGATCTCAAGATCCAGGCCGTCCAGCGCTTTGCTGCGTACGACGACCTCGAACGCGAATCCTGCACGATTGAAGAGCGAGAAGAATACGAGCCACTGATCGCTAATGGCCTGGCTGTCTATGCGGGCATTGATTATGACGCCATCCTCCAGCGGGCCGAACGTGAAGCCGATATCATCCTCTGGGACGGTGGCAATAACGATTTTTCTTTCTATCAGCCTAACCTTAGCATTGTCGTGGTGGATCCACACCGGGCCGGCGATGAGACACTCTACCACCCTGGCGAAACCAACCTGCGTATGGCGGATGTCGTGATCATCAACAAAATCGATTCCGCCGATCCGGCCAAGGTCGAATCGGTCCGCGCAGCCATCGCCACTGCGAATCCTGCTGCCACTGTGGTCCTGGCCAATTCCCGGATCACCAGTGAACCGCCGGACCAGATCCACGGCCAGCGCGTGCTGGTGATTGAGGATGGCCCGACGATCACGCATGGTCAGATGGCTTATGGTGCCGGAGTGATTGCCGCCGAGCGCCAGGGCGCCCGTGAGCTGGTGGATCCCCGCCCGTTTACCAGCGGCAGCATCGCCGAGACATTCCACAAATGGCCGCAGATTGGCCCCCTGTTGCCCGCGATGGGCTACAGCCAGGAGCAGATCAAGGAGCTGGAAGACACCATCAATCGCACCCCGGCTGACCGTGTCGTCTTTGGCACACCGATCGACCTGCGCCGATTCATGACCCTCAACAAATCCGCTGTGCGCATTTTCTATGAACTGGAGGAAATCCATCCCCAGCTCGAAAGGATCCTGAAGGAGCGATTGCCATGGCCAGGAAAATCGTCGTAGCCTTGGGCGGCAATGCTCTCGGCCTGACCCCCGACGACCAGAAAGCGGCCGTCCAACGTGCTGTCGAGCCACTGGTTGAACTGGTTCGCGATGGATACCGACTAGCGATCGTCCATGGCAATGGACCCCAAGTCGGACTGATCCATCTGGCTTTTGAGCAAGCGCGCCAGTCAGACCCGCACATACCGGCGATGCCTTTTGCCGAGAGTACTGCGATGAGTCAGGGCTATATTGGCTATCATCTGCAAAGTGCCTTGAAAAATGCTTTGCATGCGGTCGGTCTTGCTAACAATGTTTCCACGGTTGTGACCCAGGTCGTTGTCGATCCAGCCGATCCTGCTTTCGCTCGCCCGACCAAGCCTGTCGGCTTATTTTACTCTCAGGAGGAAGCCCACCAGTTGGCGGATGCGTCCGGTCATGTTTTTGTCGAAGATGCCGGACGGGGGTATCGCCGCGTCGTTCCGTCACCCGAACCAGTTGATATCGTAGAAAAAGGCGCGATTCAGCGCTTGATGAAACTGGGCGATCTCGTTATTGCCTGCGGCGGTGGCGGGATTCCAGTCAGCCGGGAAGACGAACAGCTCATCAGCCAGGAAGCTGTGATCGACAAGGACAAGGCTGCTGCGCTCCTGGCCGAGTTGACCTCGGCGGACTTGCTCCTGATCTTGACTGCCGTACCCTATGTTGCTCTGCACTACGGTCAACCCAACCAGATCTGGGTCGACCGGCTGACGACTCGTGAAGCTCGCCTGTACATCGAACAGGGTCAGTTCGCTGCTGGATCGATGCTACCAAAAATCGAAGCAGCAATTGAGTTTGTTGAATCTCGCCCAGGTCGCGAGGCCATCATCGCCTCACTGGAAAACGCCTTCGATGCCGTAACGGCAGGCAAAGGCACGTTGATCTTTACACCCTGAGCAAACCGCGAAATCCTCTGGCAGCATAGTAGGATTCGGCACCGTTGTGGTAAACAAAGACCCGGTCATAACGGCTGTCGCCAAACAGGGCTCCACCGAGTTTGCGCATCGGTTCAGGTGTTTTCAGCCAGCTTGATGTTTTGACGTCAAAGACGCCTAGCTTTTGCAGCTCACGATACTGTGTTTCGTCCAGTACTTCGATCCCCATTTCCTCAGCCATGCCGCAGGCGCTGCCCTGGGGCTTGTTTTCTTTGCGTGAAGCCAGTGCGGCCTGGTCATAGCACAGGCTGCGGCGTCCCTTGGGCGTTTCTGCGGCACAATCTGCGAACAGGAATTGCCCCGTTGCCGGATCGTAGGCAATCACATCCGGCTCGCCGCCCGTCCGCTCCATTTCGGACAGTGACCACACCTTTTCAGGGTTGGCATCCAGCCGGGCCTTGACATCCCCCCATTTGAGATTCGCATGGCGATGGGGATTTTTCTCGAATCGTTGTCGCAAGACTGCAAGTAACTCGGCGTTTTGTTCAGCTGAAAAAGCGTTGCTTTCATTTTTCATATGATCGACTCCCTGGCCCAGTTGCTACAGGGCTAATTATGGCTGTACAAGGCCTCGATGAACTGGCGTGGATAGATCGTCGACAGGAGCTTGAGGCCACTTTCTGTTTTGAATAGCTGCTCGCGAACACTTTCAATCGCATCCGGCGACATGTTTTCCTCCTCGGCGTTGACCAGGAAATCTGCTTCGACCAGGATCTGGAAATCCGGTCCATCGATCGCCGGATAATTGTGGTGATTGGCGATCAAAAAACAAACCCGCTCGATCAGAGCGTCCGGAACGATCAGACGACGCAACAGTTCACGTGCTTCCGGAGGCCCCTCGATCTGCTGATACTGACCAGCCGAACTATTATATTTGAGCTCGCTGTTGAGAATCCCAATATCATGCGTCAATGCCGCGATCTCCAGAATCTCCTGCGTATCCGCATCCAGTCTTTCCAGCTCGCCAATCAGTCTGGCATAACTGTGTACCTTGAGAAAATGGCTGATCCGCCTCGCATCACCCGAGTAATAGGCGATCATGTCCAACATGACTTGAGTGACAAATTTCATATCTACACCTCGCACCTTCTGGCAATTGGTCTGCCCAAGACAAACACCAAAGCAACACTCTGATTCCAGTCTAGCGTGTCCCCCACAAACGTAAAGTAGCATACGCTACCGCAGGGGTGGAACAAAACGGGACGCCGTCCCGATATTGCAAACCGATATCGGTTTCCGATAATGAGACCCGGTCCCTATTTTGCCAGATGCTGGTCAGACAGCGTAGCGACAGGGCAGATGGCGCACCAGGTACGGTTGCGATAGCGGATGGCCAGGGAAATACCGACAAGGGTGGAGGTCATCATCATCGACAGAAAACGGTAGGAGAGGTGGGTCAGCCAGAGGGGCAGGTCCAGGCTGATCACCTGCGGCAGGATGACATCGATGGGGAAGAGGATCAGAAAGCGCGGGATCAGCATTGGCGCCATCCGGCCCAGCGCGACCATGATGGTCGACATCGTGGCAAAAAACAGGTTCAGGGTGAAGTAACGCACCACCCACTGGCGCGCCTTCTCACTCACCAACCACGCCGGAATGGGCCGCAGCGGCTGATTCTTGGAACGCGGGACCTTCATCAGAAGGCTGGCTCGCGGACAATAGGACAGGCACCACGATTTCTTCTGATCGCGCAGCAGGAAATAAACCGGCAATGTAAAGCATATGAGTGCCAGCAACGCCAGGTGAATGTTGACAAAGACGAAAATGAAGTAGGCGGCTGTAAACAGCCAAAGCTTGGACCCGATACCAGGTTTCATGAGACCTCCTTGTGGTTGACTCAGATTACGGTATAAAACCAACTTCCGACTGTGACTGACGACCACTTACAATTCAGGCAAATCCGCCACTGGTCCGAACCAATCGTTCAGTCGGTTAATCAAGTAAAGAGGCTCGCTGAAAAGAGGTGGTTCTGCGCCAGCGTTTTTTGTTGAAAGCCGGATTGCAATTTTGGGTTCATAAGCTTTTACATAGACACCCAGGCTTCTTGAACGGACTCGATCCGCTGCTTTGACCTCGATGGGTACGATGTGCCGTCCAATCCGGCAAATAAAATCTACCTCGGCCGACTGCTTTGATCGCCAAAAAAAGGGCTTGTGTTTATAAACCATCAGCTCTGATAAAACAAAATTTTCAGCCATAGCTCCACTAAATTCGGAAAACAAGGTGTCTTTGTGGCGAATCGAAATCAAAGGGATATCAGCCATTGCTCGCAGCAACCCGACATCACAAAGGTATAACTTGAAAAAACTGTCATCTGCATAGGCAGATAAAGGGATACCTGGTTTTTCTATTTTTGTTACTTTATAAACCAATCCGGCCGAGACCAGCCATTGTAATGCACTTTCCAAATCGCGGCCACGAGCACTTTCCTTTGCTCTGCTAAAAATAAATTTCTGGTTCTCAAGCGCCAGCTGGGCTGGAACCGAATGCCAGATGGCTGACAGCTTCTCAAATTCATGAGCAGGAGAATGCTTGGCAAAATCGAGCTCGTAGCTGTCTAAAATCGCGTTTTGAATGCGTGTGACCTCGTCAGGATCTTGATGCCTGACCCAGCTTTGTACAGCCTCAGGCATTCCTCCGACGAAATAATATAGGTGAAGCAACTCTATCAGCCTGGGATGCATGCTCTCTGGAATGCGCTCTCCAGCTACCAGCTGAGTAAGTTTTTCAATCATCATCTCTTCACCGAGGGCAAGTAAAAATTCCTGAAACGACAACGGATAGAGATCGAGAAATTCAACCTTGCCGACAGGAAACGACAACGGTTTAGCTAAAGCAAGTCCAAGCAAAGAACCCGCCGCGACAATGGATATTTCCGGTTTCTGTTCATTAAAGTATTTAAGACTGGTCAAAGCTTTGTTGCAGAACTGTATTTCATCAAAGATGATCAGGGAATTAGCCACATTTATCTTCTTGTTTTGCAAAATCTCCAACTCATGAAGAATCCGCTCTGGATCCAGATCTATATCGAAGATTGTTTGCAGGCGAGGATTTCCTTCAAAATTGAAATAAGCATACTGTTCATAGCATGTTGCTCCAAATGTTTTAAGCAGCCAGGTCTTACCACATTGACGCACTCCGCGTACAATCAGTGGTTTTTGGTCGTTTTTTGACTTCCAATCCAGCAAGTCATCCCAAATCTGACGTTTCATATCCCGGACCTCTTTTCGAATAGAATCAGCGCTAGGCACAGTATAACACATTGCGTTAATAAGTGCTAAAAATGTGATTATTTGCACGTATTAAGATGGTAAAAACGCAAACAAGTGCACAAATATAGGACATAAGATGAGAAATGAGTGTAGAGTGTTATTTGGAGATTTGCGCAATGGAACCTATGTTATATATAACATAGGTTTCTATTAACATATGTTCCATTATGCAATCCTAGTCGAAATATATGATCTCAACCCCGAGATGCCACTGCTAAATTCCAACCACGCTGCATCGGCGCGCCTCTTGACATCCCCCTTCCACGCGCTATAATCGAATCAAGTCGTGCTCGAGCACGATTTCGCGACTGAACGTTTCAAAACTGAAAGGCGAGCTCTTCATGGCCAACGTATCGATCAAACAGATAGCCGATCTGGCTGGCGTGTCACGGGGAACCGTCGACCGGGCCTTGAACGACCGCTATGGGATCGATCCGGACCTGAAGGCACGCATCCTCAAAATCGCCACTGAACTTGGTTACCGCTCCAACCGCGCCGGCAAGATGCTCAGTATCCGCAAATCACCTTTGCGCATTGGCGTCCAGATGCCCTCAGTCGGCAACGACTTTTTCCTCGACATCGAACAAGGACTGCAAGCCGCTGCCAAGACCTATGAAGATTTCGGACTGACTCTGGAGATCCGGTCCATGAAGGGGTTCGACGCCAAAACCCAGGTTGCTCAGGTCCGCGAATTGGTGGCCGGCGGCATCCATGGCCTGGCCATCGTACCGATCAACCATCCGGATGTTGTCATGCTGCTCGACGAACTGGCCGAGAAAAACATCCCGGTCATCACCTTCAACACTGACTTGACCGATGGCAAACGACTGGGGTTTGTTGGCAACGATTACTGGCGCAGTGGAGCAACTGCTGCAGGGGTTCTGCGTCTTCTCAGCCACCATGAGCCGACCCGTGTAGCGATTCTCACAGGCTCCGTGCAGATGCTGGGCCACAATCAGCGCATCCACGGTTTCACCCAAGTGATCCGGCAGCACTGCCCATATATAAACATCCTCGATGTCCTCGAGACCAATGACGATGACTTGACCGCCTTTGACCTGACCCGCAACCTGCTGGCGCAAGAGCCCGGTCTGTCAGCGCTGTATCTGACCGCTGGCGGCGTCACCGGTGCAGCCCGGGCCATCGAGGCCGCTGGCCGCTCCGGCCAGATCCAGATCATCTGTCATGATTTGACCGCCGCAGAGAAACGGTACCTCGAAAGCGGCACCATCGCAGTCACCATCGGCCAGCAGCCTTTCGAGCAAGGCTACAAGCCGGTCCAATACTTGTTCGAATACCTGCTGGACGGCACGTTGCCCCCGGCAGAAACGATCACCCGCAGCGAAATCTACATCCGCGAACATTTCATCAGCCCACCAGAACCAGCCGAGCAAAGGAGATGATCAGGAAAACAGATCGAGTAGCCATTCGCCCCACCAGTGAGAAAGAATTTTTTATTTGCCCGCGTCGTGCTCGAGCACGAAATGATAGAAAAGAGGTATCCCATGAACGAATTTTATCCCAACATCCCGAAGATCGCTTATGAAGGCAAAGACAGCAAGAACCCCCTCGCATTCCGCTTCTACAACCCTGACCAGGTCATCGCCGGTAAGACCATGCGTGACCATCTCAAATTCGCCATGTCCTATTGGCACACCATGGTTTCCGGTGGCGCCGACATGTTCGGTGTCGGGACCATCGACAAATCCTACGGCTCATCCGACCCGATGGAAAGCGCGAAAAACAAAGCCTATGCCGCTTTCGAGCTGATGGACAAGCTCGGTATTGACTACTACTGCTTCCACGACCGCGACATTGCACCGGAAGCTGCCACCCTGGCCGAATCCAACGCCCGCCTCGACGAAATCAGCGACCTGCTGCTCGATTTACAGAAAAAATACAACAAGAAACTGCTCTGGGGCACGGCCAATTGCTTCTCCAATCCCCGCTACGCGAGCGGCGCTGGCACCTCGCCCAATGTCGACGTCTTCACCTTTGCAGCGGCCCAGATCAAGAAAGCCCTCGAACTGACTGTCAAACTTGGCGGCACCGGTTATGTCTTTTGGGGTGGCCGTGAAGGCTACGAAACCATCCTCAACACCAACATGGGCCTCGAGCTCGACAACCTGGCCCGCCTGATGCGCCTCGCCGTCGACTATGGTCGCAGCATCGGCTTCACCGGCGATTTCTACGTCGAACCCAAGCCAAAGGAACCGACCAAGCACCAGTATGATTTCGACAGCGCCACCGTCATCGGCTTCTTGCGTCACTATGGCCTTGACAAGGATTTCAAGCTTAACATCGAAGCCAACCATGCAACTCTGGCTGGCCACACCTTCCAGCATGAACTGCGCCTGGCTCGCGAAACCGGCTTCTTCGGTTCGATCGACGCCAACCAGGGCGACATGCTGCTCGGCTGGGACACCGACCAATTCCCGACCAACCTCTATGATGCAATCGGCTGCATGAGTGAAGTCCTGGCGGCAGGTGGATTTACCAATGGGGGCCTCAACTTCGACGCCAAGATCCGACGCGCCTCCAACACGCTGGAAGACATTTTTGCCGGTTACATCGCCGGCATGGACACCTTTGCCCTCGGCCTGATCCTGGCTGACCGGATCGAAAAAGATGGCCGGATTGCCCAGTTCGTGGCCGATCGTTATGCCAGCTGGCAGTCTGAGCTGGGCCAGAAGATCATCAAAGGCCAGGCCACGATCCAGGAACTCGAGGCCCAAGCCCTTGCCATGGGCGATGTCACAGTCGGGTCCGGCCGCCAGGAATACCTCGAAGCGATCATCAATTCGCTGATCATCGGCTAAAATGAGAGCTGATTCTGGATTGGCTTAGAAGACCAGGAGAAGAGGTACGACCATGGGAAAAAACTGTTTGATCGGCATTGATGTGGGCACTTCAGGTGTCAAAGTCCTGGCCCTCTCCATAGAGGGCCAGATCCTGGCCACCGCCGTCGAAAGCTATCCGCTCCACTCGCCCCGGCCCGGTTGGACGCAGCAAGATCCAGCAGACTGGTGGGCTGGTACCGTCCAGGCCCTGAAAACAGTTCTGGCCAGCTTGACTGGAACGACCATCGCCGCGATCGGCCTGTCTGGCCAGATGCATGGCATGGTTGCGCTGGATGACCAGAACCAGGTGGTTCGCGAAGCGATCCTCTGGAATGACCAGCGAACCGAGAGCCAGTGTCAGGAGATCACAACCGCAGCGGGTGGTCTTGACGGCCTTCTCGGCATGACCAACAATCAGATGCTCACCGGTTACACGGGTGGGAAAATCCTCTGGCTCAAGCAGAATGAGCCTGAACACTATGCCCGGACCCGGGTAGTCATCAACCCTAAGGACTACATCCGCTACTGCCTGACCGGCGAAATTGCCACAGAAGTCTCGGACGCATCCGGTTTTGGCTTTTTTGACGTCCAGAACAAGGTCTGGCACACCGGCCTGATCGAAAAAGTCGGGCTTGATCCCGCGGTGTTTCCGCCTGTGGTCGAGTCCAGTGCCCTGACGGGTGCGGTCACGGCGGATGCCGCAGCTGCAACAGGTCTGGCTGCCGGCATCCCGGTCTGTGGCGGTGGGGGAGACGCCGTGATCTCGACCACAGGACTGGGACTTTACAAGCCAGGCCGCGTGGCAGTCACCCTGGGCACGTCTGGTGTGGTTGCGATGGCCTTGCCATCATTCATGCCCAATCCCCAGGGCAGCCTGCAGCTGTTCCGTGGCAACTCTCCGGACACTTTCACGGCCATGGGCGTGACCCTGGCGGCTGCCGGTTCCTACCACTGGTTTCGCGAGGCGCTCGGAGATCATGAGATTGAAAAAGGCAAGCAGCAGGGACGCAGCGCCTTTGCCCTGCTTGACGAAGCGGCGGCTGCGACGCCGGCCGGTGCCGAAGGTTTGATTTTCCTGCCCTACCTGACCGGTGAACGTTGTCCGATCAACGACCCAGCGGCTCGCGGTGGTTTTATCGGCCTGACTTCGCATCACAAAAAGGGCCATTTTGCCCGCTCTGTCCTCGAAGGCGTCGCTTATTCCCTGCGCCAGGTCTACGACCTGACGGTCAGCGCTGATCCCCAGCTGAAGAGCGAGTCGGGCGACGTCGTCCTCGCCGGCGGTGGCGCAGCCAGCCCGCTCTGGCGCCAGATCATCGCCGATGTCTTTGGCCTTCCGGTCCACACCGTCTACGGCAGTGCGGAAGGAGGCTCCTTCGGCGCCGCTCTCGTCGCCGGTGTAGCGATCGGAATCTGGCCTGACCTGGCTGCCACGGTTCCCCTGATCCAGCAGGAAAGCGAGACCCTGCCCAATCCGGAGCACCGGCAGACCTATGACAAGCTCTATCACACCTATGTTCGGATGTACGATGCCTTGAAATGGAGCTTTGCCGAGTAAATGATCACTCATCGCAGATAACCTGCCTTGCTGGCAAAACGGTCCTCTTCAATCTGTCGGGAATCAAAGAAAAAAATGAAAAAGCCAGGTTTTACATGCCTGGTTTTTTCATGCTTCAGGTTTCCGTTTTATGCATGTGAAACATCAGATTATTGTAAAATTATTATGAACATATGTTGATAATGAGAATGATGATTGTTAAATTGAATGAAAGGAGGTCACGTCCATGCGAAAATATGTCTGTTCCATTTGTGGCTTCATCTACGATGAGGCCACCGGCATCCCGGAAGCAGGTTTTGCTGCTGGAACCCTGTGGGAGCAATTGCCAGACGACTGGCGCTGCCCCTGGTGCCGGGCAGCCAAGTCCGAATTCCGCCTGCAGGAGGCAAAGCCAGCTTCTGCAGCAAAGCCAGCTCAATCCGCGGCCACATCCAGTCGTACCAGCTCAACTGAACTTGGCGAGCTCTCTGCCGCTGCCCTGGGTGCCCTTTTTACCAACCTGGCCAAGGGGTGCGAGAAGCAATATCGGCCCGAGGAATCCCAGCTGTTCTCAGAACTGGCCGCCTTCTATCAAGCCAACGCAGCCAAACCAGAAACCGCCAGCCTTTCTGGCTTGGCGGATGTGAACAACAGCCAGCTCAATGGCGCCTTTGCGGCAGCCTATGCCCAGGCCTCTGAGCTGGCTGATCGCGGCACCCTCCGCGCCCTGACGTGGGCAGAGAAGGTAGCCCGGATGCAAAATGGCCATCTGGCCCAGTTCGAGCAGCAGCCGGAGGCGATCGCAGCAGCCAAGACTTACGTCTGTGAAATCTGCGGATTTATCTACATCGGCGACGATGCGCCTGAGATCTGTCCGGTCTGCAAAGTGCCGCGCCTGAAAATCGCTGCAGTCGCACGGAGGTAAGATCATATGCACGCTGTAAGAAACGTCAGACTCTGTACCAAAGACTGTCTCTGCCTGTATGTCTGCCCGACCGGTGCCACTGACACAGAAACTGGCCAGATCGATGCCAGCAAATGCCTGTCTGGCTGCCGGCTTTGTGTCGATGCGTGCCCATCGCATGCCATTTCCCTGGTTCCGGATGACTATCCACCCCAACAGGAAAAGAAGACCAGTATGCGCCAGACACTGTTCGACCTGGCCGAGGACCGCGTGGCCCAGGCTCAGGCTGCCGCCACCGTGGTTGCTCAAGCGCAAGATCCCGTCGAGCGCCAGCTGGCCGAGTCGATCCGCCAGTCCAGCCAGTTGATGACCGAGGACATCCTGCGGGAGGCCGGCTACCTGCTGCCACAAAGTCCCAATGTCCGCACCTTGCTTCTGGATTTGAAAAACAAGCCCCAGGCCGAAGGCTTCCCCATCGCAGCCCTTGAGCGGCTGCTCCAGCTCATCCCGGAGAGCACAATCAAGGAGGAAAAAATCATGCCCAAATATCGTTGCACCGTCTGTGGATTCATCTTTGAAGGTGAACTGCCTGCCGGATTCGTCTGTCCCGTCTGCAAAGCCCCGGCTTCTGCTTTTGAACGCATTGAAGAGAAAAAAGTAGCTGCCCCCAATCCCTACACCGGTACAAAAACCGAGAAGAACCTCGCCGAAGCCTTTGCCGGTGAAAGCCAGGCTCGCAACAAATACACCTATTTCGCCGGAGTCGCCCAGCGTGAAGGTTACGACCAACTGGCTGAGATTTTCCTCCAGACCGCTCGCAATGAACAAGAACATGCCCGCATCTGGTATGGTGCACTGGGACACATCAATAGCACAGCTGAAAACCTCCTGGCTGCCGCTGAGGGCGAACACTATGAATGGACCGACATGTACGACCGATTTGCCAAAGACGCTGAGGAAGAAGGCTTCCCGGACCTGGCTGCCCGTTTCCGTGCTGTTGGAGCAATCGAAAAAGCTCATGAAGAACGCTATCGTGCCCTGCTGAAGAACATCGAAATGCAGCAAGTATTTGAAAAGGGCGAAATGACCATGTGGGAATGCCGCATCTGCGGACACCTGATCATGGGCAAGAAGGCCCCCGAGCAATGCCCTGTCTGCGGCTTTGCCCAGTGCTACTTCGAAGTCCGTAAGGAAAACTATTGATTGCTTACCCATCCCGATGCAGCAAAAAGGCCGGAGTTTCAAATCGCTCCGGCCTTTTAAAGTGCGCGCGCGTCCAGCGCATGATCTCTAGTGCCTGGCACCCTAGTCGCGTTTGATCGGGATCAGGAGAACTGAGGCATCGGACAAGCGGGCGATGTTATGGCTGACGCTGCCGAGGTAGAGTTCCTCGATAAAACCGAGGCCCTGGCTGCCCATCACAACCAGCGAAACCTCATGTTCGCGGATGACTTTGAGAGTCTCTGCCGTCGGCGAACCAAACGGCAGGCTGGTTTCTATTTCGACGGTGCCAACGGCCTTAAGTTCATCCGCCAGCTGGGTCAGCCGGTCTTGATCGGCCTCATTAAAAGCTTCCAGCTTTTCCACCAGATGGGGATTGATTTTGCTCTTGTCCTGGACGTGCAGGAGCGTGACCCGGCCAACACCGGCAGCCACAAGTTGTTTGACGTGTTCGAAAGCCTGGCGGGCATTTTCCGAGAAATCTGTCGGGAATAGCACGTGACTGGTTAACAGGTCCCAGGAGAGGAGGGTATCATCAGGCGTCAGCTGGGATGGGATCCGGATGATCAGCAGGGGCAGGGTGGCATGGTGCATGATCATGCTGGTCATGCCGCCAAAAAGCAAGGTCCCGATTTTGGTATGCTTGGGAGAACCTGTCACAACCAGTGAGCAGCCCTTTTCACGAGCGATGTCAAAGAGTTCATCTGTGCGCAGGAGACCGCCACGCTCGATGACTTCAACAACAAAGCCTTCATCTGTGAGCAGTTGCTTTTGCCGCTCCAGACTGGCGCGATAGGTGTCAAGGATAAACGTCGAGATCGTTTCGTTGGCTTCCATGGGATTGATGTACTGATGGAGAAAGCACGTCTTGGCTCCCAGCCGTTTCAAACTCCCCAGTGACTGCAGGACGAGGTCGTGATTGGCTGACATTTCAGAAACAACAAGAATATTCTCATACATGATGGGCTCCTTTCTGCTGCACCAACGGTGAAGGCAACCGGAACAGAAAATGAAACTGTTGTCAATTTCATTATAGCACCATCAAAGCTGAATCGCGCGTGGTTGAATCAGCCGGCGATTCAAGCTCTAGTTTTAATAGGCGTCCAGAAGGATCTGCTCGATATCCCGGATGGACGGCCTGGGGCGCCCAGGTTTCACTCCGATCCCCAGCCAGGCCCTTTTCGCCATGATGGGCACCGCCTGCCTGTAAATGGATTCGTCGACCAGAAATTCTGAAACCGACCTGGGCAAACCGACCTGGGCTCTGAGCTTGCGCACCGCCAGAGCCAGCTTGGCAATGGCATCATGATCATCAGTCACTGTCAGCCCGATGACACGGGCCAATCTGGCATAACACTGGATGCAGGCGATATGGGAAGCATCCCTGCGATCGGGTACACTGCAGGTCTTGACCAGGTAATTGAGCATCGCCGGCAGGATGATCGCGTTGACTTTACCGTGAGGCAGGGAGAATTCCGCACTGACTGAGGCCGAGAGACTGTGGCAGATGTCCTGTGCAGGCTGGCGAATGAATGAACCGATCAAGATCTGGGCACGCTTCATGCTCTCTGTAGCGGCCGAGTCCGGTTCGTCGCCACACGCTGCAGGCAGATCGCGGAAAATCACTTGTACAACAGACTGGGCCAGGCCATCGCCATAGCCTTTGGCTTGTTTGTCCTGGCACAGTTCAAAGGCGTGGGCCAGAAGATCCATCCCTTGCTCGGCCAATTCTGTTCGCTCATGGGTCATCATCATGGAGGCTCCCCCTTGTACATGCTTCAAACGACCCTGACTTCAAAGGGTAGCCTGGTGTGCAGTGTGTGAGTTGAAAACGTTTACGAATTCGATCTTATCAGGGGTTTTGAGCATCTGTCAAGGTTGTAATGTTTGATAAAGATGCATTCGTAAACGTGTCCGGATTGTGCATTCTGCACAAAGTCATAGGGCCGGCTGCCAGGATTGTACTGGCAAGCTGGCCCTTTTGTCTTTCTGAACGCAGATGGTCTGTGCGGAGTTAACCCAGACGGGCGATCTCTTCGCGGGCGATTTCAACCCAGCGGGTCAGGTTGCGGGGATTTTTGCCCAGGGTATGGTTGTCCTTCATGATGATCTCGACCCGGTTGTTGCGGGTCACGCCGAGGTAGTCGCGCAGTTCCTGGCGCACGACGTCCTCGTCCAGTTGAGGCAGGGCGAGCGGGGAAGGGCTGGCCTTCCAGGAATAGACATAATTGGTACCGAGTTTTTCCGCCATCAGGGGCTTGTTGGCCCAGGGCGAAACGGAGACACGGCGCAGGTTTTTGGACGCCTTGATGATGTCAAAACGGTCATCCATCGGTTCACAGCAACCATAGCACATCAGGCCAAACCGGTCGGTGATCCGTTTCTGGTACGGATAGATGAATTCGGCGAACATATCCGGGGAGACGCCGATGGTGATCTGGCTTTCAGCCAGGACCCACAGGTCTTTGGCTCGTACGTGACCGGAAAAATCAGCAGCGGGCAGCTCACGGGTATAGCCCATGCCTCCGGAGCCCACATAGGTGCCGTCGTTGTTCAAGGCCAGGAGGTTGCTGCGTTCGAGGAAATCGAGGCGTTCAAGCGTGCCCGTGGCCAGAATGTCCATCACTGCATGGACCGACTCCGGTTCGTCATAGAAGTCGTACAGCATGTTCTCCATGCCGCGCAAAAAGGCAAATTCGTCTGTCAGGCCACCCAGTGACCACGACCAGGGCGTGTTGATGCGTACCGCCAGGATATCGCCGAAAAGGTCCTGGGCCAGTTCCAGAAGTACCTTTGTGGTGTCGTGGTGAAGGGTCATCTGTGGCTTGAGAATCTTGTCAATCAGGGTGTAGTCTTCGAGGATCGTATCGATGTGGTAAGCACCACCGTCACTCTGAGTGACGTGCATGGTACCCTGATGTTTGCTGCCGGCCACGGTCCAGGGCGTTTCCTCGTAGACATAGGGGATTTCGAAGACAGGCTCGACGACATAGTCATCCCCCATCTGGTTGCCCCAGAAGATTTGCTTCCTGAAATGGAATTCCCAATGGCGGGCGATGTCATTGCTGCACCGGATCTGGTCATCCGTGATGATCTCGTTCCAGCCATTTTCCGGATCGCACAGGATCAGCGGCCGGGTCGCCTCCAGCTGGTTGTGTTTGTACCAGAGATCGCGGTGTTCCGCCATGACCGGACGGCTGGCGATTTGTGCGACCTGCTGGGCAAGCTCACGCAAAATCGTGCGGTCGCTCTGGGGAAAAACGAGGTTGCTGTGGTCAGCCGCATTGAGATTGACGCGGAAATTTCCCTGGGAAAACATGGCAGGCTCCTTTGCGTAGACAGGTCCGGACCAGGCCGGAGAATGGATGGTCGTACGATTGTATGATCTGATCCAAGTCTAATGCCGATTCTGAAGCAAATCAGTACCCTTTCTTGCCGACAAATATACATTTCTTGATCATTCTCTGTTACGATGGAACTGGATAGCCCAAACCTGAATCAGAGCAAAATCCTACAAAATAACTAGGAAATAAACAAAAACAGAGGTCTTATGGACTCTGTTCAAGCTTGATCGCAAGAGGAAATGTATGCTTATTGACGAGCCTGGGGTTCTGCCTGATTCCGAAATACACATTTTAAATCCATCCGAACAGGCGCTTTCGGCCTTGATTCATATTCCTTTCTGGGGGGCGTATCACTGTGCGCCTCCCTACACAATCGAACGGGATCTGTATGATTCACTGCTCCTATTCTCGATTCACAAGGGCCAGCTTGAACTGGTTTATGAGGGACAGACAACCCTTTTACGCGCAGGTTGTATCCAGCTGATCGATTGTCGCAAACCGCAACGCTACCGGGCCGTGGGGGATGTCCAGTTCGACTGGGTCCACTTCAAAGGCGGCTCCAGTCAAGCCCTGTATGAGTGTCTGTCTGAGCATGAAGTGACTGGGTTTATCGCCCCGGATCAACCAGAGCTTGCCAATGAAATGGTCCGGCTCAGGCAGCAGCTCATCCAGTTTCCGGATGATGACTGGGGGATTAACCTGGCTTTGACGCGTTTTTTGACCGCCATGATCGAATCAGCCACTGGCAATATGCCACTGGAACACTCTCTGGTCACCCAGGCCCATGCCTATATGACGGAACATTTCCGGGAGGATTTGCAGCTGGCGGCCATCGCACGCCACTTCAATGTGAGCCTCTGCCATTTTGCCCGTCTGTTCCGCCGTCACTACAAGGTGTCCCCACATGAATATGTGATCAGCCTTCGGATCAGCGAAGCCAGGCGTCAACTTCTCCTGACTGGACAATCTGTAGAAAGCATCGCCAGTGCGTGTGGCTTTCACTCCACCTCACATTTCATCCGTTCCTTTGGTCAGCGCACCGGCGTGACACCAGCCCAGTTTCGCAAATTGAAATTCTGAATCGAGCTATTTGGCCAGATCGCCCTCATGCCACTGTTTACGGTAGCGTCCCGGTGCCATGCCGACCATTTTCTGGAAGGAATTGTGGAAATTGTTCAGGTGATTGAAACCGACCGCAGTTGCGATGTCTTTGACCGGGCGGTCGGAATGGATCAGCAGCGACTGCGCCTCGCCGATCCGGCGCCGGATCAGGTACTGCATCGGGGAAAATCCGATCTGCTCCTTAAAAAGATGGGACAAGTAGTATGGATTGATGTGGAAGACCTCGGCGATGGAAGCCAGGGTCAGGTCATCCGGATAATTCTGGTCGATGTAGTCCTTGATCTGTTGCCCCAGTTCAGGTTCTGTCAGGGGCGAGTCTGCGACCTGCTGTTGGGCAAGACTGCGGATCATCAGCAGCAGGACAGCCAGGATCTGCTGGGCGATCTCCATGGACTGTGGGGTATGCCGGGCCGTCTGGTCGACCATCAGGCCAAACAAGGTTTCGATTTGGTCTAGAGATTCACCGCAGTGAATGACAGCCGGACTTCCTTGGGGTAGAAGCTGGTTGGCCGGAAGTCCTTGGATCTGGATCTGGTTGGCTGAACAATAGTAGACCTTGAGCGATTCATTCAGGCCTGTACTTTCATCGTGGAGGACTCCGGCATTATAGACGAGGATGTCACCCCGTCCAGTCAGGTAGGAGCGACCGCCAATCACATGTTGGCCCTGGCCCTTGAGGATCAGGACGATTTCCAGGTTGTCATCGTGCTTGTGCATGACGCGCGGCATAACCATGGCATCCTCTCCGGACCGGAACACACTGATCAAATTCGGTCGCATCGCCGGTGAAAAGGTCATGGCCTGGTCTTTGTCCAGAAAATAAAATGGCATGAACGTGCTCCTTGTCCTGCCTGGTTGGAGGTCGCGATCAACCGATCGACATATCTGTTTTCATGATACCATGACAGGTTGATTGCCGTGAGCGCAAGATTTATGATGCCCCGGTGCCACAGGCCAGGCCTTGATGCCTGGAAAGGCTTGTTTTCAGGGGTGTTTGCCACTTTTTGCAAGACAAACTCAACAAGAATTTTGATTCGCCACAGGGTGAAGAGCGCTACAATGATAACAGATTGAAAACCCCGGCCGAGGTGCCGGACCGACCAAACGGGAGGACTAAAAAATCATGAGCATCCGCATTGCCTGTGCACCCAGTTGCTGGGGTGTCGATGACCCGAAAAACCCCTACCTGCCCAGCTGGAAGCGCGTGCTCGAAGAAGCCGGCAAATCCGGTTTTACGGGCATCGAACTCGGCCCCTACGGCTTCATGCCGCTGGATGTCGACGCTGTCACCGCTGAGCTGAAAAAGAATGGCCTGACGATCATCGTCGGCACCATTTTTGATGACCTGGTCAGCGCTTCCAACCGTGAAAACCTCTTGAAACAGACTGAGGACATCTGCTCCTTCATCACCCAGCTGCCGCGCGACGAACAGGAACCGGGCCAGCGTTTTGCGACCCCTTACCTGACCTACATGGATTATTTCCATCCGGAACGCGCCACCACCGCCGGCCACCCGGACACAGCCCCGCGCCTGTCACCGGAACGTTACCAGGACATGCTCGCCAACATCCGCGCCATCGCTGAATTAGCCTGGACGAAATACGGCGTCCGCCCCGTCCTGCACCCCCACGCCGGTGGCTATATCGAATTTGCCGATGAGATCGAGCAAGTCATTGCCGATGTCCCGAAGGAACTCTCCGGCTTCGTCTTTGACACTGGCCATCTCTATTATGCCGGCATGGATCCGGAAACCTGGATCCGCCGCTACATCGACCGCATCGACTACATCCACTTCAAAGATGTGGACAAGGCGATCTACGACGAGATGCTCAAGATCGAGATTGATTTCTTCGAAGCCTGCGCCAAGGGCGTCATGTGTCCGATCGGTACGGGTGCGATCGACTATCCCGGCATCAACAAAGCCCTGCGCGAGATCGGTTACACCGGCTGGGTCACCGTCGAGCAGGAACGCGATCCGAGAAATTCGGACACCAGCCTGAGAGACGTCACCCGCAGCTTCCAGTATTTGAAGAGCGTCGGCTACTAAGCGTAAGAGGAAAAGACTGACTATATGAAGTCAAGTACTAAATGAGAAAAAAGTAGCGTAGACG
>CAZGSR010000043.1:0-20167 GCA_964528645.1 uncultured Mageeibacillus sp. | reverse complement strand
GGGTGATCCCATGCCATATTTCTGCACTACCTTTCACGGTAATAAGCAAAGAGCCGAGTCAGCGGCTCTTTGCATCGGCATATTGGTATAATGGGGAAAAGCCTGGTCGGTACAGTCAGACTGTCCGTCCAGAGGCAATCTTGATTCTGGAGGACACGGACACATGATGGGACAATGGATGGATTTGCGCAGTGATACGGTGACCTGGCCGACCGATGCCATGCGCCAGGCCATGGCAACAGCCGAGGTCGGTGATGATGTGTACGGCGACGATCCGTCTGTTCTGGAGCTGGAAAAAAGTGCCGCTGAGATGCTGGGCAAGGAAGCCGCCCTGTTTGTCGCCAGTGGGACCATGGGTAACCAGCTGGCGATCATGGCCCAGACCCGGCCCAGTGACGAAATCATTCTGTCAGACCGGTGCCATATTGTCTGGCACGAAGCGGGTGCGGCAGCACTTCTGTCCAGCGTCCAGCTGCGCTGCCTGCCGGTGGAGAACGGCAGGATGAACCTCCACCAGATCGAAGCCACCATCCGCAAGACTCCCGAAGACATCCACAGCCCGACAACCCGCCTGATCTGTCTGGAAAATGCCGACTCAGATGGGACCGTGCTCGATCTGGCCTACATGCGGGCAGTCCGGGAACTGGCCCTTCGATACCAGATCCCGGTCCATCTGGATGGGGCCCGATTGTTCAATGCTGTGACAACCCTTGGGATACCAGCATCCGAGCTGGCCCGGGAGGCTGACACCGTCATGGTCTGCCTGTCCAAGGGCCTGTGTGCGCCAGTTGGCTCAATTCTGGCCGGTCCGAAGCACGTGATCGAGCTGGCAAGGCGCAAGCGCAAAACCCTCGGGGGTGGCATGCGCCAGGCTGGCGTGCTGGCAGCAGCCGGTTTGCTGGCCCTCCGGGAGATGACTCTCCGGCTGGACGAGGACCACCAGAACGCCCGCTACCTGGCCCGGAAATTGGCATCGCTCGGCGACAAATGGTTCAAGATCGAGCGTGAACCCCAGATCAACATGGTCTTTTTCCGGTTAGACCAGTATCCAGAGCCAGCAGACCGCCTTGTCAGCGAGCTTAAACAGCGCCGGATTTTGATTAATGGCGCAGATGAAGGTGTGTTCCGCCTGGTCTGCCACTACTGGGTCACTCCACAAGACATCGATCATCTCCTGGAAGTGCTGACTGAACTAGCCGGCTAATCTGGATCTACAGGGCCTGTTCAGGTCCAATTCCAAAAAATCAACCTGCCTTGTCGAGTGAAAAAGCGCCGGATCCCTGCACGCTGTAGGGCCGGCGTTTTTGCCTGTCGAATTCTGGCGGTTTTTGTCGTATGATCACTGCCCCCTGCCACCTCGCCTCGCGCTAGAATTCCAAGCACAGGTCTGGCCAGACCAATATCTGGCCATCCAGGAAAAAGGTGAGGTGATTGTCATGCAGCCCATTCTTCTGATCGATCGTGACCCCTACTATGCCAGTCGTCTGGCTGAACGTCTTGCCCACTTGCTGGATCGACCGATTCTCTCCAAACCAGCCCATCACCCCAGGCTCGCTCTGGAAATCGAAGCCCTGGCAGAGCATGGCATCGTGGTTGTCGCCGATCCAGCCTTGAGTTCGATGCTCCGCCAGGAGTCTCTGGATGGTCTTTCCATTCACTGGATACCCTGGCAGGAATTCAAGCCAGCCCATGCCCTCGATCCAACTGCCTTATACCGCCTGATGCCGGCCAGCCAGATGGCCAGCATCCTGAAGGAGCGTCTGCCTGCAGACCAAGTCGGCCAGGATACCCAGCTAAGCCAGTCACCCGGCAATCCGAGTCCGATCTATCTGACGGTCGCACTGGATCTGGGTTGGGAGGGACACCTGGCCTACGTTGAGAACTGGCTGGACCAGCAACGCAGCGCCGGTCATGAGGTGTTCTACTTGCCATTGATGCCTAATTACAGGATGAGGCTGGTCCAGTCACCTGGCAATGGTCCAAATTTGACCAACCTGCTGTTGCGTCTGGCTAATGGTGACGCACTTTCACCGGGTGAACTGGGCACCTATCTGGAACGACATGACAGAGGGTATTGGCAATTCAGGCCGGCCGAACGTTCCGATGACCTCGTGCTGGCAGATGCGACTTGGCTAAAGGCCATCGTCGTCCTGACCCGGGAGAAAATCCGCTTGCTGGCAGGTGATCTTGCGGCAGGGTCTGTCACCGGCCTGCCAACGGTCCTGGTGGACTGCCAGGGCCTATCTTTCAGCCGTATTGCACAGATAGCCGTCCTATCCGATCAGCTCGCTGTTTATCTGGGCCCTGAATCTGACTGGGCCAGCCAATGTGCGCAGCGCGAACTCGGTGAGCTGATTGCCCGGCTCCCTGTCAACTGCCAGATCCTGGAAATGAAGGCAACAGGCAGCCAAGATCCCACCCGGTTCAGGCAACCATTGTCCTAAGAGGGAGGTGCTCTATCCATGATGCCAGATTTTGCCACCCGCCAGCACCTGATCGACCGGGTCCTTCAGTTGCAGGATATCAAGTCCGAACCTGATGATGACAAGAAGCTGCGCAAACTGATTCTCAATGTCGTGCTTGACCACTACTCTGGTTCTCGTCTGGGTGTCCTGGACCTGCAGGCGATTGTAGACCGCCTGTTCCATGCCATGCGCGGGCTGGATGTTCTCCAGCCCCTGATGGATGATCCCGCTGTCACGGAAATCATGGTCAACGGTCCTCACCAGGTTTTCATTGAGATATCGGGCCGGATCACGCCTTCCCCCCTGCAGTTTGACCATGCTGATCACCTCGCCGGCATGATCAGCCGTTATTTTGGCCAGGCCAACCGTCTGATCAATGAAAAGGAACCCATCGCCAGCCTGCGTCTGCCAGATGGTTGCCGTGTTCATGCCGTTCTGCCTCCCGTTGCTCCCGAAGGTCCTGTTCTGTCGATCCGGAAATTCACGGGAGTGCGGCCGGAACTGCCAGAGCTGGTTCAAGTTGGATTCCTCAGCCAGGCAGAAGCTGACTTTCTGTCTGCCGCCGTAAAGGCGCGTCAGAATCTGTTCATTTCCGGGGGTACTGGAACTGGCAAGACCACCTTTCTCAATGCATTATCTGCCAGCATTCCCCGCCAGGAGCGCGTGATTACAATCGAAGATTCTGCGGAACTCGATCTCAAAGATCTGCCGAACCGGGTCCGATTAGAATCTCGCCAGCCTGGCCCAGACCAGAGAGGAGCCATCTCCCTCGGAGCATTAATCCAGTCTGCTTTGCGCATGCGTCCAGATCGGATTCTGGTGGGGGAAGTTCGCGGCGCTGAAGTTTTTGCCATGCTCCAGGCCATGAACACGGGCCACCCAGGCTCCATGTCGACCGGGCATGCCAATTCTGCCCTGGAGATGCTGGAACGGCTGGGACTGATGGTCCTGATGGAAATACATTTGCCCTGGGATGCGATCGTGCGCCTGGTCTCGTCCGCTCTCCAGTTGATCGTCCATCTGGAACGTTCTCCGGAAGGGATTCGTCGAGTCAACCAGATTTGCCGGGTCAAAACTGGGTCCGGATCTGGTTTCGAACTGGAGCCTGTTCTAGTCAGCAATTGGCAGGAGCGGTCTATCCATGATGATTAATGAAGGTCAGACTACAGCTTTTCGACAACGACTGACGGCTCAGTCAGGTCAGATCCTGGCATGTGTTTTGTTGGCTCTAGGCTCCAGTCTGCTGTTTCCGCTCAGTCAATCCTGGCGTCTGATTCTGGCTGCACTGTCGGGCATACTCTTTTTCTTGCTGCTCCAGTGGCTCTTCCGGTATCAATCGGCCCTGCGGACCAGTGAAAAGTATCTGGATATGTTGGCCTTCCTTTCGTCCCGGCTTTCAGTTGGAGAAACACTCGACAAAGCCTTTCTCAATTTTATCCAGGTACAAGACCGCCAGAATCTGTCCTGGTCAGATCCTGGCTACCAGGCCGCTCTGCGCCGGATGGCCCAGCAGATCAGCCTGCGCGGCAATCTGGCCCAGGCACTGCAGGTGTTGCTGGACCAATTCCCCAGTCCCAACCTGCGCCCAGTCATTCTTGCCCTGCCGAAACTGGCCACCATGGGCGGACGCCTGGACCGCTTTGTCCGGGACAGTCATCAATCACTGCTGGAGTTTCTGGCATTGGAACGTGAGGTCCGGGCAGAGTACAGCCAGAAAATCGCTGAAGCCTGGGTCCTGACCCTGATGCCATTTGTTCTGGCCAATGGTTCCCTGGTGATGATTCCCGTCCAGGACAGGATCCGGTTGGTGTCCGATCCCCGGTCACAAGCGGTCTATGCCCTCGCGTACCTGGCATCCAGTCTGGCCTTGGTTCTGACTGTTGCGATCAGTCGCACCCCTTCGACGGATGCGGGTTTCAACAAGCCAGTGCCACTAGCCAGCCAGATTCAATTTCCGGCGTTACACAACTGGGGCCTGATCCTTGCCCGAGCATATCAATCCAAGTTTTTGAAACAGATGACCCATCCAGTCAGCGAAGCCCTGGCTCGATCCCCTGCGCTGGCTAAAACTTACTTCCAGTACAAGTCCGGCCTGATCGTTGTGACTTCACTCCTTGCCCTGGTCTGGATTGCTGCAGGAATGGTATCCATCTTGTTTTTTCCAGTGTTTCTGTTAGCTGTCTCAGTCATCCAGGACCTGCTCTTGCTCCACAACAGCCGCCGCCAGGCCAATCAGTATCGCCTCATCTATCCCCTGTTTTTCACATGGCTGGTCAATGGTCTGATTTCTGGATTTTCAGTTACGCGGGTTCTGCATGAGGCAGGCGAGCTCTGGCAGACCCGTGATTCCGCCAGCATCTTGTCTCAGGACCTGGCTTATTTTCGCCAGCAGAGCGAAGGTGGCCGTCCCACTTACTGGATCACTGAACAACTGGCGTTTCGATGTCCTGTACCGGAAATCCAGTCTTTCTGGCATGGAATGGCCCGGTATGAACGGGAAGGCAGCAGTGAGATTCTCAACCTGCTGGTCCTGATGGCTGCTAACTCAAGGCAATTGTTGCGAACAGGCCGGCGTCAGGAGCTGGAAGAAAAATCCCTGCGTCTTCTACTACCCATGATGATCGATCTGCTGACTGTCCTGGCCCTTGCAGGCTGGCCATCCCTGTCCCTGTTGATCCTGTAGGAGGTATGTCGTATGAAACAAACCCACATCGCCAGACCCATCCATTCAAGAAAAGGATTTGGAACGCTTGAGATGGTGATCATCATCGCCGTCATGCTGACTGTAGCCATGCTGTTTCGCAGTACACTGAGCCAATATGCAAGTGATTTGATCGATTCTGTTTTCAAGGAATCGATCATCGCAGAAATAGATAATCCCAATCAACCGTAGGAGGGCTGGTTCGATGATGTTGGAACAGTCAGTCAGGCCTAACCAAGTCGTATACGCACTGGGCAAAAGAGAAAGCTGGGTGGATTTCCAGCTGGATTTCCTGATCCAGTCCAGACCTGGCTGGGCGCTCGAAACAGCCATCCGGGTCAAAGACGGGAACAGCCAGTTACTCCTTGATCTGTCAGGGCTTGCTACGGCAGAAAGCATCGATGCCAGGACCATGTATGTTCCAGATCAAGGGGAAGCTCGCCTAAAGGCCATTATGGATGCCTATGGCCGAGCGCTCGACGCACTCTTTTCTCCGCCACAGATCATCATGGCTCCCGACCAGGTGTTTTTCGATCTGTCTACTGGCCAGGCTAGATTGATGGTCCTGCCAGCTACCCGTCAAGGTGGATCGGATTCACTCGAAACCCTGATTCAATCCATGGCCAAGGCCTATCATCTGAAACGGGAAACGATGGACGCCTTTTTAGCGCAGGCCAAGGACCTTGACTCATCCAAGTCCGGTTTCGACCTGGAAAGCGAACCACAACCAGCACAAATACCTACTTCCGGAAAGGACGCGGCTCATCAGAGAAATCCCATGCCAGATGGAACTGATCGCATCATCAGCTGGTCAAAGCTTGGCCTGATAGTCGCACATCTGGCCTTACCCCTCCTCTGGGCGCTCATCTGGATCGAATCTCGCAAAAACAATTGGGGATTTTCCGGATTTGCCATCCCTGATTCGTTCAGATCATGGGGATATCTCATCCTGGGAGGTTCTGCCATGATCTTGTTGCTCGTGGACCTGATCGTCTCCGGCTTCTGGCGCCAGGTACATCGGCTGGCAACCAGTGCCGGGGGAAAGCTGCACAGTCACCGGGCTGGCAACAAGGTGCCTTCCACACCAGTTCAGGTCAGCGCAGCAGGTGCATCCGACCAGACGGAATTGATTCAAGTCCAGCAGTCTGCCTACCGGCTGGGACTTTTGTCGGTCGGTATGCCCGGCACGCCTCAGGAAATGGAAGGCCTCAGGGCCTACATTCTAGTGGATGAATTCCTGGTCGGCAGGGATGACGCCGTTTGTGACTTACCTTTGCCGACCGGCTCGGTAGGCCGCAGACATGCCCGGATCACCCGGCGCGAAGGATCCTTTTTCATCACGGACCTGGGCTCAAAAAATGGTACCAGTCTGGATGGCCGGCGCCTGAATAAACTGGAGTCCTATTTGCTGCCGGATCGTTGCCGGATTGAGTTTGCCGACCAGGCCTTCTATTTTGCTGCAGATTGAAGACTCGCATCCCAGTCAGGGATTACGTTTCACCGGTGTGTTTTTTACTCTTGTCATACCGGGCAGCAACCTTGATCCGGTTCGTCGCCCTGGCCACGGAGTTGTAGGACCGGCGGCGTTCCAAGATGCTCGTCTGAGGGTCGGCCAACCGCTTTTGAGCCCGTTCCAGCGAACGCTGGGCCCTGGCAACATCGATCTTGTCCAGCCATTCAGCCGAGTTGACAACAACGATGGTCAAATCCGGGGAAATTTCCGCATATCCGATGCTGGATGACAAAACCTGCCATTCCTCCCCGATCCGGAACCGGGTCTCGCCGTCCTTGAGCGCAGCGAACATAGCCGTGTGCCCAGGCAAGATGCCGATTTCGCCATCCGCAGCCGTGACAACAACCATGTCGACATGACCGTCATAGATCAGGTCATAGGGGGTGACTATTTCGAGCCGGATTGTGTCTTCAGATGCCATGATTCAGTCTTCTCCCCACACCCATTTTTCAGCGGGATGCCTTGAAGGCACTGAAAACATCATCAATCGAACCTTTCATATAGAAGAACTGTTCTGGGATATGGTCCACTCCACCGGTGATGATTTCACCAAATCCGCGCACGGTCTGTTCGACCGGGACATAGCGGCCTTCGATCCCGGTCATGTCCTGGGTGACGAAAAATGGCTGGGACAGGAAGCGCTGGATCTTGCGAGCACGGTTGACGGTGACTTTGTCAGCATCACTGAGTTCTTCCATGCCGAGGATGGCGATGATGTCCTGCAGTTCCTTGTAGCGCTGCAACGTCTCCTGGACTCGCCGGACAACACGGTAATGGGTCGGACCGACGACAGATTCGGACAGGATGCGTGATGAGGATTCGAGCGGGTCGACAGCCGGATAAATACCAAGCTCGACTACCGCGCGCGACAAGACCGTGATGGCATCGAGATGGGCGAACGTTGTGGCCGGAGCAGGGTCAGTCAGGTCATCCGCCGGGACATAAACCGCCTGGATCGAGGTGATCGATCCTTTGCGGGTGGATGTGATGCGCTCCTGCAAGGCACCCACTTCATTGGCCAGGGTTGGCTGGTAACCAACTGCAGACGGTACCCGGCCCAGCAAGGCAGAAACTTCCGAACCAGCCTGGATGAATCGGAAAATATTGTCAATGAACAACAGAACGTCTTTGTTTTTAACATCGCGGAAGTATTCGGCAATGGTCAGGCCGGTCAGGGGGACACGCATGCGCACACCGGCGCTTTCGTTCATCTGGCCGAAGACGAGCACCGTCTTGTCGATGACACCGGACTCGGTCATCTCATTCCACAGATCATTGCCTTCGCGGGACCGTTCACCGACCCCGGTGAAGACCGAATAGCCGCCATGGACCTTGGCTATATTGCGGATCAGCTCCAGGATCAGGACCGTTTTGCCCACGCCAGCGCCGCCAAACAGGCCGATCTTGCCGCCTCGGCTATAAGGCACGAGCAGATCGATGACTTTGATTCCAGTTTCAAGCATCGACTCCTCAGGCGTCTGGTCCGTGTAGCTGGGGGCCGGGCGATGGATTGGCCAGTAATCGCTGGCATTGACCGCCCCCCCTTTGTCGATCGGTTCACCGAGGACATTGAAAATCCGTCCCGTGATGCCTTCGCCGACCGGCACTTTGATCGGAGATCCGGTCGAGATGGCTTCGGCCCCGCGGATCATGCCTTCCGTCGGATCGAAAGCCACGCAGCGGACAATGCCTTTGCCACGCTGCTGCATGACTTCAACCGTTACGATGTCCTTACCGTTCTTGACCCGGATGGCATCATTGATGGCGGGCATCTCATTTTCCGCAAACCGGATGTCGACGACAGGGCCGATAATTTGTGTCACATAGCCTGTAGCCATAAGTCTCTATTCACCTTCCATTTGTTCGTAAGCTCGCTGCTTTTCTTGAGCAGATTCCTGGCCCAGGACTTCCGCACCGCCGACGATTTCGGAGATGTCATTGGTGATTTGGGCCTGGCGAGCCTGATTGTTCATCAAGGTCAGTTTATATAGCATGTCTTCCGAGCTTTTAGTCGCGTTATCCATCGCGGTCATGCGGGCGGTTTGTTCGCTGGCATAGGCCTCCGTCAGAACACCATAAACCATGGCATTCATGTATGTATTGATCAGGTATTCGACAACAGCTTCGACGGAGGGTGAGAATTCGACCTCGGCCGTAGCCTGGATGCCTCGGTTGAGGCCCTGCATTTCCGGCGGGATCAGCTCAGCCATGGCCTTGGGGTTGACCGGAAGGACACGGGTGACAAAAGGCTTCATCGTGATCGCGGATTCCATCTTGGTATAGATGAAATACACCAGGTCGAGCTCACCCCGCGCATACAGGTCGAGAATGTAGTCCGAAATGTCACGGGCCCTGAAATACGTTGGAGCATTGATTGGGTACTCGAAATCCTCCACCACGGCAAAGCCGTTTCGCTCCAGACGTTCTTTGCCGATTTTCCCGGCAACGTACAGTTTGACTGTCGTGTTCAGACCTTTCTGGATGTTGTCGACTGTCTTGAACTGGATATGTTTTTCTGTCGTGTTCAGCACATTGAGGTTGTACGCTCCGGCTAAACCTTGGTCCCCGGTCAGGACGAAATAGCCGATTTTCCAAGTCTCGCCTTTCTTTTTCTGGCGCAGGGTGAAGAAGCGGCTCTCAAAGTCGATGCCCATCTCATCAAGTTCAACGATGGTCTCGGCACACAGCGTGAAGAATGGCAAAGTCCGTTCGAGCAGCTGGCGGGCACGGCGCATTTTAACCGCACTGATCAGCTGCATCGCGCGGGTCATCTGCTTGATGTCCTTGACGCTGTTAATCCTTTTTTTGATCTCAGAAATCTGTGCCATAATCCAATTCTTCCGGCTGCCAGGTCTTGCGGAATTCCTCGACAGCAGCTTTGATCGCGGCAGCGGTTGCTTCGGTGAAAATCTGGTTCTGGCGTAAATCTTCAATCAGAGCCGGGTGGTTGTCGATCAAGAACCGGTAGAAATCGGCCAGGAAATCACGCACATCTTCTTTGTCGAGGGCAAGCAAATAGCCCTGGTTGGCTAAAAAGAGCATAATGACCTGCTGTTCCATATCCAGCGGGGAATATTGTGGTTGCTTGAGCACCTCGGTCAGACGTTCACCGGTCTTGAGCTGGCGCTGGGTCTCTTCGTCGAGTTCGGAACCGAACTGGGAAAATGCCTCCAGTTCCCGATACTGGGCCAGGTTGATGCGCAGCGGGCCAGAGACTTTTTTCATCGCTTTCGACTGTGCTGCACCACCGACACGGGAGACAGACAAGCCCACATTGACTGCCGGACGCTGGCCAGAGAAGAAAAGTTCTGACTCGAGATAGATCTGGCCGTCGGTGATCGAGATGACATTGGTCGGAATGTAGGCAGAGATATCGCCGCTCTGGGTTTCGACAATCGGCAGGGCGGTGATCGATCCGCCACCCAGAGTCTCGCTGAGCCGGGCAGCTCGTTCGAGCAAACGCGAGTGCAGGTAGAAAACATCGCCCGGGTAGGCTTCACGGCCCGGCGGACGGCGCAGCAGCAGTGAAATCGCCCGGTAAGCCTGGGCATGCTTGGTCAGGTCATCGTAGACGATCAGGACGTCAGCTTTTTCGTTGTACATCAGTTCTTCAGCCATGGCGCAGCCGGCATAGGGCGCGATGTACTGCATGGAAGCTGAATTGCTGGCACTGGCCACCACGACAGTGGTGTATTCCATCGCGCCCCGGTCGGTCAGGGTCTTGACGACTGATGCGGTGGTTGACATCTTCTGGCCGATGGAGACATAGATGCAGTACACCCCTTTGCCTTTCTGGTTCAGGATGGCATCGAGAGCGATCGCGGTCTTGCCTGTCTGGCGGTCACCAATGATCAGCTCACGCTGGCCACGGCCGATCGGCGTCATGGCATCGATGGCCGTAATGCCCGTATGCATCGGCGTCGTGACCGGCTGGCGGTCGATGATTCCCGGTGCCTGGGCCTCAATCGGACGACGGCGGGTCGTCGGGACCACACCCAGGCCGTCGATCGGATTGCCCAGGGCATCCACAACACGGCCGAGCAGCGCCTTCCCGACCGGAACAGATACAGTCGTGCCAGTGCGTTTGCAGAACATGCCCTGGTGGATCGCCTCGTCTTCCTGCAGGAGGACAACACCGATCTGGTCTTCTTCCAGATTCATGGCGATGCCGTACGTTTTGCGCGAGAACATGATCAGCTCGCTGTTGCGGCAGTTCTGCATTCCTTCGACATAAGCGACGCCGTCACCGACACGGAGGACCTGGCCGACTTCATCAACGGCAGAATTGACTGCGACATCCGCCAGCGTCTCGCGCAAGCGATCCACCAGCAGATTGGTCCCGGTGTCTTCGCCTTCGATTGGCAGCGGTTCAGTTTCGAAGAAAATGTCCTGCCCGTCTGGTGCGACCGGAGATTCGTCAAAAAGACTCAACGCATCAGTCAGATTGCCTTTGATCAGGTCGTTGAGATTCTCATCTGGGATCTCTTCCTCCCCGGCCAGCGCTTTTTGTGACTTGAGCTGAGTCATGATCCGGCCCAGCTGGCCCCGGATGCTATAGTCGTAGCGATATCCGCCGGCAAAAATGATCATGCCACCGATGATCGAATCGTCTACCTCAGTGCGCACTTCGTACTCTGTGATTTTAAAATGGGCTGCAAACCGGGCTGCGATATTTTTAGCTTTTTCCGGATCGATCGCGATCGAGGTCACGATCCGGATCACACGGAAACTGGCATCAGGCATGCTCATTCACCCCGTTCTGGGCCTCCAGAGATTCACCTGTCGCAACAGGCGACTTGTTCGTGGCCATTTCAGCATCAATGAATTGCTCAACCAGATCACGCTGGCGTTTTTCGTCCATGACTTTGCCAATGACCTTGGAAGCGATTGCTACCGCCAGGTCCGCTACTTCATCGCGAATCCCATTGAGCATGGTCACTCGCATCCGGGCAATGTCACTGTCTGCCCGCGACAGGATGGCTGCAGCCTCCTTGCGGGCATCCGACAGGATCGCCTCACTCTGGATTTCGGCCTGGCTGCGGGCATTCGATATGATATCAGCCGCTTCCTGATGCGACCGATGCAGTCGCATTTCAGCTGATGCAATCTGTTCGTTGGCATCCTTGAGCTTGCTATCTGCTTCTTCCAGCTCGGAAGCGACGTATTCGCGCCGGTTTCTGAGCAACTTGAGCAGAGGTTTGAACAGGAATCTGTGCAGGATGAAAAAGGAAACCATCAGGTTGATGATGGTGAAAACAGCTGAGGAAGCATAGTTAGCCAGTGCTTCCGCAGAAAACATCATGACGAACGACATGCGGATTCTCCTTTATGACAAAGCCGGTGGCAGCACATATGGATGCTCCAGGCTCATCAGAATGCAAAGATCAAAAGCAAACTGACAACCAGGGCATAGATCGCTGTCGCTTCCATGAAAATGATCGCCGTCATCAGCATGGCCTGGATTTTGCCGGCGATTTCCGGCTGACGTGCCGAAGCTTCCAATGCTTTGCCAGAAGCAAGCCCGATACCCAGTGCGGCACCAAAAGCAGCCAGGGCAATAGCCAGTCCAGCACCAATAGCAATAAGTCCGTGATCCATAATAAATCCTCCTCTTGGATATGAAATCAAATGGGAAACAAGCCGGCGAACCGGCCAGGTGATGAAACGATCACATCGAGGCCTTGGCCTTCAGTTTCGCCTTGGCTTGAGCTTGTTCTTCTTTGTGATGCTTGGATTCGTGAGCACTTTCGATCACTTCACCGATATAGGTGATGCTCAGATAGGTGAAGATAATCCCCTGCAAAATGCCATCGGCAATATCAAACCAGAGACCCAGCAGGCCAGGCAGGATCATCGGCACCACGATGTAGATGAATTCCATCAGGATGAAGGCGCCAAACACATTGCCAAAGAGTCGCAAGGACAGCGAGACAGGCTTGATAAAAAAGTCGAGAATCTTGAACGGCAGCAAAGCCGAGCTGGGATAAGTCAGAGAAGCCCAGAAACCCTTGAGTCCAACAAACTTGATCGACATCACGATGACATAGATGATCGTGATCACGGCCAAGGCGATTGGGAACGCAGGATTTTTAGCTGGAGGAGGGATCTTGAAAATGCTGGTCAGGTTCGTCAAAGTGATGAAAAAGGCGATCGTACCTACATACGGGATGACCTGCTCAGCCTGCTCATATGTCATATTGGATGAGCGGCAGGCCTTAAGCAGTACGTCGACCAATGTTTCTGCCAACTGTTGCCGTTTCTTCTCCGGGACACGCTGTGGCTTTCTGCCCAGATAGATGGCGATCACCAGGATGACAGCCATGACCAGCCATGACGCAACCGTGGCATCGCTGATGATCAGATTGAACCCGAACACATCGATCGATCCGATGCTGCGTGGCACGATGGCATGCAGGATGTCTTCGCCAATGTTGCCCATCTCGAGTTTCGGACGAAACTGTTCCAGCAACGCACGGAAAAATTCTTGCCAATAGTCCATAAGTTTACCTGCCTTACGGCGGGCCTAAGGGGGTCCGTCGATAATATGGGATGGCCTGGCCGGACAGCCGGGCTGGGGGCTTAAATGAATGAAGGGTTGCCTTTGTTTCAAGGCAACCCTCCATTGGGTTGTCTGGTTTTGTTATTTTGTGCCGAAGAGCCGGTCCCCGGCATCTCCTAATCCTGGGACAATGTAGGCGTGGTCATTGAGCTTGGTGTCCTGAGCTGCACAGAAGATCGGGACATCCGGGTGGTCGCGGTGGAGGCGCTCAATGCCTTCCGGTGCTGCGATCAGACACATGAACTTGATGTTGTGGATCCCTTTCTGCTTGAGGAAAGTCACAGCAGAGGATGCGGATCCACCAGTGGCCAGCATCGGGTCAAGGACAACCACTTCCCGCTCCTGGATGTCATCGGGCAATTTGCAGTAGTACTCGACAGGTTCCAGCGTTTTCGGGTCACGATAGAGACCGATGTGGCCGACACGGGCCATCGGCAGTAAATTGAGCATACCATCGACCATACCGAGGCCAGCGCGGAGGATCGGGACCAACGCCAGTTTCTTGCCTGCCAGGACCTTGGTCTTGGCGATGGCTACCGGAGTCTCGATTTCGACTTCCTTAAGCGGCAAGTCCCGGGTGACCTCGTAGGCCATCAGCATGGCAACCTCTGAGACCAATTCACGGAATTCCTTGGTTGTGGTGCGCTTGTCACGCATCAGGGAAATTTTGTGCTGGATCAGTGGGTGGTCAAAAACGAAAACGTTCTCCATAGTTCCTCCAGGTTTTTGAAGCCAACAGGCAATATTGTACACGGTTTTTGCGCAATTAAAAGTTCCCATGGCCACTTATTTGCATTTTTTGCCAGAAAGAGTCGGATTATTTGAAATTGGCTTCTTCGGTGGCGATGATTTCATCCACCCGGACCTGATGGCGGCCGCCCATCTCGAAAGGTTCCGACAGGAAGGCATCGACGATGGAAAAGGCCAAGGCAGATCCGATGACCCGCGCTCCCATCCCCAGGACATTGGCGTTGTTGTGCTGGCGAGCCATGCGGGCCATGTACTCATTGGTGCAGAGGGCAGCCCGGATGCCTTTGTGTTTGTTAGCGGTGATGGAAATCCCCAGGCCCGTGCCACAGATGACAATACCGTAATCCGCACGTTTCTCCAGAACTGCCCGGGAAACTGCTACGGCAGCAGGGACATAGCTGGCTGCATCCACAGCATTCGGTGCGCCGAAATCTTCACAATCAATCCCTTGTTTGTGGAGATGATCCATGACCTGGCGTTTCAACTGGTAGCCAGCATGGTCACTGCCGAGTGCGATTTTCATCGAAAAACCCTCCTGAGCATGACTGTTTTGTTTTGTTTCACAAATCGGAAACGATTTATTTGGTTCATTTTACCACTGAAGGGAAGCAACCAACAAGCTGATTCCGGCTTTTGGCAGGATTTGACCTTGAATCAGAACGGAATAGGCCGGTCCGGGTGACGATGCGTGAAAATCTTGTCTCCAGCAGCAAAATCAGACACTTTCTGACCATGACCGAACAATTTGTACTTGTAGGTCAGCAGACCCTCCACCCCCACAGGTCCGCGGGCATGGATCTTACTCGTGCTGATGCCAACCTCAGCTCCGAATCCATAGCGGAAACCGTCGGAAAAACGGGTGGAGGCATTCCAGAAAACATTGCCGGAATCGACCATCAGCATGAACTGGCGTGCCTTGTGTGCGTCTGCTGTGACGATCGTTTCGGTGTGTCCGGACCCATGCTGATTGATGTGTTCAATCGCAGCCTCGAGATGATCGACGATTTTAAGCGACACCTTGTAATCGAGATACTCGGTATGCCAGTCTGTGACGGGCTGGCAACCAAGCCGGCGACAGGTCTCTTCACAGCCGAAAACCTCGACGCCCCTGGCTTTGAGCGCTTCTGCCAGTGGCAACAGCAGCGTATCCGCACAGGTGCGATCGACCAGAATCGTTTCGACTGCATTACAGACAGCTACATACTGGGTCTTGCTGTCGACCGCGATTTCAATGGCCATTTGCTCCTCGGCATCATCCGCCAGGTACAGATGGCAGACACCATCCGCATGTCCCAGTACCGGAATGCGCGTATGGTCCATGATGTAGCGGACAAATTCATTTGAACCACGCGGGATCAGCAAATCCACATCCTGGTCCATTGCGAGCATAGTGTTAACATCGGCCCGTGTTTCGAGCAGATTGAGCCAGCCATCCGGCATACCGGCCGCCACGCCGGCCCCATGGATGATCTCGGCCAGAGTCCGGTTCGTCTCCAGAGCTTCTGAGCCGCCTTTGAGCAACACTGCATTGCTGGACTTCAGACACAAGGCAGAAATCTGGACCAACGCGTCCGGACGGGATTCGAAGATGACGCCAATGACCCCAATCGGACTGGAAACGCGGTAAAGATCCAGGCCTGGTTCGAGTTCCGTCATCAGGAGGGTCTGGCCGACCGGTTCTGGCAGGTCGATCAGGCTGTTGATACCAGCCACGACATCCTTAATCTTGGCCAAGTCGAATTTCAGGCGCTTGAGCAAGGGGGCTGCCAGACCTTCCTTTGAACTACGCTCCAAGTCTTTGTGGTTGGCAGCCAGAATGACCGGTTCATTTTCCAGCAAAGCGGCTGCGATGTTGTTCAAAGCCTTTTCCTTAGTGGCAGAATCCAGTGCCATCATCAGGCGTGATGCTTTTCTGGCCCGGATCGCCATCTCTTTTGCGTTCATTAGGGTACCTCCCGGCGTTGCACGGGCACAGTCACGATCGATGCCTGGCCCAGCGTTGATTGTGCGTCCTGTGGAAAATTGTGGATAATGTGGATAAAACTGTGAATAACTTTGGGGACAGGCCTTTCTGGCTTTTTGTGCCGTGAAACACCTGATTTCACGTGATCTTTACCTGGATTTCACAAGGTGGCCCAAACAGCTTCACTCCTGCATGGAATCGAAAAAGCACTCTCTCACAGTCATTTCCCGGTTTTCCACATCTTTTCCCAAGCCCTGTGTGTCCGTCATTGACGCACAGGGGGAAAGGTTGTCATGACATCGGCATAGGATTCAGGTGTGCCAATATCGATGCAAATGCCATCAAATTCGTACAGTCGCACTGGTTTCTTCTGGTACAGCCAGGCAGGGAAATTCCCCGGGGCATCCGGGCTGTTGCCCTCAGCCAGATAGGCCCTGATCAGAGGCACTGTGTCCTGGCGATAAAAATAGGTCGCAAAGACGGCCAGATTGGACTGTGGATTGGCTGGTTTTTCGACCAGATTGGTCACCTGGCCAGATTCATCAATGGTAGCAATGGCATACCGGCGCAGATCATCATCCCAGGGCAGGCGCTTGGCCAGGATCATGTCCTCGCCATGTTTCCGGTAGTCAGACCAGGCATCACGCAAACGATAAGTGAACAAGTTATCCCCGGCAATCACCATCAGTTCGTCGTCAAAGCCGAGCTGGTCGATCACAAACTGGATATCACCGATCGCGCCGAGCTTATTGGTGTCATCGGTCGAGCCATCATCGAGCACAACAACCGGATGTCCCTGGCCAGCAGCATTTCTGGCATCCGCCCAGGTCTGGAACTGGTCGGCAAACAGATGATTGGAGATGATCACGATCTGGTCCAGGTCATCGATTGTATCCATTTCATCGGCAATGTAGTCGAGAATCGGGCGGCCGGATACCGGAAGCAACGCTTTAGGGCGGTCCTTGGTCAGCGGGTACAGTCGGGTGGCATAGCCTGCGGCCAAAATAATGCCTTTCATCGGGGTGCTCCTTTGCATTTACGCTTTTTTCGGATGTCTATAATAATGATACATCATGCAACGAATCATGCCATTGTAAAGTTTGCGCCGTTTGTCGGCCGGGCGACCGGCAATCTTCTCAAAATCAGCATCAGGCGTCAGTAGGCTCAGACGGATACCCTCAGCCAGCTGTCCCTGCGGCAGGAAAATGTCGCAGGTTGCCTGATACAGGTCTCGCGCTGCCTCGATGTCGAGCAGGCGCTCACCATAGGGTGGATTGCCGATGACCAGAATGGCATCGGCCTGGGTCCACTGTTTGAGTTCGGGCAGCCTGAGGCGCATAACGTCCTGGGCCCGGAACCGGACCAGATCAGAAACACCTGCGACGCGAGCATTTTCAGCCGACAGGGTGGCAGCCTGGGCAGACAGATCCGAGCCAAAGATCAGCGGTTTGGCAGCAGGACTGCGGTCGACCCTTTCCCTCGCCTCAGCCTTGGCCTGGGCAAAGGCCGCCTGGCCAATCAAAGACCAGTGTTCACCGGCAAAACTGCGATTCAGCCCGGGGGCAATTCGGCGGGAGATCAGCGCCGCTTCGATCGGTATGGTCCCCGAACCACAAAAGGGATCAAAGAGGACCTCTCCAGCATCGGGCCGGAACAGGGACAGTTTGACCAGGCCTGCGGCGAGTGTTTCCTTGATCGGTGCTTCGTGACGCAAGGGGCGATAGCCACGCTTGTGGAGGCCATCTCCTGATGAATCCACCATCAAAGTCACCACATCCTGGACGATGCCAAACTGGATCCGGACCAGCCCGACAGCCTGGTCTTCACGGATCCGGCTGCCCGGTGCCAGACCGTACGCCTGGGCCAGCCGGGCGACGATCGCTTTTTTCAGAAGGCTCTGGCAGGCTGGGATCCCGAACAGGACCGATTTTCTCGAATAACCGTTGACGTGGATGGCACAGCCCCGGTCAATCCAGTCTTCCCAGGGCAGGTCACGGGCCTGCTCGAAAAATGTCTCAAAATCACGGGCCGGATACTGAGCCAGCTGAACGAGGACCCGTTCCGCGGTCCGCAGATTCACATTGGCCCGGGCTGTCGCCAAGGCGATCCCGGATCCTGCATCGAGCACCACCTGGCCATCAGTGACCGTGATCTGCTCGCGGGCATAGCCCAGGTCCTGCAGCTCATCGGCCACGAGCGACTCCAGACCGAACAATGTTGTCATCACCACATTCATGGCGTTTCCTCAACTTCCTGTTGTTTCATCAATTCCAGACCAGGCACAACGTCAATACAGAAACAGCCGGCCAAACACCAGCGTGATGCCCGAGATCAGCCAGGCCCCGACGATGTCGGTCAACCAGTGGACATCGAGAAACAACCGGCCATAGGCCGTGATCAAGGCCACCGCCAGCAAATAGAAGCCAATAGCGCTGGCCAGGAGCGGCGGCAGATGGGGTGACAAAACTTGCGGCGCCAGCAAGGCAAAAGTCATGCTCGCCGCGGTATGGCCGCTGGGGTAGGAACCGGATTTCATCACCACGTGGCTATGGTCCTGCGGTGGCCGGTTGACCGCAGCCAGCTGCTTGGTCGCTGTGACAATCGTAGTCTGCAGGAACATCGCTGAGGTTAGAACCATCGCCCGGCGCCAGTCATGCCAGTAAAAGCCGATGAACAAGGACATGATCAGGACCTGCAAAGACAAGGACACCACATCGTTGTACTTGTGAGTCACGATCATCAACGGCCTTAGACGCATGAACCGGGTCCGCTCGATGAAATTGCGAAAATGGCGATTGACTGGATCGAGACGGTCATTGACCAGCGCCAGTGTCAGATAGGCGATAATCATCAAGGTAAGAATGATCCTATCGTTTAGCAGCATAAATACCTCGCAGCGGGAAACGCGTGATCAGGGGAATTGCTGCTACACCGGTCAATGTGCCTGTGAACAGGCTGGTCAGCAGCAGCGGCGGCAGATAGGTCACCAGCAGTCGCCATTCACCAAGAAGCAGGACGGCGACCGATATCTGGCCCAGGTTATGAGCGGCTGCTCCCGCCAGACTGATTCCGATCAGGGAAAAGACTTTGCCTTCCCAGCGTACCAGGAATCCCATGATCACCAGTGCCAGAAGGCCACCCGTGATGGAAAAAAGGAAGGCTGTCAGCCCGGTGAAAGTGCCAATGATCAGGCAGCGCATGACCAGAATCGCCAGGGCATCGGTCCAGCGCAGGCGCACGAGCGCAAACAAAGAGACGATGTTGGCCAGTCCCAGTTTGATCCCAGGCACAGGGACAATCAGCTCCAGCGGAATCCAGCGCTCGACAATCGCCAGGATCAGGGCCAGTGACAACAGGATCGCATTGGTGGTCAGGCGGCGGGTCTTGTCAGTCGCACTCATCGGATGATCACGTCCACTTCCGGTTCCGTCCCTTCACCCTCGCCGACAACCGGGGATCCGTTGACACTGAGGATCAGATGGCCCGGCACGCAGGCAGACACCTGGCCCAGCCGGGAAACCCAGCCAGTCTGGACACAGACCTGGTCCGGACAGTCCGCATGGCTGATCCGGATCCGGCCAGCCTCGTATTCAACCGTATAGTGAAAACCGTTAGCCTCCAGTTCAAATGAACCCGTCTGGGCTAATTGATCGGCCGGAATGGTCTTCACAACGTCGCCGTCCACCGTGATATCTGCCGACTGTCCATTGCCAGCAGGTCCCAGCAGCAGCGGGCCACGGGAAAACAAGGCAAGCGAAACCAAAACAATTAGAATATAGAGAAAATAATCGCCCCACCGGAGCCAGCGGTACCATGGCAGCGATCGATGTGATCGGTTCAAAACGAAGGCCTCCTGGCAGTTTACCATCACCAGTCCAGAAGGCCGGCGATCCAAAGTGCATCCCTATTATACGGGAAAATCCAGTCTCCGGCCACCCGGTTCCCCTGGGGCGGCACATGACTGGACAAACCCAAATCGCAAACGATTACGAACAACGACTTTTTCTGTAAATCGCATGACAGCAAACGACAAATAATTACACTGTTTTTACGCAATTATGAATTGAGTTTGACAATTTATGGTGATACTATAGTCATGCAACTAAGCTGAGCATCTGGTGTTCCGGACCAAAGAACGAGCAGGGATGTCAGCCCTTGTCTCATGGATTCCCGCTACTCGTAACTATGACCGAACTATGAAGCAGCCCAAAACCGC
>CAZGSR010000042.1:0-20539 GCA_964528645.1 uncultured Mageeibacillus sp. | reverse complement strand
GCCATCAATCCGGCCTGCATCGGGTCGTTCCAGACCCATCAGGAGTCTGAGGAGAGTCGTCTTGCCACAGCCAGAAGGCCCCATGATGACGGTTGTCTCATGATCGGGCAAGACAGCTGAAAATTGGACAAGTACGGACCGGCCACCATAGGATTTGCTCACATGTCTGATTTCGATAGCCATCGTTACCGGTTCTCCACAAAGGCAAACAATCGGTCCAGGCCTTGAACAATGGCTTTGTCCACCACGATCGAGAGTCCAACCACGACGATGGTCCAGGCGAACAAATCTCCCGTATCCAGGTAGACCTTGGCTTGATACAGCCGTTCCCCAATCGTTCCGGCCGGAATCCCGATGACCTCAGCTGCAATGCCAGCTTTCCAGGCCAGGCCCGTGGCGACGGTACAGGATGAAACCAGGAAAGGGCGCAGCTGCGGCAGGTAGATGTAGACCAGGCGACGCCAGCGGCTGACTTTGAAGACCGTTGCCATCTCCAGCAGCTGGATATCCGTAGCGCGGATCCCTTGCAGGACGCTGGTGTAAATGATCGGCAACACCATCAGGAAAGAAATGAACACGGACAAACTGCGCGAGTCCAGCCAGATCAGGCATAAAATGATGAATGATGCAACCGGGGTGGCTTTGATGGCTGCCATATAGGGCCAGAGCAAGGTATCGACCAGATGCCAGCGCGCAGAAACAACAGCCAGGACGATACCCGTCACCAACGCCAGGGCAAAGCCCAGGAGGATCCTGCCCAGGGAGTGGGAGACCGCCAGCCAGAAAGAACCTTGGCCAGATAGGGTCGCAAGCCGGACGAGAGCGGTCCAGGGTGAAACGAGGAGCAAGTGGCTCTGGACCATCCAGGCAGCCAGCTGCCAGACCCATAAAGCCAGGAGGATCGATAGGGCTTTAGCCCATGCTGGAAGCTTGCCTGTGTCTGTCACGGATATGCTCAAGGCAGGAAATAGAACGCATCATCCGGCAACTGGCCACCGACCGACTTGGCATTCTGGGCTTTGAGCACCTCAAGATAGCCAGACAGGGCGGTTTTCATTTCAGCGCCTGCGAGGTACGTGATGTTGCACTGTGGAATGGCTTTTTCAGCCGCTGCTGCAGCCACAATGCCATATTTTTCCGTCAGCACGGCTGTTTCAGGGATCGATTCATTGGCCAGTCGCGTGGAGGCCTCATATTCCTCGAGGAAGGTCTTGACCTGGGATTTGTACTGCTCAACAAAATCTTTGCGCCCCACCAGGACACCTGTGATCATCAGGCTGCCATTATCCAGGTCTTTCCACACGGCATTGAGATCGACCGCCACATTCAGGCCGGGTACCTTGCCCTGGGCTACAGCAACATAGGGTTGAGGCAGCATGGCGATCATGCCGGGCGTCTGGGCCAGTAGCGCAACGACCTCCGTGGCTTCGGATTTCCACTCCAGGGTGACATCCTGGTCGGGATCGATGCCATTTTCTGCCAGTAGATAGCGCAAGGCAAACTCAGGGCTGGAGCCTTTGCCGGAGGCATAGATGGTTTTGCCGCGCACATCTTCCAAAGACGAAATGGCCGTGCCTGTCTCCACCAGGTAATTGACACCGAGCGTGTTGATCGCCAGGACCTTGACTTGCCCTTTGGTGTTGTTGTACAGGACGGATGCCAGATTGGCCGGAACGGCAGCCAAGTCGAGTTCGCCATTGATCAGTTTAGGCGTGATTTCATCCGCCGAACCGTGGATGGAAAAGACATAGGGGTTTTGTGCTTTGCCCTGATCAGCCTGATCCATCAGGTGAACCAGACCGATCCCGGTGGGTCCTTTCAGACAAGCAACACGGATCTGGTCGACTTCGGACCGTGCCTGGTCTGACAGGTCACAGCCAGCCAGCAGGCTCAGACCCAGGGCAAAAACAACAACAACGATCAGGATGGTTCTGGATTTCATATCAGTCTCTCCTTTTTAACGCCGACCGGGATTTCGAACCAGAAGGTGCTGCCCTGTCCGAGTTGGCTCGAAACGCCAATGGTCCCCCCCAGCGCTTCAGCGAGTCGTTTGGATATGGAAAGCCCCAGGCCAGTACCGCCATATAGCCGAGTCGTGGAAGCATCAGCCTGGGTAAAATCCAGGAAGATCCGTTCAATTTGCTGGTCAGAAAGTCCTATGCCTGTATCTATGACTTCAAAACGCAGATGCACCATCCTGTCGGATGTCTGCTGCAGGCTCCCTCGGATGGTAATCGATCCCTGATGGGTGAACTTGACAGCATTTCCAGTCAAGTTCAGCAATATTTGCTTGACCCGGGTGCTGTCTGAGACGACCGTCTGTGGTAGCGGGTCGAGGTTGACGATCAGGCGAAGTGACTTTTTCCCGGCCAGGTCTGCAATCACCGTGCAGACCTGGTCTACCAGCTGGGACGGGTCGAATTCATGGTAATCCAATTGCAAGCGGCCTGATTCGATCTTGGACAGGTCGAGGATGTCATTGATAATCGAAAGCAAATGATTGGCTGCCCCTGTCAGTTTATGCAACCGTTCACGCTGGCGCACGGTCAGTGGATCTTGCTGCATCAGGTGTGCATAACCGATGATGGCGTTCATCGGCGTCCGGATTTCATGGCTCATGCTGGATAAGAAGGTGCTTTTAGCCTTGTTCGCCAATTCAGCCTGCTGTCTGGCCGCTTCAAGCTCGAGCGTACGTGCCTGGACCATGTCTTCCAGATGCTGGCGATAGCGTTCCAGTTCCAGGGCAGTCTCGACTCTGTCCGTGATGTCCTGGACCGTACCGATTCCCTGCCTGGGAATTCCAGATTCGTCAAAGAAGACTTCCGCCCGCTCTTCAACCCAGCGGATGTCACCATCCTTGCGGATGATCCGGTGCTGGATCTGGTAGATCTGGCCATTCAGGGCGTCTGACCAGGCTTGATCCACCTGGGCGACGTCATCCGGATGAAGGAATTGAAAAAAGGTCTCCAGGGATTGTGGTTCATCTACCGACGTTCCGAAAATCCGGCAGGTCTCCCTCGACCAGGACAATGTCCCAGTTGAAGTATCCAGATACCAATGGCCTATCTGGGCAACACTCTGCACCCTGTCAAGAAACGATTCACTCTCATAAATAGCCTTGAAAATGGCTGCTTGTTCTTGCATCAAATGTTGTTCAGTCTCTTTGGGGTCTGTGCTACAGGATTCTGAATGATCCGTCATTCAGGCAGTCCTCCGATACGGGAATATTTCCTTTTGATTATCGCACAATTTACACCTATTCGATGACAATAATGGCTGTTTGGCCAATCTGGGTCCATTCATGGAGAAATTTGGCATGGCTGGTGTAATTGCGGACGCATTTATGGCTTCTCGGGAAGCTGCCAATGGTGTGCAAATATTCCTGGTGAGGCGGAAATATACGGCTGCCGTTGACGATCTTGAGATCGACCGGCACACCATGGATGTAGGCACCTCCATTGAACCGGATACCGTAGGGGGCATAGCCGGCAATCTGGCGGGTGATGTCATCGAGGTACAGGAACTGGTCAACTTTCTGGATCGCCATGAAATAGCCCAGGTCCGTGGGTTCTTTGTGCCGGGCTTGTTCACCCGTGGTGGCATAGATGTAGGAAACCAATTGCCAAGTGCCGTCGACCCATTCAAAAACACCTTCATTCTGGTTGTACCGGTCCACTACAATGACTTGTTTCAGCTGCTCCAGGGAATTTTTCAGCGAGACGTATTTTTTCGGGACATAGTATGTCCCGTCATAAAAGGGCACATGGACTTTGAAGAAGGTGTCCGTTTCGGCGATGATCGAAACCAGTGTACCATCGGTCAGGTAGCGAAAGTCCGACTGTGTGCTGGCCTCAGCGTAGGCAGGTGCTGACTGGTAGCGCTTGGTGCCATAGGCATCGACCGTTCCACCCTGGTAAAGAGGCGCAGAACCGGTCCAATTTTTATAGTTGGAAATATAGCCTGTCACATTGGCATCCACTTCAGCTTGCAAAGTTGTGATGGATTCAATCATTTTGTCAAACTGGAAGGTTCTGACTTCACCCAAGGCGCTCAAAATGAAACCATGGATGATCTGGTCCCCGACCTTCTGTTCGACTTCATACCAGAGATTGGTGCCATAGGATTCGACCAAGACGCCTTCGACTTCAGCCAGCAGACGAACCTTATCAAAATAGCCAGCTCGCCCGACTTTGGCGGAAGACGCATCCGGCCATTCCCGGATATTGGCTCCACCGGATGTGATCAGCAGGTAGTCATGGTAGACCACATAGGCATCATACAGGAGATTGGGGCCAACTGACTGGGGAATTTTAGTATCAAATTGGCGTTTGACCTGATAAGCGATGGCCGGAACGGGTTCATCGAGGACAGGCGCGCCAGCATTATCTGCTGGGGCAGCAGCGGCCGCTTCCTGCTCGATCGCTTCCGCTTCATCGGTCAGGCGCAGGTCTTCTGCCAGATCTTCAGCGTTGATGTTTTCTTCTACAACATCTACGGGGCCATTTTCTGTCTCGTCTGGTTCCGGCAGAATGGTTTCTGATGGACTAAAGGAATGTTCCGGTTCGGTGACCGGTGCCAGCTGGTTTTCCTGGCTGGCGGATGTCTGGGTTGATGCCAATGGCTTTGTTGTCACGCTGATCCCCGGCAAGTTGCAGGCCGACAAAGTCAGGCTGGAAACGACCAGCAGGACGTAAAAGATCGCTGGTTTTGATCGATGCTGGTGAATAGTCATAGTTGTCCTCCCTGTTGTCTTTTTGCTGTCAAATCGCGTTATATTCAAGAAAAACACCGGACCTGGACACCTCGGGTGCCTGGCCGGTGTTTGAACGTTGCATGACTGATGTGTTTTGTCTTAGCTGTTGACCGTGAAGGTATTGGCGTAGACTTTCTTGATTTCTTCGTCATCCATCTGGTCGAGTTCAGCCTGGTAATTGGTAAAACCGGCCGAGGCACCGTACTCGAGCAAGGCTTTTTTCATTTCTTCTATCGTCATGTGTGTCCCTCCTAAATTTTCTATGGGCACGCTTGGCAACCCTGTGTAGGTATAGGATACTGATAATCGATTCAGTCTGGCAAGGCTTTTTGTTACCGCAATGACGCCAAATTCTACCGATGCCTGGCTCAAAATTATTTTTTTCAGACCTTGAACCGGATCAGCGGTCCGAGGCTGCGGGCCAATTCCTGGCTGGTGCGGCCGATGCGCCGCAGGTAGTCATCGAACTGGTCCCGGTCGATTTCCTGGACATCGAAATATTCAGCCTCGTGCGAACCGAAATAGAGACCGCAGACACTGGCAGGAGGATCCATCATGTAGCTGTCGGTCAGCGACACGCCAATGCTCTCGCCATCCAGCAAGGCAAAGAGGGTTTCTTTTTCCTGATGGTCGCGCAAGGATGGGTAGCCAAAAGCCGGTCGGATGCCCTGGTATTTCTCCTTGAGCAGTTCGGCAACAGTCAGGTCTTCATCATTGGCATAACCCCAGTCTTCTTTGCGGATTTTTTCATGCAGCCATTCAGCAAAAGCCTCAGCCAGCCGGTCTGCGAGCAGCTTGACCAGCAAAGCTGAGTAATCATCACCGGCCTCTCGCAGCTGATCGGCATAGGCCTGGGCTCCCAGACCTGCCGTGACGACAAATCCACCAACGAAATCGGTCAATCCACTGTCCAGAGGAGCAAGATAGTCCGCCAGGCTGCGATAGGTTGCATCCTTGCGACTCACCTGCTGACGCAGTGTATGGAAGGTCGCAATCTGGCGGTCCTGGTTTTGCGGATCAAAAACCAGGATGTCATCCCCTGACCGGTTCGCCGGGAAGATGCCATAAACGGCATTGGCAGTCAGGATCTGCTTGTGCTCGAGTTCATCCAGCATCCGGTTGGCATCGTCCAACAGCCGCTTCGCCTCTGGACCGTATTTGGCATCATCGAGGATTTTGGGGTAGATTCCCTGCATATCCCAGGCCATGAAGAAAAAGGTCCAGTCGATGTAGGGACGCAGCTGCTGGACCGGAACATTCTCCAGACGCTTTACACCCCGCACCGCTGGCACCACAATCGTGTCCAGTGAATAATCGAGTTTCAGGCCATTTGCCCTGGCTTCACCAATTGGAACCATCGGCCGGGCTGCAGCCTGGTGTCTGGAGCGCACGATCTCATATTCGCTCTCGATTTCAGCCAGATACGTGGCCCGCTTCCCGGGATCAACCAGCTTCCTGGCCACTTCCACGGCCTTGGATGCGTTGGGTACATAGACAACCCCATGCCTGTAGTGAGGGGCGATTTTCAGGGCGGTATGGAGCTTGGACGTGGTTGCGCCACCGAGAATCAATGGCACGGTGAAGCCCTCGCGCTCCATCTCGGCCGCCACGTGGGCCATCTCCTCCAGAGAGGGTGTGATCAGGCCACTGACGGCCACCAGATCAGCCTGTTCCCGACGCGCAGCCTCGAGGATGGTCTCGGCTGCAACCATGACACCAAGGTCAATCACTTCGAAATTGTTGCAGGACAAGACAACATCGACGATGTTCTTGCCAATGTCGTGGACATCGCCCTTGACCGTTGCAAAGACGATCTTGCCAGCACTGCTGCCGGCACCCGATTCCTTTTCCGCTTCGATATAAGGCAACAGACAGCTGACCGCTTTTTTCATGACCCTGGCGCTCTTGACGACCTGGGGCAGGAACATCTTGCCTTCGCCAAACAAATCGCCGACATGGTTCATGCCCTCCATCAGGGGGCCTTCAATGACGCCGATGGCACGGTCGAAAGTCAGCCGAACTTCTTCGACATCCTGTTCGATGAAATCCGTGATCCCTTTGACGAGAGCATGCTTGAGCCGATCACGGGCCGGTGCCTGGCGCCAGGCTAAAACATCCCTGGCCGGACCGGACATGCCACTTTTGACTGATTCAGCAAATTCGAGCAGCTCTTCAGCAGCACCTGGATGCTGGTTGAGTACGACCGCTTCGACTTTTTCCAGCAGAGACGGCTCGATTTCGTCATAGATCTGGATCAGGCCGGGATTGACGATCCCCATGTCCATGCCAGCCTGGATGGCATGGTACAGGAAAACAGCATGCATGGCTTCGCGGATCACATTGTTGCCACGGAACGAAAAGGACAGATTGCTGACGCCGCCGCTGACCTTGGCATGAGGCAAGTGGGCCTTGATCCAGCGCGTAGCTTCGATGAAATCAACAGCATAGTTGCTGTGTTCCTCGATCCCGGTCGCAATGGCCAGGATATTGGGGTCGAAGATGATGTTTTCCGGCGGGAACTGGACCTTTTCGACCAGGATATGGTAGGCCCGCTGGCAGATCTCAATTTTGCGGGCATAGGTGTCGGCCTGGCCTTTTTCATCAAAGGCCATGACCACAACCCCTGCGCCGAATTGTCTGATCTGGCGCGCCTGGGCTATAAATTCGGCTTCGCCTGCTTTCAGAGAAATCGAATTGACGATCGGCTTACCCTGGATGGCCTTGAGTCCGGTGACCAGGACTTCGAATTTCGAGGAGTCGATCATGACTGGCAGGCGCGATATCTCAGGTTCACTGGCAATCAGCTTGAGGAAGGTGTCCATTTCATGGATCGCATCGAGCAGGCCATCGTCAAAATTGACGTCGATGACCTGGGCGCCATTATCGACCTGTTCCCGGGCGATGGAGAGTGCTTCTTCGTAGTGTTTCTCCCGGATCAGGCGGGCAAATTTGGCGGAACCGGCGACGTTGAGTCGTTCGCCGATGTTGACAAAGTTGGAAGCCTGGCTGATGTGGATGGCCTCCAGGCCGCAGAATATGCTTTCCTTTTCCAGCACCGGCAGAGGTCGGGGGGCAATCCCCTGCACCCCTTCGTTGAAAGCACGGATGTGGTCCGGAGTCGTCCCGCAACAGCCACCGATGATATTAAGATGGCCTTCCAGGGCCAGTTCCCGGACAAAGACAACCATCTCTTCCGGGGTTTCGTCATACCCACCGAGGGCGTTGGGCAGTCCCGCATTGGGGTGAAAGCTGATGTAGCGGTCCTGGGTCTGGGACAGTTCACGGATGAAGGGCAGCAAGTCCTTGGGGCCAAACGCACAATTCAGTCCGATCGAAAAGATGCGTTCGTGCTTCATGCTTTCGGCAAAGGCTTCCAGCGTCTGGCCGGTCAGGATCCGGCCACTTTTGTCCGTTATGGTGCCGGAGATCATGACCGGCAGATCGATGCCTTTTTGGGTCAGGATGGTATCGGCCGCCAAAATGGCCGCCCGGGCATTCAAGGCATCGAAAATGGTCTCAACCAGCAGCAGGTCGACGCCGCCATCCACGAGTGCTGTGATCTGTTCTTCATAGGCTGCCTGCAATTCATCAAAGGTGATGTTGCGGGCGCCGGGATCTTCGACATCGGGTGACAGGGAAGCAGTCCGGTTGGTCGGACCGATCGATCCAGCGACGAAACGGGGCTTGTCGGGTGTCTTCTGAGTCCAGAGATCCGCCGCTGCCCGGGCCAGGCGGGCGCCCGCTCTGTTGAGCTGGTACACCTCATCCTGCAGGTCATAGTCGGCCTGGGAGATCCGGTTGGCATTGAAAGTATTCGTCTCGATGATATCGGCCCCAGCGGCGAGGTACGCTTCGTGGATGGACTGGATGACCTCTGGCTTATTTAAATTGAGGAGGTCATTGTTGCCCTTCTGGCTGCGATGGCAGGAACAGCCTCCACAATAATCCGCTTCCCCCAGCGACAATTTCTGGATCGAAGTACCCATGGCTCCATCCAGGACCAGGATGCGCTGGCGCAGATGGTTTTCTATCGCATAGTTCAATGAAAAGCCTCCCCTTGCTGGATGATTTCCAGAGATCCATGATATCAAAAACGCTCCGGATTTCCTATAATGGAGTCAAATACCCGGAGAGGGGGGCACGTCCATGCGCGAGATCAAGCAGGGTCCATCCATGTTTTTTGTCGGTGACAGTTACGAATCCGCCCAGGCCTGGATCGATTTCACGGTTGAAGGCCACGTCCTGACCATTACCCACACCATCGTCAAGAACGGCCTGCAAGGCCAGGGGATCGGCCAGCGCCTGGTCGAGCATGTCATCGCCTACAGTCGCGAAAACGAGTTCAAGATTGTCGCCCAATGTCCGTTTGCCCAGGCCTATTTCGAAAAACACCCCGAACTTCGGAGTCTATTGGAGGGAAAAACCAGATGACTGATTTACGCCAGATCCGCCGCATTGTCACAGGCAAAAAAACCATCGATGGGGCCGGTGTCCATCTGGTCCGCGTCCTGGGCTACCGGGATACACAGGATTTCGATCCCTTCCTGATGCTGGATGCGTTTGACTCTGACAATCCGGAGGACTACATCAAGGGCTTCCCCTGGCACCCCCACCGCGGGATCGAGACCGTCACCTACCTGATCCAGGGGGACATCGAGCATGGCGACAGTCTCGGCAACAGTGGCAGCATCCTCGATGGTGACTGCCAGTGGATGACTGCCGGGTCTGGGATCATCCACCAGGAAATGCCCAAAGCCAGCTCGCGCATGTATGGCGCCCAGCTCTGGCTCAACTTGCCCGCTGCAGACAAAATGGCCCCGCCAGCATACGGGGATATTCAGAGAGATCAGGTGCCGGTTGTCAAAGGAGACGGTCATACGGTCCGGATTGTGGCCGGCGACTACCAGGGGAAAGCCGGGGCTTTCCAGGGCCGTTATATCCAGGCCACTTACCTCGATATCGAAATGGAACCAGGCCAGGAATGGTCTTTTGCCAGTGAACCGGACCACACGCTGTTCATTTACATTTTCAGTGGCGCAGCCATTTTTGACCCGGACAAGAATGCATCCGACCCTGCCCAGTTGACCCGTGAAAAACAGGCCGTCTTGTTTACCAAGGGAGATACATTCTGGGCGAAAGCTGGCCCGGACGGCATCCGGTTCATCCTGCTCTGTGCCAAACCCCTGCACGAGCCGATCGCCTGGGGCGGTCCGATTGTCATGAACACCGAAGCGGAGCTCGAGCTGGCCTTCAAAGAACTGGAAAAAGGGACGTTTATCAAGAACCGCTGAGGCTATGAGTTGTCAGATACTGCTCGACCTGGGCCAGGTTCGGCATGGCTTCGGCACAACTGACAGCGCCACTGAGGACAATCGCTGCACAGGCGGTGCCGTAGATCATGGCTTCTTTGAGCGTACAGCCGCGAAATAGCCTTTCCAACAGCCCGGCTGCATACGAATCCCCGGATCCAAACGTTTTCCTGATCCGGACCGGATAAACGCCACAATGCGCCTCGTCTCCCTGGTCTGTATAGGCCGAGGAACCCCTGCTGCCGTCCTTGATCACCACCAGACGAGCACCCTGCCGGAAATAAGACTCAGCCATTTTTCTGTCATGGCCTCGATTTTTCGCCTGGCCCCAGCCAGCTGCCACAAACTCCTCGCGGGTGCCAATGACCAGGTCAGATTTTCCAGCCACCAGCTCATAGCAGGCGGCCGTTTCTTCCCTGCCCTGCCAGCCGCAGGGTCGATAATCAAGGTCGAACACAATCCGGACATCCTGTTGCCTGGCAAGATCGATCAAATGCAGCATGGATTCGCGCGAAGGAGACTGGGACAAGGCAGTTCCAGAAATGAGCACAGCTTTTGCCGATCCGACAAAACCGGCATCAATCTCACGAGGCTCGAGCAGCAAGTCAGCGGTCCGTTCCCGATAGAGGAACGAACCGCTGTTTTCAGGTGATTGCACTTCTGTGATCGCCAGGCAATTGCGCGCCCCCGTCTGGTCGCGCAGCATGCCGGTCGTATCAATGCCAGCCTGCCCCAAGGTCTCGACCACATAGTCACCCATGCCATCGCCAGAGACCTTGCCGATGAAACCGGTGTGCAAGCCGAGTTTCTGCAAGCCCTGGGCGATATTGGCCGGTGAGCCACCAACCGATTTGGTGTAGGAATGGACGTCGGCAAAGCGGCAGTTTAATTCGACGGCATTGAAATCTATCCCGGCCCGTCCAGTCAGGATGATGTCGAGTCGACGATTGGAGGCGAAATCCAGCAAAGACTTCAAGGCTTTACAGCAGGTGTTGGCGCAATTCAGCTGCGCTCTGCAGGCTCAAAAGACCCGGTGCGATGTCGAAGACAGTCTTGCAGCCGCTGTCGCCCTGCTCGCCCAAGCGGTACGCCGCCCGGGCATAGGCAACCAGCACACTGGCCGTAAACTCCGGATTGGAATCGAGCTTGAGGCTGTATTCGATCACATGTTTGCTTTCGCCAGCCAGACCGGTCTGTCCGGAACGGATGACAAAGCCGCCATGCGGGATGCCACTGTGGTCACGCTGCAGCTCCTCTTCCGTGATGAAATGGACAATTGTGTCATAGTCAGCAAAGTAGTTTGGCATGGTCTTGATTTCCTGCTCAATGGCAGCTTTGTCTGCACCCGGCGCAGCGACGACGAAACACTCGCGGATGTGTTTCTCACGGGTCGTGAAATCAGGGTTCTTCCCTGCCCGGACGCTCGCCAAGGCTGAATCGACCGGAATGGTGTATTGTTTGCCGTTCTGGACACCAGGAACCCGGCGGATGGCATCGGAATGCCCCTGGCTGACACCCTTGCCCCAGAACGTGTAGTCCTTGCCCTCCGGCAGGATGGCATTGGCATAGAGACGATTGAGCGAGAACATACCGGGATCCCAGCCGACTGAGATGATGCCGACGGTTCCTGCTACCCTGGCGACAGCATCCACAGCAGCAAAATGGTCGTTGATCTTGGCATGGGTATCGAAACTGTCGACCACATGGAACAGGCCGGCCAGCTCCGGAGTCTGGATGGGCAGGTCTGTGGCACTGCCACCACAGAGGATAGCGACATCGACGAGTGTTTTCAAAGACGCTGCGGCCTCCATCGGGTAGACTTTGACACCCGGCGTCAGCAATGTGAGTGAAGCTGGGTCACGCCGCGTCAGGACAGCAACCAGCTCCATGTCTGGATTTTGCCGGATGGCGCTTTCCACACCACGTCCGAGATTGCCATAACCAATAATTGCGATACGAATGGACATAGAAAATCCCCTTTTCTATATGGATTGAATGGGCAAAGCCGCTTTTTGTTATACGCTATTCCTTGGGGCTCGTCCAGTCGAAGTAAAGTTTGTCGACCTTGGCCAAATGTTCTACCAAAACGTCGTCAATGGCAAACGAGAAAAAGGCCGTTGTCTTGACTTCTCCTGCCTGGTAATCCTGATAGAGGCGGTTGAGCTTGGCAACCAGTTTTTCATGGACCCGGGTATGGGACTCCAGTTCTGGATAACCAGCTTCGGCCAGGATTTTTTCTTCGGTCTCAAAATGGATGATGACATGCTGGAACATGAGCTCAAGCTGGTTTTGCATCAATAGAGGGCTGGTATTGGACAGATACAAGTGAAGCAGTTTTTGGGCAATCTGGATCAGGTCGCGATGCTGGTTGTCGATCTGGCTATTGCCACTGTTCCACTCCTGCTGCCAGTCCAGCCACGAAGCCGATAAAGCGGTCTTGTCATGACTGGGTGCATCCATAACCCGGTTACGTCCGCCTTGCTTGGCCTGGTACAGTGCATCGTCCGTCCGGCGCAGCCAATGGCGCAAAGATTCGACCCGCATCCGCTCCGAGACACCGATACTGATGGTTTGCCGTCCAACGTGCGGGAATTCCGTGTGTTCGATCGCTGACCGCAATTTCTCAGCTGCAATGGCAGCTCCACCCATGGAGGTACGCGGCATCAGGACCAGAAATTCTTCACCGCCGAACCGGAAGGCCAAATCTGACCGGCGCATGACTGAGTCGACAATTCCAGCCATCGATTTGAGCACCTGGTCACCTGCCTGGTGGCCATAGGTATCGTTGACAATTTTGAAATGGTCCAAGTCAAACATGAAACAGGACATGGGCTCATTGTAGCGATCGGCATGTTCCATCAGATCGTTGATGACGGTATCAAAATGATGGCGATTATAAAGGCCGGTCAAGTTGTCCCGCGTGGCCATCATTTCCAGCTGTTCCTTGTTGCGCAAATGCTCACTGACATCGCGGCCCGTGGCGTAAAGCCAACCATCCACGGTCTGCGAGAACCATTCAATCGACCGGTAGGTACCTGCTTTTGTCTGCATCCGAAACACATGGGACACCTGGATTTGGTCCTGGGAAGGATTGAAGATATCATCTGATGCCAGACGGTCCTCCGGGTGAATTAGATCCGGCAGATAGAGATGTTCCAGTTCGAACAGGCTGTATCCAAGGATGGTCTGCCAAGCCTGGTTGGCTTTCTGGACCACGCCCTTGTCATTGCGAATGAACATCAAATCAGGCGAGATGGTGAAAAACTGCTGTAAAGCGGACTGTTGTTTGAGCGTCTCTTCGATGATTTTGCGGTCTGTAATATCGATCTGGACTCCAAAATGGCCAGTGATACGGCCCTGATCGTCATACAGGCAGATGTAGTCGCCGAGCACGGCCATGCGCGATCCATCCATGCGATTTTCATCGGTATCGATGTGCAACTGCCCGTTGTCGAAAAATTCGCGCCAGATTGTGCGGCCATAGGGCAGGTTGTGGGCAAACAACTGGTTGGGTGTCGCACCCAGAAAATCAACCGCAGTGGTCCGGTACTGGTCGAGCATCGCCTGATTGGCCTCAGTGATCCTGTGATGGTCAAAAACGTAGTCCAGAGTTACTTCCTTGTCGATCGAGTCATTCCAGACGACAGGTTCATCCAGCATCATGAAGAAAATGCCTGCCAGCGATTGTTTGAACAACAATTCCAGCTGGATGGGTGTGTGCGTCGTGCTTGGAGGGCTGGACTGCATCTTTTTCGATGGTTGATCGTGATCCATTGGATCGTTCTCCTGCATGGTTTTAATTCTGTCACTTGATATTATTGTTACTGAAATTCTATTTGATCATATCAGAAAACGCCAAAAAGAGACTACCTCTGGTTCAAATCGATTCCAGAGATAGTCTCATGCTTGCACGGGCGATGACAGATGATATATTTTCTGATCCAGGATCACGTCTCAATACTGTGTGTCCACGAAACCACAGAAGGCATCGACCGGGCTGGTGCCGGTGAATTCCGACCGGCCGACCATTTTTTCGACCAACAGGCGGAGGGTCTCTTTTCTGGCGTCATACGTATTGATGTAGGTCTGCACCTGGGGCACATCCGCCAGATGGAAGGGGCACTGGACAGAGACGAAGATCGAGGGTACTTCGAAGATGTAAAATGGAATATCCGGGGTTCCCTTGGAGGCGGGCCAAAGCACGCGCTGCACGGTCCCAGGCACGACATTGGCCACGCTGATGATCAGGTCGTAGTTGCCGGTCAGTTCAGAGATCGGCCGTTTCTGGGCGTAGACGTTCATGATGCCCTTGGCGATTTCGTTTTCCGGCAGCTTCATGATCTTGTCCAAGGGCGATTCATAGATCGAGACATCAAAGCCTTCTGCAGCCAGTAGATCCTTGAGGTCGACGAGCGGATTGCCGCCACCGGCGATGGCCTTGCCGAACTGGCTCTCGGGACCTTTGACTTCGACCAGCAGAATGCGCCGGGTTTTTTCAGGGTCGAGCGGGAAAATGGCCTGCTTGTTCTTGACCAGCGTGATGGCCTTGTCAGCAACCTGGCTGAACACAGCCTTGTTTTCCGGCAGGCCGATCTTGGCCAGGGCTTCGGATTTGGGCAGGAGCAAGTCAGACTTGGCTGTCCTGTGCAGGCCGAGCATGGCTTTCAGGCCGAGGATGCGGGTCAGGGCATCCAGCAGGCGCTCTTCTGTGATGATGCCATTTCTGTAGCCATCCATCATGTAGCCAAAATCTTCGTCCGGATCATTGAAAAACAGGAAAAGATCACAGCCTGCGGCAATCGAGGTCGGCAGCATGTCGCGCCGTTTCAGCGAGGCGGTCATCGCGACCATATGGCTGGCATCTGTCACCACCACGCCATTGAAGCCCATCTGGCCCTTCAGCAGGTCGGTGATCAGTTCTTTGGACAAGGTCGCAGGCAGCATTGCGGACTCGGGCTGGTCTGGATTGAAGCGGCGGGTATAGGCAGGCAGATGGATGTGGCCTGCCATGATCGAAGGCAGCCCGGCATCAATCAGGCCCTGATAGACCTTGCCATAGGTTGCCGACTTCCGTGCCATCCCGGCAGGCGCCATTGCCGCCGGCTTCCGTATTGGCCGCGATCAAGAGCGGGATCTTGCTGTTTGCCTGCAGGATCCTGTTCTGGTCGTAGACTTCCTCGGCATTGCCCGGATTGTAGCGGACCGCTCCGATGTGGTACGTATCGACGACACTTTTCAGGTAACTTTCCTCGCGGCTGGCCCCCATGTTGACAAACAACTGGCCGATTTTTTCTTCCACGGTCATCCCGGCGATGGTGTCCTGGACCCATCGGATCCCCTCGTCATCCAGGAAATACGGTTTCTTATGCAAATCAACAGCCATGATTTTCAATCTCCTTCATGAATCATCTATTTGAAGCATAGCGCAAGGCAGCACTGGTCCGACCCCTGTTTCTTGTTGATCCTGTGGCAAAAATTGCTCATCCGTTGGCTGATGAATGCCACATTGCCCAAAAGGAACGTTTATAATAGAACCATCGGGAGGTACCCTTCAATGGCAGACAAGCAGATGATGAAAGCCCTGGTCAAAAAATTCGCCCAGCCAGGCCTCTGGCTAGACGAAGTCCCCATACCGGAAATCGGCATCAATGACGTCCTGATCAAAATCATCAAGACGTCCATATGCGGCACAGATGTCCATATCTACAACTGGGATGAATGGTCCCAGAAAACCATTCCTGTTCCGATGACCATCGGCCATGAGTTTGTCGGCAAAATCGCAGCCATTGGCAGCAATGTCCATGATTTTGCCGTCGGTGATATTGTATCGGGCGAAGGTCATGTCGTCTGCGGACGTTGTCGCAATTGCCTCGCTGGTCGACGTCACCTGTGTAATAAGACCAGTGGCGTGGGTGTCAACCGGCCCGGCGCCTTTGCCGAATACCTGTCGATTCCGGTCACAAATGTCTGGCACTGCGATCCCCACATTCCCCTCGATATCATCAGCTGCTTCGATCCGCTTGGCAATGCAGTCCACTCCGCCCTGGCGTTCAATGTCCTGGGCGAAGATGTCCTGATCACTGGCGCCGGACCGATCGGCATCATGGCGGTAGCCGTGGCCAAGCATGCTGGTGCCCGGTATGTGGTCATTTCGGATGTCAATCCCTACCGGCTGGAACTGGCCAGAAAAATGGGCGCAACCCTGACCGTCGATGTGCGCAGCGAAAGCATCCAGGATGCCATGGTCAAACTGGACATGAAAGAAGGATTCGATGTTGGCCTGGAAATGTCCGGCAATGGCCAGGCTTTCCGCACCATGATCGATGTCATGTGCCATGGCGGCAAGATCGCGATGCTCGGTATCCAGAAACCAGGCACCTTGATCGACTGGGACGAGGTTGTTTTCAATGGTCTGACCATCCATGGCATTTATGGCCGGGAAATGTATGAGACCTGGTACAAGATGACGGCCATGATCCAGACCGGCCTGGACATCTCCCCGGTCATCACCCACCATTTCCACTACACGGATTTTGAACAGGGATTTGCCGCCATGATCTCAGGCAATTCCGGCAAAGTCGTCCTCGACTGGGAGTGAGCAGTCAGACAGTCTTGTTCCTCAAACTCAAATCATTCAGGAAACAGGAGGATCCGAGTCATCATGGACCACAAGGCGATCGAAATCTTTAGCCATGAAGCAGGAAAAATCCAGGCCAGTGGCCTGTGGAAAGAAGAGCGCATCCTGGAAAGCGCCCAGGGAGCGCGGATCCAATTGGCTGGCCGCAGCAATATCCTCAACCTGTGTGCCAATAATTACCTCGGTCTCTCCAGCCACCCCGAAGTGATCAAGGCTGCCCAGACGGCCCTGGACCAGTGGGGCTATGGCCTCTCCTCTGTCCGTTTCATCTGCGGCACCCAGGCGATCCACAAACAGCTGGAGGCAAAACTCTCAGACTTTCTCGGCATGGAAGACACCATCCTCTACTCTTCCTGTTTCGATGCCAATGGTGGCGTTTTCGAAGCGCTGCTCACAGACCAGGATGCGATCATCAGTGATGAACTCAATCATGCCAGCCTGATCGACGGCATCCGCCTGTGCAAAGCCCAGCGGTTCCGCTACAAGAACAACAACATGGCCGATCTGGAAACGCAGCTGCAAGCAGCCCAGAGCGCCCGGATCCGGGTTATCGTCACCGATGGCGTATTTTCGATGGATGGCACGGTCGCTGACCTGAAATCGATCTGCGACCTGGCGGATCGATATGCCGCGCTGGTCCTGGTCGACGATAGCCACGCCGTCGGATTCATGGGTCAGACTGGCCGCGGCACGCACGAACATGCTGGCGTCATGGGCCGGGTCGACATCCTGACTGGCACCCTGGGCAAGGCGCTCGGTGGCGCCAGCGGCGGCTATGTCAGCGGCAAAAAGGAAATCATCGACCTGCTGCGCCAGCGTTCCCGTCCCTATCTGTTCTCCAACACCCTGGCGCCAGCGATCACGGCGGCCTCGATCCGGGTGCTTGAGCTACTCTCAGCATCAACCGAACTGCGCGACACGCTCTTTGCCCATACGGCCTATTACCGGGAGCAGATGGCCAGGGCCGGATTTGCCGTCGGTGATGGGATCCATCCGATTGTGCCGGTCATGCTTGGCGATGCCCGTCTGGCCCAGGAGATGTCACGGCGTATGATCGAGCGTGGCGTTTTTGTCGTTGGCTTTTTCTATCCCGTCGTGCCTCAGGGCAAGGCCAGGATCCGCACCCAAATCTCAGCCGCCCATTCACAGGCAGACCTGGACTTTGCCATCCAGACCTTTATTGCGGTCCGCAAGGAGATGGGGCTCTAGATGGGGCTCTAGGTCCCTTCGCTGCTGTCCGGCGCGAGCTGGGCAGATAGGCAGGCCGGATGCAGATCAGCGAAAGATCCAGGGGAAGGTCAGGAAAACCAAAGCAGCCCAGGCGCCATAGGCGGGCAGGTACTGAGTGACCGCCCGCTGGATCGCCAGCGGGGTTGTTTTTTGGCGCAGAAAGCGGATGCTGGCTGCGAGAATCCAGGCCAGATGTCCCCCGATCAGGAGGTTGACCCCGAGCACCACGATCCGGTTCGGTGTCAGGCCAAACGAGGAGAGCCGGAACACAATCGATGCCAGCGCAACAGCGTCAATGACCAGGGCCAGGCTGATCAGGGCAACCGTGAGAAGATCACTCAGTTGCCGTTTGTCTGCAGTGGATTTTTCCGTCAGGGTGAAGATCGTGATGGCCAGGACGACCAGGAGGATCCCGTTGAAAGCGATCAGGAAATCCCGGTCCTGGAAGGGATTGCGGCCGGCAATGAACAGCACAACCAGATAAGTCAGCAGGGTCAGGAAAACCAGCGGACTAAAGATCCGGGCGATCCAGGGGGCCAATGTTTTAGCCAGTTTGAGCTGGATCGTGACCAGGTAGGTGGCGATGAGTGACAAGGCAGCTGCGCCAAAAACGACGACATTTTCCAGGTAGAATTTGGCGATATCCTGACCTGGCAGCGCCAGTTCAAACAGCATCAGGGTCAGGGCCGTCAAGATCATGCCGCTGATGGCAAAGATCGCATAAACAATGGCGAATTCGCCATTGAACCGGATGTAGGCAAGGCGCGCCTCTGGCTGGCGATGATTTTTGCCAGTATATGCCAAACCGAGGACAATCCAGAGGAAAACGGGCAGGTGCAGGTAGGCCATGATGATGCTGTCGGTCTCTTCCAGGGGCAGGATGTTGAAGTAGACCAGCGTACCCTGGAACATTCCGGACAAGAATATCAGCAGCTTTTTCTGCGGCTTTTGCCTGATGACAAAAAACGCAGCCAGGAATGGGACCACGCCGTACAGCACGTTGACCGGTGCGATGGCCTGGTCCATCGCAAAATGCAGTAAGACCCGAGTGCAAAGTCCGGCCAGGACGGCCAGTACCATCGCCAGGCGCAGATCCCAGGTCAGCCAGACCGATTTTGTTTCCGTTTGAGATTCCTGGTCAGTGAGTCGTTCCCACCAGACAGCCAGGACAATGGAGTCTGGCGCTTGCTGCCTGGCCTCCGGCAGTGCCTGGCGGAAGGCATCTGATTCCTGTCGGAACAGCAGTTCCAGTTCACGGGGGTTTTCCAAGTGGGCAAGGATTTTTTCTTTCATGTCCATGCTAGCTTTCTCCTTCGGAGCGGAATTCCAGGATATCCCCTGGCTGGCAGTCGAGGGCCTGACAGATGGCGTCGAGCGTCGAAAACCGGATCGCCTTGGCCTTGCCATTCTTCAGGATCGACAGGTTGGCCATCGTGATGCCGACCTTCTCGGTCAGTTCTGTGACACTCATTTTGCGCCGGGCCAGCATGACATCGAGATTGATGATAATCGCCATGTCCCTCTCCTCACACCGTCAGATCGACTTCGGACTTGAGCTGGATGGCATCATTCAGCAGCCGCTGGAGCACAGCAGCGAACACCGCGATCACAAAGGATGCAAAGATGATCAACAGACCGAGCACGACCAGGCCCGGCGCATCGTCGCCCTCCGCCATCAGGTACAGCAAAGGCAGCTGGGCGATGTAGAGGATGCTGATGATCACCGCCGAGAGCTTGATGTTTTTTAGGCAGCGGACCGAGGCAGCGGAAAAAGCCTCGCTGCGATCGATCAGGCTGAGCAGTCCCAAGGCTTGGGACAGGGCCTGGAAAAAGACCAGGGCGGACGCGTAGACACCAGCCAGGAAGACATACCTGAGGAAAGCAAGTGTTGGTGCATAGAGCGCAATCAGGCGGGAAAGTCCGGGGACCAGGAAAATACAAGCCGCAAGGACCGGGAGGCCAATCAGGAAAACTGCGACTTTGAGAAACAAGGTTGAACCACGCTGCATAAACGACACCTCAGTGTTGATGTTGCTTTTAGCATACCAGAATTTTATTGTTTTTCAATATATTTTTATTGTTATTTGTGGCGCGAGCCGCGCGAAGGGTGGTGCGAGCCGCGCGAGGGCTAGAGCGAACCGCGCGAAGGGTAGGGCGAGCCGCGCGAAGGGTGGCAATTTCCGGGGATGGAGCCAGGTTCGGCTCGAAGGGGGGCACTTTCGCATGAAAATTTCCACGAATGGGGTCGGTGGACCTAGCCGCGGAAATTTCCGCTCTTGATGGTGCCATCTCTCAAGGCTCTTTATCTATTTCCGTGAAAGGCATGTAAAGAAATGTAGTAGATACCACCAAGAGTGGTCACGTGGGTATAAAAATTCGCACAATGCTGATGTTGGTTGCAGGTCTGGTCTGTATTCAAGCCGGGGTCCGAAATCGGCAATTGCCGAAATTAGCACCAGGGGTCGCACGAGGGGTGCGCCCGAAATCGGCAATTGCCGGAATTAACATCAGGGGTCGCACGAGGGGTGCGCCCGAAATCGGCAATTGCCGAAATTAGTACCGGGGGTCGCACGAAGGGTGCGTCCGAAATCGGCAATTGCCGAAATCAGT
>CAZGSR010000041.1:0-21564 GCA_964528645.1 uncultured Mageeibacillus sp. | reverse complement strand
AATCGATCACCTGCGTCTCCTACTTCGGCTATCCGGAGCGGATGAACCGCCAGGCTCCGGAAGCGCTCGAACGGATCAAGCGCGAACTCGGCGTCAAATAAAGGAGTCACTATGAAAATCGGTTTTAACGAAGCAACCACCATTGGCAATTCCACCCTCGAGCAGGACCTCGTCCTGGGCGAGAAGCTCGGCTATGACTACATCGAAATCCGCACCATGGATAAGTTGCCGGAATATTTGAAAACTCACACCGTGGATGATCTGGCCAATTTCTTCAAGACCAGCAAGATCAAACCCCTCGCATTCAACACCCTGTACCCAGTGACTTTCAATGATGCTGCCGGTGAACAGAAGATCGTCGACGACCTCAAGTATATGATCGAAGTTGGCAACAAAATCGACTGCAAGGTCGTCATCGGCGTCTGCAACTGGGACCAGGGGATCAAGACCAAGACCGAAATCAAGGACGAAACCGTCCGCATGTACCAGAAACTGGCTGACATCGCCGCTCCCCATGGCGTCAAACTCTGCATCGAATTCTGTGGTGCCCCGGTGCACACTGTCAACACATTCGAACAAGCCATGGAAATCGCCGAGGCCTGCAACCGCGACAACGTCGGTGTCACCCTCGATTGCTACCATTTCCACGCCATGAACTCCAAAATGGCTGCCCTCGAAGCCTGTGACGTCAACAAAATCTTCATCGTCCACCTCGATGATGCCGAAGACCTGCCCGTCGGCCAGGGCAGCGACGAAAACCGCCTCTGGCCCGGTGATGGTGCAGTCGATCTCGACGGCATCCTCGGTACCCTGGCCAAAAAAGGCTACAGCAACGCGATCTCGGTCGAGCTGTTCCGTCCCGAATACTACCAGCTGCCGGCCGAGGAATGCCTGACCATCGCCAAGCAGAAATCCGAGGCTGTCGTCAGCCGCCATTTTACCCTCGGCTAAGCAGATCGTTCAATGGTCCGGACAGTTATTCCGGCCACCCATCAACCAGCTTTTCAGCTTTTTTCCTCCAGAAAAGGGACCGCCTCAAATAAGAGATGGTCCCTTTTCCAATGGCAGGTGATCGTGCCAGGAAGATCCGGTGCGCAAGATCTTCCTGGCGGCGGAGAGTGGCTTACCAGCAGGCCTTGATCGCCTGGACGGCCTGAGAGGTATGGTTCTTGGCATAAAGCTCAAACCCTACATACGATTCATAACCGATCCGGTCCAGATGGGCGAGGAAATTTTTGAAATTGATGACACCGGTTCCGGGTTCATTACGCCCAGGCGCGTCGGCGATGTGGATGTGGCCGATCCACGGCAGGTATTTCTCGGTGGTCTCGCAAATCTTGCCTTCATCGAGATACATATGATAGGAATCGTAAAGGATTTTAAGGTGAGGGGAGTTGATAGCCCTGACGAGGTCAACCGACTGGCTGGTCGTATTGAGGAAATTGCCACAATGGTCCTTTTCAATGTTCAAGGCTTCGAGAACAAATGTGATGCCTGCATCTTCCGCTAAGGGTGTAATGACGCGCAGGACATCGAACATGGCACAATACCGAGTGATATCCGAATAATTTCCTGACATCGGTTTGGCAAATTGTGGCCAATCTTCGAGCGAGTCAGAATGGATAACCAGGGTTTTGCATCCGACAATTCGGGCTGCTGCAATCGCCTGGCGGATGTAGGCGATGTACGGAATTTTGTTCACCGGATCACACATTGACAAAGGCCCATCGCCCGACATTGCAGCCAGCTCCAGACCGTTTTCGTCCAGCAGGCGCCGAACCGCAGGTAAGTCTTTATTGTCCCAGCTCCAGAGTTCGACAGCTGTGAACCCATCGGCTTTCGCTGCCGCAAAACGGTTTTCGAATGGGAGTTCTGTATACAGAGATTCCAAGTGAATGTCTTTTTTTAACATACAGGGCACCTCCTTAATGGTCCTTTCATTATAAAAAAACTTACCGATTGCGATTAGGCCGAAACTTGCGTTTTTGTCTCTTTCATCAGGGCGTTTGCGACCAGCTGCCTGCACGGATTTGTGGTTTCTTGCTTTTAGATGGTAAACATGTGAGAATGACCGTATCGACTCCAACCGAGGTTCTATGTCTTTTTACATCAATTCAAAACTCTTTTCCTCCAGTTTCGGTTCTGACCAGACTCCAGAGCTGCTCTCAGTCTGTCTGGCCCAGGGGGATGTTGGCAAAATGCCTCGTGTCATGCACCATCACGACGACCGGGTCGAGATTTTACTGGTTGTCAGTGGCCATGCCCAGTACAGCATTAATGGAGATCCTTACCTGGCCCAGACCGGGGACATTCTGGTGTATAACCAGGGGGCCATTCACGATGAAATGGCCAATCCGGCTTCCGATATGGTCGTCTTCAGTCTGGCCGTCTGCAACCTCCGACTCATGGACCGAGAAGCCAACCAACTGGTTCCACCAGGCTTCAAACCTGTTTTCCCGAGCGGTCCTGCTTTTGCCAAGCTCAAGCACCTGTTTGAATTCATCTATGAAGCAACGGCGGCGGATGATTTTCGCCAGGCCGAGTATGCCAATTACCTGCTGCGCGCTCTGTTGATTGTCGTTGACAATCAGGTCCACATGCAAAGCGACCGTCTGGGTGAGGACAAGCAGGCCCTTGGTGGCGAGATCAAGGCCTACCTGGACCAGCATTTTCTCGAAGAAATCACCCTTGGCCAGATAGCCCAGTTCATGCATGTCAACCAGTATTACCTGGCCCATTGCTTCAAGGAATATTCAGGGTATTCGCCGATGCAATACATCATACGGCGACGCATCGGAGAGGCACAGTCTTTGCTCTTGAATACCAACTACAGTGTTACGCAAATCGCTGCCATGGTCGGTTATAATAATCTGAATCATTTTCACAGCGCATTTATTAAAGTCGTCGGTATAGCCCCGGGTAAGTATCGCCGATCCTGGACTGCCGAACTGCAAGGGACACCATGAAAAACGTCATCACCATCCAGGGCGCTCGCGAGCATAACCTGAAAAACATCCATCTCACCATCCCGCGCGACCAGCTGGTCGTCCTGACCGGCCTGTCGGGATCCGGCAAGTCGTCGCTCGCTTTCGATACCATCTACGCTGAAGGCCAGCGCCGCTATGTCGAATCGCTTTCTTCCTATGCTCGCCAGTTCCTGGGCCAGATGGAGAAGCCCGATGTCGACCACATCGAGGGCCTCTCGCCGGCAATCTCGATCGACCAGAAAACCACCAGCAAAAATCCACGTTCGACCGTCGGCACGGTGACTGAGATTTACGATTATCTGCGCCTCTTATACGCCCGGATCGGCATTCCCCATTGCCCATCCTGTGGCCGGGTGATTGAGCGCCAGTCGGTCGACCAGATCATCGACATCCTGCTCGCCTACCCGGAAGGCACCCGCCTGATCCTGATGGCCCCGGTCGTGCGCGGCCGCAAGGGCGAATTTCACAAGCAATTCGAAGATTTCCGCAAGGCCGGTTATGTCCGCGTCCGTGTAGACGGCGAGGTGCGTGAGCTGGACGAGGACATCACCCTCGAGAAGAACAAGAAACACACGATCGAGGTTGTGATCGACCGCCTGGTTTTGCGCGAGGGGATCCGCTCCCGCCTCAATGACTCGCTTGAAACTGCGCTGCACCTGGCTGACGGGCTGATCCAGGTTCAGATCCAGGAAAGACAAGCATCAGCAGGGGAGGAGGATGGCTGGCGCGAAACCGAGCAGATGTTCTCCCAGAATTTCTCCTGCCCGACTTGCAACATCAGCCTCGAGGAAATTACCCCGCGGATGTTTTCCTTCAACAATCCCTATGGCGCCTGCCCGGAATGTACGGGCCTGGGCCAGATGTCGCACATCGATCCGGAGCTGGTCGTCCATGATCCGCACCTGTCCCTCAACGAAGGAGCCATTGCCGCCGGTGGCTGGAATTTTGCCGAACGCACCAGCTGGGCGCGTGCTTTTGCCGAAGTGCTGTCGAAGCGCTACAAATTCTCTCTCGATACTCCGTTTGAACAATTGCCGGAGGACATCCGAAAGATTCTCCTGTTTGGCAACAATGGCGAAGTCCTGATGGTCGATACCACCCACAGCAAATATTCGCATGGACTGTACCGCTCTGACTGGATCGGCGTGGTCAACAGCCTCGAGAAACGCTACCGTGAGACGTCCTCCGACGACATGAAGGATTATTACACCCAGTTCATGTCCGTCACCCCCTGTCCGGCCTGCCAGGGTGCCCGCCTGAAAAAAGACAGCCTGGCGGTGACCGTCGGCGAGCACAACATCCATCAGCTGACCACACTACCGATCCGCAAGGCACGCGATTTCCTGGCTGAAATCAAACTCTCGCCACGCCAGGCCCAGATTGCCGCCCAGATCCAGAAAGAACTCGACGCCCGGCTCGGCTTTCTGGTTGATGTCGGCCTGGACTACATGACCCTGGCCCGTGCGTCGGCGACCCTGTCGGGTGGCGAAGCCCAGCGCATCCGCCTGGCGACCCAGATTGGCTCCGGCCTGATGGGCGTGCTCTATATCCTTGATGAACCGAGCATCGGCCTGCACCAGCGCGACAATACCCGCCTCCTGGCGACCCTCAAGCGCCTGAGAAACCTTGGCAACACCGTTCTGGTCGTCGAACACGACGAAGAAACCATGTTCGCCGCAGACCAGATCGTCGACATGGGCCCCGGAGCTGGTGAAAATGGCGGTTATGTCGTCGCCCAGGGCACGGCTGAGGAGATCATGCAGATCCCTGAGTCGATCACCGGACAATATCTGTCTGGCCAGATGAGGATCGAGATCCCGCAGGAGCGCCGCAAGCCCGATGGCCGGTATCTGTCTGTCTACGGCGCGCGTGAGAATAACCTCAAGCACATCGACATCCATATTCCACTTGGCCTGATGACCTGCATCACGGGCGTCTCCGGCTCCGGCAAGAGCTCGCTCGTCAACGGGATCCTCTTGAAAAAGCTGGCTGCCGATCTCAATGGCGCCCGCCGTTTTGCCGGCGCTTTCGACCGCGTGGAGGGCCTCGAGCATCTCGACAAAGTCATCGCCATCGACCAGTCACCGATCGGCCGCACGCCACGCTCTAATCCCGCCACCTATACCGGTGTCTTCGACCATATCCGTGAGCTGTTCGCCAGCACCCAGGACGCCCGGGCCCGTGGCTACAAAAATGGCCGCTTCAGCTTCAATGTCAAGGGCGGCCGCTGCGAATCCTGCAGCGGTGACGGCGTCAACCAGATCGAGATGCATTTTCTGCCCGATGTCTATGTCACCTGCGATGTTTGCAAAGGCCACCGCTACAATCGCGAGACCCTCGAAGTCCATTTCAAGGGCAAGAACATCGCGGAAGTCCTCGACATGACGGTCGATGACGCCCTGGCCTTTTTCGCCAGCATCCCGCGAATCGCCCGCAAATTGCAAACCTTGCAGGATGTCGGTCTCGGCTACATCCGCCTCGGCCAGCCGTCGACCCAGCTGTCGGGTGGCGAGGCCCAGCGCGTGAAACTGGCGACCGAGCTCTCGCGCCGCGGCACGGGCAATACCTTCTACATCCTCGACGAACCAACGACCGGCCTGCACATCGCCGACGTCCACAAGTTGGTTGACATCCTCTACCGCCTGAAGGACAATGGCAATACGGTTCTCGTTATTGAACACAACCTCGATGTGATCAAGACAGCCGACCACCTGATCGACCTGGGACCTGAGGGCGGAGATGCCGGCGGCCATGTGGTCGTCACCGGAACACCTGAAGACGTCGCGGCCTGCCCCGATTCCTACACCGGACAGTACCTGGCGAAATTGCTTTCCCCAGGCAGTGTCCCAGCCCAGACCTATGCCCACGAAACCCACCCAAAGAAAAGGAAACCCAAACTGAATGGCTAAATGTGTCATCTGCAAAAAGAATCTCGCGGTTGTTTTCACCACCCGTTTCGAAAACGGCCAGCGTGTCAACGAAGGCCTCTGCCTCAAATGCGCCTATAAGACCGGTCTCGGCGGCATGGATGAGCTTTTTTCCAAGGCCGGCATCACCGACAGCAACATCGATGAGCTGACCGACCGGATGAACCAGGTCATGTCCCAGGTCGATGGCCAGTCTCCGGAGAATCTCTTCCAGTCCCTGTTATCCGGTAATTTCGACCTCTCGGCGATCTCGAGTAATTTCGATCCCGAACTGAGCGATGGTGATGATAGCACTGAAAAAAACAGCGAACTCCAGCCGGCGTCGGTCGGCCAGGATTCCAACGAAGTCAGCGATATGCGCAGCCCCTCCCGCGAGGGTGATCCAGCCCCCAGTCCGCGGACCGAGAAAAAACGCAAATTCCTCGACCAGTTCGGCACCAACCTGACCAGCAAAGCCCATGATGGCCGCATCGACCGCATCATCGGCCGCGACAAGGAACTGGCCCGCGTGGTCCAGATCCTTAATCGCCGGGCGAAGAATAACCCTGTCCTGCTCGGTGAGCCCGGCGTCGGAAAAACCGCCATCGCCGAAGGCCTGGCGGTCAAGATCGCCAATCGCGAGGTCCCGGTCAAATTGCTGCACCAGGAGGTCTATCTTTTAGATATGACCGCCATGGTGGCCGGCACCCAGTTCCGCGGCCAGTTTGAGAGTCGCATGAAAGGTGTCGTCGATGAGGCCCGCAAGGCTGGCAACATTATCCTGGTCATCGACGAGCTGCACAACATCATGGGCGCCGGTGATGCCGAAGGCGCGATGAATGCCGCCAATATCCTCAAGCCAGCCCTGGCCAAAGGCGAGATTCGCGTGCTCGGTTCGACCACACTGGACGAATATCGTCGCTTCATCGAAAAAGACTCTGCCCTCGAGCGACGCTTCCAGAAAGTCATTGTCGAAGAACCTTCACCCGCCGAATCCGTCGAGATTCTCAAAGGTGTGCGCGATTATTACGAAGTCCACCATCATGTCACGTATTCCGACGATGTGGTCGAGCTGGCCGTGCGTATGGCCGACCGCTACATCACCGACCGTTTCCTGCCCGACAAGGCGATCGACCTGCTCGACGAAGCCGGTTCCCACTGCAACCTGCACAACGAGGTCATCATCAAGATCGACGACGACCGCCGGGCCCTGACAGCTTTGAAACGCGACCAGGAAGCACTGGAGAACCAGATCGCCAACAGCCCGGATGATGTCTCACTCTACGAACGTGAAGCCGAATTACGCTCCAAGGTCCTGCGCCTGGAGGACGAATTGCAGAAGCTGGAAGCCGAGGCCAAGCCAACCGAGATCACGACCGAGGACATCGCCCGTGTCGTCGAGATGTGGACTGGCATTCCCGTCCAGCGCATCAATGAAAGTGAAACCGAGAAGCTGGTCAAGCTCGAGGATCGCCTCCACCAGCGCGTGATCGGCCAACAGCAGGCGGTCTCCGCCCTGGCCCGCGCCATCCGCCGCAACCGGGCCGGTTTTGGCAAAAAGCGCAAACCCGCCTCCTTCATCTTCGTCGGACCGACTGGCGTCGGCAAGACCGAGCTGGTCAAAGCCCTGGCCGAGGCCCTCTTTGAGACCGAGGACGCCATGGTTCGTCTCGACATGTCGGAATTCATGGAACCACATACGGTGTCCAAGCTGATCGGCTCCCCGCCGGGCTATGTCGGTTACGACGATGGCGGCCAGCTGACTGAGAAGATCCGCCGCAAGCCCTATAGCGTGATCCTGCTCGACGAAATCGAAAAAGCCCATGCTGACGTCTTCAACATCCTGCTCCAGATCCTCGACGACGGCCGCCTGACCGACAGCCACGGTCGCCTGGTCAGTTTTGAAAACACTGTCATTGTCATGACCAGCAATGCCGGCACCACTCTGAAGGCCAACGCCTTCGGCTTTGGCGCCGAGGGTTATGTCGCCTTGGAAAGCCGCGTCCAGAGCGTTCTGAAAGAGATGTTCCGCCCCGAATTCTTGAATCGCGTTGACGAGATCGTCGTCTTCTCCGAGCTGAGCAAGGACGAGATCCGCCAGATCGTCGACCTGATGCTCAAGGAAGTCACTGGACACCTGAAAGAGAAGGGACTCCAGTTCGTCGTCACCGACGCCGCCAAAGACTACCTGGCCGCAAAAGGCTACGACCCCAAATATGGTGCCCGCCCCCTCCGGAAAACCATCCAGCGCCTGCTCGAAGACCCCCTCGCCGACCTCGTCCTTGCCGGCCACCTCAAAAACGCCAGCGGCGTCTCCGCCGACTACAAGGACGGCCAGATCAAGCTCGACTGGATCTGAAAAACGTGACACGTTCGGAGGAAATGTTCCGATTTTGGTGCCAGACCTGAGGCTAGGTGTGGCACTTTTTTTGGAATCTTCTCGAATTGGGGTCAGACTTACGGCTAAGTCTGGCACTGTACGCGGAATGTTCCGTTTTTGGGGTCGGTCCACTTATTGGGAAAATCTGGAATGCGCTTGTGAAGCTTACAGCCGCAGCAGGTTGACGCCTCATCGAAAATGTTCCGAAAAAGTACTCCGACCTAGCGGCGGAAACTTCCCTTCCTATGTCGGAGCACTTTTGGGGAAGATCTAGGCTTGGTCTGGAAAAGCCTCTGCTGCAGGGTTTTTGAGACCCATTTGATTAGTGCAGTTTTGGTAGACCGACCCCATTCGCGGAATGTTCCATCCCGGGTGCCAGACCTGCGGCCAGGTAGCCCCTGTCAACAAGCAAAATCGTGTCATTGAGGTAAGGGGGCTTTGTATTCAAAAAAAGACGCGAAATGCAGAAAAAATTAAATTGTGTTCAAAAAATATCTTTAAATGCACGTAAAAAATGTAATAATCATTTCAATGCCATAAGTGAGGAGTGATTGAGTGGAAAACAGGGCTGGTAAGAGCATAAAAATTGGAAGTAGCAGTTCAGAGTATGAATGTTTTGTCCCTGCACCACTTCCACCTCTGAATCCGGGCATTCAGTTTGATGATGAAATGATCTATTTGATCTCAGAAGCGAATAGATATTTAGGAAGATTGGACGAATTGACAGACACACTTTTGTCACCAAACTATTTTGTCTATCTGTATGCCAGAAAAGAAGCAACGTTATCGTCTCAGATTGAAGGAACACAGGCGACGTTTTCAGATTTGATCAAAGCAGAGGCTGGAATGGCCGATGAAGTTCCCAACGATGTTCAAGAAATTGAGAATTATGTCAAGGCGACCGGTTATGGGTTCGACCGATTGGAAACGCTGCCACTTTCATTGCGATTGATCAGGGAAATCCATGCGATTCTCATGGAAGGCGTCCGGGGCGAAAATATAACACCGGGGGAGTTCAGGAGATCACAGAACTGGATTGGTGGCTATTCAATCAAGACTGCCACCTACATTCCCCCTGCGGTCGAATATTTGAACAGCTGTCTGGATAGTTTCGAAAGATTCATGCATGAAAACGACCGGATGTCACCCCTCATCAAAGCGGCCTTGATCCATAGCCAGTTTGAGATGATTCATCCGTTTTTAGATGGAAATGGTCGTGTTGGCAGACTTCTGATTGCTTTTTATCTTGCTGCTAACGACCTGCTGCATAAACCGACCTTGTATCTATCCAAATTCATCAAACGCAACCAACAGGCTTATTATGAGTGTTTATTCAACATTCATGCCAAAGGCGATTATGAGACGTGGATCAAATTCTTTTTGACTGGGGTCATCGAGACAGCCAGGGAGGCGGTAGAAATTGCCAGAAGCGTTTCTGCCTTGCGTGAAGAAGATTTGAAAAAGATAAATGCGATGGGACGCACCAGTGAAAATGCGCTGACCATCTATGAAGGATTGTTTGATAAACCGACCATCAGTATTGAAGAAGCAACTAAAAAACTAGGGGCCAGTCCTGCAACCAGCAGCCGTCTTTTAGAACGACTCTGCGAAGAAAACATTCTAAGCAATCTGGACAACCGCAAACGCAAGAAAGTCTTCATCTACAGAAGGTATATCGATCTTTTCAATAAAGATTGAATGGCAGCTACTTACGTCCGATAGCTGCCATTGATCCTGACATAGTCATACGAGAAGTCACAGGTCCACAAGCGGTCGAAGGCAGTCCCTTCGCGCAGCAGGATGCGGATCAGGACTTCCTTCTGCTGCAGGATGACCTTGGCAGCAGCCTCGTCAAACAACAGGGCCGTGCCATTCTCACAGACCTTGAGGTCGCCGAGGAAGATGTCGCAGGTTTCCGGGTCGAATTCGGCCCCCGAGTAGCCGGCTGCCGTCAGAATCCGGCCCCAGTTGGCGTCTTCACCAAAAATGGCAGTCTTCACCAGCGGCGATTTGCCGACGGCCTGGACGATCTTGTAGGCATCATCGGCTGACCGGGCACCCTGGCATTGGATCTCGACCAGTTTGGTGGCGCCTTCGCCATCCTGCGCAATTAGTCGTGCCAGCTGGGTACTGATGATCGTGATCGCCTTCTGCAATTGCTGCGCGGCAGCGCTGTCGACGGAACGGATCGCTGTGTTGCCAGCCTTGCCATTGGCCAGGGCGATGACCATGTCGCAGACGCTGGTGTCGCCATCAACAGAGACCCGGTTGAAGGTCTGATTGACGGACGTTTTCAGCAGGGAAGAGAGGACATCGTGCTCAACCGCACAGTCGGTCGTCAGGACGCCGATCATGGTGGCCATATTGGGGTGGATCATGCCGGAGCCCTTGGCCATGCCGGCGACTGTGATCGTCTTGCCCTCGAGCTCGAAGCTCACGACACATTCCTTCGGCACGAGATCAGTGGTCATGATCGCCTGCTCGGCCCGATGGCCGGCTTCTTCCGAGGAGGCCAGACTGGCACAAGCTTCCTGGACGCCGCGATGAATGGCGGCCAGGTCGAGCCGTTTGCCAATCACGCCGGTCGAGCCGGTCAGGACTTGCTCGACCGGGCAGCCCAATTCGGCAGCGGTCAGGTCGGCCATGGTCTCGGCATCCCGGTAGCCAGCCTCGCCGACGCAGGCATTGGCATTGCCGCTGTTGATGATGACGGCACTGGCCAGGCCACTTTTGATCATATCCATGGTGCGCTGCAGAGAATGACCCTTGACGACATTTCTGGTGAAAACACCCGTCGCCACTGCCGGAACTTCACTGACCACCAGGGCCAGGTCGAGCCGATTGTCTTTTTTTAAGCCACAGGCCACACCAGTAGCCGCAAATCCTTTGGGAGCCGTGATCGAACCAGCAACAGGAATCATTTTTCTTACCTCGCAATCAGCAAAGACTTTGCTTAAAAATTACCATCAAACCAAGCGGTCTGCAATTGAATTCGCTATAATAGAGGGTGTCTGTCTGCGTGAAGGGCCTATCCTGCCGGAGGGCCTGTCGGATCAACCGCCATCTTTAGTTTAACATCATGAGGAGAATTACTTATGTGGACTCGCTCAGAACTGAAAACCAATGCCAAGAAAAGCCTGACTGGCAGCTACTGGATGGCCTTGCTGGTCACCGTGATCGCCGGGATTCTGGCTGGCAATTCCAGCCTGTTTTCCTATCGTCTCAATGACCGGGATGTCGATCGCATGGCCGGTATGAACTGGGCCTGGGCGGACTGGGCCAATGTACTGGACAGCGTCTGGGTCCGCCTGATCATCGCTGCCGTCAGTCTGGCTGCGTTGATCGGCATTTTATTCCGGATTTTTTTCTCGACTGTGATCGAGGCCGGCGAGGCCCGCTGGTTCTCCCGCAATCGTGAATCCAAGCCGACACCGTCACTGGGCCAGCTGTTCAGCCTGTTCCGGGCAGAAACCTGGCTACCTGCTGTCGGTGGGATGTTTTGGATGTATCTCTGGCTCTGGATCTGGTCGTTGCTGCCCCTGCTAGCATTTGCCGGCGCTGGCATCACACTCGGCATTTACCTGGGATTGTTTAATCCGCTGCAATTGCCAGCCGGCTGGAATTTTGGCCAGAACTGGTACCGGCAATGGAATTGGCAAGACCGTCCGGGCCAGTTCCAGGACTGGAACAAGCAGTTTGGGGAATTTTTTGCCAATAACCAGACTCAGATCGCTGTGATTGCAGCTGTAGCCATCGGTACGCTTCTTCTGGCGACCTTGTTGTCGATTCCCTGGATCAACCGCTCGTACGCCTACCGCCAGACCCGCTGGATCCTCGGTGACAATCCGCGCATCGGCTTCCGCCGTGCCCTGCGTCTGTCCCGCCAGATGATGAAAGGGCACAAATTCGACACCTTCGTGCTTGACCTTTCGTTCATTGGCTGGTACATTCTGGGATTGCTGGCTTTCGTCATCGGCATCATCTTTGTCGCTCCGTACTACCGGGCTACCCAGGCCGAGCTCTACGCCGTCTTGCGCCGCAACGCTGTTAACCAGGGCCTGGCCACCATGGAGGACTTTGGTTTTCTTGCGATCAGCCAACCAGCCTACGAAACAGCGGGGCAGATTGCTACTGCGTCTGATCTGTCGACAGAAGCAGGAATTGAGACACCCAGCGAACCTTCCGATCTGACTGGAACACAATCTGAAGAAAAACCTGAGAGCGAGGACACCTGATCCCATGAGCCAACATTTTGACGTCATCATCATCGGTGGCGGCCTGTCCGGCATTTTTGCCGGCTATGAACTGATCACAACCCGGCCTGATCTGAAAGTAGCCCTCCTTGAGCAGGGCGAGTCGATCAACCGGCGCGCCTGCCCGATCATCGACAAAAAGGTCGACCACTGCATCAATTGCCGTTCCTGCGGCATTATGCGCGGCTTTGGCGGCGCTGGCGCCTATTCCGATGGTAAATTCAACTTCACCACTCAGTTCGGTGGCTGGCTCAATGATTACCGCTCCGACCGCGAGGTCTTGGACCTGATCGAATACGTCGACCAGATCAACCAGAAGTTCGGTGCCACGACCGAGGTCTTTTCGACCTCAACTCCGGCAGCCGAGCAGATCCGCCACCGGGCGATCAGCCACGACCTCCATCTGCTCGATGCCCGCTGCAAGCACCTCGGCACCGAGCGCAACAAGGAGATCCTGGCTGCCCTGTCCGAGTACCTCACCCAACACCTCGACCTGCGTTGCAACACCCGGGTTGTCAGCTTTGACCCCGATCCGGAAAAAGGCTATCGCCTCGAGACCAACCAGGGCGAAATGACCGCCAAGTACCTGGTCGCGGCCCCGGGCCGTTCCGGTGCCGAATGGTTCAGCGACCAGTGCCACCGGCTCAAGCTGCCGCTTTTGAACAACCAGGTCGACATCGGCGTGCGGGTCGAATTGCCGGCAATCGTTTTCAAGGAAATCACCGATGCCGTCTACGAAGCCAAATTGCTCTACCACACCAAGCAGTATAAGGACGCCGTGCGCACCTTCTGCATGAACCCTTATGGCTATGTCGTCACGGAAAACACCGATGGCATCATCACCGTCAATGGCCACAGCTACACCGATCCGTCCCTGCGCAGCGAAAACACCAATTTCGCCCTGCTGGTCAGCAATAAGTTCACGTCACCGTTCAAGGAACCCTACCAGTATGGCAAGCGGATCGCGTCATTGTCGAATATGCTCGGCGGCGGCGTCATCGTCCAGCGTTTCGGTGACCTCGTCGATGGCCAGCGCACGAATGCCAACCGCCTGGCCCAGAGTTTCGTCCGTCCGACACTCGAGGCGACCCCAGGCGATCTTAGCCTCGTCCTGCCCAAACGCCACCTCGACAACATCATCGAGATGATCCATACCCTGGACAAAATCGCCCCCGGCACCGCCAACTACGACACCCTGCTCTATGGCGTCGAGGTCAAATTCTACAGCTCGCGCCTGCACCTCAACAGCGATCTCGAAACCAGCCTGCCTAACCTCTATGCCATTGGCGATGGGGCCGGCATCACGCGCGGACTGTCGCAAGCCGGAGCCAGTGGCGTCATCGCGGCCCGCAGCATTTTGCAAAGGCTCTGAGCGTCATTCCTTACCTTTCCGCAAATAAAAGACCAGCCGGTGAGCATGTCCTCAGGCTGGTCTTTTCATGTGCAGGTACATTGGGTAACCCTGATGCAGCATTAGAATTTCCGGCCGCCGCCTCCGTGGAAACTGCCACCACCCGAGCGATGGACCGTGCTACGGCCGCCGCCGGATCCCGGCCCGCCCGTCGATTGCGGCCTGGGCAAGGGTCGCGAAGTCACGCGTGAATTGACGAGGTTATCCGCGACTACACCCATGCTGACCAGGCTGTTGCGGTGGTAGTCAAAAAAGGCAGGCCGTGGATTGCCTTTGTAACGCTTCTTGTTGACCAGGGCAAAGGCCAGCCCGGACACGCCGGATACAGCCAGACCGGCCAGTCCCTCGGGAGCGGTCAAGGTGTTCGGACCCTGCTCTTCGACGGTGTATTGATCAGCCGGGATCCCCTGGATCAGAAACGCCTCGGTTGCCGTCAGGAATGCCTGGCTGGCTGCAAAATAGTCCCCATCCGCGAGGCCAGCGTCAAAAACAGCATCGAGCACGCTTTCAATCCGCTGGTCCGTCAGATAGCGGATGCCACTGCCGGCCGTGGAAATGTATGCCTCACGATTGTCGAGATCCAGGAGGAACAAAATACCGCTTTTATCTGCGCCGATGCCATAACCATTCTGGTCGTAAAAATCATCGGCATAGTCGCGGGCACTTTTGCCCTCGGCATCGTCCGTTGTGACCACGATCATCTCCAAGCCATAAGCCTGTCCGATCCGGTCCGCCTGTCCGGCCAGATCACTGGCTTCTGCGGCGGAAAAAAGCCCCGCCTGGTCGACAACGAGACGGCTTTCAGCCAGAAGCGGCACCGAGCCGAAAATCAGGATGAAGACGATGATCAGCCCCATGAAAAGCCAGCGTCGGCTTATTGCCTGGTTTTCTTTGATCGATTTTACTGTCGAATATGCGCTTACCATAGCCACAGCCCTCCCAAGATCGCCAGGACCAGGATGATTGCAGCCAGAATGGCGGAAGCCACCCCCAGGCGTTGATTGCTGACCGGCAGTTCGCCATACGCTTTGCCGGTCTGGCCATTGATCGCATAGATGTAGGTCTTGCCATGGTAGCGGTAGGTCATGACCCAGGCCGGGAAGAGGGCATAAAACCAGTTTTTCAGGGCCAGGTCGACCTGGTTTTTCTGCTCGTGGACTTCGCTGTAGCCGCTGATCGATTCGCGCAGCAGGGAAGAGGCATAGTCACGGGCCCGGCTTTCCAGCATCGGCTCGACTTGACCGCGCTCAATGTCGTATTTCTCAGCCAGAAAACCGCTCAAATATGACAAATTGAAATCAGTTGCCTGCGCCTCGTCAAATGGGGCAATGGCTTCGATCAGGGTCCTGTCGATCTTGCCATGAGCCAGTTCGTGGATATTGTCGACCTCGATGTTGCCTTTGCGTTCAACCGCAAAGTCCTTGTGCTCGGTGAATTCCGTATTTCCGGACACCCAGACGCGCCGAACAACCGCCTGCGCCGCGAAATCCACCTGGGCGTCGTAGTCCGCCATCCAGTAGGGCAGGTACAGCCCGGTCATTTTCTCGAGCTGCGAAGCACTGTAGAACGAATGCGGCACGAAGCGATGTGACTTGGCCCAGTGGCGGAAGGTCGCGATCGCCTTGTCGCGGTCGTACTGGAAAGGGATGATCTTGTGCGGCTGGAATTCGCCCGTCAGACGGCTGGTGATCAGGACCGGATTATGGCAGTAAAAACAGAACGTCGCCGAGGTGGTGGCCTCGGTCACGACCTCCGCACCGCAGCTGTCGCAGATATAGCCGGCCAGATGGCCTTCTGAGCCCTGGGCGGCCGTTTCTGTACCAGCCACCGCAGATCCAGCTGCTGCTTCGGTTCTGGCTGCTCTTTCCGCTTTGGCTTCGGCTGCCTGGGTTGCCGCAGCCAATTCTTCGCTCGTGAACGTGCTCAGGCAGTATTCACAGACTGATTTTTGCTTTTCCGGATCGAATTTCAGACCGCCGCCGCAATTGGGGCATTTCAAAGTTGCAGTTGCCACCGGTTGTCGTCACCCCCTATCTGTGATGGTGAATGCTTGGCCGGACTGTTAAGTCCTCAGTCCTGCTTGGCACCACATTCCGGGCAGAATTTCGGTTTGTCGCCATTGAATTTGTGACCACAATTGGTGCAGAACGATCCTTCCGGTTTTTTGCCACCGCATTCGGAGCAGAATTTTCCGGTGTTGGCACTGCCGCAAGCGGGGCAATTCCAGCTGCCAGCTGCTGTTACTGGTGCGGCCTGGGCTGGCTGGTTCGCCGGAGCCTGCTGCGATTGCTGGGCAGCCTGCTGGTTCTGCGCCTGTTGCTGCATCTGTTGCAGGTTGGCCTGGGACGCTGTGCCCATGAAACCACCACCGGCCTGCATGCCCATGCCCATGCCCATGCCCATGAATGTCGCGGCAGATCCGGCTTCGTTTGAGCCAGCTGCTTCCAGCCCGCGCGCAATCGAGCCCTGGACATAACCTTCGCGCACCGACGGGTCACCGAGCATGGCGCCCTTGTTGCGCATGTTGATCAATTCCTTGGATTCATCATCATAGGAGATGCTGGCGATGCCGACGGCCTGGACCTCAAAGCCACGCAGTTTGTTCCAGCTTTCGTCCAGGGTCGTGGACATGTACTGGCTCAGCTCACGGCCTTTGCTGGCCACATGGGAAATCCGGATCCCGTCGACTGACATCTGGTTCATCGAAGCCTGCAGAGCCTCGAGGAATTCGGACAAATACTGGGCATTGATGTCATCGATCTCTACCCGGTTTTTGTTTCGCGGGATCGCCTCGGCATAGAACTGGAGGGGATTGGTGATTTTGATCGAATACGTGCCGTGCGTTCTCAGGAACAGCTCTGCATTGTAGAAACCATCGAAATAATTGAGGGGATTTGGCGTGCCGAATTTGATGCCCTTGATCTCCTGCAGATTGATGTAGAAAACCTTCTGTGCCGTCGGTGTCACACCGCCATATTTGATGCGGTTGAACGTCTCCTTGAGCGAGTCGCCGAAACCGCCGGAAAACATCGACGGCAGGGAAGAGTCCTTGACCGTGTAGTAGCCTTCTTCAGCCGTGTAGTCGACGACCTTGCCGCCGTCCACCAGCATCATGAACTGGTTAGGGTAGACATGGATCACCGAACCATTGGAAACCGTGTTCTCCGTACCCTTGACATTGGCATTGCGCCGGTCATCCCGCCGCACCTTGACCCCACTCGTGAAAACAGTCGAGTCACTCATCTCATCCGGCTCGAAAACCTCCAGCCACTGATCCGCCAGAGAACCACCAACTGCACTTGCAATTGCCTTGATAATACCCATAAACATACCTCCAGAAAAGTCGCTGATTCAATTGTAGCACAAATGGGACCCGGTCCGTTTCACGGACCGGGTCGACAGAAAAAGCTGCAATTATCGTCAGGAAAGATGGTTTTTACAGCGCGATTGTCGAAAAAAGCGGACTGTGACGAAAATGGGACCCGGTCCCGATATCGGAATCCGATATCGGGACCGGGTCCCTATGAGAGGCAGCTTTTCCTTAATGCAGAGCGACTGTAATCAGGTGGCGGAGATCTCTTTTGGTCTTGATGCCCTGGATGCTGGTCCGGGTTGTTCCGTCGCACAGGAGGACGAGAGTCGGGATGCTGGTGATCCCGAGATCGGTGACGATCTCCGGTTCCAGGTCGACATTGACCAGGCCGAGTTTAACCGAACTAGACAGGTCATCGGCCAGACCATCCAGGCGGTTGAGGACGGTCTGGCAGGGGGGACACCAGTTCGCCCAGAAGCAGAGCAACACGGGTTTGGTAGATTCCTCCACCTCCGTGGGATAATTTTGACGGGATATGGTGAGAAAGATCTGATTCATGTGCATAACGGAGCCTTTCCTTTTGCTAAGCAGCTGTCAGGATGGCCTCATTATCGCGGAAAAATTTGCTCCGGTCCGTAATCTAATCACAGGCAGAATACTGCGTGGAACGATCGTTGAAAAAGATCGAAAATCAGTCGAAAATGCAGCTCTGCGGGAAGAAAAATTGGGTTGACAGCCCTATGGGCCATCGCTATAATAGCACTTGTTCGCTTGAACACCACGCGCCTTTAGCTCAGTTGGTAGAGCAACTGACTCTTAATCAGTGGGTCCCGGGTTCGAGTCCCTGAAGGCGCACCACACGAAACCGCTGAGGCTGTAGGCTTTGGCGGTTTTTTGCTGCCTGTGAATTCAAGCAGCATTTGCTATTTGGTAACTATTTGGTAACTACAGTGATAAATACATACAGAAAACTATGCGATGATACGATGACACATAACACATAAACAGATTAAAGACAAATAAAAAAGACTCCCGAAAAAATCGTTGAATAGTTCGAACAGGATAGGGAATGAGTTCAAAATCAGTAAAGCTGCCTTGATTTCATTCGATATTTGGTATAAATGACTCAATAGTAGGATGCCCTAATAGGAACCTATTTTTGATTATTTTTTCAGGGCGGTATAGGACGAAATACTTCGAAATTCAAAATACTTCGGTGCCCAGGGGGGTCTCCAGAACAGTTCCTGAATCAGGATCTCATTCAATCCCCCCATTCTAGCTGGGTATCTGACCCGTCACATTCGAGAGGAGCTTTGCCACCGTGCATTGCTCCTCTTTCTTTTTCTCCCGGCTGCAGCTGGACCAGATTCAGTGATGCAAGCTTAAGGAGGACACATTCATGTCAACCATCAAACTCGTTCCAGTCTCCGTTAATGGACGCCCAATTTGCTTTCCGCCTATCTGTATCAACACCTGCCCGCATGGCAGTGATAGGGAAGAGGTCGAGAACCGAGTAGAGGATTGTCTGATCCGCCAAATCGATCGAAGAGTTATTACCTGGACAACATCTAATCGCTAATAAACCTGAGGATGGCTTCGGCTGTCCTCTTTTTTTATCGGCCGTAACTCCGCCTCGGTAACGATCTACATAGAGATAAAACTGAAAAGAAAAGACTTCTAATTAATGTGTCTACGTGCTGACAAATTTCTTGTTCAAATGAGCATAGGTCATCAAAATATAATATAATAAATCTATTGATGTCACAATTCATGATTTTCTATCGCCTTGATTCAGATATTAAATTTAAAAAAGGCGATTACATATTATCAAGGGTAAGGAGTGATTTTTCCAGAACATTTGGGTTGTCAACTTTCGTCCGTTTTATTAACTTGTTTTCTTATTGTTACCTTTATGAATTAAAAATTGACATGGAGGACGCCTATGATCCAGAAAAAAACACATCTTCTGATCAGTTCATTACTAATCATTCTGCTTATCATGGTATCGCTATGTGCACCAGTTTTTGCCGCTGGAGCAATGGATATGATTTCGCTTGGAGGTAATTCAGGCTCAGATCCCCTGCGAATGGATGTCTATGATAATGGTGATCTTGGTCTTTACTTTGCACAACCTGGTTATGTAAACCAATATTATGGTGGGACAGCCTGGGGATCAAACATATTCTTTGATCGCAGGAGTGAATCTCTGCATTACGTGACAAATTACTATGGTTCCTATGGTACTGATGTTGGCAATGGAACGTTGTCAAAGAATGGCAACAGTGTCACTGGAATCTGGCAACTTGATTCTGGGGATATCACATTTCAGCAGATCATTACCTATGTCCCAGGTAGTTACATGGTGACCAAGGTATTTCGGCTAATTAACAATTCTTCGGATTCATATTCTAACCTGAAATTCATCCATGGCGGTGACACATATTTTGGTGGGGCTGACAGTGCCAGGTCCTACTGGAACGATGGATTGGAAATGATCTACGTTCGTAACAACGATATGACTCAATTCGGTTTAATGGGTTTCTACGGTACCGGTTCGACTCCGGCAGATCAATATTTTGGTGGCAATTACTGGACTGGATATCAATTTGCCACTGCAGGTAATCTGCCCAATACCGCTGACAGCAGTTTTGTCGATGCCGGATATCAGCTACAGTGGAACCGCGCAACCCTCGCCGCCGGTGAAACTTGGGAAATCCGGTCAGCCGAAATGATCACAGAGCCTAACGCGCTTCAGGTGATCGCGCCAGCAGGTCAGGAGGCCGATCCAGGGGACACAGTCGAATATGAATTCATCATCCAAAACTTTTCTTCAGATGAAAAAACATATTTGCTTGATACAGATTCGGAAAATGGCTGGTCAACAAACATTATTGGAGGTTCTTCCATCACACTGAGTGGAAATGGAGGTTATTCAAATGTCGAAGTCGAAATAACTGTTCCAGCCGATGTTACGGGCGGATCAACAGACAAACTGACACTTACAGCAACTGATTCATCCGATTCCAACGTGTCAAACAGCAATTCAACAACTACGACAGTCAAGTCCGATGAAATGAATATGCCCATAATACGTGGTCGTCTCGAAGTTGTATCACTTACAGAAAATCCGACTGATGGCAGTGGTATCCTGACAAAATACTTGAATTATCACTTGGCAATGCCGGAAATCTGGTTAACCGGCGTCAAGAACATCACCGTCTGGCTGGAATCCGAAATATTTGATCTGACCACAGCCCAACAGAAGGCCAAGCTGCCTGTTGGACTGAGCCTGCTTAAGGACTACAACATTCGCTTGATGATGAAAACAGTCTACGAGGATGGCAGCATCGAGATCAAGGAAGTTGACAATGCCGACATCAAGAAAAACATCCCCGTCTTGATCCCGGTCGATGAATTCGCTGGTATCAGTGATCTCGGCATCGTCTATATGGACACCCAGGGTCATACGGCGATCCTGCCAGTGACACCCATGACGATCAATGGAAAGAATTACCTGCAATTCGAGAACAACCACTTCTCCGAATACGGGGTCGTCAGCGGTACGGTTCGAAATCCAGCACAACAGCAGCAGTACATCATCCAGCCGGGCGACACCCTGGCCTCGATCGCTGCCAAATTCGGTGTGACCGTGCAGAGCCTGGCTAACGCCAACAACATCTCCAATCTTGACCTGATCTATGCCGGAAAAGTGCTGATCATCGCCTGAGTCTCTTCACTTTCGCAATGATTCAGTCAAAATGATTCCATCCAGCTAGTCCAAGCATCCAATTCCTTCAGAGGTCGTCTCACACGAGGCGGCCTCTTTTTTTATCGGCCGTGACTCCACCTCGATGTGGACACCGCCGAAAGGAGACCCCTATGAACCAGAAGAACCTCAAGCAACTCCAGCAGAAGATCAGTCGTGCCCAAGCAACCCTCGAGCAGACCGGTGAACTCACCCTCGTCAAAGATGATCAGGAGGTCCAGATCATTTCTGTCGAATTCGAAGGCGCTATCGGCTGGAAGGTTGGCAGTCAGATCCACTCTGATCCCACAAAGGCAATCGCAGCAGCTCGCAAAGAAATCGGTGACACGATTGTTGACAAGATGGGTACCCAAATCCAAGTCGTTGCCAATGCTGGTATGCAGCTCGGCACCGGTCTCCTCAGCATGGGTCTAGCCAAACTGGCATTCGTCTGTGTGAGCGGCGCAGAACGTCTGAATAAAATCCGGTAACCAGGAAAGGAATTAAGATTATGACACTAAAACCTTAATTCTTACGTAATAGGTCAATTCCGAGCTGATCAAGAAGCT
>CAZGSR010000040.1:0-22676 GCA_964528645.1 uncultured Mageeibacillus sp. | reverse complement strand
TGCCGACAATACTTGGCTGGTAACGGCCCGGAAAGATAGGTCTCCGCCGGATCATTTCAAGGCCATCGGGTTCACGCCCGGTGGCCTTGTTTCATTATTACGGAATCATGATATAATACACACAATATGTTCAGTTGTTCCATTTGGCCACAGCTTTTCTGTTGCCAGCTGCAAAATTGGAGGTTCGCATTGTGGGAGCAAAGATCCTGATCGTCGATGATGAGCACAATATTGTCGATATCCTCAAAGCGAACCTGGAACGTGAAGGTTACCAGACCCTCTCAGCCTATGATGGTGTCCAGGCTGTCGAAATGGGGATCAGCCAAAAACCGGACCTGATCCTGCTCGACTGCATGTTACCCAAGATGGACGGGTTTGATGTCTGCCGCAAACTCAGGTTGCAGACCAATGTACCGATCCTGATGTTAACAGCCAAAAGCGAAGAAATTGACAAAGTTCTCGGCCTTGAGCTGGGAGCTGACGACTATATTACCAAGCCTTTCAGTGTCCGTGAAGTTCTGGCCAGGGTCAAAGCCCAGTTGCGCCGGGTCAGCATCTCGGAGATCGGTGGTGAGGATCATCCCAAAGTCATGACTTTCGGAGATCTGGAAATCGACCAGGAAGCTTACCAGGTGCGCCGCGGTGGTGACATGATTGAACTGACCCTGCGCGAGTTTGAGCTCGTCCGCTTCCTGGCCAAAAATGCCGGCCAGGTTTTTTCGCGTGAATCGTTACTCGAAAAGGTCTGGGGCTACGAGTATTATGGTGATGTCCGCACGGTGGATGTCACGGTCCGCCGCACCCGTGAAAAACTGGAACCAGACCAGCACAATTACCGCTACATTATGACCAAACGTGGTGTTGGCTACTATTTTGAGAAAAATCCCCAATCAGGAGCAAATCCCTAAGCATGCAATTTTATTCCAGTCTCGCGAGCTTTTTCGCGCAGGCTTCGCCTTATGTTGCCCGTTTCCTTGCCGGCTGGCAGTTTGTATCCGACAGCCTGCACCAGATCCATCCGATTCTTTTGATCCTGGCCGTCATCGGCCTGACTTTGCTCGTCCAAGGCCTGGTCATATTTTTTGCGACACGACACAGGCGTAAGGTCAATAATCGGACCATATCATCGTATGTCCAGCAATTTGTCGAGGAGCGCAGCAAATCCGAAGCGATTCTGGCGGATCTGGATATCGGTGTCATCGCCTACTCTTTTGATGGCCAGATGATCAATGCCAATCCAGCTGCCCGGACGATGTTCCAGCCCCAGGGTATCCCTGACCGGCTCGATGAATTCTTTGAGCGCTACGGCCAGAATAATGGCCTGCAGGCAGCGCGGCTTCTGGGCCGTGATGACATTGTCGTTCAGGTCGTCCTGGCGGACAAGATTCTCCGCGTCCGGCTCAAGGAATCACGATTTGAAGAAGGCCGCAAAGCTGGCAATCTGGTCATTGTCCAGGAAATCACGGATCAGGAACGGCTGGAGAAACAGCGCAAAGAGTTTGTCGCCAACGTGTCACACGAACTGAAAACGCCCCTGACGACGATCAAAACCTATTCAGAATCCCTGCTGGACTGGGGCCTGGATGAGAAGAATGATGACGGTATTCGCAAGGATGTCCGGCGGATCCATGATGATGCGATCCGGATGGAACATCTGGTTGCGGATTTACTCTTGCTTTCGAGCATCGACAGCAAGGGGATCCGGGTGCGCATGGAGCAGCAGGACCTCGCCGCCATGGTGCGCCAGACAGTTGACCGCCTGATGCATCAAGCCCTGGACAAAAACATTGTCCTGGAAAGCTTTGCGGTGACAACCATTCCACCCATCTATGCCGATCGTTCTTCCGTGGAACGCATCCTGGTCAATTTGATTTCCAATGCCATCAAATACACCGACAAGGGTGGCTCGATCAAAGTCTACATCGGCCACCTGATTGATGACGTCTATGTCAAAGTGGTCGACACGGGCTTTGGCATCGAAAAGGAACACTTGCCGCACATTTTCAACCGCTTTTACCGGGTCGACATGACCGGCTCCCGCATGTTTGGCGGCACTGGTCTGGGCCTTTCTATTGCCCGTGAGCTGGCTGAGCTGCATGGTGGTAAAATTACAGTTGACAGCACCCTTGGCAAGGGTACAGAATTCTCTGTGATCCTGCCCAGCGCTGAAAAAATCTATCGTGACACGTTGACAGCGATCCATGATGGCCTCACCAGCCAGAGCCTGATTAACCAGTTTGCCCAGCGTGACCTGGAGGACTGTGCCCGCGATTGTTTTGACCCTGATAAAGACTTGGAATCCCTGGATGCCGAGCAATGCGAGCAGTTGCTCAATCGCCTGAATGATACCGTCGGAGTCCCGACATGACGCCGATACCCGTCCGGGTCCAACCCCCACTGATCCTTTTGCCTGACCCGGCTAACCTAGTTGAGAAAAGAGGAAAACCCTTGGCCAGTTATCTTGTACGAGGCGGCAACCGCCTGACCGGAGACGTGACGATCAGCGGCTCGAAAAATGCCGCACTGGGGATCATTGCCGCGGCCACCATGCTGGATGGTCCCTGCAAGATCGAGAACATCCCGGATGTTGCCGATATCAATGTCCTGCTGGAAATCATCAAAGCCCTCGGTGCAGAAATCCGTCGTGATTCCGAAGGCAGCCTCTATATAGACCCACAGCCCATCCATACTTATGTGGCTGAGCACGAGCGTGTGCGCAGCATCCGTGGTTCTTACTATTTGCTCGGCGCGATGCTGGGCCGTTTTGGCGATGCATCGATCCTGATGCCAGGCGGCTGTAATTTCGGCACCCGGCCGATCGACCAGCACATGAAAGGGTTTGAAGCGCTTGGCGCCCATGCCACGATCGAACATGGCCGGATCTCGCTCCATGCCGACACCCTCAAAGGCGAGAACATCTTCCTCGACGTTGTCAGCGTCGGGGCGACGATCAACATCATGATTGCGGCGACCAAGGCCGAAGGCACAACGGTGATCGAGAACGCCGCCAAAGAGCCGCACATTGTCGATGTTGCCAACTTTTTAAACACCATGGGGGCCAATATCCGCGGCGCAGGCACCGATGTTATTCGCATCACCGGCACGCCGGTCCTGCCCGCTGGTTGCTCCTATGCCGTTATCCCGGACCAGATCGAGGCCGGTACCTACATGATTGCCGCCGCCATTACGCGCGGTGACGTCACGGTCCACGGACTGATCCCCAAGCATATGGAGCCCCTCTCTGCCAAGCTCGAGGAAATGGGCGCCCAGCTCGATGTCGGTGACGATTCGATCCGCGTCTGGATCGACCCTGAGGAGAACCTCCAACCGGCCAGCTTCAAGACGATTCCCTACCCAGGCTTCCCGACCGACCTGCAGCCGCAGACGACGGTGATGCTCTGCACGGTGCCCGGCACCAGCCGCATGCTCGAGACGGTCTGGGACAACCGATTCCAGTACGTTGATGAGCTGAAGATGATGGGCGCCCAGATCATGACGTCTGGCCAGATGGCGATCATCGAAGGCGTGAAGCAGCTGACCGGGGCCATTGTCACCGCTCGTGACTTGCGCGCTGGGGCCGCCATGGTTTTGGCCGGCCTGGTGGCTGAAGGCACGACCGAAGTCACCGATATCGCTAAAATCGAGCGCGGCTATGAGAATTTCATCCACAAACTGCGCGCACTGGGCGCGGATATCACGCGCGTCGAAAATTGAAACCCGTCAAAGTCTGTGCCCTCAGAAGCGGGTCGAGCGGCAATGCGATTTTTGTCAGCAGTGGCAGCACTCGGATCCTGATCGATGCCGGAGTCAGCCTGCGTGAGATTGAGCATGCTCTGCAGGAAATTGGCGAAGACGCCAGCCAGCTGACGGGCGTGCTCGTGACGCATGAGCATACGGATCATGCCCGGTCGGTCGGTGCCCTGATGCGCCGCCACAAAGTGCCGCTCTATGTCAACGCTGGCACCCTGCAGGCGTTGCGCAGCACACTGGGCAAGGTATCCGAAGACCTGATCCGGCCTTTCACCAGCGGTGAGGCTTTTACGGTGGGGGATTTGTCTGTCGCCGGCTACCGGACCTCGCACGATGCTGCGGAATCAGTCGCCTTCAAGGTCGATACGGATCACGGCGCGGTTGCCGTCTGCACCGATCTCGGCTGGCCGGAACCACAGCTGCTCAATGCGCTGAGCGGCAGCCGGATCATCCTGGTTGAGTCCAACTATGACCCGATCATGCTGGCAGCCGGTTCCTATCCGCCGCCTTTAAAACGGCGCATCGCCGGTGATTTTGGCCATTTGTCGAATGGCGACAGCGCCAGGGCGATCCTGCATTTCCTGTCCCGCGGCACCCAGCGCTTCATCCTCTCCCACCTGAGCAAAGAGAATAACTATCCAGAGCTGGCCCTGCAGACGGTGCGCGATCATCTCCAGGCCGAAGGCGCCCTGATCGGCCGCGACCTGGATGTCGCCGTAGCCCGGCGTTTTACGACCAGCGAACCTGTCATCTGGTGAACATCCGCATCCTTTCCCCCGGCCGTGTCCGCGAATCCTACCTGCGCGACGCCATCGAAGCGGCGCGGCGTGATTTGGTGCGCCATTGCCCGGTCGATCTCGTCGAAGTCGAAGACAGCCCCGACACCTGGCCGGTCGAAAGGGCCCTGACAGCCGAAGCTGACCGGATCCGCTCTCGTCTACGACCGAACGATTATCTCATCGCACTCGACCTCGCTGGCCAGTGGATCAAGCCCGACAGCGAGGGTACGATCCGCCCCCAGCTCGAGCGCTGGCGCAGCCAGGCCCAAGGTGACCTGGTCTTTCTGATCGGCGGCTCCAACGGCCTCGCCCCCGACCTCCTGCGCAGCTGTCATGAACGCATCCTCCTCTCCCAAATGACCTTCACCCACCAGATGGCAAGACTGATTTTGCTCGAAATGCTCGGAAACGCCTGGCGCTGAGGCGGTTGATGGAAGGTGTACAAAAAAGGGACCGGGTCTCGATATCGAATTTCGATATCGAGACCCGGTCCCTTTTTCGGCAAAGTTGAAGGGGCTGGCCGGATGTGGACGAATCCAGCCAACCCCTTCGGGTAAAGGGGAGAAGGTGGGCCCCTATTACGTTTCTTTTCGGTTGTTGATCTGTCTAGACTTTCTGGTGGGCGAATCGGCCCATCCTGCGGCCCATGGTTCCGCTGGTCGAGGGTGACGGGCTACCTGGCCCCGGTCCATTGATCATCTCAGCGGTCGATTCAGCCTCAGCTGTGCTCGAACTTTGGGTACTCGTTTGCCGCTGTGTGGATGGAGCTGGTTCATTGCTGGTACTGGTGGAAGACTCTGTCTGTTGGCTGCCTTGGGGTTCTGAAGTGCTTGCTTCTGAAGAGACAGTTACATCTTGGGTCTCAGAGCTGGGTTCCTGACTGGAACTTTTTGCTGATTCGCTACCACTTCCGCTGGTTTGCGCATTCTTAATGACCATGCTTGTGGACTGCGTTGCCGGAGCGCTCTGTTCGCTTGTTCCCACCACAGAATCGGATGGAGTCAGGACTGATTCAGTCAACAGCTCCTCGATTGATGTGACACGGGTTACCTCTGGGGAGAGTAAAGTATGTACCAGGACTGACAGCGGTGTGGTCATGATGTTTGATGCATCCCACGGCTGGCTGTAGCGTTTCGATTTGATCAGCAGCATCTGTCTGCCGATGGTCAAGTGATTGGCTTTGGCTTGAGCAACCAGGTGAAAATCGCTGGAATAGGCTACATGGACATCGAGGCCTGTCAGGACACCTGTACCATTGTGGCCATTGATTGCCTCCAGTGGTTCTCGCATCCGCTCCGTCTTTTCCGGGAATACGGCGGAAATCAGGACCGTCTCCTGGCTGAGATCGGTTTCCTCGGCGAGCCTGGCCAGCCACAGATTGACAGCCTGCTGCCACGGTTGGCCTTGGAGCGGCAGATTATTGGCCAGAGCTGCTGAGGCTTCATCTAGTACTTCAACAGAAAAGACATTTAATTGCGGATCGAGTAAAAATTGCACACTGGGTTTGACATCGACCGAAACATAGGCGTAAACCAGATCTTGCTTGACCATACGGGCTGACCACAGCGCTATGGCAACAAAGACCTGCAGTGCAACGGCGGCCATAGCCGGACGAGCGAGGCGATACCAGTCATAACGGAGCGGTTCCAGGCCAGGCGCTTCGAGCCAGATTTCCTTGCCTGCAACCATGTCAGGGGTCAGCGGCAGCCGCAACAGCTGGCAGTCTTGAGTAAAGACCACGGCGTACCGTTTGTCGATCGACAAGACGGTTCCCTTTTTCATTGCGGACACCCCCTTTCAAAGACACTGAGGTATCCCTGGATGGTTTCGAACGAACTTTTCATCAGCAAGGCCAGGAAAATGATGCTGGCCCGGTTTTTTTCGATGGTTTTGATAGGCAAGTGGCATCTGGTAGCCAGCTCTTTGCCCGGGAGATGATGCGACTGTACCAGTTGGTTATAGAGGATGGGATCAGACGATATGTGACGGGCAACCCGGATACACAGGCAGCGGCTGTCCTGGTGCTTGGGAAAATGGCTGGCCAGGCTGGTCAGTTTGAACCCGAACGCTTGCAAGTGCAATTCCAGATCTACCATTTCCTCAGCAAATTCAAGATTATCCTGGACATCTTCGCTATGTGGATCTGGTAATCGCTCTTCGAGCGTCAGCCCATCTTCGCAGTCCTGCTCAGCCAGCGAGATGGTTTTGTGATTCAACTTCTGCTTGCGCATCCAGTCATAGATCCGGTTGCGGATGACCAGGTAGGCAAACGATTCGAATGATGCTGAACTGTCGAGGCGATATCGATCGATGGCGTCATTGAAAGATTCCAGTGCGATCTCGAATTCATCCTCCTGTTCCACAAAATAGACATGAGTGATCTTGGCGACCACTCGCTTGATAAACGGCAAACGAGCGGTGATGAATTGCTCGCGCAACTCACCATCACCTGACTGAATCCGTCCGATAATTGATCCGGTATCTCCAGCCAAAGGATCCATTGTTTTGCCCCATCCGGAACAGTAAGACCCTCACTTCTATATACGCACGATTTCAAGCATTTGGGAGGGTATTCAGAATACGCCTGTGTGAGATATTTGAATGCATCTGGCATTGCCTGGTTTGAATATGAACAACCGGTACAAAATCATCATATCATGTTTTTTGTGACAAATATTGAGTTGATTTTTACATATTATTAAGAGCGGCTCCTGTTTGGTAACAGAAGCCGCTCTGATAAGGTTAAACAATAAAGCTCAATGCGAGTTTACTTTTTCCGGCCGCCATTGCTATTCGGTAGTTTGACATCCACGTCGATCCAAGTTGCCCATTGTCCGTTGATATAGGCGACGCCTTCCTTTTTGCTGGAAAGGCCTTCGGCCATTAACCCATAGCTAAAGACATAATGTTCATCATTATTGATGATCGCGTTGGACAATGAGATCAAAGGATCATTGAGATAGAAGTAGATGCGGTGAGTGCCCGGTTTTTGCGGAATCCAGCCACCACCTGCCGAGGCAAAATTCATCTTCCCGCTGGGGCCGATTGCGGGCTCAATGCCAATTTCATAGAACTGATCGCCGTCAAATACCTCGACCCGGAATTTGTTGGTCAGAACGGTCGCGTAATAGCTTTCGAACGTGGTCTTGTTCGTGCCGTAGACTTCATCGGCTGAACTGGGGTAGTCGAGACAAGCCATCTTGTATGCGGTCATCAGCTGATCTGAAGGCAATTTGGTGTAGAGATAGAGCTCGACTGGGAAGCGATAGCCAACCAGAGGGTCAGTTGTCTCGAGTGGATTGCCCCAGTCGACAAAGTCGATATTGACAAGGGTATCGGACCGTTTCCAGTCTGCCTGCCAGGCATTTTTGTACGTCTGAACATTTGCTGTATCCCAGTACAGGTTGTCCAGTAGTGTTTCCGGCATGGCGACTTGGGGGAGGATTGCCAGTGCTTCAGGCGTGAACTCGGAGGCATGGGGGTACCACAAGCCATTGTCATGTAGCCATGTGGTCATCAAAACCGGAATAGAGGTGTCGACAAGACCATCTGGAATGGACTCCCGGGTCACATTGTTGATGAGATCAGCTGTATAGTATCCATCGGTTTCGTTGCCATAGATGATGTACTCCGTATAATACTCCGGTGTGTCATCCGGCGGATCCACTTGGCCCAGATATTCATCGGGATGTGTTTCGTTGAAGCTTGCGGTTACCGGCAATGGAACCAGAGCGCCTTCAGTGTCATAAAATAGTTCTCGTTCACTGCCGTCAAAGATACCATCCGCATCGGCATCCAGCCATTGCTTGGTGTAGAACAGTTCGACATCGTCTGTGATTACAACAGGCGTGGATAGATTGTTGTAGGGCGCATCCAGCAGTTGCACAGCGTCACCGCCGATGAGGTTGATTTCATACACGTACGTATCATTATCTGTTACAGACGAGTCTTCCGGTTGGTTTGATGCAATTCCATCGTCATAGAGCGCGGTGACCGTTGCGGAATAGGTGACAGACTTATTTGTGATATCGCCCAGGGTTAAATAATAGATTGCGTCCAGATAGGTAATCTCTTCACCAGGCGACAGCACCCCATCAGCAATCGTCAACGTCAATCCTGGATCAGCAAAGAACGTCTCGTTGTCGGTCAACACGATGGTGGTCAAATCTTCCGTTCCTGTGTTAGTGACCGAAAAGTCAAAATAGATGGCATCTCCAGCGGTAACGGAACCATCAGCAATTACATCGACAAATTCTCCAGTGACAGCAAGAGAAATTGCTGCGAATTCCAATAGATCGAGCTGGGTCACTACAGAAGCAGTTTTGGAAACGTCAGTTAACCCGCCTGTGCCGGTGGCCGTCGCATTATACACAAATGTCTCATCGACCAGATCCTCTGCAGTCAAGGTATAAGTGGCACTACCAGTGTCCGTTGCCGCAACCGCCAGCGTGGTTACGATTGGATCACTCCAGATAACGGCTAAGTCACCGGTTACCTCGACACCTGTCAGCTCGACATTGCCAATGTTCGAGACGACGAAAGTATAAGTGATGGTATCGCCGACACCGGCATAGCCGTCGACGTTGACATCGTTAAAGACTGCAGAGACTACCAGATCAATAGCCGGTGCTGGTTTGATTTTTTTAGCGAATGCGGTGCTGCTGGTGAGTGAGATCATCAGCACGATAGATAGCAAAACTGAGATCATTTTATATTTCTTTTTCATATAGATGTCTCCCCTTTGCATGTTGCAACAGTGCGTGATGGATGGTGCTTGGACCCCGACAGGGATTTGACTCGGTCGGGGTCCATTTTGACGGCTCTTAGATCATGGCTCGGTTTCAACAGGTTTGTTTCTGACTTCTATGACGCCTCGATTGCGCATGATCCGGCGGAAAATGGCATCACTGTTGTGCTCACCGCTTTCCGGATCTACGCCGCTCTCATTCCAGATGGCGTAGAAGATCGATCCGTCTGGAGTCATCCGGATCTGGGCTTCCGCCTGGGCGGGTTGCCAATCGCCGCGATCCTTGGCCAGCCAGTCCCAGACCTCGACTTCTTGGCCAGCGAATTCACTCTCGCTAACCGGGTTGATGATCTTTGTTTCCGTATAGTAGCTCTCGCCTTTGTTCATGCTGTAGCTGTAGTACAGGTCCAGCGGTTCACCTGTGCCTTCGTCATCGTCGTAGTCGTCGTTGGTGTTGGTATCGACATTTTCCTCAGTTCCGTAGGTCACCCAGAATGCGTTCGGATTCTGGATGTCCTCTGGATAGCGGCCGCCGGCAATCGTGCCTGGAACACCGACGAGACGAGGTTCGATGATGCTTTCTTTGTTGTTGCGTAGCTTGGAAAGGTTCTGTGCCGGTTCAAATGCACCTGCTCCGTAGGTGGATACTTCGGCGTAGAAACCACCGCCGTCATCTGTGGAGTTGCGGAAAATGTTGGTGTGGGTCACGCCATTGCCAGCGGGATCGGTTGTCCAGGTTTGCCCGCCAGTAAATGACCGCCGGACGTACAAATCATATTTATCGTTGCCATTGCGGGAAGCGGTCCAGTTGGGTGTCCACGTATAGGCAACAGCCAGGAAGTCACCGCGGAGGAAACCGCGATGGGCGCGGGCGTCGTCGTTGTCGTAGGCACTGGTGTGGTCATTGAGATTCTCCGGACTTTGGCTCCAGCGCAACATCTTGATGCGTGGCTCGCCATCGTCGTTGTAATAGGTTTCCGTTTGGGTCGGTGTGATGCTGCTGATGTTCTGGATATCATTTTTCACCAGATATTTGATCTGGTAGGGATTACCATCCCCTGTCACAACCCAGCGCTGCATGATGATATCGGACGGGCGGCCCTTGCCATCTTCACCCATTTTGTACAGGGCGACCATGACGGTTTTGCTTTCACCCATGTTGTCCTTGGACTGCACCAGGAAACGCGGGCGGCGGGCATTCTGGTAGGCGGGGATTTTTTGACCCAGGTAATCATAGATCAGGTTGCCCTCAGCGTCAGTAAGATAGATCGTATGGCCGCTGGCATCTGTTTCAGGCGGATTGAGGATCGTTCCGGCGCTGACTTTTTCCAGCGATTGGAAATTGGCGCTATGGTAGATGACATTCTTGCCCAGGTCAGCGTAATACTTGTCGGTTCCTTCACCGTCATGTTCTTCTTCACTGTCTTCATCTTCATGGTGTTCCGACGGTACGCCAGCACCGATACCTTTGGTTTCTTCATAGCCAAGAATGGCCCATTGCCCTTGCATCATCAGGTTTGGTCGAGAGGCACCTGTGTCACCGTCCATCAGGCGTCCATCGAGGGTGATCGCGACGTATTTGACTGCGCCCTGATTGTTGATTTTCTTGTAGAATCGGATGTATGGCTGGGAATCATTCCAGAGCAATCCTTTTTGAGCATACCCATAGGCATGAGACCCATCCGCATCGCCGTTTCCTTCACCGTCATCCGTGTCCACATGAATGGTGATCGTTTCGATGATCAGAGGCTCCATCAGTTCCATTGCCAGCGCGGGATCCTCGATGGGATCAGCCTCTTCAACGATTGGTTCAGAGATTACCTCTTCTTCTTCGACTGGCGGCTCGGTTTCAGCCGGTGGCTCGGTTTCGACCGGCGGCTCGGTTTCGACCGGCGGCTCGGTTTCGACCGGCGGCTCGGTTTCGACCGGTGGCTCGGTTTCGACCGGGTCCAGGTTCAGAACAACCGGATCCCCCAGTTCGGCACTCTCATATGCTGGACTTGCAGCAATCTCGATACTGGATTCAATGGACTCTGCTGTCTGGCTGTCTTCCAGAGGAATGGTTGGTTCTGGCTCATCCTCAGTCTCGCTCGTGGGTGTGTCATCTGATTCTTCAGTATCAGCTGATTCTTCAGTGGGAGCAGTTGGGAGCTCAGCTTCTGCCGGTGGTTCTTCAACCACAGGATCTCCTGCCGGTTCAGTTTCCGTTTCCTCAGACAAGGGAACGTCAGCTGGCATATCGTCGTCGATGGCTTCGAGATCTTCTTCTAATGGCAAAATACTGGCCATTTCCAACGGATCTTCTGGAGCTAACGGTGCGATTGGTGTCAACGTCAAACCCTCTTCCGGATCAAGATAAGCGTTGATATCCTTGATATAGATCCGCCAGAAAAGATCATAATCATCGGCTTCTGGATCAGTCTTGTCATGGTGGAAATAGGCTTCTTCAAATTCCTCGCCATCATCGGGATAATTCGTCAGCTCATGGATCTTCATGTTTTCCGTATTGAGCGTGTCGTTGTCACTCAGCCGGACAGGCAGGGACATCTGATGCAGTGCCTTGAAGCGCCCTTCACCATCGCCGTTGGCATTTTCGTTCGTTAAATATTGGGGATCTTCATTGCTCGGGACAAAATCAGGGTCTTCAGCATCGAATTTGCCCGTTTCAATGTACGAATACCAGATATCTGTCTTGTGGTTTGTGGTCGCGCCACTCCAGCCTTCGCCAGGGCCAGCTTGCTCGCCCGGCATCAGCCCTTCGGGATCTTCCTGCCAGACCAGGGCAAAACCAGAGGGACTGCTGGCAATTGTAATCTGGTTGGCATCACGCCGGCCGGAGGTCAGACGTTCGGCTTTGGACCAGTGGACTTCCCCATCTGGGCTGACATAGCCGCGGGCAACCCAGACGACGCTGTAGGGTAATTCGATGTCATAGCCGTCCTCGCCATAATAGCGCGAGCGCTGCGGACCGCCGACGCCCCAGATGTCTTTGTCATACCCCTCTTCGCCCTCTTCAATGGCATAGGTGGGCCGGCCGCCGCGGGCGTACTTGCTGGTCCAGGCGACGAGGATCCGATTACCCTGTACTTTGATGTTTGGCTTGTGTGTGTCCCCGTAAAATTCGCCTGCACCCTCTCCCTGTTCAGTTTCAAAGGAAGATCGGTCGGAAGAGCGAGACAAATTGAACCGTTTCCAGGTTTCGCCTTCGTCAAAGGAGACTGAAGCCCAGACATCCTTGGCTCTTTCCTGGACAATTTCCGTGCCGGAAACCGCCGGGATTTCAAACTCTGAATAAGGCGTCTCTTCGGAATACACTGCAACCAGGGGTTTTGATTCACTTCGGACACTTTGAACGGTGCCTCTCTCATCACGATAGGTCAAATCGACCGGCGTGCCATCCGAACGATGGGCCGGAACATAGACAGGCAAAACTTCGATTTTTGCCTTGTCAGTTGCAGTCTCTTCCATCTTGGACACGTTCTTGGTGTGAGCGATGGGATTGAGACCATGCTTGAAGGTTGCGCCGTTGATGGCTGAACCAACTGCAAAAGTCGGGTCTGTCAAATCACCGATCCAGCCATCTGAGGTGACAACTTTTTTGCCATCTGTGCCGATGAGCCGGAAGAAAATCACCACATTCAGATTCAGTCGATCTGCGTCTTCCGGTAGCCAGGTGATGCCGACATCATCAAAAAGGTCGAGTGTCATCAGGTGGGATGAAATGGGTGAACTGAAATTTTTCTTGAATGGGAACAATGCTGTTGCAGGTTGCAGGCCATCCGCCATCGGAACGGGATCGGGACCGACAAAAGCGCGGATTTCCTGGATCTTCCAGGTGACGGTTGTATCGATGATCCTGGGCGCTGCATCCTCTGCCACCTCAGTAAGCGAACCTGTTTGACCAGGCTCTACGAAAATCATAAACTTGGACTCGTTGTAGGTAAATGATGCTTGTCCGATGACTTTACGTTCCATGACCTTCGTCGCCGGATTTTTTGTTACAATGAACATCTCTTTGACGACATCACGTTCGCGGTCGCGGAAATAGATCTCATACCCTTTGAGATCCTCGGCAAACAACTCATCACGTGTGGTCTCGACAACAGTGAAACCACAGTTGACAACCAGGAGCATGGACAATGTGAGTAAGAACGCTAAGGTTCTTTTCCATTTCATGATCATATTCGTAATCCCCTTTACCTAGAGAGAAGGTGATTACGGCAAGTGGTTCCAATATTTCACGTCCTTGGAACGACTTGTCGTGATAACCTGGCCGACCCAATAATAAACAGCACAAATTAAAGCGGGTCATCGCCTCCTTCAATTAATAAACATTTATTACATTTTTTATGTCTAAATTGACGGGTTCATCAATGGATACGTATTTGCCACATTGTTTGAGAGGGTAATTTGCTATAAATTGATCGCTATTAAAAAATATTATCGCTAGCCGCCTGGCTATCGGATTTGCTTATTCCAAAATAAAAAGCCAGCATTTTCGCTGGCTTTCAATCCGTTAGGTAGTCTTGGGTAGATTAGGGACGGACTTTTTCAGCAGCACGGTCGCCTTGAATTGGCAGATCGAAACCTCGATCAAGCCAAATAGGATGGTGGTAATCGTGTGGGTCGTGATCCTACAGTTCAAGATTCACTTATGATACGATTTCCCCTCCAGGATCCGGAACGCACGGTAGATCTGTTCCGCAAGTAGGAGACCAGCGGTGTCCGAGCTTAGAGCCACGGGCGAAAGCGAGAGGGTGCCGAATTTGGGACGCCGTCCCAAATTCGGCACACCGACGTAAAACATCAGCTGGCTGGTGCCGCTGGTCATATAGTTCTGGATCTGGCTGGCGAATTCGGGGGAGGTGTAGGACTGCCCGGTGCGGTCGAGGATGATGGTCATGACCTGGATCTGGCTTGACTGGCTGCTTTCATAGCCGCTGGTGTCATTATCAGCCGGAGGCTCAACGCCCGTTAGCCAGTCGAGCTGGCAGCTCTGGGAGAGGCGTTTTTTATACTCCTGCAGACCGGCGAGTGCGGGTTTGGATAATCTTTTTCCCGAGAACAGAAGCGTAGTTTTCAGCATGGCACGGGACCGGCTGACATCACGTGTTCTCGACGAAGGCGCGCAGCATGTTCGAGCCTTCGTCGGTGAGGATGGATTCGGGGTGGAACTGCAGGCCGAAAACGGGCAGGGTCTTGTGCTGGAGGGCCATGATCAGGCCGTCTTCGCTGGTGGCGGTGACTGCGAGGCAGTCGGGCAGGGTCTCGGGATCGACCATCAGGGAATGGTAGCGGCCGACCTCGATCCGCGCGGGCAGATCGGCAAACATCAGGCAGTTGCGGTCGAGTTCGACCGTCGAGCGCTTGCCGTGGACGGGGACGGGGGCGTGGACGATCTGGGCGCCGAAGGCTTCGCCGATGCCCTGGTGGCCGAGGCAGATGCCGAGCAGCGGGATTTTACCAGCAAAGTGGCGGATCACGGCTGGCATGATCCCGGCGTCAGCCGGGTAGCCAGGCCCTGGCGAGAGGATGATATGCGAAGGATTCATGGCTTCGATATCCTCGAGGGTCAGGACATTGTTGCGGTAGACCTCGATGTCGGGATGGAATTCACCGACCATCTGGTAGACGTTGTACGTAAAAGAGTCGAAGTTGTCGAGCAGCAGAATCATAAGTAGTCACCTGCCTGGTTGATGGCCGAGAAAAGGGCCATGGCTTTGTTGACGGTCTCCTGGTATTCGGTCTCCGGGACAGAATCGGAGACAATACCGGCACCCGCCTGGACGTGGATTTTACCCTGGGCGAGGACGGCTGTGCGGATCGTGATGCAGGTGTCGAGCAGTCCGTCGAAGCCGAGGTAGCCGATCGCGCCGCCATAGGGACCGCGGCGCAGGGTCTCGAGCTCGTCGATGATCTCCATGGCGCGGATTTTCGGCGCGCCGGAGAGGGTGCCGGCTGGCAGCAGCGAGGAGAGGACGTCAATCGCTGAACGGTCTTCCCGCAGTTCCCCTTCGACAACCGTGACCAGATGCATGACATGGGAGAAGCGCTCGACATGGCAGAAATCGCGCACGGCGACGGTGCCGAAGCGGCTGATCCGGCCGACATCGTTGCGGGCCAGGTCAACGAGCATGGCATGCTCAGCGAGTTCCTTGGTGTCAGCCAACAGATCCAGAGCGAGCTGGTCATCCTGCTCGACGGTCTGGCCGCGCGGGCGCGTGCCGGCGATCGGGCAGGTCTCGATCCGTTTACCGGAGAGGCGGACGAGCATTTCCGGCGAAGCGCCGATCAGGATCGCGCCCGACTGGCGGACGAAAAACAGGTACGGCGACGGGTTGACGTGGCGCAAGGCCCGGTAGATGGCGAAGGGATCGGCCTTGTAGGGGGCGGAAAAACGCTGGGAAAGAACCACCTGGAAAATATCGCCGTCGCGGATGTATTCCTTCGCCCGGCGGACTTGGTTCAGGAAATCATCTTTGCTGACATTCGATTTGAAATCGAGCTGCATGGATCGGCGGCTGGCATGGGGCAGGGCGACCGGCATGTGGCCTGGCTGAGGTCCGAAGAGCTGGCTGATCAGGCCAAACAGGCTGGCCGAGGCCTGGCTATAGTCGTGCTCGGGATCGTCAGAGACCAGAACGTTGCAGATCAGGGTCATTTCATTTTTCAGATGATCATAGCGCACGACTTCACCCGGGGCCATCAGCTCACAGTCGGGCAAATTCAGCGTGTCCTCATTCTCATCGGGGAGAAGCTCGAGGTAGCGGATGAAATCATAGCTGAAATGGCCGACCAGGCCGCAGCGGAAACCTTCTTCAGCCGGGGCGGGCGGCAGGGCGTGGTTTTGCAACAGATCGCGGATCAGGTCGATCGGTGAATGGGCATCGACGGCGGCCAATGGCTGGTCACCGTAGGCCAGTTCGACCTGGCTGGTGCGGCTCAAAAGGCGCAGGAGCGGCCGGCGACCCATGATCGAGAAACGAGCCCACCGTTCGCCGCCTACGACCGATTCGAGCAAAAAAGACTGTTTCTGGTCGTCGAAACGCTGGAACAGCGAGATCGGGGTCACTGTATCAGCCGGCATACGCACGGAAACCGGCACGATGCGGTAGGCACGGGCCAGTTCGAGGAAGGACGCGCGATCAGGCGACAGGGGCAGGCGGTTTTCAACCATGGGAGACCTCCTGGTCAGGATTTTGCGGATTACTGGGCCATTTTTGAAAGTGAGATGGCCGGTTAGCGGGCGGCCTGGGTGCCTTCATCGAGGGCTTGGCGCAAGGTGGCGAGGTAGCCGCCGAGGCGCTGGGCCATCTGATGGGTATCAAGCCCCTCGGCATATCCTTCGCCGATGCGGCGGACGATCGCGCTGCCGACGATGATGCCGTCCCAGCCAGCGGCCAGTTCGCGGACTTGTTCCGGGGTGGAAATACCAAAGCCGAGGGCGCGTGGGATCGGGCTGACAGCTCGCAGAGCCTGCTCGAAACGGCTCAGGTCGGCGGATAATTCGCTGCGTTCACCGGTGACGCCGAGGGCGGCGACACAATAGAGAAAGCCGCGGGCGTCACGGGCAAGGTCAGGCAGGCGCTCACCGGACAGGGGCGAGACCATGCGGGTGATGATCACATCATGGGCCTCGGCAATCGGGGCAGCCTCATCCTGTTCTTCGACCGGCAGGTCCGGGATGATGACACCGTCGACGCCAACCTCGGCGCAAGTGGCAAAGAACATATCGAGCCCCATCTGGACGATGGTGTTGTAGTACAAGAGGAATAAAATCGGCTTGTCGGTTTCTGTGCGCAATTCGCGCACCATGTGGAAGGCATCGACGATTGAGGTGCCGTTGGCCAGGGCACGGGCGTCAGCGGCCATGATCGTCGGACCATCGGCGCTGGGATCGGAAAAGGGTATGCCTATTTCCAGGATATCACCGCCATTTTCGAGCAGGGCGCGGGCGATGGCGATCGATGTTTTAAGGTCTGGGTCACCAGCGACGATGAACGGGATCAGGGCCTTTTGGCCGGCCTGGGTCAGCTGGGCCAGGGTGATTTCAATGCGATTGGTCTGTGCCATGGTCATTCCTCCCTGTTGTCCGTCATCAGAAGACCATGGTCTTGCTGGTAAGCCTGGATCGCGGCGACATCTTTGTCCCCACGGCCGGAGAGCGTCACAACAACGACATCGTCTGGACCGAATTCACCGGTCATTTTGCGCAGCAAAGCGACGGCGTGCGAGCTTTCGATCGCCGGGATGATGCCCTCCATCCGCGATAGCCAGGCGAAGGCATCGACGGCTTCCCGGTCGGTGACAGCGGCATATTCTGCGCGCCCGGACAACTGCAGCCAAGCATGCTCAGGGCCGATTCCGGGGTAATCCAGACCGGCGGAAATCGAATAGACAGGGGCGATCTGGCCTTTGTCGTCCTGCAGAAACAGCGAATGCATACCGTGGAAAACCCCTGGTTTGCCATAGGCCATGGTCGCGGCATGACGGGGTGTATCGATGCCTTCGCCGGCAGCCTCGGCACCGATCAGTCGCACCTCAGTGTCGTCGATAAATGGATAGAAGGTACCCATGGCATTGCTGCCACCTCCAACACAGGCAATCAGGGCGGTGGGCAAGCGGCCGAGGGCAGCCAGGGACTGCGCGCGAATTTCGTCGCCGATCACGCGCTGGAAGTCGCGTACGATGGTTGGGTAGGGATGCGGGCCCATGACCGAGCCAATCACATAATAAGTATCGTCGGCGCGGCGAGTCCATTCGCGCATCGCCTCGCTCGTCGCGTCCTTGAGCGTGGCCGTGCCGGAGGTCACCTTGTGCACCGAGGCGCCGAGCAGCTCCATGCGATAAACGTTCAGCGCCTGGCGTTCCATGTCTTCGGCACCCATGAACACGGTGCATTCGAGACCGAAAAGCGCGGCGGCTGTCGCGGTGGCGACGCCGTGCTGGCCGGCGCCGGTTTCAGCGATCAAGCGCTTTTTGCCCATGCGGCGGGCGAGCAAGACTTGGCCGAGCACGTTGTTGATCTTGTGCGCGCCAGTGTGATTGAGATCCTCGCGCTTGAGGTAGACCTGCGTGCCCAGAGCCTGACTTAACCGCTCGGCATGGTAGAAAAGTGAAGGCCGGCCGGCGTAATCTGCGAGCAGGCGCTTGTATTCGGCTATGAAGGTGGGATCTGCCATGGCCTCGGTATAGGCTTTTTCCAGCTCAAGCAGGGCAGGCATCAGGGTTTCAGCAGCGAATCGACCGCCAAATGGGCCAAAACGGCCCGGCTTATCTCCAGGATGGGGAGCAGGTTTACGTGTCATGGTTCATTTCCTCACTGTCTTGTTGTAGGACGGCTGCGCGAAAGGCTGCCATGAGGTCGGCTTGTTTTTCCAGGTTGCGCTCGATGCCGCTCGAGCAATCGACGATGGCTGGATGCAGGGTGGCGATGGCAGCGGCGACATTGCCTGGATGGAGACCGCCGGCACAGGCAACGGTGTGGAGGCGGGCAAAACCAACGAGCTGCTGCCAGGGGAAGATCTGGCCGGTGCCACCGGACTGGCCGCCGACTTCGGTGTCGAGCAGGTAGACATCTGGCTGAGTGGCTTCAGGACCGGTCTGGTCCAGGGTGGCTGCAAAAGCTTCAATCCGCCTGGCGGCCGCTTCCGGATCGACCGGGATCGCCAGCTTTTGCCAGATTTCGGTGCCGGGGGCCAGTTTCTGCCGCAGGGCAGCCCATTCAGCCGGGCCCTCATCTCCATGTAATTGTACCGCAGCCAGTCTGGCTTGAGCGGCTATTTCGACGATGCGGTCCACCGTTTCATTGACAAAAACACCGACCGGACGGATCTTAGGATCTAGCTGCGCGACCAGAGCTGCGGCATGCTCCGGCGTGATCTGGCGTTTGCTGGGCGCAAAGATGAGGCCGATGTAATCAGGCATGAACTGATTGGCCAGGGCTATATCCTCATGCCGGCGCATGCCGCAGAACTTGATCCGGGTCATCCTGGCATCTCCGAATAGAGCTGGCGGATGGTGGCAGCGACCGATTCCGGACTGCCACCGGCGCGCATCAGGGTCTCGCCGACCAGGACGGCGTGGGCCCCGGCGCGGTAAACGCGAGCCATGTCGCGTGCGGTCACGATACCGCTTTCCGAGACGACAGTCCGGTCATTGGGGATGATTCCGGCCAACCGCTCGGTCACGCCCAGGTCGACATGGAAGGTCTTGAGATCACGGTTATTGATCCCAATGATCTGGGCGCCGCAATCGATCGCCCGCATCAGCTCTTCCAACGTATGCACCTCGACTAGAACATCGAGCCCCAGCGACTGGGCCAGGCTGATGAATTCGCGCAGCTGGCTGTCAGAGAGGATCGCGACGATCAAAAGAATTGCCGAAGCACCGAGCAGTCGGGCTTCGTAGATCTGGTAGGGGTCTATGGTGAAATCCTTGCGCAGGATCGGCTGGGGCACAGCGGCATGGATGGCCTGCAGATGCTCATCGGAGCCGAGGAAGAAATCTTCTTCGGTCAGGACCGAGATGGCCTGGACTTCCGCCTGGGCATAGGCGAGGGCCTGCTCAACCGGCCGGAAATCGGGTGCGATGATGCCCTTGGAAGGTGAAGCCTGCTTGATCTCGGCGATCAGTCCGAGGCTTTTCGGCTTGCGCAGTGCAGCGGCGAAGCTGGCTGGCTGTGCTGCATTGGCTGCCATAGCGGCGAGGGCTTCCGGTGCATGTGCAGTACTCGATTGCAGACGAATGAGGGCTTCCGCTTTTTGGCGCAAATCCAGCAGAGAAAGGTCGCTTTGGCGCTGCTCGAGGCGGAAGCGCTTTTGCTCGACAATGCGGTCGAGGATGGTGCCGGTCAGGATCGTGCTCATAGAGCGACCTCCTCAGCATGGTGGCGCACGGTGCGCAGCTGATCGATCAGTCGCACAACCGCCCCGGAATCGATCGCCGCTTCGGCTTTGGCGAAGCCTTCCTGCAAGCTGCTGGCTTGCTGGCCGACGTAGATGGTAGCGGCCGCATTCATCAGGATGACATCACGAACCGGACCGCGTTCGCCGTGGAAAGCGGCTTCGACAATCCGGACGTTATCAGCCGGACTGTCACCTTTGATCGTTTCGAGGGGAGAAGGGGTGAGGCCGAAATCCTGCGGGCGGATGACACTGACTTTGATCTGGCCGTCCTTGAGTTCGATGACTGCGGTTTCACCGCTGATCGTGATCTCATCCGTGCGGTCGCTGCCGTGGACAATCAAGGCATGCTGGACGCCGATCGCCTTGAGCGTTTCGGCGACAAAGGGCATAATCGCCGGATCGTGGACGCCGATGACGTGGCCCTGGGCTGATGCCGGATTGGAGAGCGGGCCCAGGATATTGAACAACGTGCGGATGCCCAGCTGGCGCCGGACCGGGGCGGCAAAACGCATCGCCGGATGGAAGGTCGGGGCGAACATGAAGCCGAAACCGTACGTTTCGATGCAAGCCTGGACCTCAGCTGGGCTCAAGGTGATGTCGAGCCCGAGCTTTTCATAAAAGTCGGCGCTGCCGGATTTACTGGAAACGGAGCGATTGCCGTGCTTGGCGACCTTGGCTCCGGCCGCTGCAGCAACGAGGGCCGCCGCGGAGCTGATGTTGATGGTGCCGGTCTGATCGCCGCCGGTGCCAACCGGATCGACCAGGAAGTCAACGGCCGGGTGGATGCGGATTGCGAAATCGCGCATCGAACGGGCGGCCCCGGTGATTTCCGGAACCGTTTCACCCTTGACACGCAGGCCGGTTAAAAAGGCCGCAATTTCGACCGGTTGCGCTTCGCCGCTCATGATTTCATTGACTGCTGCAAAGGCCTCAGCCTCACTCAGATGTTTACCTTCGCTGATTTTCCGGATCACTTGATTCAACTGGCTCATGTTGGACCTCCTTGTGTGGTGCTTTTGCCGCCCTCTGGGTCGGAAAAAACAAAAAAACCCTTGTCCTCTCTGGGACAAGAGCTTCCACTCCTGCGGTACCACCCGGATTGGCCTTTCATCAAATAGAAAGACCCCCTCTGCTCACGCACCATCATGCGCACTCGCCGGATAACGGGCCGAGTCCCCGTCAGCGCCTACTCGTAAACTTTCGGGCTGCCCTCCTGAATCCATTCGACCCGGCGTCTCATGCTGCACTCTCACCATCGGCAACTCTCTGGGATGACCCATCCGGATGTACTCGCTTCAGTCATAGGTTTATGGCTGATTTAGTTAAAAACAATCCTAGACGCGTTTCTGGCATTTGTCAATAGGGGGGCGAGGGGGGCTCTTTATCGACTCTTTATCGGACTCTTGATCTAATACCGTGAAAAGTAGCAAATTAATGCAGCCTTACTACCAACAATGAAGACCATCCCCGAACCGCTGGTGATGGTAGCAGATTTGGAGTCAGCCTCATTCTGAGGCGTGACACATTCGGTGGAACGGAGTGTCAAGGGTGCCAGACTCGGCGCGAGGGATGGCACTGTGGGCGGAACATTCACGAATTGGGGCCAGAGGTACGGCCAAGTCTGGCACCGTGGGCGGAATGTTCCGGATTTGGGGTCGGTCCACTTCTGGGGAAGATCTGTAATGCCCTTGTTAAGCCTACAGCCGCAGGCGGTTGACGCCTCGTCGAAAATGTTCCGAAGTAGTGCTCCGACCTAGCGGCGGAACTTTCCTTTCCTATGTCGGAGCACATAAGTGGAAGATCTTGGCTTGATCTGGAGAAGGCTACTGCCGCAGGCGTCTTCGGACCTCCCGGAGTTGTTGCCGTTTTGGTGCACCGACCCCAATTGTGGAAAATTCCATCCAAAGTGCCAGACCTACGGCCACCCCTGGCCCCAGATCGCGAATATTCCGCCCGCGGGGCCACCCTTCGCGCGACCCCCGGTGCAGATTCCGGCAATTGCCGGTTTTGGATGAACCCGCCACGCACCCCCGCCCCCGCACGTGCTCGCGCCATGCGCAGGTACTTTTCCACAGTTATCCACAGAGCTTTCCTGGCGAATGATTGTTCGGTCTGTGACATAATGCACAAAAGATGAAAGGATGACAGGCGGTGAATGGTGCTGTTTTCAGCTCTTTTGTAAAATAACTGTAAAACCAGCCAAGTTTGATCAGATCCGTGTAAAATCCGTGAAACGCTTGTGTTGCAATCTCTTTACAAGAATATGACGCGTGAAACGGGCGTGTGAGTTATACACAAAGTTATCCACTTTATCCACAATTATGAGGCGGCCTTTTTCCACATCTCCACAAAGCAGGAATAATTCACTCGAGCCCGGCCACTCGGATCACGGCGATCTGACATGAAAAGTTCATTAGGCCGGGCCCCAGTGGATCTGGTATAACCTGACTTTTACAGTTTAGCAGAACAAAAAGCCCCGTAAACCGAGCAAGC
>CAZGSR010000039.1:0-23472 GCA_964528645.1 uncultured Mageeibacillus sp. | reverse complement strand
ACAGGTCTGGCAATTTGTGTAACGGAAAAAAGGTGGTTATGACACCCGAACCATCATAATAGAATTTGAAAAAAGCTTCGACCGTAGGTGCAAATGCAACCGCATCTGTCGTGCTGGTCGTCACAAGCGTCAAACTTTGATACCCAGTCGAACCGGTGCGATGCAGGGCGGTATTTAACGGAATGTATACCGAGGTGTTCAAATCTGCATCTGCTTCCATGCTGGGATTGAGGGAGGATTCTTCGTATTCGTAAACGCCGACAATGGTGTAGCGATCGGCAATGCCTTCAATGACGACATCGATCGTCTGTCCCAGTGGGTTTTGTTTGCCAAACAGATTGTCCACCAATTTGTCGGACACGACAGCAACTTTCTTGAATGACTGGGTCTCTTCGGCAGTCAGGAAATGGCCACCCAGAATCGTCAGTTCATTGGCAACCGTGAAATCAGTATTGACACCCGTCAGGGTCAGATTGGCATAGCGTTGGCCATCCCGGATTTCACCGATTCCGACCGTTTCGGTCAGACTGATGGCTTCAATGCTATCTGGAAATGCGGCTTTCAGATTAGTGAGCATTTCGCTTGTGATCAGGTCTTTGTCCGCGGCGGCATTGCTGCCATTGCGCAGGGCCTGGACAAATGCAGGGGCCCGGCTGATGTCGCTCTCTCTGGCCTGGATGGTGACAGCCACATTGCGCGCCCCAAGCGACTGGATATCATCGCTGATGCTACCGCTCAGGGAGTCCCCAACGGTCAGGATACCGATGACAGATCCGATGCCGATGATGATACCCAGCATGGTCAGGAGGGCACGCATTTTATTAGCCATCAGGCTGGTGATCGCCAGGTGGACATTTTCCCAGAGATTCATGCGTGGCTCGCCCCCTTTCGGTCATCAATGATCTGGCCGTCACGCAGGGTGACGACGCGGTCTGTTTCTTTCGCCAAATCTGGGCTATGCGTGATCAGGACAATGGTCTTGCCTTGCTCCTCGTGCAGTCGGTGGAAAATGTCCATGACCATGCGTTCGGTGGCAGAGTCCAGGTTGCCGGTTGGCTCATCCGCTAGAAGAATGGCCGGATCATTGGCCATGGCCCGGGCAATGGCGACGCGTTGCTTCTGGCCGCCGGATAATTCATTTGGCTGATGGCGGGCCCGGTCAGTCATCTCAACCATGGCCATCAACTCTTTGGCTCTTTCATGACGCTCATGACGGGAGAAGCCAGCGTACAGCATCGGCAATTCGACATTGTGGATCGCTGTGGAACGGGCGATCAAGTTGAAATTCTGGAAAATAAAACCAATCTTGTGGTTGCGGATGCGGGACAATTCACGGTCGTGCAGCGTGTCAATCGCCACATCATCCAGTGAATACGAGCCACTGGTCGGCCGGTCGAGCACACCGATGATGTTCATGAGGGTCGATTTGCCAGATCCGGAGGCACCGACGATGGCGATAAATTCGCCACGCCGGATCTTCAGGTTGATGCCATGGAGGACTTCGAACTCGTTGGGGTGGCCGATAAAATAGCTTTTGCGCACCTCACTGAGCTCGATCATGTTGTCAGATGCCATTTCAGCCTCCAAAGGGACCGGCAGGCATGCTGGAATTGGCGACGTTCTTGCCTTCGGGATCATTGAGGACCACAAGGCCCGGCTGGACCTCCGGTCCGCTGATTTCGACAAAATAATCGGTTTCCATGCCAACTGACACCGGAACTTCATAACGGGTCACGCCATCTTCACGCAATGCGATCACAATGGTCTGTCCGGCCGCATCAGTCGTAATGGCGTCATAGGGGACAGCAAACGTGGCCGGGCGGCTTTCGAGGACGATCGTCAGCTTGGCATTCATGCCGATCCGGAGGCGCTCATCGGGCTGGTCGATCCGGACAGTGACGGTAAAGTCTCCATCAGTATTGATCGCAGTCGGTGAAATGCGATCAACGGTGCCACTGAGGATGTCCGAGCCGGTGGCGTCGGTCGTGAACTGGACGGCTTGCCCTTCCTTGATCAGGGGGATGTCATACTCGGCGACAGTGGTGGAAAGCTCGAGGGATTCAGTGTTCTGGATCACGAACATCGCACCACTGGCCCGGACGCCAAGCGATGCCAGCACCTCAGTGATGGTACCGCTGACGGGGGCTGTGACCGTGGCATCCTCCAGATTGTTCCTGGCTGTCGTCAGCTGGCTTTCGATCGACGTTGTGCTATCGGACAGTTTCGTATTGGTCAGGGCGTCGTTCCGGGACTGGATGGTCAGGTTGTTGCTGCGCTGGATGTTTTCCAGGTTCTTGACCGCCTGGTCATAGAGGTCATACTTGGTGTCGAACGCAGTTGCATAGGTGTCATAGACGTCATCGTAGGCTTCATCGAATTCGTCTTCCCAGATGTCATCCTCGACGTCTTCGTAGATGGTGTCGTAGTCGGATTCGGCCTGGTCGAGGGCTGATTTGAGGGCGATCAATTCGGACTGAGCCCCGGAAAGTTTGGATTCGAGGGAACTAAGCAAAACACTGAGCGAAGCAGAGCTTAGCATATATTTCGAATTCATAGCATTCAACAGGGCGGTGGCCTCTGCATTGAGGGCTGTCATTTCAACATTCAGTTGGTCTAATATCGCTGATGGATTTTCAGCCGCATCAATCTCAGCTTGTTTCGCTTCAATCTTCGCAATCATCGCTTCAACCAAAGCAATATCTTGCGCCAGACCATTGATCGTTGCCTTCTTGCTGTTAACCGCCGTCTGCGCGGCTGTCACGACCGCTTTGGCATTGACCACCCTGGTATTAGACGCCACAGCGGCATCGGCGGCAGGTCCGGCGCTACCGCTGGCTGCATCATCTGCCTGGTGTTTCAGCGTCTCGATATCCTTGGCTGCCTCATCGATGGCATCCTGGTAGGTCTTGGTATCGAGAGTCAGCTGATCCCTGGCATTGGTCAAGTTGCGCTGGGCCTGGCTGATCTGGGCGCTCTGCAAACTGGACGAGGTGCCCAGCGTTTTTTCCAGGTCTGCAATGCTTTGTGCGATATCGCGGGTGTCCAGTTGGGCCAGGAAATCGCCGGCAGCGACCTTATCACCGACCTCAACGGCCAGTTCAGTGACTTTGTAGGCGAGCTGGGTATAGACCGTGTGTGTGTCAGTGCTCTGGACCACACCCTTGGTCGTGATCACACGATCGAGGTCCTTCTGTTTGAGGACGGTGACATTGGTTTCCGGTTTGGCTGTGGATCCGCCCTGTCGGGTCAGGAAGACGGCACTGCCGATACCGGCGACAAGAGCCACCACGACCAGGGTAACCAAGCCTTTGCGGTGTCTGCCCAGGAAAAGTGAAAATCTGCTCACAATTGACTCCTCCAATTAACTGCTGTTGTCTTGTGGACCTTAAGCGTGCCAGACTTTGGTAAACTCGAGATAAACAATCTGTTCCTTCTGGGTCAATCCGCCCCCTGCTCATCACCGGAGCGTGCGGGTTGATCTTGAGTTGATCATTTGGGCTTACGCTTTTGACTACATAGTTTACAGCAATAATGGACATAAATCAGAAACACTCGAAACAAGAAAGGGCCGGTGAGCCATGTTTAATATTCTGGTAGCCGAAGATGACACCAATACCCGTAAATGGCTGGCAGCAGTTCTTCGGACCAATGGCTTCAATCCGATCCTGGCTGAGGATGGCCAGGCTGCTCTGGACCTGCTGGACCATTACCCGGTCGACCTGTTGATTGCTGACATCATGATGCCCAATTTAGACGGGCTGAACCTGACCCGCCAGCTGCGCGCCAGTGGTTCGACTTTGCCGGTCCTGATGCTGACAGCCCTCCAGATGCCGGAGAACAAGCGGCAGGGCTTTCTGGTCGGTACCGATGACTACATGGTCAAACCGGTCGATGACGAGGAAATGATCCTGCGGATCCGCGCGCTGCTCCGACGGGCCCGGATCGTCAGTGAACGCCGCCTCACGATCGGGCCGGTGATCCTGGATTATGATGCCCTGTCGGTTAGCCGGGAGGGCCAGAGCCAGACTCTGCCCCAGAAGGAGTTTTATCTCCTGTTCAAGCTGCTTTCGTATCCGGATGTCATCTTCACCCGGCTCCAGCTGATGGACGAAATCTGGGGCATGGATTCCGAGACGGACGACCGGACCGTCAATGTCCACATCAACCGCCTGCGCGAACGGTTTGGCAGCTGGCCGGAGTTCGAAATCATCACTGTCCGTGGCTTGGGCTACAAAGCTGTCAAGCACTCATGAGAAACGGGAAGAGACAACAGAAGCACCCTGGTAACAGCCGAGTAACCTGGCGGAAAAGAATCCCATCCATGGTCCTGGCTCTGACCTTTTTTGTGTTTGGCATCCTGGTTGTGACAGTCCTGCTGATTGGACTTGTTGCGGGTGCCCTGATCCATTTCGACTTGGTTTCATTCCGTGGCGAAAGCCATGGCGGATTGCTGAGCGGCCTGATCATGCTGATGATCTTCAGTGTCGTCATCGGCACCTCGCTGGTGGCCATTCTCGGCCATGTGCCCCTCCGGCCGATCCGCAAACTGAAAAAGGCCATGCGCGAGGTGGCCAGCGGCAATTTCACCGTCCGGGTCAATCCCTGTCCGGTCCCCGAACTCAACGAGCTGATCGACGATTTCAACACCATGACCGAGGAGCTAGGCAGTGTCGAGGCCTTGCGCAAAGATTTCATCAACAACTTTTCCCATGAATTCCGCACCCCAATCGTCTCCATCAAAGGCTTTGCCAAGCTCCTGCGCACCGGCACACTCCCTGCATCCGAACAGGCCGAATACCTCGACATCATCATCGATGAATCCGACCGGCTGGTCCAGCTGTCGAGCAATGTCCTCGCCCTGTCCCGCCTGGAGAATCAATCCACGGTGACCGGGCAGACCACCTTTCTGCTCGACGAGCAGGTTCGCCGCTGCATCCTGCTTTTAGAGCCACAATGGCAGGGAAAGGAACTCCAGGTCGATGTCGAACTCGAACCGCTTGAGTGTCACGCTAATGAAGAACTCTTGCGCCAGGTCTGGCTCAACCTGATCGGCAATGCCATCAAATTCACACCCTCCGGTGGACAGATCCAGATCTGCAACACCAGCGCTGGCCATGTCACGGTCTCGGATACAGGAATCGGCATGGACGAGCAGACCCGGGCCAGGATTTTCGAAAAATTCTATCAGGGGGATACGGCACACGCGATCAAGGGTAACGGTCTCGGCCTGGCCCTGGTGAAACGGATTCTCGATCTCTGCGGAGCTGAAATTGAAGTCAGCAGTAAGCCTGGAGAGGGTTCCTGTTTTACAGTCATTTTTCCGGAAAGCATGCTGTCACAAGGAGATGACAAGAAACTTGCTGAAAACGAGACTTGGTAACAGGTCCTATTCGATCTCGTGGCCAGCACCAAAGCCTTCACCGACGACCTCCCTTGCTTCAAACACGATCATGAAAGCCGTTTCGTCGATCTCTTCTACGATCGACTTGAGCTCTGGCACTTGCTTGCTGGACAAAACACACATCAGGACATCCTTCTTGTGTCCGGTGTACATGCCCCGGCCAGCGAGGGAAGTCACCCCTCGGCTGATCTCATGCAGGATCCGGGAAGCAATTTCTGCAGCTTTGTCGGACACGATCAGCGCGGTTCGGGTGTAGTCAAAACCTTCGAGCAGGATATCGACGGCTTTGGACGTCAGGAACATGGCGATGAAAGAATACATGGCCAGGAGGATGCTGGGCTCGGCCGAATTGCGGTAGAAAACGACGGATGCCAGGACGATCGTAGCATCGAGGATCATCAGGAACTGGCCGGTGCTAAAGCCAGGGTGCTTGCGCTTGATCACAAAAGCGAGGATATCCGTGCCGCCGGTCGTGAAACCGGAACGGAAAATCAGGCCAGCTCCGATGCCAAACAGCACGCCACCGAAAACACAATAGAGCAATGGATCCGGGCGGCCATTCAGCAGCGGCCGGTTGATATAAGTCTCGAACCAGGGAGCCATGGTCGGGGCAGTCAGGTCAATGATAACCGAATAGGCCAGGGTGCCGATCAGGCTGCGCCAGGCAAAGGAACGGCTGATCTTGGTGATGCCCAGGGCAAAAATCGGTACATTGAGCAGGATGACCAGCAGACCCAGTGGCAACTGGACATAAGGACGGGCCAGCTGGTAAACAATCGTAGCGATACCCGTGACACCACCCATGGTCAGGCGAAGTGGAACATAGAAGACATTGACTGCCATGGCGGAGATCAACGAGCCAAGAACCAGCTGGAACAAGTCTTTGGCCGGTGGGATGTAGCTTGTGCGTCGCAGTCTTTTTTTACTTCTCTGTATTGCTGTCATGAGTCTTTCCCTCCTGCTCGGTTTATTGTAGCATCATCGCCGTGATCTATGGTATAATCTCAGGGCATCAGCACGCGCCGTGTCTGATCTGCAGCCGATCGCTGGTCCTGTGCGATGTGGCCCGTGAACCCCGTCAGGTCCGGAAGGAAGCAGCGGTAAGCGGTCAACCGCATGTGTTACAGCAAAGCCTGCGACGGCTGCAGGTCAGACATGGCGAATTTATTTCCCGGAGGTCCGCCCATGTCCTATCTGGCCCTCTATCGTGAATGGCGCCCCCGTACTTTTGATGAAGTTGTTGAGCAAAAACACGCGGTTTTTGCCCTGCGCCAGGCGGTCATCAGCCGCCAGATCGCCCATGCCTATCTGTTCAGCGGCACCCGCGGCACCGGCAAGACCACGCTGGCCAAGATTTTCTCCCGGGCCATCAACTGTCTCGACCCCCAGGACGGCAACCCCTGCAACCAATGCGAGATCTGCCGCGGCGTTCTCGACGGCTCCCTGCTCGATGTGGTCGAAATGGACGCGGCCTCCAATAACAGCGTCGACAATATCCGTCGGATCACAGACGAAGTCAATTTCATGCCGGCTAAAGCGCACTACAAGGTCTACATCATTGACGAAGTCCACATGCTGACACCCGGGGCTTTCAATGCCCTGTTGAAAACGCTCGAAGAACCCCCTGCCCACGCTGTCTTCATCCTGGCGACCACCGAACCGCACCGCATTCCGGCGACGATCCTGTCACGTTGCCAGCGCTATGATTTCCGCCGTATCCCAGTCGAGAGCATCACTGCCCGCCTGCGCGAAATAGCCACAGCCGACGGGATTACCATCGATGCCAGCGGTCTGGAAACCATCGCCTCATTTGCAGACGGCGCTCTGCGCGATGCGATCAGCCTTTTAGACCAGGCGCGCATGAGCTGCCAGGGGACCATCGTCCGCGATGACATCCTGGCCCTGGCCGGCCTGACGAAAGATGACGCTTTGCTCGAGCTGGCTGACGCCCTGATCCACGGCCGCGCAGCGTCAACCCTCGATCTGGTCGATCAACTGGTGATGGCTGGCCGCGACATGGCCCGCCTGATTCCGGACCTGGCCCAGTTGTTCCGCAACCTCCTGGTCTGCCAGGTATCGGACCGGCCGGAACGCCTGATCCAGACCACAGCCGACAGTCTGGCCCAGATGAATCGTCTGGCCCAGATCGCCACCCAGGCCCAGTTGATGGCCTGGATCAAGGGACTCTCCAGCCTCGCTGGCGACCTGCGCTGGGCAGCAGACACCCGCACGATCCTGGAGATAGGCCTGCTACGCCTGGTCAGTGAGACGACGTCCGGCGACACGACACCACCTGTGGCCAGGAATTTGCGCCAGCCCAATCCATCCCGAGTAGCGGCGGTAGCACCCGTTGCACAGACAGCCAGCCTTCCCGCAGAACCCGTCGTTGCTGTGGCAGCAAAATCGGCGGCGGTAGCACCAGCCCCATTAGAAAAAACCGTGCCTGTCATTACGGCCGCACCCGAGCCACCGGAGGAACCTCCGCTTCCTGAAGAACCACCCCTCCTGGATGACGAGGCATTCATACCAGATGCCCCAGCGTCTGGTACACCCCAACCACTCCCTGAGGAGCCGCCATTACCAGAAGAGCCGGTTATTACCAGAGAAGTGGTATCTTCGCAGTCCCAGGCACAGCAGGACACTGATGAATACCCTCCATTTGGTGATGAAGCGCCAGCGGCCCCGTCCAGTCAGGAGGCTGAATCAACTCCCGTACGGACCTTTGTCGCTGCCGATCTTTGGCAGCAAGTCTTGGGCAAATTGGGTGATACAGGCCAGATGACTCTGTTCTTGTTCGGCCGCGCCGCGCAGGCACAACTGCCAGCTGAGACCATCCTGCAGCTCGAGTTTGCCAGAAAAGACCAAGTGCATTATGATGAATTCCGTTCGGCGAGTGCTCTCAAGCTTCTGCGTGACATTCTGCAGAGCTTGACAGGGCAGGTGTTTGAAGTCGACGTGGTCCTGGAAGGTCAGGTCAATCCGAAAAATTCAAGCCAGACCGGGGCTCAGCCAACAGCTGATGCCCAACCAGAATGGATCAGCAAATTACAGCATTCGGCCGAGGTATTCGGCATTCCAATGACAATGGAGGATTAATGGCAATGGCAAAAGGACCTCGCGGAGGATTTCCCGGCGGTATGGGTGGCGGCATGGGCAACATGAACCAGCTGATGCAGCAAGCCCAGCGCATGCAGCGTGAAATGGAGAAAGCCCAGGAAGAAATCGCAGCCTTGACTGCAGATGCTACGGCAGGTGGTGGCGTTATCAAAGTCACCGTCAACGGCCAGAAGCAGCTGCAAAGCCTGGTGATCGACCCGGCAGCCGTCGATCCGGATGATGTCGAGATGCTCCAGGACCTGGTCATGGTCGCGGTCAATGAAGCCCTGCGCAAAATGGAAGAGATCTCTGAGCAACGGATGGCCAAAGTCACTGGCGGCACCCGTCTCCCGTTCTGATCCATCGATGGCCCGCTATTCACCAACGATTGCCAGACTGATCTCTGAGCTCGGCAAATTGCCAGGCATCGGCAGCAAGTCTGCCCAGCGCCTGGCTTTCCATTTGCTGGCCCAGCCACAGGACCGTGTGGAAGCCCTCGCAGAGGCGATCCTCGAAGCCAGGCGCTCCACCCGGCTGTGTTCCGTCTGCTGCAACCTGACCGACCAGGATCCCTGTGACATCTGCGCCTCGCCCGGGCGTGACCGCACGATCATCTGTGTCGTCGAGAATCCGCGCGATGTAGCCGCCATGGAGCGCATCCATGAGTACAAAGGCCTCTACCATGTGCTGCACGGGGTTATTTCCCCCCTGCAAAACATCGGGCCGGACCAGATCCGCCTGCGGGAACTCCTGGCCCGCCTGCGCTCAGATGAAACCATCACGGAAGTCATCCTGGCCACCAATCCAACCGTCGAAGGCGAGGCCACTGCCCTCTACGTCGCCCGGCTCCTGAAGCCTGCCAATATCCGTACGACCCGGATCGCCCACGGTATTCCGATGGGTGGCGATCTCGAATATGCCGACGAAGTCACCCTGGCCCGCGCCATGGAAGGCCGGCGCGAATTCTGAACATACGTCCATCAAAACCAGTCCTAAGTGAAAATCGTGTTATTTGTAACTAAAAAACCTTTGGATGGTGCGTTTTCAATCAGTTTTTGTGTTATAATTTCACAAAATACGGTCGTTGCAAGACGGCCCTTTTTTTGACATTTTTTCCCAAAGGAGACGAAAGCCCATGACGAGATACATTCTGCAGCGGGCGATCGCGATGATCCTGACGCTCTTCGCGATTTCAACAATCACGTTTTTCCTGATGCATGCAATCCCCGGCGGCCCTTTCACCCGGGAAAAACCGCTTGAAGCAGCGATCATCGCAGCCCTGAATGAGAAATACCATCTCGATGACCCCTTGTTCAAGCAGTATACCGACTACATGGGCGACCTGTTGCGCGGAGATTTCGGCCCTTCGTTCAAGTTCCGCGGCCGCACGGTCAATGAACTGATCGGAGCTGGATTCCCGATCACGGCTAAGATCGGCATCCTGGCGGTGCTGGTCACGGTGATCCTCAGTGTCCCGATGGGAATCATCTCAGCTCTGAAGCAGAACAAATGGCAGGACTACTCCTTCATGTTTCTGGCTACGCTCGGGGTCACCGTGCCGGGATTCGTCCTGGCGTCCGTCCTGATCTATGTCTTCTGCGTCCGGCTGGGCTGGTTTCCTGTCATCTGGACCACGGATGCATCCGGCTGGCTGTCCATTTCCCAGTACATCCTGCCGATGATCGCCTTGTCAGGCTATTCCATGTCGTTCATCACGCGCCTGATGCGTTCGAGCATGCTCGATGTCATTGGCCAGGACTACATCCGCACCGCCCGTGCCAAGGGACTTTCCGAGATGCGTGTGATCATGGAGCATGCCTTGAAAAATGCCATCCTGCCGGTTGTCACCTATCTGGGTCCGACGATTGCTGCCCTGGTGACAGGCAGTTTCGTCATCGAGAAAATGTTCACCATTCCAGGTATCGGCTACCAGTATGTTGACAGCATCGGTAACCGTGACTACACCATGATCATGGGTTCTACCATTTTCTACGCCGCCATCCTGATCATCTTGAACTTCCTGGTCGATATCATCTATGGCTTTATCGACCCCCGGATCAAGATGGGCAACATCAAGGAGGCATGATACGATGGAATTCAACCAGGAACTTTTTACCCCCATCCAGGAAAGCGAGCGGATCAGCAGTGGCATCGTCCGGCCCAGTGTCACCTACTGGCAGGATGCCTGGCGCCGTTTCCGCCGCCACAAACCCGCCCTGGTCGCAGCAGCAGTCCTTCTGGTCATCATCCTGGGCGCGATCTTTATCCCATTCTTCTACCCTTACACCTATGACCAGCAGATCCGCACGGCCCGCAACCTGGCCCCCAATCTGCAGCACCTTTTCGGTACCGACAAGCTCGGCCGCGACCTTTTTATCCGCACCGTCTATGGTGCCCGAATTTCGCTGTCAATCGGTATTGTCGCCAGTATCATCAATCTGACGATCGGCGTCATCTATGGCGGTATTTCTGGCTACATCGGTGGCAAAGTTGACAACTTCATGATGCGCATCGTCGATGTTCTCTATAGTATTCCTTTGATTTTGTATGTCATCCTGCTCAAGGTCGTCTTCCAGGATTCCATCAAAGCCGCCTTTGAGACGACGTTCCTGCGTCATCTCAAATACCTCGGTCCGGAACTGATCCTGATCTACATCGTGCTCGGTTCAGTCTACTGGGTCGGCATGGCCCGCATGGTCCGCGGCCAGGTCCTCTCGATCAAAAACAACGAATACGTCCTGGCAGCCCGCTCAATGGGTGCCTCGGGCTGGCGGATCATCATGCGCCACCTCGTTCCCAATACCGTCGGCCAGATCATCGTCACTGTGACGATGTCGATCCCGGGAGCCATATTCACTGAATCATTCCTCAGCTTCATCGGCATCGGTGTTTCGGCTCCGATGGCCAGCTGGGGATCTCTGGCCAGCGATGCTTATAAGGGTCTGGCCAGCTACCCCTATCTCCTGTTTTTCCCCGCCCTGGCCATTTCGGTGACCGTTCTGGCCTTCAACATCATGGGTGACGGCTTGCGCGACGCACTTGACCCGCGGATGAGAAAGTGAGGCAGCGCGCATGAACGGTAAATCTATGGATACAACTAATCCCACTGCCGATATCCTCCTCGATATCCGCCAGCTGGAAACCACCTTTTTCACCCATGTTGGCCCCGTCCAGGCCGTGCGCGGGGTAGACCTGGTCGTCGAACGCGGCGAAGCCGTCGGAATTGTCGGCGAATCAGGCTGCGGCAAAAGCGTCATGTCGATGTCGATCATGGGTCTGGTCGCCAATCCCGGCAAAATCGTCGGTGGCGAGGTCCTTTTCAATGGCCAGGACCTGGCCAAGATGAACGATAAGGAACTCAGAAAGATCCGTGGCAACAAGATTGCGATGATTTTCCAGGATCCGATGACCTCGCTCAATCCAGTTAAAAAGATCGGCGGCCAGATCACGGAAGTGTTGCACCTGCACCAGAACATCTCGCGCGAAGACGCCCGCAAGCGCGCCATCGAGCTGCTGCGACTGGTCGGTATCCCCAGTCCGGAGAGCCGCCTCGACCAGTATCCGTTCGAATTCTCCGGCGGCATGCGCCAGCGCGTCATGATTGCCATGTCCCTGGCCTGCGATCCGGACCTGTTGATTGCCGACGAACCGACGACAGCCTTGGATGTGACCATCCAGGCTCAGATCCTCGAGCTGATGAAAGACCTCCGGAACAAGATCAACAGCTCGATCATCCTGATCACCCACGATCTCGGTGTCGTTGCCAATCTCTGCGACAGCATCCGAGTCATGTATGCCGGAAAGATCGTCGAAGAAGGCAAAACTCGCGACATTTTCTATGAACCGCGCCACCCCTATACCTGGGGTCTCCTGAATTCGATCCCGAAAATCAACATCGAGGAGAAAGAACGCCTGGTCCCGATCGATGGCCAGCCACCGGATCTTCTCAAACCACCGGCCGGGTGCGCTTTCGCTGAACGCTGCCCGCACGTCATGGCGATCTGCCAGCAACAACAGCCACCGCTGATCAAAGCAGGCCAGGGGCATGAGCATCGCGCCGCGTGCTGGCTCAATCATGCGCAGGCCGAGGCCGTTGCCGCACCACTTTTTGCCGCCCAGACACAGCAAGATAAATTGGAGGGGCAGGCATGAACCAGGGGGACGTTCCAGTCATGAACCAGCAAACCAAGTCAGGCACGGGCAGCCGCGAGGTCCTGCTCGAAATCCAGAACCTGAAAAAATACTTCCATGTCAGCCGTGGTTTTGGCCGTACGGGTAAACTAAAAGCCGTCGATGATGTCTCCTTCCAGATTTTCAAAGGCGAGACCTTTGGCCTGGTAGGCGAATCCGGCTGCGGCAAGACCACGATCGGACGCACGATTGCCCGTCTTTACAAGCCAACGGCCGGTCTGATCAAGATCAGCGGCACAGATATTGCCCATCTCAACCAGAAGCAGCTGCGACCCTTCCGCAGGAAGATGCAGGTCATTTTCCAGGATCCCTATGCGTCGCTCAATCCGCGCATGACCGTCGGCGACATCGTCAGCGAGCCACTCGACATCCACAAGATCGCAGTTGGTCCGGAACGGCAGAAAAAAATCTATGACCTGCTGGAGAGCGTCGGCCTGACCAAAGAACATGCCAACCGTTTCCCGCATGAATTCTCTGGCGGCCAACGTCAGCGCATCGGCATCGCCCGTGCCCTGGCCTTGGAGCCCGAGCTGATCATCTGCGACGAACCGATCTCAGCGCTCGACGTTTCGATCCAGGCCCAGGTCATCAACCTGCTCGAGGACCTGCAGAAGGATAAAGGCCTGACCTACCTGTTCATCGCCCACGACCTGTCGATGGTCCAGCATATCTCGCACCGCATCGGGGTCATGTATCTCGGTCATCTGGTCGAGCTGGCCGAAAGCCGTACGCTCTACGACGAGCCGCTCCACCCCTACACCCAGGCGCTTCTCTCCGCCATCCCCGTTCCAGACCCGGACGAAACCTCACGGCGCAAACGAATCATCCTCGAGGGCGACGTTCCGACCCCGATCGATCCCCCGGCTGGCTGTCCGTTTGTGACACGCTGTCCCAAAGCCATGCCAGTCTGCAAAGAAAAACGGCCGCCGATGATCGAAACCAAGCCCGGCCACTTTGTCGCCTGTTTTGTTGTCAACGGTGAGGATCGCACATAATCAGGGCCTGATCTTGCTTAGGTTCTCACTGAAAGGGGGCCGAACAATCCCGCGCTCCGTCACGATCGCGGTGATGTTTTCCGCCGGCGTGACATCAAAGCTCGGGTTGTAGGTTTTCACCCCGACCGGCGCGATCCGGGCTCCATTGATGACTGTGATTTCTTCACCACTGCGTTCCTCGATTGGGATGAACTGTCCAGTGGGACAGGTCCAATCAATCGTCGGTGTTGGCGCAGCGATGTAAAACGGAATGCCAAAATGCCTGGCCAGGATCGACAAGCCAAAGGTGCCGATTTTGTTAGCCGTATCCCCATTGGCGGCGATCCGGTCACAACCGACGATGACCGCCTGGACCTTGCCCTGAGCCATGACGACGGCTGCCATGTTGTCGCTGATCAATGTCGCATCGACACCCGCCTGCACCAGTTCAAACGCAGTCAGACGCGCCCCTTGCAGACGGGGACGAGTTTCATCGACAATAGCTTTCAGCTCAATGCCTTTCTCCTGGGCGACAAAGAACACCGAAAGGGCGGTACCATAACCGGCAGTAGCCAGAGCGCCAGCATTGCAGTGGGTCAGGACCGTGTCGCCCGGTTTGAGCAGGGAGAGGAGATTCATTCCGATCGCCCGGTTGATGGCGATGTCCTCCTGATGGATAGCAATCGCCTCGTGCTCGAGTTCGGACACGATCTGGTTGACGGGCAGATCGCTGCAGGTACGAGCCCTAGCCAGCATGCGTTCGATCGCCCAGCTGAGATTGACCGCTGTTGGCCGTGATTGAGCCAGCCTGCGACCAGCGCTATCCAATGCAGCAAAGAAGGCCTGGAAGCTGTCTGAGGGGACTTGCCGGGCGGCCAGAACCATGCCATAGGCAGCCGCTACACCGATTGCTGGCGCTCCGCGTACAATCATATCGCGGATGGCATCATGGACCTGGTCAACGCTGGCATAGACCCGATACGTGATTTGACCAGGCAGCAAGGTCTGGTCGAGCAAAACCAGCATGCCGTCCTGCCATTCCAAAGTGTTGACGGTTTCCATTTTTACGGCCTCCTGTGTGGATAAATCGAAACAAATCGAATGATCTGATTTTAACTGTTTGAGAAATACAATGGTACCAATCGCAAAAAAGAACCGCCCCAGTTTTCACACTGGAACGGTCCTTTGGTTGGATTTGTCGTGGAGTCGATTGCTGGCTCTGGTCCCTCTTACGGGGTCTTGTAGCCGATTTCGTTCAGGAGAGCTTTGGCTTCTGCGACGTCAGCAGCATAGTCGCCACTGCCGAAATAGTTGCCGCCGTTTTCACGGAAGTCACCGCCGTCGGCATCAGCCATGCCGTTCGGGACGAAGGCGTAGGCCGGCAGGGCATTGTTCTGGGCGACTTCGATGACATAGTCACGGTCGATGGTCAGGGCGAGGGCTTTTCTGAACTTCGGATCCTGGAGGATCTCCGGATTGCCTTCGCGCGGCTGGACTTCGACGCTGAAGAAATAGGTGCCTATGATCGGCTCGACATTGTACTGGCCAGCTGCCTTCATGGCGTCGGTTTCCTCGGCCGGGAAGGACTCGGCGATGTCGAGCTCACCGGTCTTGAAAGCAGACAGGGCAGCCGCGTCGTCGTCGGTCAGTTTGAAGATCAGCTTGGTGCCGGGCAGGCTGGCGGCATCAAAGTACTTGTCGTTCTTTTCCAGGACGATTTCGTTCTTGATTTCGAACTTGGTCAGCTTATACGGGCCATTGGAAATCAGGGTCTTGGGGTCGTTGGCCCAGGCATCCGGATTCTTGGAGACAACGTCTTCACGGACCGGGTAGAGGGTCGGGAAAGCGGTCAGCTGGGTGAAGTAAGGGGTGGCAGCTTCGAGGGTGACTTCGAGGGTCTTGTCGTCGATGGCTTTGACACCGAGTTCTTCAACGCCGAGCTCACCCGCATTGATCTTGGCAGCGTTCTTGACGTAGTAGACCTGATAGGCATACTCAGAACCGGTGGCCGGATCGAGGGCGCGTTTCCAGGCATAGATGAAGTCATTGGCGGTAACAGGTTTGCCGTCCGTCCAGACTGCGTCATCACGCAGGTGGAAAGTCCAGGTCAGGCCATCTTCGCTGATGTCCCACTTCTCGGCGACGCCGGGAACGATCTCATTCTTTTCGTTCTTCGTGGTCAGGCCAACAAAGAGGTGCTGGATCGTGACAGCGCCGTCGGTGGCATTGTTCAGCTGCGGGTCCAGGGTGGCCGGGGTGGCACCGAGATGGTAAAGGATCGGATCGCCGCCGTCCTTGGTAGCCCAGGTGAACATCATGTGGCCGAGCAGGGCGTCATGAACGTAGTTCTTGACTTTGCCATTGTCGAGCCAGACATTGGTGTAATAGTACACCGGGATGATCGGCAGTTCTTCCATCAGGATCTTTTCCGCGTCATGCATGGCCTGCATGCGGACAGCTGGATCATTGGAAGACTTGGCGGTGGCGATCAGGGCGTCAAACTCGGGATTTTTCCAGTCGGCGTCATTCTGGCCGCTCTCTGAGACCCACATGTCCAGGAAGGTCATCGGATCGGTGTAGTCACCGAGCCAGCCGTGGCGGGCGATCTGGTAGTCGCCATTGTTGCGGGTTTCCTGGAAGACGGCCCATTCCGAGTTCTCCAGGGTGACATCCAGTCCGAGGGATTCTTTCCACATGGCCTGGACGGCCTCGGCAATAACCTGGTGGCCCGTGTTGGTGTTATAGATCAGTTTGAGGGCGGGAAGTTCTTTGAGCGGGGCATTGGTTGCGGCGGTGGTCTCCCCAGCTGCGGCAGTCGTGGCAGCGGTGGTGGCCTGGCCTCCGCAGGCGGTGGCCATCAAGACCAGGGCAAGCAACAGGCTCATGATTGTGATCAAGCGTTTGTTCATGGTGCTTCCTCCTTGTGTTCTGTGACGACGATGGCGCGTCGACCATTGTTGAACAAAAGCCCCCGCGCCACTCAATCTTGATAACATGTTAACACTCTGGACACACTCGTTCAAGAAAAGATTCGGAAACATTCAGAAAAAGCCAACAAAAAAGACAGTCACTCATCTTTCAATCAGTCACTATCTTATGATGCACGTTCTATCCGGTCTATCCGGTCAGCCTCTTATGGTTCTTCGAATAGAATTTCATTCGGCCGGACCATGCCGAGCTTTTCCCGGGCGATGCGCTCGATGTAGGCATCGGAATCGACCTGGTTCTTCAAGGCCAGCAGATCCTCATGGCGACGGTCCGCAATGGCTTGTGCCTGAATCAGTTCAGTCCGGCGGGCAGCAATGCGCGTAAACTGCTCTTCCTGTTGGAAATAGATGGCAACGGCAGAGGCAGCAGCAAGGACAAATAATAGGCCCAGAATGATGCGGACAACCAATTGGTGGCCTGCTACGTGGGGTACATGATGACGACGAGGATGTGGGTATCCCATGGCTCGGGCCATATGCACAGTCCTTTCCGCAAAAATAATATAGTTTATTGTACCTTTTAACGTGACGATCCGGCAACCCGGTTATTTTACGTTGAGGTTACTCTTTGAGCGCATCACCGGCCTCGAGGATTTCAAACAGCTCGCTGGCTTCATTTTTGCGTACGGTCTCTTTGACCGCCAGAACCCGTATCCGGCTCAATCCGGAGCCAAAAGCGATTTCGATGATGTCGCCAGGCTTGATGTCTGTGCTCGGCTTGGCGATCTTGCCATTGACACTGACCCTGCCAGCAGCACTGACTTCATTGGCGATGGTGCGGCGCTTGATCACGCGAGCCACTTTAAGATATTTGTCCAGTCTCATGCCTCTTGTTCCCCCTCTCCTGCTTTGGCTGCTTCCCACAATGCATCCAGTTCACTCAATGTCAGTTCATCGAGGTCTTTATCATCTTCTTCGGCCAGGACCTCCATCTCTGTGAAACGGCGGATGAATTTGTCTGTTGTCTGGGTCAGGGCGATTTCAGGTTGCACCTTGAGGTGGCGGGCATAATTGACCACAGCAAACAACAGGTCGCCGACCTCAGCTACAACCGCCCGGCCAGCCTGCTCTGCTGTGAGCAGGTCTTGGGCAATCTGCTCCCGGGTCTGATCGAGGATCTCCCGGATTTCGTCCAACTCCTCGAGGATCTTGTCCTTCGGGCCCTCTGGATTGTCCCAGTCAAATCCCACCTGGGCCGCCTTCTGCTGGACTTTGAAAGCACGCTGCAGGGCAGGCAGCGAACGCGGCACATCGACCAGGACCTGGGACTGGCTGGCGAAACCTTTTTCCTTGAGTTTGTTCTTCTCCCAGTTGTCGAGCACGGCTTCTGGCGTTTCCGCCTGGTCTTGGCCAAACAGATGCGTATGGCGCGAGACCAGCTTGCGGCAGATATTGGACACCACGGTGTCGAAATCAAATGCAGCCTGTTCGCTGGCCATCTGGGCATGGAAAACGACCTGCATCAGGACATCGCCGAGCTCATCGGCCATCAAGGCGGGGTCGCCGCTTTCGATGGCGTCGATCGCTTCGTACGCTTCCTCGAGCAGGTTTTTCTTGATCGAATCATGGGTCTGGACCTTGTCCCAAGGGCAACCATTTTCACTGCGCAAAAACGCCATGATTGTGCGCAGTTCACCGATCGTATACTGGTCCTTGACGGTAAACGTGTCGGAAGCCAGGTCAAACCCTGGCAGTGATTGTCTATCGGAATCCATATCTATCCTCTCATTCAATCCAGCGGATCTGGAAGCGGTCAAAGGCAATCGGCTCTGTGAACTGGCCGTCGAAAAACAATGTCTGGTGAAAGCGGGCAAACTCGCGGGTGTTCTTTTCCAGCCAGAGCGGGATCGGCACCTCGAGGCCACGGCAAAGGTTCACCAGGCATTTCTCCAGGATCTTGGTAAAGGTCAGGTTGGGATCGGTAAACTCGACCTCTTGCGAGCGCAGCATCAGATTGCCGCGAAATAGCTTGCCTTCCAGTTTGATGGGTTTGCCCTCCGCCATTTTGCTGGTAGCATTATATCATACGATACTTGCGGAGGATGACACGCATGAGCACCCTGATCGTCAAAAGCCACTCCCATGACCCTTACTTCAACCTGGCTCTGGAAGACTATCTGCTGCAACAAATGGCTGGCGCGCAGAAAGAAGCGCTGCAGGCAATCCTTTACCTGTGGCAGAACGAAAATACCGTCGTGATCGGTCGTAACCAGAACGCCTGGGCTGAATGCAAAACCGAACTTCTGGAAGCCGAAGGCGGGCGCCTGGCGCGACGGACGACCGGTGGCGGAGCGGTGTTCCACGACTTGGGCAACCTCAATTTTTCACTTTTAATGCCTCAGGCTGATTTTGACATTGGTCGCAATTTCCAGATGATTGTCGACACCGTTCGCCGGGCGAATATCCCGGCCGAGCGATCCGGACGCAATGATATCCTCGCGGACGGTTTGAAATTTTCCGGCAATGCCTTCCGGATTGACCATGGGGTTGGCCTGCATCATGGCACTTTGCTGGTTTCATCGGCCTTTGAGCGGGTCAGCCGCTACCTGACGGTTGCTCCGGCCAAATTGCAGGCACGCGGGGTCGCATCGGTCCGGTCGCGGATCACAAATCTCAATGCGTTCCGTCCCGAACTCGATGTTGCCTATTGGATGGATCAGCTCGAGCAGGTTTTCATTGGGTCCTTTGCCAATTCCAAAGACGGTACCCAGCAGACGTCAGATATCATCCACACAACCAGTCATGATTATCGCCAGGATCCTCTACTGCTCCATCTCGAAGAGAAATTTGCCTCCTGGGACTGGCGCTTTGGCGAAACGCTGCGTTTTGACGCTGAACTGGATGAGCATTTGGGTTGGGGTCATGTCCGTCTCGGATTCAAAGTTGAGCACGGTCATGTCAGCGCGGTTCGTTTCTACTCAGATGCCTTGGACAGTGACTGGATCGCCCACATGGAGCACTCCCTGCTGAACCTGCCGTTCCGCTCTGCGATCCTGACTCAGGCGATAGCGGCCAATAGGGACATGCCTGGAGGATTTGGCATCAGCCGGACCCAGATGGCCCAGGATCTGGCCGATCTGGTGGCCAGCCAGGGGTGGTAATAGCCAAGGCATATGCCTTGGCATTGGCAAAAACTGTGAACTGCCATGGCAGGGCAGTTCGCAGTTTTTGGTGCATTGAACGTTGGCAATAGCCAGCTGAGCTGGCATTGGCAAAAACACCGCACTGCCCAAGCGGGGCAGCGCGGTGTTTTTGGTGCTTTGAACGCTGTATCTTTTAATCTTTATCCCAAGGCATTTGTCAGCTCATGCGCTGGCCGGACATGGCACGCATGGTGGTCTGGTGGTCTTCGAGCCATGCTTTGATTTTCTTGCTTTCCTCAGGCCGCTTGACCTTGAGTGTGGTGGTCTTGATCAGCTCTTCAGTCGTCCAGACAAAGTTACGCACGGCTTTGTAGACGGGCATGTCCTTATTCACCAGCTTGATCTGCTCGGCCAGATAGGCACTGATTTTCTCTGCATCCCCGGCGAGACCTTCGGGCAGCAATTCATCGCTGACCACGATCTTGGCACAGATATCCAGTGTGTCGCGGTTGAGTTCGTCACCCCAGACGATCGATTCCTTGATGCCTTCGATGCGGTTGATGACAAATTCGATCTCCTCTGGGAAGGCCTTTTTGCCGTTGGGCAGGACGATCATCGACTTTTTCCGGCCAGTGATGAACACGCAACCCCGTTTGTCGAGGTAGCCGATGTCACCGGTGCGGACCCAGCCGTCCGAAGTGAGCACTTCCGCCGTAGCCTCAGGATTTTCATAATAGCCCAGCATGTTGCTGGGGCTGCGGGAGAGGATCTCGCCAATAGCGCCCGGTTCATCGCTGTCAGCATCGATCCCGACCTCAATCGTCGCCAGCGGATTTCCGACGCTGCCATAGACATTAACAAAATAATTGTTGCAGGAGATAACCGGCGAGGTCTCGGTCAGACCATAGCCTGACCAGAATTCAATACCGATATCGTTGAAGAAGGCAGTGATTTCCTTGTCGATGGCAGCGGCGCCGCTGACACACAGCGACAAACCGCCGCCGACACCCTCATGGATCTGGTGGAAAAGCTTTTTACGGATGTCAATGCCAGCCTTGCGCAGGAACCGGGCAACCACTCGCAGCTTGTTGACCAGGGCTAGCTTGCCCGACTTAGCCAATTTCTTCTGCACCGCATGATAGATGTTTTCAAACAGGAGCGGCACCGCCAGAATGATGTTGATTTTCCATTCCTTCATGTTGTCGACGAGATAGCGCAAACCATCGGTAAAACAGATATTGATGCCAAAACCGAGCATCATGTACATACCGACAGTATTTTCAAAGGTGTGGTGCAGGGGCAAGACCGACAAAGCGCGCTGACCCGCTTCAAGCTTAATCGTCGACATGACCGCGAACACATTGTGTGTGATGTTGCGATGGCAGAGCATGACACCCTTGGACATGGCTGTCGTGCCGGAGGTGAAGAGCAGCGAAGACATCTTCTCCGGATCGATAACGGCGTCCACAAACGAGCGATCCCCCGCGGCCAGAGCCGCGCGACCTGTGGCCCGGACCTGGTCCATGTCGGTGAAACGACTATCAGCCTGAGCCAGTTCCTGCTCGATGACATCGGCTTTCATGCAGATCAGGCTACGCACCTGCGGCACAGCTTCAGCTACAGCCTTGGCGATTTCATGATGCTTCGGATGATAAATGAAGGCAACCGCCTTGCCCCGCTGGGTCAGGTTGATGACCTCGGAAACCGGCAGCTGCTTATCCAGCGGCACCGTGATCCCGACGCCATTGACGATCGCAGTATTAGCCACCGCCCATTCATAGCAATTGTCACCGACAACCACCAGGTGCTGATCCTTAAAGCCCATGGCCAGAAGGCCTGTGCCCATTTCATCGATCGCCTGGCTGAATTCACGGTAGGTCCGGACAACATCTGGACCGCCGGGTTTCTCATGGTAGCGATAGGCCGGTGTGTCACCATAGTGTTCGACGCTGTAGCGGATCAGGTCACGCAGAGTTTCGAAACGAGGGACTTGATAGTATGTTTTGCCGATCACAGTTTGCATGTCAGGTTTCTCCCACTCGACTGATCAGTTCGCCACGACTTGCATTCAGCAGCCATTTCTCCGACGATACTTTGATTGTCAAATATTTTTATCAGCATAGCAAAACATCGAGAGATTGGCAATAAATACCATCCGATTGCGGCAGATTGCATGAATCGGGGCCAGGGGGTCACGCGAGTGGTGGCACCGAGGGCGGAAGTTGCACGATCTGGGGCCAGGGGTGGCGCGAAGGGTGGCACCCGGGGCGGAAGTTGCACGATCTGGGGCCAGGGGTGGCGTGAAGGATGGCACCCGGGGCGGAAGTTGCACGATCTGGGGCCAGGGGTGGCGTGAAGGATGGCACCCGGGGCGGAAGTTGCACGATCTGGGGCCACCCTTTACTTTCAGACACGTCGTGGTTCTGTGACGCCAAAGCCTACAGCCGCAGGCTCTCTGCGGCATGATGGTTCGTTGTTGCACAAAAGTGACCCCGACCTCGTTTTTGAAATTTCAATTTCAAGGTCGGGGTCATTTTCCGGAAGTTCAGATAAGGAACCCTTCTGATCTTACAGCCGCAGGAGGTTTGAGGTTCGTGTCATGTTGTGTGTCAAATTCCACCCTGGCCCAGATTTGTGAAACTTCACGATCCGGGACCAGGGGTCGCGCGAAGGGTGATCCCTGGCCATATTTCTGCTAACATTTCACGGAAACAAGTAAAGAGCGCGGCAACACGCGGCAAATCCTTGCTTGACACCCCCTGGATCGTCTGTTACAATCGCATATGCAAATCCGGGTACAGACCCGCCATGCGGGTGTAGTTCAATGGCAGAACTTCAGCTTCCCAAGCTGACCGCGAGGGTTCGATTCCCTTCACCCGCTCCATACACGCCTTTATAGCTCAGTCGGTAGAGCGCATCCATGGTAAGGATGAGGTCATCGGTTCGATTCCGATTAAAGGCTCCACAACAGGACTCCAGTATTGATACAATGCTGGAGTCCTTTCATTTCAGGGGCTTTCAGGGATTTTGGCCACCTAATTTAAACGATAAAGACGCCTGAAAATGACCTATTTGCAACCCTTTCGTGAAATTGTGCACACAGACGAGGGTATTTCCGCCACCAATACCAAAAAGCGTGACGGCTTCAATCGTATGATCCGTGATGCTCTGGCAGGGAAAATCGACCGGATCATCACAAAATCTGTTTCACGATTCGCCAGAAATACAGTTGATACCCTAACCACGGTACGTGATTTGAAAAGCAAAGGCGTAGAGGTCTATTTCGAGAAGGAAAATATCTACACGATGGATTCAAAGGGCGAGCTCCTGATTACGATCATGAGTTCCCTGGCTCAAGAGGAAAGCAGAAGTATTTCGGAAAATGTTACCTGGGGCCAAAGGAAGCGATTCCAGGATGGTAAAGTCAGCATGCCATTCAGCAGTTTTCTCGGCTATAGGCGTGGAGCGGATGGATTGCCTGAAATCGTGCCCAAAGAAGCCGAAATTGTTCGAAGAATTTATAGACTGTTCCTTGAAGGGGCAACCTACGGCGATATCGCTCGGCAGCTGACGGAAGATGGCATTTCAACCCCAAGGAATAAAAAGGCATGGCAAAAGAGTACGATTTTGAGTATTTTGAGCAACGAGAAATACAAAGGTGATGCTTTGCTCCAGAAGAAATTCACGGTCGACTTCTTAAACAAGAAGATGAAAATTAACGAAGGCGAGGTGCCACAGTA
>CAZGSR010000038.1:0-26854 GCA_964528645.1 uncultured Mageeibacillus sp. | reverse complement strand
ACTATATGAGGCACCAGTTACTATTTCGCGCTCATATTGACATGAGGCACTACGACTCAAGATTTTATGAGTGACAGGATCCGGTTCAGATCGTCATTTGAGAAGTAGTCGATTACGATGCTGCCTTTACCGTTGCGATCTTTGAGACGGACTTTGGTGCCCAGATTACTGGTCAACTCACGCTCGACTTCCCTGACACTGAGCTGGTACACTTCGTCGATGGTTTTGACTTGTCTGGCTGGCTGCTGGAGCTTTTTGACGAGTTTTTCTGTTTCGCGAACATTCAGAGATTTACCAATAATCAGATTGGCTGCTTTGACTTGGATATCTTCTTCAGGCAAAGCCAGTAGCGCTCTGGCATGTCCAGCGGTCAACTCTTCATTCATGAGATGATGCCGGATAGATTCTGGTAAATTCAACAAGCGTAGCGTATTGGCGATAGCCGGACGACTGCGGCCAACTACTTTAGCTAATGACTCCTGTGTCATTTCGTGGTCTGTGATCAATTTATCCAAGGCAAGGGCTTCTTCCAGAGGATTCAGGTCCTGGCGTTGGATGTTTTCAATCAAAGCATGCTGCAGAACCTGTAAATTGGTCAGATCACGGACGATCGCTGGAATGACTGTCAGTCCAGCCATACGCGAAGCTCGCCAGCGTCGTTCACCGGCAACGATTTTGTACCCTTTTTCGGCTTTACAAACGATGATCGGCTGGATCACACCATTTTCACGAATAGAAGCCGCCAGTTCCTGGAGTTTGTCCTGGTCAAACTGCTTGCGCGGCTGATCTGCATTGGGTGCGATGTCATTGATCTTCAGTTCGACAATCGATCCTTTGATCTCTTCATTGATCATTTCCGGATTGGTCAACAAAGCACCCAAACCTCGGCCTAACCCTTTGCTATTCGCTGCACTCATAATCCATATCCTCCTGCCCGTTTGATAACTTCCCTGGCCAGTGCATCATAAGATTCCGCACCTTTGGATTTCGGATCATATTCGACGATGGATTTACCGAAACTGGGTGCTTCGCTCAAGCGGACATTACGCGGAATGATCGTCCGGAAGACTTTATCGCCGAAATACTTCCTGACCTCCGCTGCGACTTGATGGGAAAGCTGAGTCCGGGCATCAAACATCGTCACGACGACACCAAACACAGACAAATTCTGATTCATGTTGCGTTTGACAATCGAAACCGTCTCCATCAGCTGGGTCAGACCTTCCAAGGCGTAATATTCACCCTGGATCGGTACAATCAAACTATCAGCAGCAGTCAGAGCATTCAGAGTCAGCAGACCCAACGACGGAGGGCAATCCATAAGAACAAAATCAAATTCATCACGAATCGGATCAATGGCGCGTTTCAAAAATGTTTCACGTGAAACAGTACCAACCAGTTCAACTTCTGCACCAGCTAAATCAATATTGGCCGGGCAAATAGACAGGCGTTTTCGGCCTGTTTCCTGAATGGCATCGCGCAACGGGACTTGATTGATGAGCACATCATAGGTCGATAGCTCAACTTTATTCTTTTCCAAGCCTAACCCAGATGTCGCATTTCCCTGGGGATCCACATCGATGAGAAGGACCTTTTTGCCTTTATTGGCGATAAACGATGCCAGGTTAACTGTGGTAGTTGTTTTGCCAACCCCACCTTTTTGATTCACAATCGCAATGACTTGAGACATTGGGTCAATCTCCTTGTTCCAATGTTGAGTATCTTATCACAAATAGCTTTGATCCGACAGATCAGAGCAGTTAAAGTAAAAAAACCGGATGTTTCACGTGAAACATCCGGCCATCTTTACATAGCAGCAAAATCAATCTTAAGATTTAATCCCGCTTAAATCACTTTATACATCCGTATTGGCATATTTTGCATTCATCTGGATAAATTCTTTTCTCGGTTCGACGCGATCTCCCATTAATAAACTGAATGTTTCATCCGATGAGAGCGCATCCTCAACGGTGACACGCATGAGTTTACGTGTTTCAGGGTTCATGGTCGTATCCCAGAGCTGCTCGGCACTCATTTCACCCAGACCTTTGTAGCGCTGGATCTTCGGATCTTTCCAGCCTGTTTTAAGTTTGATTTCTTCGACATCCTTGTCATTGTAAGCGTAATGGCTGGTATTTCCTTCATACACCCGATAGAGTGGCGGACAGGCAATGTAGACGTAACCGGCCTCTACCAATGGACGCATGTGGCGGAAAAAGAAAGTCAATAACAAGGTGCGGATATGCGAACCATCGACGTCCGCATCGGCCATCAAGATAATCTTGTGATAACGTAATTTGGTGACATCAAAATCAGAGCCAATACCTGCACCTAACGCAAGGACAATCGGAAGTAATTTTTCATTATCATAGACCTTGTCAATCCGAGCCTTTTCGACATTGAGCATTTTGCCCCATAGCGGCAGGATGGCCTGGTATTTGCGTTCGCGGCCGTTTTTAGCCGAACCACCGGCAGAGTCACCTTCGACGATGAACAATTCACAGAAGGTCGGATCCTTCTCCTGGCAATCAGCCAGTTTGCCTGGGAGGGAATTTGATTCGAAGACACTTTTACGACGCGTCAGGTCGCGAGCCTTACGTGCAGCATCACGAGCACGAGATGCCGAAAGACATTTATCAATGATGATCTTTCCGATAGATGGGTTTTCTTCCAGATAGGCGGCTAATTTATCATTAATGACACTCTCAACCAGCGTCCGGATCTCGGAATTGCCCAGTTTGGATTTCGTCTGACCTTCAAACTGAGGTTCAGGTAATTTGACACTGATGATGGCGTAGAGACCTTCGCGCACATCCTCACCTTGCAGATTCTTGTCATTGGGTTTGATCATGCCATATTTCCTGGCGTAATCATTGATGACCTTCGTCAATGCTGATTTAAAGCCAGTCATATGGGTCCCACCTTCGATGGTGGCGATGTTGTTCGCATAGGAATAAATATTCTCGGAATAGGAATCGTTGTACTGGATGGCGACCTCAACAAAAACATCCCCACTGCGGGTAGCAATGTAAATCGGCTGCTTATGCAGGACTTCCCTGTTCTTGTTCAGGTACTCAACAAAGGAAATGATGCCGCCCTCGTAATGCAGTTTCTTCTCGACAGGCGGTGTTTCGCGATAGTCATTGAGATTGATGGTGATTTCCCGGTTCAGGAAGGCCATTTCACGATAACGGGTCAACATCGTATGATATTCGAACTGGATATCCGGAAAAATCAAATGATCCGGCATAAACGTCGTGGTCGTACCTGTTTCTTCTGTATCTCCGACGATTTCGAGTTTGCCGACAGTGGCCCCCCGTTCGAACCGGATCTTGTAGATTTTGCCTTCACGCTTGACCATCACTTCCATCCAGGCAGACAGCGCGTTAACAACTGAAGCACCTACCCCATGCAAACCGCCCGAGACGCTGTACGCACCGCCACCAAATTTGCCACCCGCATGCAGAACCGTATGGACAACTTCAACGGTTGGGATGCCCATTTTGGGATGATTACCGACGGGGATACCACTGCCATTATCACTTACAGTAACCGAACCGTCAGAATTAATATGAACATTAATCGTATCACACCGACCGGCCAATGCTTCATCGACTGAATTAGCAACAATTTCATAAACAAGATGATGAAGGCCACGCAATGCTGTATCACCGATATACATGCCAGGACGCTTGCGGACAGCTTCCAGACCCTCCAGAACCTGAATATCCGATTCACTGTATGCGGAAGCATTGGTGGTATCGAACGAATCGAACTCACCATCGGTCATCTCAAAGGCCATTTCCTGATAGTCATCATCGACCAGGGCCTGGGGGTTAACTGCCAGATTGACAACATCGTCAATCCCATCCCCTTCCAGCTCACTGTGATGATCATTCTTCTTTAGGTCTTCTGTCTGATTACTCACGGGTTCACCATCCTGACTGATCTGTTTTCATGAAACAAGGTATTCGGATCGTTCTGGTTTTCGATCCTTTTGCGCAAAGTTGCTGCGGAAATCGGTGATACATAGACACGTTCAACCGTGACAATGAATGATCGCGGTAGATCGGCCGATACAAACTCGATTTGGTCATGGTCCTGGGCGTGTTTCAGGAAGGCACGGGTAAGCGAGCCATCCTGCGTCGTCTCTTCAAAATCAAAAATGCCGACAATCAGCCGGCTAGAGACAGAATATTCACCGCCGATATGGATATACATAGTCACAGTATATCAGAAATCCTGCTGTCATGCTCGACCCTGTTAACCTGGCCGGAGCGAACTTCAAAAAATGAAAAGTGGCGAGTTTGTGTGGTATGACCTGGCTCCACTTGTGTTTCTTTCTGAGTTATGGCTTGTTTGGACTCATCAGCCAGACGAATATCGGCAACAACATGATTAGCATCGGTACAAGTGACAAAAACTTGAGCCTCTGAGATACTTTCCAGAAGGCAACGGCGACGGTCGCTATCGAGCTCTGACATGACATCATCCAGAAGCAGGACCGGGCGTTCGCCGATATCCTCCGTGATGATTTCCAATTCTGATAATTTCAGGGAAAGGACCGCAGATCTTTGTTGACCCTGGGACGCATAGGGTTTCATGGGCTCCCCCTGCAGGACTAATTCAAGATCATCCCGATGCGGTCCAGTCTGAGTTGATCCTCGAGCGATATCATCGTAAATGTTATTTTTATATTTCTTAAGCAGGAGATCAGAAAGCTCTGGAGGACTCATTTCATTAGTATATCCTGAAATCGTCCTATATTTTACGTTTAACTTCTCTTTTCCGGAAGATATCTTTGAATGATGTTTTTCAGCCATCTGATCCAAACGCTGGATGTAGATCATACGTTGGTGAATGATCCTGGCTGCATAGGGAACCATGGTCAGGTCCCAGGCCTCCAGTTGTTCCGTTTCGCCCCAAGATCCTGTTGCCGGTCTGGATTCGCGCAGGTCTTTGAGGATCTTATTACGTTGCTGGAGCAGGCGGCTATACCGCTGCAAATCCTGGAAATAAGTCGGTCGGACCTGGGAAATCAAGAGGTCGAGAAAACGGCGCCGGGTGGCAGGGCCCTCTTTGATGAGCATCAAATCCTCAGGAGCAAAAATTACGGCATGAAACAATCCCATCATGTCACTGATGCGTTCAAGCAGGACACCATTCTGGTAGATCTGGCGAATTGATTTTTGCCTCTGCGGATGGCCTGGGACAGGATCAAAGTAGCGGATTTCCAGAGAATCCTGATGTCCGGACTGGGTCTTGAAATCGACTTTGACCGAATAATGGTCGCTATCCTGGTGAATCAAATCAGAATCCCGGCTGGTCCGGTGCGATCTGGCGCAGGCACAAAGATAAACCGCCTCCAGGATGTTTGTCTTGCCCTGGGCATTGGCCCCGAAAAAAACATTGATATCTGGATGGACGGTTATCTGTTGTGAACGGTAATTGCGAAATTCGGTCAGTTCAATCGCAGTGACGTACATTCAAGTCGTTCTTTCGCCAAGTTTAATGTCCTCAGCGGCGCAAAGGCAGGACAAGATAGGCAAATTCCTGGCTGTCGACCGGACGCAAGACACAAGGACCCATACTACCATTGAAAATGATGCTGATTTCATCCTCATCAATTGCTTTCAGGGCATCTAGGAAATACTTGGGATTGAAATCAATATCGATCTTGCTACCGGTCATGGCGACGGAGATCTCTTCACGCAACGAACCGACGTCGGTATTGGCACTGACCACCAAAGTTTCATCATCGGTCATCGAGAGGCGGACGGGAAAACGGCGATCATCACTGGTAATAACCAGGACAGCTCGTTCAATAGCAGAGAGAATCACCTTGGGATCAACCGTCAAGGTTGTTTCCGCTGTCTGTGGAATGATGCCGCGGTAATTCATGTATTCACCCTGGATCAACCGTGAAACAAGCTTGACAGAACCAATATCGAACTTGATGTGGTTCTGGGAAGGATAAATATCCACCATGGCTTCCCCGGTTGAGCTCAGGATCCGGCCGACTTCGCCCAAAGCCTTGCCAGGAACAATAAATTTCATGGCCGGCAAGTCGCTGCCAAGTTCGTTGCGACGCAAAGCCAGTCGGAAACCATCAATAGCAACCATCTCCAGAGCTGTGCCATCACAGACCAGATAACAACCATTCAGAACTGGTCGGCTTTCATCGGTGCTGACAGCAAAAATGGTCTGCCGGATCATCTCTTTCAAGACACTCTGGCGGACATGGAGCTGCTGGTCGTCGGACACTTCTGGAATTTTCGGATAATCTTCTGCGCGCAAGCCCTTGATCGAGAAATGGGTGCTGGCACTCTCAATCTGGATCTGCAAGTTTTCATTGGTTTCGATCGAAACAACGTCATCCGGCAGCTTTCGGATGATGTCCCCGAAAATCCGGGCATTGATGACGATGCCGCCCTTGACAGGTACATCTGCTTCAACCAGGCATTCAATGCTGGTTTCCATATCGTAGCCGGTCAATTTGACACCCTGACCAGCTTCGACCAGGATGCCGTCCAGGATCGGCAAAGGAGAACGAACGCCGACTGATTTTTGAACAATGCTGATTGCTTCCATCAGGCGGTCACGGGAGCAGATGAACTTCATGGGGTACCTCCGGCTGTTGAACTCTATTGGGATATATTTTATCACTTTTCTTCTTATGGGGCTGTGAATATGTGTAAAACGGGTAGAAGCTTAGAGCCTGTAGAATTTGCCCTGTTAGGAACCGTGTGGAGGAAAAAGACCCGGGAATGGCTGTTGATGTGGATAAGTTTTCGGAAAAGTTTGTCCACAAGACTTTCAACAGAGGTTTTTCCACATATTAATAAACAATTTGTGGAAAACCATACATTTCACGCTGCAGGCAGAGTCCTTCTAACCAGTGATCCGCTTCTTGAGATCATCGATCTGGCGCACGAGGTCAGGCTTGACGGCGAGGTCTTCGCTGATCTTGCTGCAGGCGTACATGACGGTGGTATGGTCGCGATTGCCAAACTCGGTGCCGATCTGGGGCAATGTCATATTTAAAAGGCTGCGGCAGAGAAACATGGCGATCTGGCGGGGCAAAGCCACTTCTTTGCTGCGGCGGTTGGACTTGAGATCATCGACAGTGACGTTGTAGGCATTGCCGACCACCTCCATGATCAGCGAAGCGCTCAGCTTCCTCGCGGCCGAAGGCTGGATGATGTCTTTCAAAGCTTCGCGTGCAACATCCTGGGTGATCGGACCGGCCAGCATGGAGTAATACAGGACGGTCTTGAAAGCACCTTCCAGTTCACGGATATTGGAAGCCACATTCGATGCGATGTATTCGTAGACGTCATCCGGTACCGAGACGTTGTTCTGCTGGGCGTGGCGGCGCAGGATCGCCAGGCGAGTTTCGTAGTCCGGGGGCTGGATATCGACGATCAGGCCGCTGGAGAAGCGGGTGCGCAGACGTTCCTCGAGTGAAGCCAGGCTTTGCGGCGGTTTGTCGCAGGTCAGGACGATGTTTTTACCAGTCTCGTACAGGGCGTTGAACGTGTGGAAAAACTCGATCTGCATCTGTTCTTTGCCTTCGATGAACTGGATGTCATCGATCAGGAGCATATCGGTGTTGCGATATTTGCTGCGGAAATCGTCATACTTATTCTCCTTGATGGTATAGATGAACTCGTTGACGAATTGCTCACACTGGACATAGAGGATTTTCTTGGCGGGGTAATTTTCACAGATGAAATTACTGATGGCGTGCATGAGATGTGTTTTTCCCAGACCGGATCCACCATAAAGGAACAGTGGGTTGAAATTGCGGCCACCTTGTTTTTCGGCGACGGCGACACAGGCAGCATGGGCGAACCGGTTGCCACTGCCAACGACAAAGGTCTCAAATGTATATTGCGGATTGAGCCGGCTCAGGGATGCCTGGCCGAATGATTCATCCGATGTCGTCGGGGATGGCGGTTTTTTCTCTGTCCGGACCGCGTGGGACAAAGGTTCAGTCGGCCCGACTTGAAACCGGACCTCATAATCTGCTGAACCAGCAGCCTTGATCGCATTTTTGATCAGGCTGGCGTACTGGTCCACAAATGTCTTGTGGAAATCATTGGGAACAGACAAGATGAAAACACCCTGTTCCACACCGACCGGCTCAAGTGGCTTGATCCACGTGTTCAAGCTGATTTCCGAGACTTCACCATCGAGTAATGAGATGGCTTTGTCCCATAACAGGTGCACATTGGGCTGTTTCATGACTTATCTACCGTCCATCCTATCAAAAAGTATTCCCATCTTAGCACAAAATGAGGCCCCTTTAAACGCAAGACAGGATGGCGTGGACCGGTCGGATGGTTATGCTATACTTGTTGCAAAAGGAGACTTCAAACACATGGACTACTTGTTTTTCGGCATCAATTCCCTGGCGGCAGGACTGGCAGCCTTGCTCTTGTTCCAGCAGTTTCGCCCAAACCATCACCTGCCCCTGAAACTGGTCCATTACCTGATCGTTTTCATCATCATGGTGGCTTATTTCAGTCTCGACCAACTCCTGTCATCCCAGACTCTCTGGGGCTATCTTTTCGCCAACAGCCTGCCGATCGTCTTGCTGGCCGGATCCCTTTTCACTGTGCTTAAACCACAGTCGACGACACGGACATGAAGGACGGTCCTATCCTGCAGCCCGGTCCCGGTCCAACGGTTGACCATCCCGTTGTCCTGTTTGACCTAGGCAATATCCTGGTCCATCTGCATAATGTCGACCGGTTCTGGCCCGGTCTGGACCCTGAACCAGGGACGCTGCCCTTCGCGGAACGGTGGGGACAAAGCCAGGCTGTCCATCGGCTGGAAACCGGTCAAATCTCCAGTCTGGCTGAATTTTATCACCAGGCCAGGGAGGAAATGGGAGTCACGATTGATTTTGCATCCTTTCACACCGAATACATCAAAATTATCGGTGAACCCTTTGCCCTGACTCGGCCGATTCTTGAGACTCTGTACAGCCGATTCAGCTTGCAGCTGCTTTCGAACACCAGTAGCTTCCATTGGGAACATTGTGGACAGACCCTGGGCCTGGGACGGTTTTTTGACCAGGTCTTTGTGTCTTATGAACTGGGCTGCATGAAACCAGATCCGGAAGCCTTTCGCAGGACTTTGCAGGGTATTGGACAAGATCCGCAAACCATCTATTATTTCGACGACAGACCGGAAAATGTCGAATCAGCCGCCAAGTTTGGGGTAAATGCCCATCTTTCATGGGGTGGAGAGCGTTTGTTGGGTCAATTGAAACAATTAAGATTTATACAATAATCATAAGTTTACGTAATAATTATATCTCGGACTTTGGCACAGGTGCTTGAGAGATCCGGGAAAGTCAAGGAGCTTTTTGCGGCATGGGAACCATCAGATATGCGATCATAGGCTGCGGGGTCGTGGCCAGAAAACATCTAAAAGGTGCCCGTTATCATCAGAACAAGCGGCGGGCGCTGGAGGTTGTGGCGGCCGTTGATACTCGGCCAGGGGCAGCGGAGAAGATCCTCCAGGCAGCAGGCTTCACGGGGAAAGAAATTGCCGGGATAGCGATCTATGAAGATTACCAGAAGATGCTTTCAGAGGTGCGGCCGGATCTGGTTGTGATTACCACACCCAGTGGCTCCCACGCAGCGATCAGCCTGGATGCCTTGGCAGTCGGGGCTCATGTCCTGATCGAAAAACCACTGACGTTGTCGCTCGAGCAAGCCGATGAAATCCTCGAGCTAGCGCGCAAGAACAACCGCAAAGTTGCCGTGGGCCATATCTACCGCTTCTTCCCTCTGGTTCAGGCGATCCGGGCCGATATCATGTCGGGCCATTTTGGCCGGGTGCTCTATGGCGATGTCAAAGTCCGCTGGGGCCATGGCCAGGAGTATTATGACCAGGCCGCCTGGCGCGGAACCTGGTCCCAGGATGGTGGCGCCCTGATGAACCAGAGCGTCCATGCCATGGACCTGATGACCTGGCTGTTGGGCCAGACGGTCGAATCCGCATCTGGCCAGATTTTCCGGAAAACGCACCACATGGAGGCCGAAGACCTGGGCTTTGCCATCCTCACGCTGACCAATGATGTCCAGTGCCTGGTGGAAGGGACCACGATCACAGATCCCGAACGTCCGGAAGCGTCCTTTTTTATCCGCCTGACCGAGGGTGAAATAAGAGCGGGTATTTTATCCGGCAAACCTCACATCGCCGTTTATGACAAAACAGGTAAGAATCTGGCCACCACCTATACGCGCCGGATCTTCTGGCAAACTTTGCGCCGGTCTGGTCTTTCGGGTCTGAAACAACTGACAAACCCGCACAGTGGCTTGCTTGGTGATCTGATTGATGCCATCGTGGTGAGCCGGGAACCTCTGGCCAGCGGCCAGTCCGGACGGGATGCGGTCGCCCTGGTCCTGGCCATCTATCAGTCAGCATTGGAAAAAAGGATCATCCACCTGCCACTCAAGGCATTCGATTTGGCCAGGATGCAGCAGTTCTTTTCCTGAACAAGCCATGATCCATCAACCAGATGAGATTATCCCGGATCGAATCGGCAATAGGTCGCGGCTGAAAGCCCAGTTCGCGGCTGGCTTTGGCGTGGCTGATCCGGCTGTTGGATAAAAGGACAGCAATGCTGTAGGGCGTGACAATGGAATGGAAGTGGAACCAGTGGGCCAGCCTGGCCAGGATGGCGGCCCCCAGCTGGACGATCCGGACTGGAACGGTCAGGATCCGTGGCTGACGGGCACCGATGACCTGGCGTTCGATCCGGATAATTTCGCTGACTGTGATTTGGTGGCCGGACAAAATATATCCCTGTCCACTCTTGCCGCGTTCGGCCAGAGCGATCAGGCCATCGACCACATCTCTGACATCGACGAAATTGTAGGCACCCTGAAAAGAGAAAACCAGGCGCAGGGAGCGGATGGCATAGAAATAACGGAACATGCGGCCCATTTCCGACAGTTTGTAATCATCTGGACCAATCACACCACTGGGGAATGCAACGACAGCATCGAGTCCTTCCCGGGTTGCGGCCATGACCAGGGCAGTGGCTTCAGATTTGGAACGGGCATAGCCTTCCGGCAGTCCGGGAACCGGGAACTGTTCAACCTCAGAGATTTCACGACCGTCCGGCCAGTCTGGCAGGGCATGGACCGAGCTGACATAGACCAGGCGGACCGATGGCTCAGCCAGGCACGCTTCGATAACGTTGCGCGTACCACCCACGTTGATTTCGTAGATCCTGGACCCTGGATTCAGGGAGGTATCGATAACGCCGGCCAGATGGAAAACCAGACGGGTACCCTGAACGGCTGCCCGGACGTCGTCCTGTTTCCTGATGTCACCAAAATAAAGCTGCAGGGTAAGACGGTTAAAAGACTCCAGACTCTCTCTGGGCTGGAGAAAAACCCGAATGGTTTCACCGGGATAACGGCGGGAAAGAGCGTGTACCAGGACATTGCCGATATGCCCGGTAGCGCCGGTCACCAGAATCAAGGCCATCGCCTCCTGACTCGTCCAAGATCCGGAATACGCGCAAAGGATTGAAAAATGAATGGTCCAACTACTTTCATTTTAGCACAAAAGGTCTAGAATAGGCTTGCAACAACCTATGACCGGGGTATGGCATGACGGTCGGAAAGAATAGCCATGAGACACGAAACGCTTCCTCCCAATCCCAATGTGAAGATCGATTACAACCAGGCAGACCTGCACCGGATATATCTTGCCGGTGGCTGTTTCTGGGGAACAGAGGCCTATCTGCAGCGGTTACCCGGAGTCGCAGCCACGAGCGTCGGGTATGCAAATGGCCGGACCGAGAATCCCAGCTACCAGGATGTCTGCTATAACAATACGGGCCATGCTGAGACGGTAGAAGTCCAGTTTGATCCTGAAAAGATAGACCTTGCTACGGTTCTGGAATACTTCTTTAAAATCATCGATCCGACCCTTGTTAACCGGCAGGGCAATGATCGCGGGACCCAGTACCGCACCGGTATCTATTATGTGGATCCTGCAGACCTGACGGTGATCGAGGCGGTGGTTGCCCAGAAACAGCTGGCGTACAAATTGCCGATCGTGACGGAGATCCGTCCGCTCGAACAGTATTTCCTGGCCGAGGACTACCATCAGGACTATCTGGAGAAAAATCCTGGCGGTTATTGCCATGTCAGTTTTGCGACTTTGCCCGGGGACACAGTGCCAATCTTGGCTGTACCTGCACAATCCGGGGTGGTGGCCCATCCCGGTGTGGTCCCGATCATCGATCCTTCCCGCTACATCCGGCCTGAAGAAGCCGCTTTGAAAAAAATCCTGTCACCCCTATCCTATGCCGTTGTGCGTGAGAATGCCACGGAGCATCCATTCAGCGGTGCCTACTGGCGCGAGGAACGCACCGGCCTGTATGTGGATGTGGCGACCGGTGAGCCACTGTTCAGTTCCCGGGACAAATTTGATTCAGGCTGTGGCTGGCCCAGTTTTACAAAACCGGTCGATCGCCAGGTAATCGTGGAGAAAAGAGACCGCAGTCATGGCATGGACCGGGTGGAGGTTCGCAGCCGGGCCGGCGATTCGCATCTGGGCCATGTCTTCACGGATGGTCCAGCCAGCAAGGGTGGCCTGCGCTACTGCATCAACAGCGCGTCCCTGCGTTTCATTCCACTGGCTGAGCTTGAAAAAGAAGGCTATGGCGAGTGGCTGGCTTATTTTTGCGATCGGGAGGATCAGGCATGAAACCCGAGCTGCTCTTATATCTCAAAGGATACAACAAACGGTCCCTGAGCCGTGATGTGGTAGCCGGGGTCCTCGTCGGCATCATTGCCATCCCGTTATCAGTCGCTTTGGCCATAGCCTCGGGGGCCTCCCCTGAGGCTGGCCTGTACACGGCGATCCTGGCTGGTTTCACGGCTGCCCTTCTGGGCGGCAGTGCCACCCAGGTCACTGGTCCGACCGGTGCCTTTGTCGTCATTGTCTATGGCATCATCGCGGATTACGGACTCGATGGGCTGATCACGGCCACACTCCTGGCTGGTATCATTCTGCTGGCGATGGGGCTGTTGAAATTAGGCAGTGTCATCCGCTATGTTCCCTTCCCGATCACGGTCGGCTTCACCGCTGGTATTGCCGTGACAATCTTCACCGGCCAGCTGAATGATTTTTTTGGTTTTGGCATCGAAAAAATGCCAGCGGAGTTTGTGGAGAAGGTCCTGACCTATGTGGAGCATCTCGACCAGTTCAGCTGGCCCAATTTCCTGATGGGGGCAGTCGCCTTGCTGATCATCCTGGTCTGGCCCAAAATCAACCGCCAGATACCAGGGTCTCTGGTGGCTATCCTGGTCACGACTTTGGTGGTCCAGTTCAGCGATCTCGAGGTCGTCACCATCGGCAGCCGCTATGCCTCGCTGTCCGGAGGGTTTCCGCCACTCAAATTCCCGAATATCACACTGGACACCTTGCGCCAGCTGATCCAGCCGGCGATCACCATCGCCATCCTCGGTGGTGTCGAGTCGTTGCTGTCGGCCGTTGTTGCAGATGGCATGGCGAACACCCGGCATGATTCCTCCCAGGAACTGGTCGGCCAGGGCGCGGCCAATATCGTCTCGGCCCTGTTTGGGGGTTTGCCGGCAACTGGTGCAATCGCACGGACAGCAGCCAATATCCGCAGCGGAGCGGTCAGTCCTGTTTCCGCGATTGTCCATTCCATCACGGTCCTGCTGGTGACGGTTCTGTTCCTGCCTTATGCCAAATTAATCCCGATGGCTACACTGGCTGCCATCCTGATCAATGTCAGCAGGAACATGATCGAAGTCAGAGAGATCAAGAAGCTGCTCAAAGCCCCCAAAACGGACCGACTACTTTTGATTTCGACGTTTTCCCTGACCGTGGTGTTCGATCTGGTTGTGGCGATCGAAGTCGGTATTGTATTGGCTGCCGTTTTCTTCATGAAACGAATGGCCGATGTCACAACGATCAAGGAGCGGTCGGTTACAGGCATGACGGCCCTCGACAGTGTCGCGGTCTATCGTCTCAATGGCCCCTTCTTCTTTGCCGCAGCCGAAAGCCTGATCCAGAGCATCGACCATGAAGTTGTCGACAAGGAAGCAATCATCCTCGAGATGCAGCGCGTCCCTGCGATTGATGCCACGGCCGTCAATGTCCTGGAAAAATTACTGCACAAATGTCGTGAGCACGGTACCCGGCTCTTTTTTGTCCATCTCCAGCCTCAGCCTGCGGCTGTCCTGCGCCAGTCTGGATTTGAGGAAGAGCTCGGACACCCGTATTTTGTTGCCGAATTGACAGATGCCCTGGCTGCCTGCGATGACCTGATCGACTGACACGGATTCTGACCACTTTTCGGGTGGGTTTCAGGCCATTTTAATTAAACTGAACAAAAAAACCGAAGTGCCCGGGCTCATTTTGCCAGTCCGGGCACTCTTTTTGACATCTCTCCAAAATCTGCTTGCCATACTTACCCAGTGGTGATAGAATTGAACCACACAATTGCCCAATAAGTACTCATAAATTACTCATTGGCAATCTGACCGGGCCCTGCACCGGCATAAAAGCCGCGCAGAGGCCTGAAGTTTTGTCCTGATTTCTGGAAAACCAAGCGGGGATTCACGCATTTTGGAGGTAAACATGGGTACAATTCGATTGACAATGACTCAGGCTCTGCTCAAGTTCATGGACAACCAGTTCGTCAGTTTTGACGGCAAGGAAGAGAAGTTTGTCGAGGGCGTCTTCGGTATCTTCGGCCACGGTTGCGTCGTTGGTATCGGCCAGGCACTCGAACAGGGAGACCATAGCCTGACTTTCTACCAGGGCAAGAATGAGCAAGGGATGGCCCATTCCGCCATCGGCTATGCCAAGGAACACAATCGCCGCAAGATCATCCCCGTGACCACCTCGGTCGGACCGGGTGCTCTGAACCTTGTTCCTGCCGCTGGCACTGCCACGGCCAATCGTATCCCTCTGTTGCTCTTGCCAGGTGACACGTTTGCCACCCGCCAGCCGGATCCGGTTCTGCAGCAACTCGAGTTTCCTAACTCCATGGCCATCACGGCTAATGACGCTTTCAAGGCCGTCTGCAAGTACTGGGACCGTGTCCAGCGCCCAGAACAACTGATGTCTGCCTGCATCAATGCCTTCCGGGTCCTGACCGACTGGGCTGACACCGGTGCCGTCTGCATCGCGATGCCGCAGGACGTCGAAGGTGAAGCCTACGACTATCCGGATTATTTCTTCCAGAAGCGTGTCTGGTATATGGATCGCCGCCCGATCACCCAGACAGCGCTCGACCGTGCAGTTGCAGCGATCAAGCAGGCCAAGCGTCCGCTGCTCATTTGTGGTGGCGGTGTCAAATACTCCGAGGCTTGGAAAGAGCTGAGCGCCTTTGCATCTGATTTTGGCATGCCGATCGGTGAAACCCAGTCAGGCAAAGGCATCGTGGCCTGGGATCATCCCTTCAATGCCGGTGGACTTGGTCTGACAGGCACGTCGGCTGCCAACAAGCTGGCCAAGGAAGCAGATCTGGTTATCGGTGTCGGTACCAAATTCATGGACTTCACAACCTGCTCGAAATGGCTGTTCCAGGATCCCTCAGTCCAGTACATCAGCATCAATGTTGGCTCGATGGACGCTCACAAGATGGATGCCATCCCGGTCATCGCCGATGCCAAGGTTGCCCTCGAAGCCATTGCAGCCGAACTGAAGAAAGCTAGCTACAAATCGGCATATGGCTCGACGGAAATCGCCGACACGATTGCCGAATGGACCGCTGAATGTGACCGCCTCTATGCCCTGACCCGTGATGACGGCCGCCTGGCCACCTCTCACGTTCTCGGCATTCTCAACAAGCACCTGCGTCCCCAGGATGTCATCCTGACCGCCGGTGGTTCCCTCCCCTCCGACCTGCAGCGCGTCTGGCGTTCCGGTAACCCGGGTACCTACCATGTCGAATACGGTTTCTCCTGCATGGGCTACGAAGTCTGTGGCGCCGTTGGCGCCAAGATGGCCGTTGGCCAGGACCGCGAAATCTATGTCGTCGTCGGCGATGGCAGCTACGTCCTGATGCACTCCGAGCTATACACCGCTGTCCAGGAGGGTCTCAAGATCAATATCCTGGTCATCGACAACAGCGGCTGGGGATGCATCGAGAACCTGCAGAATAACAACGGCACCCCGACCTTTGGCACCGTCTTCAAGGCCAGAAATCCTGCCACCGGCCAGCTCGATGGACCAAATGTCGTCGTTGATTTTGCCAAGAATGGCGAGAGCTACGGTGCCAAGGGCTACAACATCTCCACTGAAGCGGAACTTCTCGCTGCGCTCGAGGATTCCAAGAAGGAGAATCGTCCCTGCGTCTTTGATATCAAGGTCGCTCCTGGCACGATGACCGGTGGATACGGTGGCTGGTGGCGTGTCGGTGTGGCCGAGGTTTCGACTCGCCCATCGGTCCAGAAAGCCTATGCCGACCACGTCGAAGAACTCAAGAAGGTCCGCCAGTACTGATCGTTGATCGACTGTCTTTAAGTTCAGTCCGGCCAGGGGCGTCCAAGCATCCTGGCCGGCTAAAAAAGAAAGAGGAGTACCACCATGCTCGATCCGAAAAAAATCAAACTCGGTATTGCCCCCATCGGCTGGACCAATGACGACATGCCGGAACTAGGCAGCGAAAACACCTTCCAGCAAACGATCAGTGAAATGGCCCTGGCAGGATTCACCGGCTGCGAAATCGGCAGCAAGTATCCCCAGGACAAAGAAGAACTCAAATGGCATCTCGACCTCAGAGGCATGACCATCTGCAATGCCTGGTTCTCTTCGATGTTGACAGCTCCCAATGTCCCTTACGAAGAAACAATCCAGAATTTCCGGGCGCATGCCGAAAAACTGTATTTCCTCGGCGCCCGTGTCATCGGTGTTTCCGAACAGGGCAACTCGATCCAGGGCCGCCTCGATCTGCCGATTTTGAAAAACAAACCGGTCTACAGTGCAGAGCAATGGGCGACTGTTATCAAGGGCTTCAACGAAATGGGCCAGATCGCCAAGGACATGGGTATGGCCTTCACCTGCCACCACCACATGGGCACCGGTGTCCAGACTGTCGAAGAAATTGATTACCTGATGGAAAACACCGACCCGAACCTGGTCTTCCTGCTGTTTGACACGGGTCATTGCACGTTTGCCGGTATCGACTATGTTCCGGTTCTCCAGAAGCATATCGGCCGGATCAAGCATGTCCACCTCAAAGACTTGCGCCTGAATGTCTACGAAGAAGTCAAGGCGAAGGACATGTGCTTCCTCGATGCCGTCCGAGCCGGTGTCTTCACTGTCCCAGGTGATGGCGATGTCGACTTCCGTCCCCTGGTCAAGGTCCTCGAGGAATCCGGCTACGAAGGCTGGGTTGTTGTCGAAGCCGAACAGGATCCGGCCAAGGCCAATCCGTTCGAATATGCCAAAAAGGCCCGCAAATATATTGCAGAAGTCACGGGTTTGTAAGATAGTAAGAAGGATGGGCTGTAAACGATTGCAGCCGAAATAAGGAGGAAAAACCCATGGACATCAAACAACGCGCGATGAAGCTTCACGAGGATCTCAAAGGCAAGATCGAAGTCATCGCCACCTGCCCCGTCAACACCGTCGACGACCTGTCGCTTGCCTACACCCCCGGTGTTGCCGAACCCTGCCTGGCCATCCAGAAGGATGTCGATCTCTCCTACACCCTGACCCGCCGCTGGAATCTCGTTGCGGTTGTCACCGACGGCACCGCTGTCCTCGGCCTGGGTGACATCGGCCCCGAAGCCGGCATGCCGGTCATGGAAGGCAAGTGCGTCCTGTTCAAGACCTTCGGTGATGTCGATGCATTCCCGCTTTGCATCCGTTCCAAGAATGTCGACGACATCGTCAACACCGTCAAACTGCTCGCTGGCAGCTTTGGTGGTGTCAACCTCGAAGACATCTCCGCTCCCCGCTGCTTTGAAATCGAACGTCGCCTGAAAGAAGAGACCGATATCCCGATCTTCCATGACGACCAGCATGGTACCGCCATCGTAACCCTCGCCGCCATGATCAATGCCTGCAAGCTGACGGGTCGTCCTTTGTCTGAGCTCGAAGTCATCACCTGTGGCGCTGGTGCCGCCGGTATCGCCATCACCAAGCTCCTGATGAAGATGGGCCTCAAGAATGTCATCCTCGCGGATCGCCAAGGTGCGATTTATGAAGGCCGTGACGGTCTGAACTCCGAAAAGGCTGAAATGGCCAAGATCTCCAACCGCCTGATGAAAAAAGGCTCCCTGTCCGAAATCATGAAGGGCGCCGACGTCTTCATCGGTGTTTCCGGTCCGGATCTCGTGACCAAGGAAATGGTCGCTTCCATGAACAAGGATCCGATGATCTTCGCCATGAGCAACCCGACCCCTGAAATCATGCCTCACCTGGCCAAAGAAGCAGGCGCGGCAGTCGTTGGCACTGGCCGTTCCGACTTCCCGAATCAGATCAACAACGTCCTCGCCTTCCCGGGCCTGTTCCGCGGTACGCTGGACGTCCGTGCTTCAGATATCAATGACGAAATGAAGATCGCTGCTGCCGAAGCCATCGCCAGCCTGGTTACAGCTGACGAACTGACGGCTGAATACATCATCCCCAAAGCCTTTGACAAACGCGTCGGCCCGGCCGTCGCTGCCGCTGTGGCTGAAGCTGCCCGTAAAACCGGCGTAGCCAGAATATAAAAACCACCAGAGTGCGGCTCCGGCCGCACTCTGGCAAAACCGAGGAGGAAAAAAATGAGCAAAATCAAAGTTGGTGTAGCAGGCTATGGTGTCATTGGCCAGCGTCTGGCCGACGGTGTTGCCCTGCAGGGTGACATGGAACTGGTCGGCGTCGCTGACCTGGCCCCGACGTTATCCATCCGTGCCCTGAAAGAAAAGGGCATGCCTTACGACCTGTACCTGGTCGAAGGTGCAGACAAAGCGAAATTTGACGCATTCAACATTCCGGTTGCCGGAACATTTGAAGACCTGGTCAACAAAGTTGATATCATGCTCGACTCCTCCCCGGGCGGCGTCGGCATCAAGAACAAGGAAATCTATGCCCGTCTGGGTAAGAAAGCCGTCTTCCAGGGCGGCGAGAAGAACAGCGTCGCTGACGTCTTCTTCCATGGCTATGCCAACTTCGAAAAGGGCATCGGCGCCGACTACCTCAAGCTGACCTCCTGCAACACCACCGGTCTGATCCGTTCGGTTGACTGCCTCGACCGCGCCTATGGCATCGATCGCGTTGCCATCACGATCATCCGCCGCGTGGCTGATCCGGGTGACTATCATCGTGGCCTGACCAATGCCCTGCAGATGGACAAGGCTCCCAGCCACCAGGCTGTCGACCTGATGACCATCATGCCGCATATCGATGCGACCGGCATCCTCGTCCATACCCCTGTCACCCATGGCCACATCATCACCGTTGTCGCCCATGGCAAGCAGAAAATCACCAAGGAAATGGCACTCGAGGCCTTCAAAACGCATAACCGCATCCGTGTCGTCAAGATCGATGAAGGCTTCCAGGGCAATGCTTCCTTCTTCCGCTATGCCCGTGACCTGGGCAATCCGCGCGGTGATATGTACGAGATCGGCCTGTGGGAAGATTCGATCGTCGAATCTGGCGACAACATCATGTACGCCATTAACATTCCTCAGGAATCCGTCACCATCCCGGAAACCATGGACGCCATCCGTGCTGCCTGTGGCATGCAGTCCGACCGTGAGAGCGGCACGGCGGAAACCAACAAATATCTGGGTCTCGGCAAATGGAAGTAAGAATGAATTCACTTGAACGGTTTGACTACAACGACAAGGCAGTCCTGCTGCGGGTCGATGTCAACTCGCCGATCGATCCCAAGACCAGGAAGATCGTCAACGAGAACCGGATCAAGAAAAGCATTCCGACCATCCAGTACCTGCTCGACCAGGGTGCCAAATTGGCCATCATCGCCCATCAGGGCGACACGCTCGACTACCAGAACCTGATGTCGATGCGCGAACACGCCGAGAAACTGTCCGCCCATCTCGGCCAGACCATCACCTATGTCGAGGACGTCTGTGGTCCAGCTGCTGTTGCGGCTATCAAAGCCTTGAAACCAGGCGAAGCGATTTTCCTGGGCAATCTGCGCTACCTGACCGAAGAAGTCTCCGGCTTCGAAAAAGAGGTCAAGCTGACCGCCAAGGAAATGCTCGAGACCTGGCTGGTCCGCACACTGGCGCCTCTGTTTGACGTTTATGTCAATGACGCGTTTGCTGCGGCCCACCGCAATTGTCCGAGCATGGTCGCCTTCCAGGAATTGCTGCCCACTGCCGGCGGCCGCCTGTTGTATGACGAATACGAGGCTCTGTACAAAGTTTTGAACGGTGCTGCGAAACCAGCGGTGTTCGTCCTCGGTGGGGCCAAGATCTCCGATGCTTTCGGCATGATGAAGACCGTCCTCGAAAACGGCACTGCCGACAAGATTCTGGCCAGTGGGGTCACAGGCGTGATCATGCTCCTGGCCCAGGGGATCAAAGTTGGTGCCAAATACGAGCAGTTCCTCAAGGACAAGGACTTGATGGTCTTCGTCGAGCCGGCTCGCGAAATGCTCCGGGACTTCCCCGGCCGCATCGAGGTCCCGTCCGATTTGGCTTACGAAGTCGATGGCCAGCGGGTCAACACTGGACTCGACGCCCTGCCGATGGATGACAAGATGTTCCTTGATATCGGTTCGGACACGATGACCCGCTACGATGCGATCATCCAGACGGCTGGTACAATTTTCGTCAACGGCCCGGCGGGTGTTTACGAAAACCCGCTGTTCGAAGAGGGTACCAAATCCCTCTGGAACTCAATCGCCAATGCTCCTGGCTACTCCGTCATCGGCGGTGGGGACACCGTCAGTGCTGCCAGCAAGTATATTGACCTCAAAAAAATCAACTACGTCTGCACCGCAGGCGGTGCCATGGTCCGCTTCATGTCCGGCAAGAAACTGCCACTGATCGAATCCATGGAAGCTGCCTATGAACGCGACGGCAAAGGTTGAATGAAGCAATCACGATGAAACATCCCGGTCTGGATTTATCTGGGCCGGGATGATTCCAATCCCGGATAAAAATTGGACAGCCAGCGCGTGTTAAATCTCAACAAAAATTTGTTGAGAATGTACATTTTTTGATTATAATAATAGTGCGTCTTGCACGCTTGCCAATTTTCAAGGGATACCAGGAAGGAGATGCGAATGGATCCAAAATTGTTAAACCAGATCAAGCAATTTGCCACAACAATCCGCATTGAACAGATGAAGGAATTTAAAGTCCGCGGATTTGGCCATGTTGGTGGAGCGCTCTCAATCACAGACACATTTGCTGTCTTGTACGAGGCTGTCATGAAGTACGATCCCAAAAACCCGCAGTGGGAGGATCGTGACAAACTCGTCTGCTCAAAGGGTCACGCTGGACCGGCTCTCTATGCCACGCTGGCGCTGAAGGGATTCTTCCCGATGGACTGGCTCAATACCCTGAACATTCCGGGTACCAAGCTGCCCAGCCACTGTGATCGTAACCAGACCCCGGGTATCGACATGACCACCGGCTCACTGGGCCAGGGGATGTCCACCGCACTCGGCCTGTGCCTGGGTGACCGCATCCAGGGTCGCGACAGCTACACCTTCCTGATCGTTGGAGACGGCGAACTCAATGAAGGCCAGATCTGGGAAGGTGCGCAATTTGCCGGCCACCAGAAGCTGGACCACCTGATTGCCTTCTGTGACTATAACAAGAAGCAGCTCGACGGCTACACCAAGGATATCCTGGACCAGATCGATATCGCTGCCAAGTTCGAATCCTTCGGCTGGGACGCCCAGGAAATCGACGGCCAGGATGCAGAAGCGATCTACGAAGCCATCCAGAAAGCCAAGGCTACTCCCGGCAAACCACACATGATCGTCCTGAACACGATCAAGGGTGCTGGTGTCAAGGCTGTTGAGGACATGAGCGCGAACCACCACATCGTGGTATCAGCAGAGCTGGCCGATACGGCAATTGCCGATCTGGAAAAGCTGCTGGCTGAGCAGAAAGGTTGAGGTGGCGAGAATGAATTTCAAAGTTGATTTCAAGAACGAAAAAGAAAAGCGTGCCATGAAAGACGTCTTCGGTGGAGTCGTCGCCAAGCTCGGCGAAGATCCGAAGTTCGTCTACCTCGATGCGGACCTGATGAGCTCGATCGGCACCAAGAAATGGGCCGACGCCCATCCGAACCAGGCCTACAATGTCGGCGTTTCAGAAGCCAACCTCGCTGGCATGGCTGCTGGTCTCTCGGCTGCCGGCCTCAAGCCGCTGGCCCATACTTTCGGACCGTTTGCGTCCCGCCGCTGCTACGACCAGGTCTTTCTCTCCATCGCCTACTCGAAAAACGACGTGGTCATGGTCGGTTCTGACGCCGGTGTCACAGCTGCCTTCAATGGTGGCACACACATGCCGTTTGAAGACATGGCCCTGTATCGTGCCATCCCGCACGCAACGGTTGTCGATGTCACTGACTCAGCCATGCTGGAAAGTGTCCTGCCCAAGCTGATGGACATGAAAGGCCTCAAGTACATCCGTCTCGGCCGCAAGGAAGTGCTCGGTGTTTACGAAGCCGGTGCTGACTTTGATATTGGCAAAGCTGCCCTGGTCAAAGATGGCACTGACGTTGCGATCATCGCTTCCGGCATCATGGTCGCCGAAGCCCTCAAGGCTGCTGCTACCCTCGAAGCAGAAGGTGTGTCTGCCCTGGTCCTCGACATGTTCACGGTCAAGCCGATCGATGCCGATGCCGTCATCGCTGCTGCCCAGAAAACCGGTGCCATCGTCACTGCCGAAAACCACAATGTCATTGGTGGTCTTGGCAGTGCTGTCGCAGATGTCCTGGTCAAGAACACCCCGGTCCCGATGGAAATGGTCGGCGTCCAGGACGAGTTTGGCCAGGTCGGTCCGCAGGACTTCCTGCAGAAGTACTATGGCTTGACCGCAGACGTCATCGTTGAGAAGGTCAAAGCAGTCCTCGAACGCAAAGCTGTCCTGCAGATGAAGGACAAACCGGACAAGAACAAGGATTGGGCTTACTGATCCCTCGGATCCGTCCCTTGACTGGTTAACGTTCAATCAGGTTTCTGAAAGAGGCTGTCTCCTGTGCTCACTGCCGGAGACAGTCTCTTTTTCCTGTCAAGAGCAATGGCCATCTGAGCGTGCCGCACATGGAAAAACCGTCTCCGGCAAGTGCGAGGAGACGGTTCATGCTGCAATTGATCTATCTGGATAGAAAATAGGTTGTCTGGATCAGTACTTGACCATGATGTGGTTCTCTTCAAAAAAGCGCAGATATTTTTCCGGTGGCTTTTTGTCGGTGATGAAGCAGGCCAGCTGCTCGAGGCCACAAAAGCAGATCGCAGCCGAGCGGTCAAATTTCGTATGGTCAACCATCAGGATCACCTTCTGGGCCCGGCTGATTACAGCCCGCTTGACCTCAGCCTCGTGGAGGGAGTTATTTGTGGCGCCCGCCTCGATGCTGACCCCGGTGGAACTCATGAATGCCTTGCGGATGCGGATGTCATTGAGTCCGGTGACGGCAGACAAACCGACGAACGATTTCGTTTTCTGGTTGAAAATACCCCCGGCTGTCAGCAGGTTGAGGTCCGGGTATTTCTGGATCTCGTTGAAAACGATCAGGCTGTTGCTGACCACAGTGACATTCCTGCGCTGGGCGATGAAAGGCAGCAGATGGACTGCTGTCGTGCCGGAGTCAATGTAGATCGTCTCGCCATCCTCGACCAGGGTGGCAGCCAGACTGCCGATGTGGCGTTTTTCATCGATCGCGACCGTGCTGCGCGCGGTGAAAGGAACGATGTTGTCCTCCTGGTTCCAGAGAATACCGCCGTATACCTTGGAAACAGAGCCGTTTTTAACCAGCTCCTTGATGTCGCGCCGGATGGTGTTCAGCGAGACGTTGAAGTGGTCGCACAGCTCGGGTATGGTAGCCGAACGCTTCTGCTGCATGTATTCTTCAAGTTCTCGTAGCCGATCGGTGCGCATGGTCCGATCCCTCCATCATTCTCCAGATTCTGTCAGGGGTGATAAGCCAATATGATCAAGGTTTGAAAGATTGCTCCTGGTTAAATATACCACAAACACACCCAACTTAACAGGGTCATATTTGGCAATCTATTGGCGGGTTTATTGTCGAAAATGACAACAAATCGATCAAATGTCCAATTGACCCATCAGCTGTTCACCAAAAACGAAATGATTGCAGATTGGGTGCATCTTTGGTATATTATGGTTAAGTATGGTTAAAAAGGAGTGCTATTGTATGCAAATAGAAGTTGGTTTTGGAAAATCAACCGTTTCACTCGATATACCGCAGAATCATCCAACCCAAGTCCTGGTACCCAATGAAGTGGCTCTCGATCTGACCGGTGTTGATGAGGTCAAACGGGCGCTGGCCAACCCCATCGATTCGCCGCGCATTGGCGAGATCGTCCAAGCGGGAGAAACGGTCGCGATCGTGACCAGCGATATCACCCGTCCCCTGCCGAGCAAGTACCTCTTGCCTTCCTTGTTGGAGGAACTCTACGCAGCAGGCATTCGCCGCGAAGATGTGTTCATTGCCTTTGGCCTGGGCAGCCACCGCCGCCACACCGAAGCTGAAATGCGCTACCTGGTGGGCGATGAGGTGTTTGAATCCGTTCGTTGTATCGATCTGGATACCGACGACTGTGTACCTGTCGGCCATACGAAGTTTGGCACGCGGGTGGATGTTTTCCGGCCGGTGGTCGAGGCGGACCGCCGCATCTGCCTGGGCAACATCGAGTTCCATTATTTTGCCGGCTACAGCGGTGGTGCCAAGGCGATCATGCCCGGTGTCTGCACCCATGATGCCATCCAGGAAAACCACAGCATGATGGTCCAGGCCGCAGCCAAGGCCGGTGCGATCGATGACAACCCGGTGCGCCAGGATATCGACGATGTCCTGAACCTGATCAGCGTCGATTTCATCCTCAACGTCGTCCTCGACGAAAAGAAGCAAATCGTCAACGCTGTTGCCGGTCACCCCATCACGGCCCATCGCGCTGGCTGTGCGTTCCTCGACACCTTGTACAAGTGCGAGATCGATAAGCGCGCCGACCTGGTCATCGTCTCGCCCGGCGGTTACCCCAAAGACATCAACATGTACCAAGCCCAGAAGGCGCTCGACAATGCCAAGCACGCAGTCCGCGAAGGTGGCATCGTGCTCTGGATTGCCTCTGCGAAGGAAGGTCTGGGCGAGCCCTGCTTTGAACGCTGGATGACCCAGTACAAACCAGAATTCATGGTTGAGGAGATCGGCCGCAATTTCGAGCTCGGCGGGCACAAAGCCGCCGCCATCGCCATGGTCCTCCAGATGGCCCGGATCTTCTTCGTCAGCGACCTGGACGCCGACTTCGTCCGCTCCGTCAATCTCGAGCCCTATGCGGATGCCCAGACTGCCCTCGACGCCGCGCTGGCCATCCTCGGCCGAGACGCCTCGGTCATTGTCATGCCCTACGGAGGATCAACCCTGCCCTTTGCCAAGGGGTAAGACACGTTACAATCAAATCACACGCTGGCCATGAAAAGGGGCTTCGCAGCTTGATGCGAAGCCCCTTTGATATGGGGGGAAATGATCAGCCGAGAAGAATCAGGAACCGCTAGCGACGGGTTCTTTTTTCGCCTGGCCAGGAGGGGTTACGGGCGGTACAGATTCTGGCTTGCCGGAATCTGCATCTGCTTCAGTTTCGGCATCTGCAGCATCGTCACCAAGCTCAGCCTTGCGTTCTTCTTTGAGGGCATTACGATCAGCTTTGCGTTCCAGGATGGTGGCACGCTTGGCCAAAGCTTCTACGTTTTGTTCACTCTTAACAAAGTCTGAAACCTTGATGGGTTCTTCACCCTCTTCGACGACTCCGTCTCCATCCGCATCAATCATCATTCCTTTGATGATAAACAAACCGAGCGGAATCTTATCTTTTTCTGCAAATTTGACTTCACGCAGCGTAGCCTTGATCACGGCTACTTTGACAGTTCCCTCCGGATCGTGGTCCAGAGCCTCTTGCACAGCCTGCTGGATCTGATAGCCGATCGAGTCCTGGTTTCTCTCTGCCTCTTCTACATCCTCAGGATCCAGGCTATCTTCCTCGTCTTCTTCCCCATCCTCGTCAGCGTCCAGAATGGCCGTTGTCACCAGGACGAAATCGGTCTCTTCATCGGCTGAGGCATCAACGGATAGATAGCCATTATCTTTAGCCAATTGAACGATATATAAAGTAGCCTCAGAGGGATCTTTTCCGATATAGTCGTTTATCTCTGAACGGTAATCTTTGTAAAGATCTTTAGCGTCCTTATTGACCGCAAGGATCTTAACAACTTGATATTGATCATTTTCATCTTTATCAATGTAAATCTCAAAGCTCGGATTGATGTCAATTGCAACCATGGCATACGCAGCTGCGGCCGGTTTCTCAGCTGCGGTTCCAGTGGTGACCGGCGCCGAAACACCTGGGACAAACAGGGACCAGCTTGCAATAACGGCTACGATCAAGGCGGCTGCAAGGCCGAGGGGCAAGAGTCGTTTTAATGGCATAAATTTTTCCTCCTTATGAATGGCGTGCTGCTTGGAACGAATGCGGGTAAGCATCGCATCTTCGTTCAAAGCGTGTTCTTTGACGACAGTTTTCAAGCGATTCATTCTGATCGCCTCCTTGATTTTTTGTCTTCTGATTTATGGTTCGGGTGTCATAACCACCTTTTTTCCGTTACACAAATTGCCAGACCTG
>CAZGSR010000037.1:0-27560 GCA_964528645.1 uncultured Mageeibacillus sp. | reverse complement strand
CGCAGCATTTTAATGACTTTTTGTGCCTGAGCGAAGCGAAAGGAATGTTTATAATAATGAAAAAAAGCGTGGTAGCCTGAAGACAAAAGTAGCGATGGGACCCTATCTCTCAATCGGTATGGTGGTGTCGATACTTTTCCCAATCACTTTTTTTTGATCAATAATACGATAGGGAGGTATTTCAGGGATGAACAAATGGTTTAAAAACATGATCGCGGATGAAGACGGCCAGGGCATGGTCGAATATGGATTGCTGATCGGTTTGATTGCAATCGTGGTTGTAGTGGCATTGGTTACACTTGGTCCGAAAATTAGAGACATGTTTTCAGCTGCAGAAGATTCTCTGACTACAACAGCTTCATCATAAGCTATACTACTTTGCGGATTCCATAAAAAAGGAAGCTCTGGAGCAGGCTGCTGTCGCCGAGGGCAATGTAGTCATTGCCACTCGGTTCATACCACCCAATACCGAAATCACCCCGGACATGGTGGCACTGGCCGACTGGCCGGTCGAGGCGATCAACCAGTTAGCTGCGCGCAGATTGGATGAAGTTGTAGGTGCGATTTCACAAATGCCCGTCGAAATGAACGAGCAGATATTGTCGACCCGCATCGAAATGCGCGGCGAATCAGGCAAAGGAAGGCTGTCTTATGTCCTCGAGCCCGGATATCGTGCCATCACACTGTCTGTCAATGAGATTACCGGTGTCGCTGGGAATATCAGCAAAGGCGACTATGTGGATCTCGTCGTCACCATGCTCAATGCCGAATTCGAAAAGGAAAATCCCGTCTCCTTTTTCATCGTTGAGAATGTACAGGTGCTGTCGGTTGGCAAGAAAACCATTGCCAGTACAGAAAATGCTGGTGAAGCTGAATATGCTTCTGTAACCTTGGCGGTCACACCTGAACAAGCCATTCAGGTCAACTATGCCGACCGCAGTGGGGTTCGATTGGTCTTGCGCCCCGTGCTTGATGACCAGATCACTGGTGAAACCTGGTATCCGACGATCTTCCCGGATACCGACCGGACTGCGGCACCTCAGGAAACTGAAGCCGAATCCGCAGCCTAATTATAACCGCCCGGAGAAAGGTAGGCCCCCTCATGGCAAAATTCAAAGTCCTCGCGGTTGTCCAAAACGAGGAAAAAAGGCTAATGATCCGCCAGAGATTGTCGCTGGCCGAAGACCTCGCGCTGGTCGGTTTCGCTCCGGTGGATGCGGACATCCTGTCAAAAATCAAAGGGTACGCGCCGCATGTTGTGCTCCTTGTCCAGGAGCAGGGCGATGCCGGAATTCTGGAACTGGCGCAGCGGATCTATCAGGGCTTTCCGGGCTGTGCCATTGCGCTGCTTGTACCAGAGCTAGACCTCGAACTGGTCAAAAGCGCGATGCAGTCAGGGGTTCGCCAAGTGATCAGTGAGGACAACCTGAGCACGATGATCGATCAGATTGTCCAGGTCGCGCTGTTTGAACAGGGCCGGGCCATCGAAGCCGGTGGGGAGCCGCGCGTGATTGCCGTATACAGCGGCCGCGGCGGAGCTGGCCGCACCACAATTGCTGTCAATCTTGCGACCTCGCTGGCAGTTGCTGGTCGTCGCACGGCCCTTGTTGATCTCAACCTTAATTTTGGCGATGCGTCGCTGTTGCTCAACATCAATGCCAAGGACACTATCGCCGAGCTTGCCCAGGAAAAAAGCAGCTTCACGATCGAGGACATCAAGAGTTATTCCATGCAGCATTCTAGTGGTCTGCATATTCTTTGTGCACCAGCCAGCCCGGAATTTTCCGAGTACATCACGGCCCGGCATGTTGAAATGCTTCTGACGACGATGCGTCCCTACTACGATTTCATCATCGTTGATTTGAACAATGACATGGCAGATACCACCCTGACAGCGTTGGAAAATTCGGATGACATCTACCTGGTGGCCCACCGAGATATTTCCAGCCTCCGGTCGACCAAGATCTTGCTCAACGTCATGACGACCTTGCAACAGCAGGATAAACTCCATCTGTTGGTTAACGCCGACCATACCAGTATCGTCAATATTAAGGACTTTGACCGCATCTTGAGCCTGCCGGTTGCCTACGTCCTGCCCGAGGATGTTAAGACGACCCAGCTCAGCCAGGAACGCGGCGTCCCATTGGTTATAGGATTTCCGCGCACAGCCGTCGCCCAAGTCTTTGCCCAGATGTCGCAGTACTTGATTGACCGCTCTGCCAAAAAAGAAATCATTCAACCCGCGACAGATCTGGCAGGTGTGAGTCAAGCCGCAATCAAAGGCAATAAAACCAAGAAGACTGTCATGAAGAATCAATCGTCAAAGAGAAAAGCGAGTCTGTTTCCGAACAGAAAAAAGGGTGATGCCACATGAGTCTATTGCGTAGACTAGAAGAGAAAAAAGGTGATTTTTCCGTAGTGGTTCCGCCAGTGAACAGCCACACGACTGCACCTGTAACGGCTGCCGTGGAAGTCGCATCAAAGCCAGCTGTCATAGCCAATGATAGCCTGACAAGAGCGAAGGATCGGGTTCGAAACCAGACCATTGCTGCGCTCAACGATGTCAAAGAGCCCTCTGACGAACTGATCCGGGAGAAGCTCGAAGAATATGTCCATGCTGATGGGTCTGAAATCCCGCGTACAGAGCGGGCCAAGATCGTCGAGGAATTGCTCAACGATATCATCGGGTACGGTCCGCTGGAATCGGTTCTTGCCGATGCTGCTGTGACCGAAATTATGGTCAATGGCCCGACCCAGATCTATCTCGAGGCCAATGGCAAAATTCGACCGGCTGAGTTCGTCTTTCGCAACCAGGAACACCTGATGACGATCATCGACCGGATTGTATCCTCGGTTGGCCGCCATGTGGACGAAGCTAGTCCGATGGCAGATGCCCGTCTCAAGGATGGTTCACGTGTCAATGTCATCCTGCCGCCGCTGTCCCTGGTCGGTCCAGTCCTGACAATCCGCAAATTCTCCAAAATACCGTTCACCGCGGCTAAACTGGTCGAATACGGTTCGATCTCACCGAAAATGGTTGCTTTCCTCGAAGCTTGTGTCAAAGGCCGGCTCAACATCATCGTTTCCGGTGGCACTGGCAGTGGCAAGACAACCTTGTTGAATGTCCTGTCCAGCTTCATCCCGGAAGATGAACGCATCGTCACCATTGAGGATGCTGCAGAAATCCAGCTAAATCAAAACCATGTCATCACGCTTGAAAGCCGACCGGCAAATACCGAAGGTCGCGGCCAGATCTCGATCCGCGACCTGGTTCGCAACGCCTTGCGCATGAGGCCCGACCGGATCATCGTTGGTGAGGTTCGATCGGCTGAAGCTCTGGATATGCTTCAGGCGATGAACACCGGTCACGATGGCTCTTTGACTACCACCCATGCCAATACGCCTCGCGACTCGATCGCCCGCATCGAAACCATGGTCATGATGGCTGGTATGGAATTGCCGCTACTGGCTATCCGGGCCCAGATTGCCTCAGCCGTCGATGTCATTATTCAGCAGACCCGCCTGCGCGATGGTTCCCGCCGGGTGACTAACATTACCGAAATCACCGGCATGGAAGGTGACATTGTCAGCATGCAGGACTTGTTTGTCTTCGAAACACAAGGCCAGATGGATGACCATGGACGATTCCGCGGCCGCTACAAGGCGACTGGCGTCCGACCGCAGTGTCTGGAAAAAATTCGCAACAATGGCATCGCCATCCATGAGGACTGGTTCACCTGATTTTACTTGATCCGGAAATAGGCTTGGATATGCCGGATGTTGCAGCCGAGCCAGAATCAAGGAGGAAACGTTTACCATGCAGATCATCCTGGCCGCGGCGACCGGCCTGTACGTTTTCCTGTTTGTGCTCGCCATCATTTCCCTGAGTACCCAGGACCGCCGTCGTCTGGAGAATCGGCTCAAGGACCTGATCCATGAAGATTCGGGTAGCAGCCGGCCAGTCCGGATCAAAAAGGTCCAGCAGCAGCGGACCCCTTTGTCGCGTTCGCTATCAAACCAGCTGATCGCAGCGGATATGCGCATGCGACCGGAGGAATATGTTGCGATTTGGATCCTTGCAGCCTTTATCGCCAGCTTTTTCAACACCCGAATGGGAATTGCTATGCTGATCACCGGCGCGGTCATGGAGACAATTGGTTTTCTGGCGATAAAAAGAGTTGTAACGATCAAGTATTAGGAGTATCCGCATGACTGCCATGGCCATCAGTTCCGGAATCCTCGCCCTGCTCCTGACCCTTATACTGTTTCAGAGCCTGCTTAACCGCGAATGGGTGAAGGCTCACCGCATCGAGGCACTCAAAGGCAAAAACCGATATGTCGACGAAGAACTCGAACTGAACTTGATCGAGCGGTTCTTCAAGCCTACTTTGCGTAAACTGTCCGCCCGGCTCAGCAAAATATCCCGGCAGCGCCGCAAGAAAAAGCAAGCTGGATCCGATGCCCAGTCGATTCTTGAAAAAAACCTGCAACTGGCGGGCCTTCGCATCTCTGCCCAGGAATTCATGCTCATCCGCATTATCTCTGCATTTGGGATCCTTTTACTCAGCTTCCTGACAGCTGGGCTTATGACACTGGAAACGGATCTCCAGTTCCTGATTATCTTGTTTGGTCTGGCCATCGGCATGGCGGCCCCTGTTTTCATCCTGCGTGCCCTGGTCAAGAGTCGGCAGGGCGAAATCCAGAACCAACTGCCGACAGTCATGGACATTTTAAGTGTCAGCATTGAGGCTGGCTTGGGTTTTGACGCCGCGATTCTAAAAGTCATTGAGCGCTATGATGGTCCGTTGATCGATGAGTTGGCCCTGCTGTACCGGGAGATCCAGATGGGCAAACCGCGCCGCGAGGCACTTGCTTCGCTGGCTGCACGCAACTCGATCCAGGAATTGCAGACATTCTCTACTGCGGTAACTCAGTCAGATCAGTATGGTACGCCACTGAAAAATGTCCTACGCAACCAGGCCGTCCAATTGCGTATTGCCCGCCGCCAGCAGGCTCAGGAAAAGGGCATGAAAGCTCCGGTCAAAATGGTTGTGCCGATGGTTTTTTTCATCTTTCCAGTGATCTTCATTGTCTTGCTCGGACCGACCGTCATCGAACTCATCAAGCAGTTCGGTTGATGAACGTGATCATTTCTTGCCATGGGTGTATAATCTGGGATAAAGTCATCTTGGCAGACTCAGTCTGGCTGCGATTGAAGGGTTTATTAGGCCGAAAAAGCCTGGCACAAGGTGAAGGATTGATACTAGTGCCATGCAGACAAGTCCATGGACTGTTCATGCACATCCCGCTCGACTTGGTCTTCCTGGATCGCGCTGGTTGTGTTCTGAAGGTCAGTCGCTTACAGCCCTGGCAAATAAGTCCCAATGTCTTGGCGGCCCATTCTATTCTGGAAGTAGCAGCCGGTAGTGCAGCGAAAATCTCCCCGGGTGACATCCTGGATTTGACAAGTCGGTGATACATGCCTGCTCGCTGTACGATCCGAATCACAACACCAAGTAAACAGAGGAGTAATCATGAGGCCAGAAGCAGCAAGTTCCAATGATTCATTCATTACAGAACTTCGAGACACAGGTGCGCCTGAAATCAACCTTGTCAGCCGTCTGGGCATGTATCGCGCCAAGGAAGTTGACCGCTACATCACCCATTTGCAGGACCAGCTCAATGGAACAACGGCCGTGTATCAGGACCGTTTTGAGGAAATGCGGACGAGCCTTTTGGGTATGACGCGTGAACGGGATGAGAAAATTGCTCAAATCAGAGACCTTGAAAAAAACTGGCAGATACCCAAGATCTCGATAAAGTATTAGCCATCCGTGGCCTCTCCGCCCTGCCTTCTGGTGAGCTGCTGCACCTACGCCAGGACAATATCCAACTTAACCAAAAAGTCAGTCAGTTGACTGCACAGATCGAGGATAACACAGAGAAGAAAATGATTCTCGAGGAATTGCAGCAGCTGAAAGATCAGCTGGAAGTCCGCACTGCAAAAATCAGCGAGAGCAGTCAGGAACTGGCCGACGTGAAGGCGAGGCGTAATGAACTTCAACTCATCGCAGATGATCAAAAGAAAACAATTGAGTTCCTGACCAATGACCGGGATAACATGCTCGAACGGTATAAGACCACTCTGGAGGAGATCGCTGCTTTGCAGCAGCAACTGGCCAGCCAACAGCAAATCAGCAGTGAACATCAAATCCAGCTGAGTGCGGTCTCGATGCAGCTTGCCAACTTTGAGGAGTCACTGGCACAATCTCGCGCTCAGTATCAGACGTTGGAATCCCAGCACCAGATCAGCCAAGACCTGACAAATCGTTTGCTGATAGAAAAATCAACGTTGGATAAGGAAGTCCATCTGCAAAATCAACGTTTCGCATCCCAGCGAGAAATGCTGGTCAGTCGGTTCCAGGGTATCCTCGACACCCAGAATGAATTCCTGAAAAAATGGCGCGAAAGCTTTAATACCTCAGTCCATTATTTAGAAGATTTGGCCGCTACAGATCTGACAAGAGTTCTGGAGACAGACTATGTTCAATCATCTGTAATTCCAGATCAAGTGTTGGATGTTCCGGCGGATACTCCAGGGGAACTGCCTGAGGAATCCTGACCTTAGAACATCTGGTCGATCGATTCAACCGAATCATGGAATTCGAAAGGGATATTGTGGCTGCGGCAGTACTGGCGCAGCTTTTTCTCGCCATCCGGACCGCCAAATAACTTTCGCACCAGTGTGAGCAGGTCAGCATCCGATAAATAATCCTGGCGCAGCCGGTAGTGCAGGAATCGAGTCCGCTCTGGCGTGAAGGTATATGAGAAATCGTGTACCGGTTCGCCGTAGAGCTTGATGATGTCAGGCCCCTGGTCGTGGCCGATAATCCGCAAGGATCCTTCATCGATCCGGGCATCGATCGTATAATCAGCTTTGCCCACGTGCTCGTTGAAAAGAGTGATTGTCTGCATCATCTGCACTCCTCTCTTGTAGTCCTGATATCAGTATACTCCTTTCAACGCACGTCAGGCCATTTGTTTATGCTCGTAAAATGGTCAGATTTGACAGAAATTGACAGGTGCTGATTGTGGATGTCAGATCGTGCGGATTTTGACCTCGGCAAAATTGACGTTGCCTGTCAGTCGGACCGGATAGACAACATCCGGACCTTGTCTTGTTTCGTCATTGATCTCAGCCGCAAAAACGGACGCCTGGCTCTGTATCCGCCAGTTTGCTGGCACCATCAGGACAACACCGGCAAAATGGACATTCAGATTGATCTCAAGCCCTTCCGGGCTGACCTGGCACTGGTCGAAGAAGACCTTGGCCGAGGCAAAATTGCTGCTGATCTGGACTTTCTTCAAATGACTGGCATGAATGTATTTCGTCTGTTCGGAGAAGCTGGCATCGATGGTCACCCTTTCATCTTCATTGACAATTTCCTCGGATTTTGTCCAGGTGTCCGAGCAAGAATTGTGCCAGCGGGCGCTGGATTTTTTCCGGAACAGGAGAGAAAGCCCGATGGAAAGGATCAAAGCCGCAAGCAAGAGCAGCCGCACATCCATTTCGGCAAGCCCGAGCTGGAACCGCCATAAATAAGCGATCAACGACAAAGGGACGAGAAAGGTGAAAAACTGGTAGCGGATCAGGCTGGCCAGGGAAATGCCTAGCAGGATCAGGCTGCCAATGACGCGGAAGGTGCCAAACTCCTCGCCGATGCCGAAAGCCTTAAGCAAGAGCAGAATGCCACTTCCCAGGATCAGGACTGGCCAGAGAACTTTTTCAAATGATTTCATGTAAATGCCTCTCTTCCATTTTCTGGGTCAGAAGGGGATGGTACATCCGTGACCCATAGACTTCTTTGCGTGAATTCCGGAAAGCAATCTGGCTGACGCCGGTCAGACCTTTCTGGATGGACTTGATCTGGAGCGTGTTGACAAGGGTCGAGCGCGAGACACGGACAAAATAACCTGGCAATTTTTCGGCCACTTCATAAAGCCGGAGCTTGACTTCAAATGAATCCTCCGCCTGGTGAGCAAAAACCCGTTCGCTATCGGTCTCAAAAAACAAAATCTCTCTCAAGGACAGATAATGCTGTTCTTCACCTTTGAAAAATGCAATCGAAGACTTCGCTCTGCCGAGTTCCTGCAACTGTCTGGCCATGGTTTCGATCTCAGGCGTGATGCTCCTGCAGTAGATCACGACCTCCTCGGGCTGGCCATCGGCTATGGTTTCAATTTTCACTCGCATCCGGCTACCTCACAGTTCCATTGTAATGCGATTTCTCCTGACGAATAGAGGTAGAAGGCGAGTGGTCGATTTCTGCTGGCCAGTGGTACGAAAGGCGAGGTGTAAATGAAGGATAAAAACTGAACTCCGTGCTAAGCTTAAGATAGCATTCAAGAAAGGGTGGATTTGGCATGACTGATCCAATGTCTGCAGAAATCCCCGGGCCTCGCCGCGGGTTTGACCCGGATGACCGGCAGTTGTTTGGCGGGGATTCCCTGGCCCGCCTGCAGGAAGCACAGAATGACCTGCAGTGGCTATTGGACCGTGGCTATGCCAAGGCAGGTGCGCTCGACCTGGTCAGCCGCCATTATCAGCTGACAGTTCGCCAGAGCATGGCAATACGACGTTGTACCGATCCAGCCAATCTGTATCAGGGCCGCCGGAACAAGCAATTGGACGTTTCTCTGCTCACAGGGCGCCCGATCTTAATCGATGGATTCAATCTGATCATCCTGCTCGAGGTAGCGCTATCGAAAAGCCCCATCTTCCTGGGCAGGGATGGCGTCTATCGTGACCTTGCTGGACTGCGTGGCAGCTATCATCTGATCCCGCAGACGGATCGGGCCATCGAACTGATCCTCAGCCAGATCAACCGGTGCTCCGCTTCAGCAGCCCGCTTTTTCCTCGATGCCCCTGTATCCAATTCTGGACGACTGAAATCACGCATCCTCGACCGTGCTCGTACATTCAAAACACCTGTCGAAGTCGAGCTTGTCCACAATGCGGATACTGCCCTGGCTGGCCAGGCGAACATTGCTACTGGAGACTCCATTGTCCTCGACCGGTGCCACAGCTGGGTCAACCTGGCCAGGTCCATCATCGAAAACCAGATCCCTGATGCCTGGGTCATTGACCTGTCCGGGTATGGATGAACTGTTGATGTGACCAGATTGAATCAGACATTTTCACGAATCTGCTTGCATGTTGCAACGGATAAGTTGTGCTAAAATGATAAACGAGGGCCCAAAGCCCCCGGTTCATCAGAATATCAGCATTATCGGAGGTTACACCATGAAGAAGTTCTTGTCTCTGGTACTTGTCCTGTCTCTGATCCTGTCCACCGCCGCTCTCCTTGCCGCCTGCAAACCGAAAGATACTTATGAAATCGCCCTCGTCACCGACGTGGGCAATATCGACGACAAGTCCTTCAACGAGGGCTCTTGGAATGGTGTCAAAGAATACGCTGAAGCCAACAAAATTACCTATGCCTACTACCGGCCCAGTGAGGATTCCACCGCTGCCCGTGTCGAGACGATCAAGACCGCCATCGACAAGGGCGCCAAGGTCGTCGTCTGTCCGGGCTATCTTTTCGAAGAAGCCATCTATGAAGTCCAGGACCAGTTCCCCAAGGTCAACTTCCTGCTTCTGGACGGAGAACCCCACACTCCTGACTACTCCACTTACAAAACATCACCCAATGTGCACAACATCCTGTATCGCGAGGAACAGGCAGGTTATCTGGCTGGATACGCGGCTGTCATGGATGGCTACACGAAGCTCGGCTTTTTAGGTGGCATGGCCGTTCCTGCGGTCGTGCGCTACGGCTACGGCTATGTCCAGGGAGCTGAGGCTGCTGCCCAGAAACAGGGTCTGGCTCCAGGCTCCATCGAAATCAAATACTGGTATTCCGGTGTATTTGCCCCCAACGATGACATCAAGACCAAAATGTCCGGCTGGTATACCGAAGGTACGGAAGTTGTCTTTGCCTGTGGTGGCGGTATCTACCTGAGTGCCACCGCTGCTGCCGATGCGGCCGGTGGTAAAGTCATAGGTGTTGACGTTGACCAGTCCGCCGAATCTCCGACCATCATCACCTCGGCGATGAAAGGCCTGACCGAGTCTGTCAAACTAGCCCTGGGTTCCCTGTATGCCAATAAAGGCACCTGGGATGCAGACCATTCGGGCAAAACGGCCGTGCTCGGTGCTGCAGAAAATTGCGTCGGACTGCCGACTGCAGCCAACAGCTGGCGCCTGACTAAATTCTCTGTCGATGAATACAATCAGCTCTTTACTGATATGCAGTCCGGATCCTTGACGGTTTCCAATGTCATTGACACACCCCCTGCTGTGAGCATCTCCACAGTGGATTATCAGGGCTGACCGTTAGTTCATCTGACTCCAGTAGTGAAAAGGCTAGACATTGTCTAGCCTTTTCGCAAACGGAACATCTGAGGTGACCATGAGCGATTACATCATTGAAATGGAAAACATCACCAAGGAATTTCCTGGCGTCCTGGCCAATGACCGGGTGACCCTGCAGCTGAAACGCGGTGAGGTCCATGCGTTGCTCGGCGAAAACGGAGCCGGAAAGAGCACGTTGATGAGCATCCTGTTTGGGCTTTACCAACCCGACAGCGGTGTGATCAGGAAAAATGGCCAAATTGTCCACATCAATAATCCCAATGATGCCAACGACCTGGAGATCGGCATGGTCCACCAGCACTTTAAACTGGTCGAAGTCTTCACAGTTCTTGAAAATATTTTCCTGGGCGTCGAACCGGCGCGACTGGGTGTCCTCAAATACCAGGAAGCCCGGCAGCGCGTGATCGAGCTGAGCCAGAAATACGGGCTCAGCGTCGAACCAGATGCCCGGATCGAGGACATCACCGTCGGGATGCAGCAACGCGTCGAGATCCTGAAAATGCTCTACCGTGATAACGAAATACTGATCTTCGACGAACCAACGGCTGTCCTGACCCCGCAGGAAATCAAGGAACTGATGGCGATCATCCGTGGCCTCAAGGCTGAAGGGAAATCCATTCTTTTTATCAGCCACAAACTCAACGAGATCATGGAAGTCTCGGATCGATGCACGGTTCTGCGCAAAGGCCAGTGCATCGGCACCGTCAACATCAAAGACACAACGGTTGAAGAATTATCCCGCATGATGGTAGGCCGTCCGATTCAGTTCAAGGTCGAGAAAAAAGACCAGAAACCAGGGGAAACGGTTCTTGAAGTTGAAAACCTTGTTGTCCCGTCCAAATTGCACAAGAACAATGCGGTCAAAGGGGTATCTTTCAATGTCCGGGCCGGTGAGATTGTCTGTCTGGCCGGCATCGAGGGTAATGGTCAAAGTGAGCTGGTTTATGCGTTGACCGGAATCGTAAAGACTTCATCCGGTTCGATTCGCCTGAAAGGGCAGAATCTCACCCATGCCACCATCCGCCAGCGTTCCAGGCTGGGAATCAGCCATATCCCGGAAGACCGGCATAAATACGGCCTCATCCTCGATTACTCGCTCGCTGACAATCTTGTCCTGCAGCGCTACTGGGAACCAGGTTTTCAGCACCACGGCATCATCAACCAGGAAGAAGTCGGAGCCTATGCGGATTCGCTGATCTCCCAATATGATATCCGTGCCGGCCAAGGCGCCCAGACGATCACCCGCAGCATGTCAGGGGGGAATCAGCAAAAAGCAATCATTGCCCGGGAAATAGACAAGAATCCAGAGCTTCTGGTAGCGATCCAGCCGACCCGAGGACTGGACGTCGGTGCGATCGAATACATCCATGCCCAGCTGGTGGCTCAGCGTGACGCTGGCAAGGCAGTTCTGCTTGTCTCGCTGGAGCTCGATGAGGTCATGAATGTGTCAGACAGGATTCTTGTCTTGTACGAAGGGGAGATTGTCGGTGAATTCGAACCACGGGAGGCTACGGTCGAACAGTTGGGCTTGTATATGGCAGGTGCACGCCGCGATCAGACAAACAGAGCCATAACCAACGGGGCTTCTGCAGATATTGCCCAGAAAGGACAGCGTCTATGATGGCCAGAATCAGGAAATTCATCCAGAAGCCTGGCTTTGACAGTTTGATGGCCTCGGTTGCCGCCATCGGCATTGGCCTGATTTTTGGCCTGATTTTGTTGGTTGTGTTCAACCCAGGCAAATCCCTTTATGGTTTCAGCCAGATCTTGTTTGCCGGCCTGAGTTCGGCTGGCAAATTTTCCAAGGTGCTCTACCAGGCGGCGCCCCTGATCATGACCGGCTTGGCTGTCGGCTTTGCCTTCAAGACAGGCCTGTTCAATATCGGTGCCACCGGCCAGTACATGTTGGGTACGTTCTTTGCCCTCTATACAGGTATCATTTGGCAATTCCCCTGGTGGGCGGCTCTGCTGGCTGCCATGGTGGGAGGTGCCATTTGGGGTGCCATGCCTGGATTGTTCAAAGCTTTCTTCAATGTCAACGAAGTCATCACTTCGATCATGTTCAACTGGATTGGATTATTTGCGGTCAATGTCCTCCTGGCCAATATCCCTCGAGTTCTGGCTGACTTCTATGGCGCATCAAATCCTGACCGAACCGCCAATTTGGCCGCTGCCAACGCTGGGGCAATCATCCCCAAATGGGGCCTGGACCGGATTTTCGGTTCTTCTTACATCAACATCAGCTTTTTCATTGCGGTCTTGGTGGCTGTGATTGCTTATTTTCTGCTGAACCGAACGATCTTCGGCTATGAACTCAAGGCGTGTGGCTATAATCGAAATGCCAGCATTTATGCCGGTATCAATGCCAAACGCAACATTGTCCTCTCGATGATCATTGCTGGATCGTTTGCCGGTATGGGTGGCGGGATCTACTATCTGAGTGGCACGGCCCAGTATACCATCGAAAAAATCCTTCCCGCCATGGGTTTCAATGGGATCCCTGTTGCTTTGCTGGCGACATCCAATCCCTTGGGTATCATTTTCAGTGCCTTGTTTGTTTCCTATATCCAAGTTGGCGGCGAAGCCATGCAACCGGAGTATGCCAAGGAAATTATTGACATGATCATATCTGTCATCATTTACCTGAGCGCCTTTTCTCTGCTGCTAAAAGGCGTCATCCGCAAACAACTGAAAAAAGTGTTAATGGAACCTGCAAAATCCGGCAGCAAAGAGGAGGTGGCTTCATGATCATCCTGGCCGATATCATCAGCGCAACCATCATTTTTGCGATTCCCCTGCTGCTGGTCGCCCTGGGCGGGATGTTCAGCGAGCGTAGTGGTACGATCAACATCGCCCTCGAGGGCATCATGATCATTGGTGCCTTGTTCAGTAGTTTGTTCTTGCGAGCAGCAGACAAGGGCGGCTGGGGGGCATCCAATCCCCAGCTGGTTATGCTGGGTGCCATGGCCATCGGTGCGGTTGCAGGCCTGATTTTCTCGCTGCTGCTGGCGATTGCCTCGGTCAGCCTGAAAGCCGACCAGACGATCGGTGGCACCGCGCTCAATCTCTTCGCCCCCGCATTTGCCATTGTCCTGACCTGGGCCATTCAGGGGCAGGGACAGACGACGATCAATATCCCGACCTGGATCAAGATCACCCGCCAAACACTGGGGCTTCAGCCCAGTCAAGATCCGGGCTTCTGGGATGCACTTCTTTTCAAGAGCACCTACCTGACCACTCCTATTGCCTTGGTAATCCTGGCCCTGACAGTCTTTGTCATCTACAAGACTCGCTTTGGCCTGCGCCTGAGGGCCTGTGGCGAACATCCCCATGCAGCTGACTCGGTCGGTATCAATGTCTACCGTCTTCGCTACATCGGGGTTGCCATCTCCGGTTTGCTGGCGGGTATCGGTGGTCTGGCTTTCACGATTGCAGCTGGCTCAGGCTTCCAGTCCACCGTCGCCGGTTATGGTTTCTTTGCCTTGGCTGTGATGATTTTCGGCAACTGGCATCCGGTGCGTATTTTCGGAGCGGCCTTGTTTTTCGCCCTGTTCCGCGTCATTGGATCCTACAGTGGCAGCATTCCGTTCTTGCCGACTCTGTCAGGGATCAAGTACTCACAGTATCTGTACCAGATGCTGCCTTATATCGTGACGATGATCATCCTGGTTTTTACATCTGGCAAATCGCGCGCGCCCAAGGCTGAAGGCATTCCGTACGACAAAGGCTCCCGCTGAAGAGAGGATTGGCAATGGCAGCCATGAAGAGCCCTGCCACATGATGATGACGGATCAGATCCTTCTGAGTTTTGTCTGGATTACCAGCCTGGTTTTTGCGTTGACCAATGGCCTGCATGACGCAGGCGCTGTCGTGTCAACAGTGGTCGCCAGCCGGGCCGCTTCGCCCCGTTTGGCAGTTGGACTTTCAGCAGTCGCTAGCCTGGCTGGCGCGCTTCTCGGCGGACAGGCCGTGTCTTTGACATTCTCCAGCCTGATCCAAATCACGTCTGCAGATAACCGACTCTTGCCGATTCTTGCTGCTGCAGTGCTCGGGGCTGTCATCTGGAATTACCTGACCTGGCGGCTGGGGTTGCCCTCCAGCTCCACACATGCCCTGGTTGGTGGGTGTGTCGGATCAGGACTGGTGTGGGCAGGCTGGGATAGTATCCAGTGGGTGCCTGGTGCGGTTACTGTCAACCCTGGACAGACCCTTGGGATCCTCGGCGTTTTTATGACCCTTCTGATATCTCCGGCAATCGGATTTCTGGCTGCATATTTCCTCGAGAAGTCGAGCAAATATGTGCTGGCCAGGGCTCGATATGCCCTCAATCGTTGGATCAACCGAGCTCAGTTGCCCCTGATGATGGTGCTTTCCTTCAGCCATGGCAGTAACGATGCCCAGAAAATTGCCGGGATCCTGATTTTGGCAGGACTAGCCTCTGGATTCACCGGAACGGCGTCTGTAGGCTGGTATCTCGGATGGGCCGGGCTTGCCATTTTCTTTGGTACATTGTTCGGCAGCTGGCCGATCATCCGGACCTTAAGCCGAGGCATTTTTCAAGTCCGACCAATCAATGGGTTCAACGCCCAGTTGGCAGCAGCGGCATCTCTTCTGGCAGCGACTTTTTTGGGTGCCCCGGCTTCGACTTCCCATATTGTCGTCGGCAGTGTGATGGGGACAGGCGCTGCAGTTCGTTACAAAGCAGTCAACTGGCAGGTTGCCAAGGGGATTCTGGCTGCCTGGCTGATCACATTCCCTGCTTCCGCTTTTATTTCCGCCGTTTTTGCCGGGCTTCTCCGCTTTGTGCTGGCATTGTCTGGATCATCAGGTTAGGAGGTCAGACGACAGGATGGAAAATTTGCTGGACCGTAAGGTTGGCTTTAATCCGCAGTGGATTGCCCGTGAATATCTCGCCCGCCGTGGTGGGGCCAAATTCCGCGCCGACCAGTTGAGTGAATCCCGCTCCTCCCTGCTAGGCTATGCGCTCAGGGATATCAAGGTCGAAGGGACCTACCTGGCGCGCGAAATGTTGGAGGTCCACCGTCAGCAGGAGGTCGGCAAAGACGGCTTTGACCAGGGCGCTGCCATCCTGACAGACTTTTTCAAAAAAGAACTGGTAAAATATCTTACACCTGAACTAGACCCACTGGGCAAGCAAATCATCGACTGCTGCCTGAACGATGGCACGGTGGCAGACTACCTCGATCTGATCCCGATGCGGTACTGATCGATCCATATCGTGTCAAAGGAGACCATGGGAAAACCGGAGCACCTCAGCAACCAAAGACTCGAGCAGGATCTGGCACAGTACCAGACCAGGGCTTGGCACTGGAACCGACCCGGCAAGGACTACACCATCCGGCCGGAGGATCTGGTGCCAGCCTTGTCTGGTGTCATCGGCAAAATTGCCCTGGTGGCAGCCTTTGCGGTTGCCTGGCAAAAAGGCCTGGGGATTGTTGATCCGACTTTCGTCACGGAAAATGTCCGCCTGGAGCTTTTTGTCGCCAGCATTCTGGCGATCCTATTCTCTGCTTTCCTCCATCCTCGTCTCGGACCTCCTGGTACACTCGCACCCCTGATTCCACTCGTTCCTGCCATGGCGGCTGCCGGTGTCCACCCCTTGGCCTTTGGCGTACTGCTGGGCGCAGCAGGGATCGCCCTGGCTGTGTCCGGATCGTTTTCCCGGATCATGACATTGACTGGACCCGGTACGAGAAGTGGCATTTTGCTTCTTTTTGGCCTGATGGGGATTGCCAGTTCTCTGCGTTCGCTGTGGACCTGGACACAGGCCAATTCGGCTTTGCCAGCCGCTGGCGCCATTTTAAGCCTGGGAATCGTTCTGATCATTGCGCTGCAGCGTTTTAAAATGCGCTGGCTGGTGATTCCAAGCTTGGCAACCTTGGCTTTGCTCCTGGCCCTGATGTTCAGGATCCCGCCACAACTGGAAACCGGACCGGGGCTGCCTCTCCTGAATCCTGGACAGTGGTGGCTGGAGAAATGGGGTCTGGGCTGGCCTGGTTCTGTCGCCGATTTTGTCAAACCCATCCCGTTTGTTCTGCTGGCGATCGTGATGTGGCCAACCGACGCGCTGGCTATCCAGACCATCCTGGATCATAATTATGGCCCTGCAGGCAAGAGGGCCACCTTTTTGCTCAATCCAACCTATTTGCTGGTTTCAGTCCGCAACATCATCGGTGTTCTGCTCGGCGGTGCGCAGACAGCTGCCATCTGGCGCAGTTTCATGATTCCGCTCGGCGTCGTGCGCCGGCCGATCGGAGCCAGTGCCCTGTTTCTCGGCCTGTTCGGTTTGCTGGCCAGCTTTTTGGGCTTTCCCCTTGACTGGGCCGTGTTTCCTCTCCTGCTCTGGCCTGTACTCATTTTTGGAGTTTATCTGCCCATGGTAGAAAACGGCATCCAGACTCTGGGTGTCAACAAGCGTGCGATTCCTGCGGCGCTTGCCTGCCTGGTCACAGGCTGGATGCTCCAGCCAGTTGTCGGCTGGATTCTGGGTCTGGTGATCGAAAAGCTGCAGCTCATTTTTATTCAGAGACACAGCAAACAGCCAGGCTGATGATTCCAGAAGGTGGAGTGAACCAATTCATGAATCACAAGGATCACACAAAACATACTGACGCACGGATCGGTATCGTCATGGGGAGTGACTCGGATTTCCCAACCTTGGAGAGCACGCTGGATGTTCTCAGAGAACAGGGCATCCCGTATGAAGTTCATATCGTCTCAGCCCATCGTACCCCGGCGAAACTTTTCGATTATGCCACGCTGGCCGCTGACCGAGGCCTTCAGGTGATCATCGCAGCAGCCGGAGGCGCCGCCCATTTGCCGGGCATGGTTGCCTCGCTGACTGTCTTGCCTGTCATTGGGGTCCCGGTCAAAACCAGAACGCTCGAGGGATACGATTCCCTGCTTTCCATCCTGCAAATGCCGGCAGGCGTACCTGTGGCCACCGTTGCTGTCGGAGATGGCCGTTCAGCCGGCGAAATTGCCGCCCGGATCATCGGGATCAGCGCGATCTGATTTCCAACTCTCCGTCATACGTCAGGATCGCCCGGTACAGGTCGGGTCTGCGGTCGCGGTAGATACCCCATCCGGCTCGCAGGGCGGCCAGCTCGTCGCGGTCGAATTCGGCGGTGAGGATGCCCTCGCTGGTCCGGTCAGCTTCGGCGATCAGCTGGCCTTGTGGTCCGGCGATGAACGACGATCCATAGAAAGTGATCGTTGAATCTTCATCCGTCTCGGATCCGATCCGGTTGGAGGCGATCACTGGCACGAGATTGGCAGCGGCATGGCCGCGCATGCACATCTGCCAGTGATCCTTGGAGTCGACCGTGGGTTCATTCGGCTCGGAACCGATCGCCGTCGGGTAGAAGAGGAGCTCAGCGCCCATCAGAGCCAGGCAGCGGGCAGTCTCCGGATACCACTGGTCCCAGCAGATCCCGATGCCAATCGTCGCATAACGGGTCTGCCAGACTTTGAAACCTGTATCACCCGGGTTAAAATAGAACTTTTCTTCGTAGCCCGGACCGTCCGGGATGTGGCTCTTGCGGTAAATGCCCAGAACAGAACCGTCAGCATCGATCACCGCGATCGAATTGTAGCGCGCATTGTTGCGCCGCTCGTAGAAGCTGATCGGCAGGACGACGGCCAATTCCCTGGCCACGGCCTGGAAATGCTGGATGGCCCGGTTTTCTGCGGCTGGAAGGGCCAGGTCATAGTATTCCGGCTTTTCCTTCTGGCAGAAATAGGGTGTCTCAAAAAGTTCCTGCAAGAGGATGATCTGGGCACCTGCTCGTGCGGCCTGGCGTACCAGCTTTTCAGCTTTGGCGATGTTTTCTTCGACTGACCAGCTGCAGCTCATCTGGGTGGCAGCGACTTTGACTGTTTTCATGCGATTCCCTCCGGCATTTGCTGAGTGGTGCAGTGGACATTGCCGCCCTCGGATATGATCGGCATCCCATCGATCCGGCGGATCCGACGCCCAGGATAGAGGCTGTGCAGGATGGCAGCCGCCTGCTCGTCGGCTTCGGCCGCATCACCACCAAAGACGGGCAGGATGATCCCACCATTGACGAAATAGAAATTGAGGTAGCTCAAGGTCAGGCGCTTGCCTTTGTACTCTGCGCGGGGTGGCTGCGGGATTTTCACGATCTCGAGCGTGCGCCCACGGGCATCGGTCGCGGCCTCGAGAATCGCCAGGTTTTCCTGGGTGATGGCAAAATTCTCATCTTCCGGATCGTCGCAGACCTGGATCAGGACCTGGCCCGGGGCGGCGAAACAGGCGATGTTATCGACATGCCCGTCCGTTTCATCGCCAGACAGACCGCGTTTGAGCCAGATGACAGACTTGATGCCCAGGTATTCCCGCAGATGCGTCTCGATCTGCTCGCGGCTGAGACTGGGGTTGCGATTGGGATTCAGCAGGCATTCCTCAGTCGTCAGCAGGGTGCCTTCGCCATCGACATGCAGCGAACCACCCTCCATGACCAAAGGAGCATCCAATCGCGTCACGTTGTACTGGGCCAGGATGGCAGGTGCGACGGCATCGTCGAGATCCCAAGGGGCATATTTGCCGCCCCAGGCATTGAACTGCCAGTTGACCGCCGCCAGATGGCCAGCCGGGTCCTTGAGAAAAGTCGGGCCGTTATCGCGGATCCAGGCGTCGTTATGCGGGATCAGGAGCAGGTCGATGTCCTGGCATGGAGGGCGGCCGGGCTGAGCTTGCCGTTCTTCGATCAACTCCTGGACCTGCTCCAGCTGCTCGGGATTGACCAACACCGCAGCTGGTTCAAATTCCGCGATGGCCAGGACGAGTTCCAGGTACCAGCTCTGGACAACCGCGAAATTCTCCGGATAGACCATGGAGTCCTGGACTGGCCAGGAGATGAATGTTCGTTGATGAACGTCCCACTCCGGCGGCATGGCATAGGGCTGGGAAGATATGGGGGTGTGCGTCATGGTCTACCTCTTGATTCACGTGATCTTGATGAAATGGGGCCATGTCTTTGAACGGTAATAGGTATTTGTTGTCTTGCCAATCCGCTCAAGAAGACCGGATTTGACCATCTTGTTCAGAATTTCCCGGGAACGTCTTTCGCCCAACCCCAAAATGGACACAGCCCCTATGGCGGTTAATCGATTGTTGTTTAGCCTCAGGTATTCCAGGATGATTTCTTCTTGCCTGTTGAAAACAGGTGTCTTTTTCGAAGTTTTTCCGATATAAGCTTACATCGACGAAGTCACCTCTGCCTTGCCTTGCTTCTTGAGATAATAGGGTTGCAAATTGCCTCTGAAAATCTCGACGACCAGCACCAAACGATCATAGATAGTAACAGGATAAATATCTGGCAGAATATTGGGGTAACAGGTATCGTAAATGATTGACGCGATTTGATCCTGCAGTTCAAAAACATCGACATCTGATTTAAGGCTGTGATGACGCCTTGATCATTGATCCCGATCATGATCTTGCCACCCCAATCAAGAGTATATCCAAAAGATAACTTCGGCACTCTTCGGCATTCTTCGGCACTGTGCTCATTATAGTACAGGAGTCTTTACTTGTAAGCATCCCGAATTCATAAGGTTCATTGCGTATGATCAGGGTCGGTGCACCAAAGTGAAACGATCCCAGGCTATCTTGGCATTTTGCGTCATCCCTTACCGCGACAAACGTGTTCGCGATATTGCAGTTTTCACAAAGAAACAACAAAGCAATTGTGCAAAATGCAATTCTCTGTTTTCCAAAAACCTGTTCGAAAGAAAAATCTGAACCTCATGCATCTATCCAAAAGGGGCAGCCAAAATGGTAACAAATGCTCAAAACCTGGCGAGAAGGGCTCTGAACAGCCACTATTTGGTGAAAAGAGCCACTTTCTGATGATTGCTTTCGATAGAAAAAGGGTCTAAATTTCAGCAACAGGTTGGCTGGACCCACCGCTGACCTGAACAAATCCGTTTTGAAAAGAAGAGGAGACATTCACATGAAACGTAATCTGATCGTCCTTGCTGCCCTGATCCTGCTCGTTGCTACTGTTGCCGGTTGCACGCCGACCAAGGCCACCACAGCTGAAGCGACCGAAGCCACCACTGTTGCTGCAGAGACCACTGTTGTCGCAGAAGAGACCACCGTGGCCGCCGAAGAGACCACGGTCGCTGAGGAAACTTCCGAAGCTGCAACCGAAACCAGCGAATCTGCCGCTGAGGAAACCACAGTTGCAGAGACCGCTGCTGCAGAAGAAACCACTGTTGCTGAAACAACTGCGGCCTGATCTTGCAAAATGAACGCTGGACCCTCTTGACATTCCTGACCAGCGCATTATGATGGATCCATAAGCAAGGGCGCTTTGCCGGATTGACCGGCAGGCGTCTTTTGCTTTTATAGCCTGCTAAAAGGGAGTCTCACAAAGATGATGCAATTGACTCAGACCACAGGCAGCCTGATCGAAACGCTGGTCTGACAGCCTGACTTTGAGCCTGTATAATAACGGGGAATGTCTGCATGAAAGGACCTCCCCGGAATGAAAACGCTGTTTTGGGATTTCCATGGCACCTTGATCCGTGCCGAAAAGCTGTGGAGCAAGAGTCTCTATCAAGCGATCACGCACATCTGGCCTGATCGGACCATCACACTGGAGCAGCTTTCCGCTAACCAACATCCAGGGACCTTCCCCTGGGACTATCCCGAACGCGATTATCGCCATCTCACCGATCCAGAAAAATGGTGGCAGGCTATGGAGCAGCAGTTTGCAGCGATCAGCCAGCGCAGTGGATTGACCGCTGCAGAGGCCTCACAAGTGGCCCCGACGGTACGTGAGCTGATCCTGGAACCAGCCAATTTCCATCTCTACGAAGATGCCATCCAGACGCTCGAAGCATTATCTGGCCAAGGCTGGCGTCACATCCTATTGTCCAATAATTTCCCGGAATTGCCAGCACTTATGGACCAGCTTGACATCAGCCGGTTTTTTGACCAGCAGATCGTGTCTGCCCTTGTGGGTTTTGAAAAACCGCATCCGGCAATCTTTGCCCTGGCTCTTCAGCAGGCCGGCTATCCTGGATGCTGTGTCATGATCGGCGACAATCCGCATGCCGATGTCTGGGGTGCTCAGCAGGCTGGCATGTCAGCTGTTCTGGTCCATCCACGCGGCGAAATCAATCTTGCCGTGCCTGTGTGTCAAAATTTATCTGACATTATTTTGTTGCTTCAGGAGTATCGGTCATAACAGACGATTTCTTCGATCTTTTTCCGCGGTTTAGCAGCGGGTTGCTCGGCAGGGTAACCTAAAGGTGTCACAGCTACCACGCGCACCAGCTCCGGAATACCGAGAATCGATTTAACCTGGGCCTCATCAAACCGTCCGAGCCAGCACGTTCCGAGACCGAGTTCGTGTGCCTGCAAGATCATATACGCTGTGGCAATCGACAGATCAACCGTGTAGCGGTGTTGGCCGCAGAGCATAACCGCATTCGGATCCGTGCCGCAGCAGACCAGGATAACCGGTGCTTCGCCGACGAATGTCTGTCCAGGACACGCCTCGACCAGCTTTTGGCGCGTCACAGAATCGCGGACCACGATGAATTTCCAGTTCTGCTGGTTGCTGGCCGATGGTGACAAACGGGCGGCTTCCAGCACCAGTTCCAATTTTTCTTCTTCGATCGATTGTTCTGTGTAATGTCGGACGCTGCGGCGTGTGGCCAGTGCTTGCAAGACATCCATCAGGAATTCCTCCTCTTTCGCTGAAATAGAATGTAGGAGTAAACAGTTGCAGCCAGAATCGGAGTCATGATGCAGACCATGAAGATGATGAACCGGAGGTTGTCGCTGAACAGGAAACAGCTGGCCAGGGCAAGCACACCGCCGGCCATCATCCACTTGGAGGCGATCGTGTGGGTCTGATTCCAGACGTCCTCATCCGCCAGCGTCCAGGGAACCCGGATACCGACGAAATAATTGAATTTGACTTGGCGCATGGTGTAGCCAAGCACAATAAACATGATGGCAACCGAGGCCGGAATCCACAGGCCAACATCCATGGCATGGCCGAGTGCGGCCCGGAGTGTGACGGCATAGATCACGACCATGAAAGCGTGGATCAGCCAGCGGATCACCCGGTAGGTACTGGCAAAGGACGGGTAATTGTCCTTCTTAGGATCGAGTTTCGGTGCGAAAAACAACAGAATATACAAGCCGATGTTCATGAACGGCAGGAAAAAAGTTCCGAATGCGCGACCACTGTAGCCATCAACCTGACCCTGGGCGTTCCAGTGGGTCGGAACCACTTCCGGCATGAGCGGATAAACCACGACAGCCACGATAATGGGGACCAGAAGGAATAGAAGCAACGCCCATTCTTTGACAAAGTACGACTTCAGTCCGTCTTTCATAGGGATCTCCCATCTGCAGATGATAAATTGTCTGTAAGGACCATTATATCAAATGCGGTCATTAGGTGGTCCGATGTATAATATGATTATCCTTTTCGATCCATTTGCGTGAAAAACTAAAAAAGGTGACGGCCATGATCATTGAAGTCAAAGATCTCGTCAAGCACTATGGCTCGCTGACCGCACTAGACCATCTCGACCTCGAAGTTCACGCGGGCGAGATTTTTGGCCTGCTCGGGCCAAACGGATCTGGCAAGACCACCGCGATCAACTGCATCCTGGCTTTGCTGAAATACGACCAGGGCACGGTCGAAGTCTTCGGCCGGCCCATGACCCCTGATGCCTATGATCTCAAGCGTGACATCGGAGTGGTGATGCAAAATGTGGCCGTATTTGACGAACTGACTGTCAAGGACAACATCGACTATTTTTGCGGACTCTACATCCCTGACAAGAAAAATCGGCGTGAGCTCGTAGATGAAGCGATCGAATTTGTCGGCCTGGAGGATTATGGCCGCTTTTACCCGAAAAAACTCAGCGGCGGTTTGCTGCGGCGACTGAATATTGCCTGTGGCATCGCCCACAAACCGCGCCTGATCATCATGGACGAACCGACCGTGGCCGTCGATCCGCAGAGTCGCAACAACATCCTCGAAGGCATCCGCCAGCTGAATCGGAATGGCGCGACAGTCCTCTACACCTCGCATTACATGGAAGAAGTCGAGCTGATCTGCAGCCGGATCAATATTCTGGACAAAGGTCGTGTGATTGCCGGCGGCACCAAGGAGCAGCTCAAAGCCCAGATTGATCTCGGCGAGACCGTCAGCCTCGAAGCCACCGGACTGGATACAGCGATGCTGGCCGAGCTCAAGTCGCGCGGCCATGTAACGATGGTCCAGCATGATGCGAACCGGCTGGTTGTCCAATTTGCCCGTGGTGAAAACGGCTTGTTGGACTTGCTTGATTTTCTCAAGACGCGGGGCGTCACCCTGGGCAGGATCCACACCGAGCTGCCCACGCTCAACGATGTCTTTCTCGAACTCACTGGTAAAGAGCTGCGCGATTAGGAGGGCATCATGGTTACCCATTTGCTGCACTATCGCCTGAAATGCTTCCTCAAGGATCGCCAGATGATTTTCTGGACCCTGGCATTCCCCTTGCTGCTGGCGACCCTGTTCAATCTGGCTTTTGCCAACCTCTCCGAGATCGACACGTTTCTAAAAATCCCCGTCGCTGTTGTTGATGACAATGCGTACCGGCAAAACACATCCTTGCAGATGGCTCTGAATGCCACAGCTATGGATTCTGCTGACAGCGGTCTGCTGGACCTGACCCTGACCGATGACGTCACAGCCAGACAGTTGCTGGCAGATGGCCAGGTCGACGGGATTATCTCGCAAGATCCCCAGCTGCACCTGGTGGTCAAATCGTCCGGTCTGAACCAGACGATCCTGAAAAGTTTCCTCGACGATTATAGCCAGACCGTGCAAGCCCTGGCCGATATCGCCACAGGAAATCCGCAAGTCCAGTTTGAATCGTTGCTTTCTGTGGTCGAGGATCGCCGTGACTATATCGCTGCGTTACCCATCAGCAAAGACATGCTGAATTCTACCGTGATTTACTTCTATTCCCTGATTGCCATGACCGCCCTGTATGGAGGCTTCTGGGGGATGAGGATCGTCAATGAAAACCAGGCCAATTTGTCGGCCCAGGGTGCTCGGGTCAGTGTTGCCCCGGTGCACAAGTTGTTGCGCCTGATGGTGGATATTGGTGCGGCACTGGTCATCCAGTATTTGATCGTCCTGATTGTGATCACCTACATCCGGCTGGTGCTGGGCTACAGCTTTGGCAATCAGCTGAGCTGGATCCTGCTAGCGTCGCTGGTCGCCTGTTTCACAGGTATCGCCTTTGGCTCCTGTATCGGCGCGGCCGTAAAGACTGGAGAAGGGGTCAAGACTGGCATCTTGATTGGATCGACCATGATCATGTCGCTTTTTTCCGGCATGATGTATCACGGAATCAAGTACATCGTGACCCGGGCGATGCCGATCATGGCTTACATCAATCCGGCCAATTTGATCACGGATGCATTCCTGGCCTTATACTACGACGGAGCCAGCGCCCGCTATTTCACGAATCTGCTCATTCTTCTAGCCTTTGGCCTGATGTTCAGCCTGCTGACCTTTGCCGTCCTGAGGAGGCAGCGTTATGCCAGTCTTTAATGCCTATCTCAAGATCATCCGCAAAAATGCACCCTTGCTGATCATGTACCTGGGCATTGTAGCAGGACTTGCGATCATGATGACTCTGTTGAATGCGCAAAATCCGCAGACGGGTTTTGTCGGTGCGAAGGTCAGGACTGCCATTTTCAATGATGATGCGGCTCATGGCAGTGTCCTGGTTGCTGGTTTGGAAGACTATCTGTCCCAGACTGCGGAAAGGGTCGAACTGGTCGATGATCCGGACCAAATCCGGGATGCTCTGTTCTTTGGCGATGTCTCCTACGTCCTGCGCGTCCCTGACGGATTTTCAGATCTGCTGGCCCAGGACCAGGATAATGCTGCGGCCAAGATCGAGCGCCAGGCCGCACCGGATTCGACCACGTCCTTGTATATGGACATGCTGGTCAATAAATATCTGAATACGGTCCGCTTGTTCAAAGCGGGGCTGCCGGAGGCCAGCGACGAGGAAATCGTCCGGCTGGTTCTGGAAAACCTTGCCGTCAGCACACCTGTGGAGCTGACAGCACAGAAAACGTTCCGGGGATCGTATGAAAATATGATCTACTACTTCAACTATCTCGCTTACGCCTTGCTCTCGATCCTGATCCTTGGCGTCAGTACCTGCATGATCACCTTTAACAGCCTCGATCTGAAGCGCAGAAACCTCTGCTCGCCCGTTTCGCTCAGAAGCCAGAACCTGCAGATCCTGGCTGGGAACCTGACCTTTTCTGTTGGCAGCTGGCTGGTGATGATCCTGATCAGCCTGATCCTGTACCGTGGCGCTATGTTGACCTGGTCTGGATTCTGGCTCGCCCTCAATGCGTTTGCCTTCATGCTGGTTGGCCTCTGTCTGAGCTTTCTGATTGGCTATGCCCTGAAAAGCCGCAATGCCCAGGCCGCCGTGGCCAATGTCCTGACGCTGGGCATGAGCTTCATCTCCGGCGTTTTTGTACCGCAGGCGTTTCTCGGCCGCTCTGTCCTGGCGATCGCCCGCTTTACACCTGTCTATTGGTTTGTCAGAGCCAATGTTGCCATCGGGGTGCTCGACACATTCAACTGGGCGCACCTGGGCGACATCCGGCTGGCGATCCTCGTCCAGCTCGGTTTTGCTGGCGTGTTCCTTGCGGTCGCAACTGTGCTGGTGTATCGCAGACGCCAGGCGGCTGCATAGGATGGAAGCGCGAATACTCCGAGGATATCAAAAAGGAGCTGGTTGCCTTTGCCAATTCGCAAGGTGGTGAGCTCATCATTGGAATCGCGAATGACGGATCCATTTTCGGTGTCGATCATCCCGATCAGGTTGCTGTTCAGGTCACCAACATGATTCGCGATGCGATCAGTCCGGATTTATCCTTGATTTCGCGGGTATCGATTGACCATCAGGACGGGAAGGCCCTCGTGCATATCCAGGTCAATCGCGGGAGTAAACGCCCTTATTACATCTCGAAAATGGGAATGACATCTTCCGGGGTCTATCTCAGGCAGGGAAACACTTCCTCGCCGGCATCTCCTGATGCGATCCGGGACATGATCCGGGAAACAGATGGTTACAGTTATGAAACGATGCCAGCATTTGATCAGAATTTGACGTTCCATTACTGTAACCAGGTTTTCAAGGACAAAGGGATTCGTTTTGGAGATTTGCAAAAGCAATCCATGAAATTGATCCATGCGGATGGCTTTTTTACGAATTTGGGCATGCTTCTGTCGGACCAGTGTTTTCACAGTATTCAGTTTGCCTGTTTTCAGGGTGTTGAAATTGGCCCCTTCATTGATCGGCAAAGATTTTCAGGCTCGATTCTAAAACAACTGGACGAATCATTTAAAGCGATCAGTCGATATAACCGGACCCGCTCAGAAATTCATGGACTCAATCGGACCGATACCAGGGAATATCCGGAGGAGGTCTTGAGAGAGGCACTGATCAACGCAATTGTGCATCGAGATTATGACCAGGACGTCAGCACGAACATCCGTGTGTTTGATAACCGGATCGAAATTGCCTCTTATGGCGGTTTGCCACCGAATACAACGATTGAGACCTTTCTACTTGGCTTATCCATACCGCGAAATAGAAACCTGGCAGATGTTTTTTATCGACTCGAACTCGTAGAGGCTTTTGGCTCTGGAATACCAAAAATGACGGAAATCTACCAGGTAAAAGGTAAACAGATTGCTTTCAAAACAAGTCCATCGGGTTTCCTGGTCATTTTACCCAGTTTATTTGAGCCGCCAGTCCTTTTGCTGAAAGAAAAAGAAGCTGAATACCTGACTGGCCATCAGGCGATACAATACGATGCACTCGATGTGATGCTACAGAATCAGTATGATACAGCCCGCAGCTTGATCTATGAAAAAGGCCCTGTTACCAGAAGCGAGCTTGAGGTGATTTGGGCCACCAGCCGTTCTTCAGCAACGAACATCATCAACAAGCTTCTGCAAAAAGATCTACTTATTTCAATCGGCAAAGGGAGATCCCTCCATTATGCCTTGCCCCGTGC
>CAZGSR010000036.1:0-28568 GCA_964528645.1 uncultured Mageeibacillus sp. | reverse complement strand
GGCTCTTTATCTAATACCGTGAAAAGCCTGTAAAAAGTGCAGCGGATTCCAGTAAGAGTGTGGCCATGGGGCATGAAAGATTTGAGAAATGCACGTTTTGACTGCAGGTCTGGCACCTTGGACGGAACATTCCGGATTTGGGGTCGGAGGTACGACCAAGTCTGGCCCTTTATTCGGAATGTTCACGATTTGGGGTCGGTCCACTTTTGGGGAAGATCTGTAATGCCCTTGTCAAGCCTACAGCCGCAGGCGGTTGACGCCTCGTCGAAAATGTTCCCAAGAAGTGCTCCGACATAGCGACGGAACTTTCCTTTCCTATGTCGGAGCACATAAGTGGAAGATCTTGGCTTGATCTGGAGAAGGCTACTGCCGCAGGCGTCTTCGGACCTCCCGGAGTTGTTGCCGTTTTGGTGCACCGACCCCAATTGTGGAAAATTCCATCCAAAGTGCCAGACCTACGGCCACCCCTGGCCCCAGATCGTGAATATTCCGCCCGCGGGGCCACCCTTCGCGCCACCCCTGGTGCAGATTTCGGCAATTGCCGATTTTGGGCGCACCCTTCGCGCGACCCCCTTGTCGCTTAATAAACTTTTCACGGAATTAAGCAAAGAACCCTGCTCAGGGCCCCCTTGCATGTGGCATCGGTTCGTGCTAAAATTTCACAGGTTCAAAAAACGCACATGGGACTTGCCCCTGTTGCTGGATCAAACTGGATCTGGTTGGCAGCCCGTGGTGGAAAAAACAGGAGGAACTTTATCATGGCCGTTATTTCAATGAAGCAACTGCTCGAAGCCGGTGTCCATTTTGGTCACCAGACCCGCCGCTGGAATCCGAAGATGGCAGAGTACATCTACACGGAACGCAATGGTATCTACATCATCGACCTGCAGAAGACCGTGCGCAAGGCTGACGAAGCCTACATGTTCATTCGCCAAGTCGCGATGAACGGCGGCAACGTGCTCTTCGTCGGCACCAAGAAACAGGCCCAGGACTCGATCCGTGAAGAAGCAGAGCGTTGCGGCATGTTTTTCATCAACAACCGCTGGCTCGGCGGCACCCTGACCAACTACACCACCATCAAGAAGCGCATCAATCGCCTGGCTGAGCTGACCAACATGCAGGATAACGGTACCTTCGATGTTCTGCCCAAGAAAGAAGTCGCCAAGCTCAAGCTGGAGATGGAAAAGCTGGAGAAAAACCTCGGTGGTATCAAGACCATGCCTGGTCTGCCGGCCTGCATGTTCGTCGTCGACCCCAAGAAGGAACACATCGCCGTCATGGAAGCCCGCCGTCTGGGTATCCCGATCGTCGGCATCGTTGACACCAACTGCGATCCGGAAGAAGTCGACTACGTCATCCCGGGCAACGACGACGCCATCCGCGCTGTCAAGCTGATCGCCGGCCGCATGGCTGATGCTGTCATCGAAGGCCGCCAGGGCGAGCAGCTCGCCGCTGAGCAGGCTGAAGTCAGCGCTGACGAAACCGCCAAGATCGAAGAATAATCAAACGTTTAGAATAGGGAGGAACCCCCATGGCTATCACCACTGACATGATCAAAACCCTGCGTGAAAAGACTGGTTCCGGCATGATGGACTGCAAAAAGGCCCTGACCGAAACCAATGGCGACATGGATAAAGCTGTCGCCTGGCTGCGTGAAAAGGGTATCGCCTCTGCTGACAAGAAAGCTTCCCGCGTTGCCGCCGAAGGCATCGTTGACGCTTACATCCATGCCGAAGGCCGCATCGGCGTCCTGATCGAAGTCAACATCGAAACCGACTTCGCTGCCAAGAATGAGGAATTCCGCCGCATGGTCCGCGATCTCGGCATGCAGGTTGCTGCGATGAACCCCCGCTGGGTCTCCAAAGAGGAAGTCCCGGCTGAGGAACTCGAAAAAGAGAAGACCATCATCCGTAACAAGGCCCTCAATGAAGGCAAACCGGAAAAAATCCTCGATCGCATCGTCGAAGGCAGCCTGAACAAGTTCTTCGAAGAAAACTGCCTCCTGGAAATGGCCTACGTCAAGGATGATTCCAAGAAGATCTCCCAGCTGGTCAAGGAAATGATTGCCAAGATCGGCGAAAACATCACGGTTCGCCGTTTTGTCCGCTTTGAACTGGGCGAAGGCATCCAGAAAAAAGAAGAGAACTTTGCTGACGAGGTCATGAAACAGATCAAGTAAGATCGTCACCGATCGAAAAACGAGGGACATGCCAAGCATGTCCCTTTTTTCACACAAAGGAGGCGTCCCATGTCTGCAATCTACAAACGAATCCTGCTCAAAGTCAGTGGCGAGTCCCTCGCCGGGGGCAAGGGAATGGGCTTGGACAATGACACCCTGCACCGCCTGGGCAAGACCATCCGTGACCTGATGGGCCTGGGTGTCCAGGTTGGCATCGTGGTCGGCGGCGGGAATTTCTGGCGCGGCCGCACCAGCGAAGGGATGGACCGGGTCACCGCGGATCACATGGGTATGCTGGCCACAGCCATGAATGCCCTGGCCCTGTCGGATGCCCTGGAACAGGCTGGCGCTGTCACCCGGGTGATCAGCGCGATCGAAATGCGCCAGTTCGCTGAGCCGTACATCCGCAAAAGGGCTGTCCGCCATCTCGAGAAGGGTCGCGTGGTCATTTTTGCCTGCGGCACCGGTAACCCATTTTTCTCGACGGATACCGCTGCGGCACTGCGCGCGACGGAAATCGACGCAGATATCATTTTCAAGGCCACCAATGTGGATGGAGTCTATAACAAAGATCCCCGCAAGCACCCGGATGCGGTCCGCTATGATTCGGTCAGCCACGATGAAGTCCTGCGCCTGAACCTGGGTGTCATGGATGCCACGGCAGCTGCCCTGTGTCGTGATAACCATGTGTCGATTGCCGTATTCTCGATTGATGAACCAGAAAACATCCTGCGCCTGGCTCAGGGGGAAAAGGTCGGAACGATCGTCAGCTGAATTGCACCAGTCCCCAACGTTAGGCTATAATAGTACTGATTATTCACCGGAGGTGACTTCTATGTCGCAGATTGTTTTGAATAAAGAGTCCTACCTGCCTTATGAGGACCACATGAAAAAGACACTCCACGTCTTGACGGAGGAGTTCAACACGATCCGGGCCGGACGGGCCAACCCGAAGGTCCTCGACCGCATAGCAATCGACTACTATGGTGTCCAGACACCGATCAACCAGGTCGCCAACATCCAGGTCCCCGAACCGCGCATGATCTCCATCACCCCTTGGGATCCGACGTCGCTCAAGGCGATTGAAAAGGCGATTCAGGCATCGGATCTGGGGATCAATCCGAATAACGATGGCAAGTCCCTGCGCCTGGTATTCCCGCCCCTGACCGAGGAACGCCGCAAGGACCTGGTCAAGCAGGTCAATAAATACGCCGAGGAAGCCAAGGTAGCCATCCGCAACATCCGCCGCGATGGCATCGACAAGTTCCGCCATCACCTCAAGAACAAGGAACTGACCGAGGATGGTATGGCTGAGGTCGAGACGAACCTGCAGAAGCTGACTGACAAGTACATCGGCGAAATCGACAAAGCCGCCGCTGCCAAAGACAAAGACTTGATGGAAGTCTGACCGGTCTTACTAACCGATCTGCCTGCCGCTGACCGGGTGCTTCAACACCCGGTTTGTTGTTTGAAAGGATTTCCATGCGCTTTCCCTGGTATTCCCTGGCCAGATTTTGGGCGGGGCGCAAACGCAAAACCGATCCAGGCTCGCCAGGTTCTGCTGGCACAGAGCTGAAGATCCCGGCTCATCTGGCTGTCATCATGGATGGCAATGGCCGTTGGGCCCGGCAGCGTGGCCTGCCACGCCAGGCCGGACATCGTGCCGGTGCCGAAAACCTCAAGGCTTTGTGCCGGATGTGCGGCCGGCGCGGCATCCGTTATCTGACCGTTTATGCGTTCTCGACTGAGAACTGGAGCCGGCCAGATGACGAAGTTCACGCCCTGATGGATCTGTTTGTCGAGTTTTTCCGTCGTTACGATCCGGAACTGGCTGCCGAGGGTATCCGGGTCCGTTTTTCTGGCGACCTCGCTGCGTTACCGGACCATATCCAGGCCATCATCGCTGAAAACGAAGCGAATTCCGCTGGCCGTGACAAGATGCAGCTGATCGTGGCCATCAATTATGGCGGCCGGCGTGAAATCGTCCAGGCTTGCCGCCAGCTGGCACAAAAAGTGGCAGACAGCCAGATGGCTGTGGGTGACATTGATGAAACATCCATCCAGCAGACCCTCTATCTGCCGGACGTCCCCGATCCGGACCTGATCATCCGGCCCAGCGGTGAAATGCGCCTGTCTAATTTCCTGCTTTGGCAATGCGCCTATGCCGAATTCTGGTTTTCCGATGTGCTGTGGCCAGATTTTTCTGAAGAACATCTGAACCAGGCACTGACCGCCTATACCGAACGGGACCGCCGCTTTGGAGGGGTAAAACCAAAATGAACCAGCGTATCTTGACTGGAATCTTGTTTGCCCTGGCTGTAGCGGCTTTCGTCGTACCTGGCTATTGGTGGCCGGTTGTGCCGCTGATCCTGCTGATCCTGGTCGTCTGTCTGTCCAGAAACGAGCTGGACCGGGCTTTGGCCGGCCGCCAGCTGGGGTTGCCGCCTGTCCTCAGCCGGATCGGCGTGCTGTTGTTTTTGCTGCCCCTTCTGATCTTGCTGCCTCAGGTGAAGGATCTGGTCGCATCGATCCAGCTGGGTCAGACCTGGTTGGGCCTATTGTTGCTGATGCTTGGCCAGATTGCCTGGGCTGCCGTCATGGCATTGATTTTGCTGATCCAGCATGGACCCCAGGTCATGCCCCGGGCTGTGGCTGCATCTGTTGCCACCACCTATCTGGCGTTTCCTTTCGGTACCGCCGTGGTCATCCTGATGACCCTCGAACAGGGCTGGCTCTGGTTGATTGTTGCCCTGGTTACCCCCTGGCTGTCGGATGTCCTGGCCTATTTCACGGGCTATTTCCTCGGCCGGCACAAGATCGTGCCCCAGATCAGCCCCAAGAAAACGGTCGAAGGCAGCCTGGGTGGACTGGTTGGCGGCATGCTGGCCTTGAGCCTGGCTTTGCCTTTGATCAACGGTTTCACCTATGTCAGCTTTTTCACCCTGCCGGTCCATTGGCTGGCCGTGATTGCCGGCGGTATCGTTCTCAGCGCAGCTTCCCAGCTGGGCGACTGGCTCGCATCAGGCATCAAGCGCTGGTGTGATGTCAAAGACTTTGGCGCCTATCTCCCCGGACATGGCGGTACTCTGGACCGCTTTGACAGTGTCCTGTTTACGTTGCCTTTCACCCTGCTGCTGGCCATTTGGGGCCAGATCGCCGGATAGCGAGAATCCGGGAGGTTGCTTGTGACTCAGACGATTTCCTTGTTAGGTTCCACCGGTTCCATTGGTACCCAGACCCTGGAGGTCTGCCGCCATCTCGGAATCAAAGTCGCCGCCCTGACTTGCGGCCGCCGTCTGGACGCTCTAGAGCGGCAGATCCGCGAATTCCATCCAGACCTGGTCTCTGTTTCCAGTGCTGAAGACGCCAGGGAACTCCGGTCACGACTGGCCACAGCCTTTCCCCACCTGGAAATCCTTCATGGCCGTGAAGGCAACCTGGCTGCAGCCACGCTGCCGGGTGTCACAACCGTCGTGGCAGCCATGGTTGGGGTAGCAGGCCTCGAACCCGTCCTGGCCGCTGTTCAGGCGGGCAAGACGATTGCCTTGGCCAACAAGGAAACCCTCGTCGCCGGAGGCGCCCTGGTCATGCCCCTGCTTGAGAAAACCGGTGCCCGGCTTTTTCCGGTGGACAGCGAACATTCAGCCATCTGGCAATGCCTGGCAGGCGCGCCGGCTGGTTCCCTGTCACGGATTTTCCTCACGGCCAGCGGTGGCCCTTTCCGCGGCAAAACACGTGCCGACCTGGCTGACGTCACGGTCGAACAGGCCTTGCGCCATCCGACCTGGGCCATGGGGGGCAAGATCACGATCGATTCGGCTACCCTGATGAACAAAGGCCTGGAAGTCATCGAGGCTGCCTGGCTGTTTGATTGCCCGGTCGACCAGATCGAAGTCGTGGTCCATCCCCAGAGCATCATCCATTCCATGGTGGAGTTCAAGGATGGATCGGTTCTGGCCCAGATGGGTTTTCCAGATATGAAACTGCCGATCCAGCTGGCCCTGACCTGGCCTGAGCGCCTGGCGAGCCTGGAACCACGCTACAACCCATTCGATCCCCGCACGACCAGCCTGACTTTTTCGCCTCCCGATACCGGTACCTTCCGCCTGCTGGAGCTCGCTTACGTTGCAGCGCGCACCGGCGGAACCCTGCCAGCCGTGCTCAATACCGCCAATGAGGCTGCTGTGGAACTGTTCCTGTCCGGCCGGATCGGTTTTCTCGATATTGCCAGCCGGGTCGAACAGTGTCTGGAACAGCATGAACGCTCAGGCTGGCAACGCACGTTCGACTTTACCACCATCATGGAGCTGGATCGCTGGGCTCGCCAGCAGGTCCTTTCCGGCACCTGAATCAAGGAGTAGATCCCCATGGGAATTTTCGCAGGCATTGTCCTTTTAAGCATTCTGATGATTGTCCATGAACTGGGCCATTTCCTGACCGGACTCAAGCTGGGCTTTCGGATCCTGGAATTCTCTCTGTTCATGGGCCCGGTCTTGTATTCGCGTGAGCACAACGGCATCCGCTACAGCATTAAATTGCTGCCAATTGGCGCCTCGGTCCGTTTTGCCGGCGAGGAAGAAGAGGAGATGAATGGCTTTGATCCCCGCGATCCCGGCCTCTTTTTCAACCGGCCACGCTGGGCCCGGGCGATTGTCATCGGCACCGGACCGGCTGTCAACCTGGTGTCTGGCGTCCTCGCCTTCCTGATTTTGTTTTCCTCTTTCGGCTATACGATTCCGGTCATCCAGGACACCTACCAGGATACCTTGGCTCAGTCTGCGGGTCTCGTAGCCGGCGATCGCATCGTCGCGGCCAATGGCCATACTGTGCGAACGACACTCGACTATACGGCTGTAGACCTGTTCACACCGGAAGGCGAACCGATTGAACTCGTGGTTGAATCTGAAGGCCAGGGGCAGCGCGCCGTTGTCCTCCAGCCAACCGTGACCGAGCGCTACCGTCTCGGTGTGACGATCGAGCCGGAACTGAGCGGGGATGGCGCGATCATCGCTGAGGTCGATCCGGGATCCAACCTTGGCCAGCCTGTCCTGGTCACCGGGGATGTCCTTTTAGCTGTCAATGATGTACCCTACAGCGATACCGAAGCGTTCCGCGACATCGTCCAGGCCAGTGCCGGCCAGCCGCTGACGGTTTCGATCCTGCGCAACGGTCAGCCCCAGACAGTTGAAATGGTTGCGATCCAATCCCAGGTCAGTCTGCCGCGTGGCATCTGGTTTGCCACCAGCCGTGCGTTTGTGCCAGCCATCGGCCAGTCTGTCCAGTGGTCTTGGTCGATCGTCAAGGTGACGGTCAAAAGCATTGGTGCCATTTTCACGGGTGAAGCCAAGGCGGAGGATACCTTGTCAGGCCCTGTTGGGGTCGTCTCCCTGGTCAGCAATGTGGTAGAAAATGAGCAACCATTCCGGGACAAGATTTACCAGCTGCTCTGGCTCTTTGCCCTGATCTCGGTCAGCCTCGGTTTCATGAATCTCCTGCCGATTCCGCCGCTGGATGGCCATCACCTGGTCTTGATCGCCATCGAAGCAATCCGGCGCAAACGGCTCGAGCCACAGCTCCAGACCATCATCGGCATGGTGGGTCTGGGCCTGATCATTTTCCTCGGCCTGGCTGGCCTGTTCTTTGATATCATGCGCCTGATCGGAGGCTGACCATGTTTGAACGCAAAATCACACGCCCGGTCCATGTCGGAGACGTGACCATCGGCGGCGGCGCCCAGATTGTGATCCAGTCGATGAATAATACCGACACGCGCGATGTAAAGGCGACCCTGCGCCAGATCGATCAGCTCGCCGAGGCAGGCTGTGATCTGACCCGGCTGGCTATACCTGACCTGGAATCAGCCGATGCCCTGGCCAGGATCCGCCCTCTGTCAGCTCTGCCAATTGTTGCCGACATCCATTTCGACTACCGTCTCGCCCTCGCTGCCCTGGCCGCAGGTGCGGACAAGATCCGGATCAATCCCGGCAATATCGGTGGTCCGGACCGTGTGAGCCAGGTGGCAGCTGCGGCCCGTGAGCGTGGGGTGCCGATCCGTGTCGGTGTCAATTCCGGTTCGCTCAGCCGCGAAATAGTCGATCGTTTCGGCGGTGTCAATGCCCAGTCGATGGTGGCATCGGCTCTGGAATCGGTCGCCCTGCTCGAGCAGTGGGATTTTAATGATATCGTCATCTCGATCAAAGCATCCGATCCGGCCCTGACCATCCAGACCTATCGTTTGCTTTCGGAGAAAACCCAATACCCCCTTCACCTGGGCGTGACAGAAGCTGGCACCCGCAATGAAGGAGCGATCCGCTCTGCGATCGGCATCGGCACCTTGCTCGCCGAAGGTATTGGAGATACGATGCGGGTTTCCCTGACGGCGGATCCGGTGGATGAAATTGGCGCTGCCTACAGCATCCTCAAGGCGCTCGGCCTGAGAAGTCACGGACCGCAGCTGATCAGCTGCCCGACTTGCGGCCGCACCAGTGTGGACCTGATCCGGATTGCCGCAGAAGTCGAAGAACGCCTCAAAACGGTCAAGGCTCCGATCAAAGTCGCCGTCATGGGCTGTGCGGTCAATGGACCGGGTGAGGCGCGCCATGCCGATGTCGGCCTGGCTGGCGGCAAGGGTGAGTTCTTGCTCTTTTCACATGGTGAAATCATCCGCAAAGTGCCCCAAGAGCAGGCAATCGAGGCCCTGATGGCTGAGATCGCCCGGATCACCGAGGCCTGAGCGATGCAATCGAACCTTGCAGATTTCTTTGCCCAATTCATCGCGGATTCTGTCCTGGTCGAACAACTCCGGCAGCAAAATGCCCTGGTGACCGGACTGGTGGTCAAAAAGAGCGGACAGGTTTCAATTCAGGTCCTGACGGCAACGCCTTTGCCAGCTGATCTGCTGGTCATGCTGGAGGACACGCTGGAGCACGCCTTGCCAGCCCAGGATGTGCTGATCCGGCAGACATTTGCCGAGCCATTGGCCCAAGTTCAACTGCAGCAGGCTGCGGCGAGATTGTCCCCCTGGCTGATCCGCCATTTGCGTAAAAAGGATCCTTTCCATGCGGCCATGCTGCACCATGCGCAATTTGTCGCCCAGGAGATGGACCCGGCTCGCGTCGAGGTCCATGTCACGGAAGTCAGTCGTGATGATCTGGACCGGATCGTCAGTGATGAACTGGCCCACTTGACCCGCATAGCCCTGGGGCAGAACGTCCATTACGAATTCGTCGCCTCGAGCCAGGATTTGCGGGACTATACGGCTGAAATGCTACGCCAGCAGCAAGCCGAGGCCAGGCGGCAGCTGGCTGCCATGCCCGGACAGACAGATGGTGAGTTTTGCTCGGCACCGGTTCGAACGGACAGCCCTGGACAGGGGCCAGCCAATCGTCCGGCAACCGCTGCAACTTCAGCCAATGCGGCCTCTGCCCCCAGCCGGGCTCCGGCCAATGGTCGCCCCGGTGCCACTGCCAACGGCTCGGGTTCGACCTACCGCCGCGCACCGAAACCAGAGGGTGTCCTTTGGGGCAAGGTCAACGGCGAACTCAAGCGCCAGGCGATCCGCGACCTGACGATCGAATCCGGTCTGGTCCTGATGGAAGGCGAAATCTTCTCCCAGGAATGCCGATCTGTCAGTAATGGCACCCGGTTGCTCTACAAATTCGCCCTGACCGATCTCTCCAGCTCGATTACCTGCATCTTGTTTGCCAAACCGGAAGACCAGGAATTCTTGGACAGCCTGCTGAAAAAGGCCTCCTATTTACGAGTCAGTGCCGAGATCTCTTTCGATGCCCAGTTCAGCAAAGATTTGCAGGCTCGCGTGCTCGGCCTGCAGGAGGCCAAACGACCGGCTGGTCGTGAAGACAAGGCCGAACACAAGCGGGTCGAGCTGCATGCCCATACCAAGATGAGCACCAAGGACGCCGTCTGTGAAACCAAGGACCTGGTCAAGCTGGCAGCCCGGTTTGGCCATCCAGCCGTCGCCATCACCGACCATGGCGTCGTCCAGTCCTTCCCGGATGCAGCCTCGGCCAGGAGCGACCTCAAGCGCAAGGGCCAGGAGATCAAGATCATCTACGGCATGGAAGGCTATCTGGTTGACGATGGCCCGTCTGTGGCCTGGTCGGTCGAAAAAGCCGACCTCAGCGCGGGCTTTGTGGCCCTTGATGTCGAAACGACGGGTCTGGATCCAGCCAGGGACCGGGTCATCGAAGTGGCACTCGTGCCATTTCTGCCCGATGGTCAGGGTGGTTTTTCCGCTGGCGAGCCCTGGGTTTCATTGATCAATCCACAGGTTGATATTCCACCCAAAATTACGGAGCTGACCGGGATCACGGCGCTCGATCTCCAGGGTGCCCCCGATCCCTGGTCAGTCTTCTGCGAATTGGCCGAGCGGATCGGCGACAAACCGGTTGTGGCCCATAATGCCTTTTTTGACCTCGCTTTCATCCGCTACGAGGGCTTCCGCACGCCGGTTGAAAATGACCCGCGCCTGAAATTCAATCCGCCGCTGGTCGACACCCTGGCCTTGTCGCGGGCCATGATTCCAGAACTTTCTAACCACAAGCTCAACACGGTAGCCGCCCATCTGGGCGTCGGCCAGGATCGCCATCATCGCGCCGATGACGACGCACGTGTCTGCGGTGAAATTTTCGCCCGGTTATTCCAGCGTTCCGGTGCGGCCAGCCTGTCTGACCTGAATACGAAGCTGGGCCATCTCAGCGACGATGAAGTCCGTGAGCACCGCCGTTCGGTCTACCATGTCATCCTGCTCGCCCGGGACAATCTTGGTTTGTACAACCTGTATCGTCTGGTCTCCGAATCGCATACCCGCTTTTTCCACATGCGCCCGCGCATCCCGCGCGCGCTGCTGCAGTATTTCCGTTCCGGCCTTGTCATTGGCAGTGCCTGTGAAGCCGGCGAATTGTTCCAGACGGTGCTCGAGGCCTACCGGGCATCCGGTAACCAGTACGATGCGGCCAAATCACTCCTGATGCAGCAGCCTGCAGTCGACAAGGCGCGCTTTTACGACTACCTCGAGATCCAGCCGATCTCCAATAATGGCTATTACCTGCGCCAGGAATCGAGCGGCCTGCATTCGGAGGAAGACCTGCGCAACCTGAACCGCCTGATTGTCGCTCTTGGCCAGCGGGCCAGAAAGCCGGTCTGCGCCACGTGCGACGTCCATTTCCTCGAGCGCGCTGACGCCGAGTTCCGCCGCATCCTGCTGGCTGACAATGGTTATTCCGATTATGCCGAGCAACCGGACTTGCACCTGCGTACCACGGGTGAAATGCTGGCCGAATTTGCCTACCTGGGCGATGCCGTGGCCCGCGATGTGGTCATCACCCAGCCCCAGGCCATCGCTGACCAGGTCGATCCCGAACTCAAGCCATTCCCAGACGGATCCTTTCCGCCGATCATTTCTTCGGCACCCGATGACGTCCGGCGCCTGACCTGGGATACCGCCCAGGCCATCTATGGCCGTGACGGTGAATTGCCGGGTGTCGTGCGCGAGCGCATCGAGCGTGAGCTGAGCTCGATCATCGACAATGGCTTCTCGGTCATGTACTACATTGCCCACCATCTGGTGCGCCAGTCCAACGAAGACGGCTATATCGTCGGTTCGCGTGGCTCGGTCGGGTCGTCCCTTGTTGCGACCCTGTGTGGCATCACCGAGGTCAATCCGCTCTTGCCTCATTATGTCTGTCCGCACTGCCATTATTTCGAGCCGGATGAAAGCGGCCAGTATGGCTCCGGCTATGACCTGCCAGCCAAAGCCTGTCCGGACTGTGGCACCGCCCTGAACCGCGAAGGCCAGGATATCCCCTTTGAAACCTTCCTCGGCTTCAAGGGCGATAAGCAGCCGGATATCGATCTCAATTTCTCAGGTGAATACCAGGCCCGGGCCCATAAATTCATCGAAGAAATGTTTGGCTCATCACACACCTTCCGCGCTGGCACGATCAGTGGTTTTGCCGAGAAAAACGCCCAGGCGATGGTGGCCAAATATTTCGAAAAACAAGATAAATTCACCACCCAGGCCGAAATTTCCCGTCTCTCCCAGGGCCTGATCGGGGTCAAGCGCACCACCGGCCAGCATCCGGGTGGCATTGTTGTCGTGCCCAAGGAGCGTGACATTTACGATTTTACGCCGATCCAGCACCCCGCCGACAAGCGCGACGGGGGCACGGTCACGACCCATTTCGATTTCAACGCGATGCACGATACGATCCTCAAGCTCGACGTGCTCGGCCATGATGATCCGACCATGCTTAAGATGCTCGGCGACCTGACTGGGATCGATGTTCGCACCATCCCGATCCCGGACGAGAAAGTCATGTCCCTGTTCTGCTCAACCGAGGCCCTGGGTATTCCAGATGGCTCTTCACCAGCTGATTCAGCCACCCTGGGCCTGCCAGAAATGGGTACCTTCATGGCCCGTGACATGATCCGAGAGACTCGGCCAACCCGGTTCTTCGATTTGGTCCAGCTGATGGGACTGTCCCACGGCACCGACGTCTGGAAGGGCAATGCCCAGGAGCTGATCCGCAGCGGCATCTGCACGATCAACGACGTCATCGGCTGCCGCGACAGCATCATGACCTGGCTGATCCACCAGGGACTGCCCAACAAGGCCTCGTTCGATATCATGGAAAAGGTTCGCAAGGGCAAGGGGCTGTCCCCGGAACATGAGCAGCTGATGCGCGACAACCAGGTCCCAGACTGGTACATCGATTCCTGCAAGAAGATCAAGTACATGTTCCCGAAAGCCCATGCCGCAGCCTATACCATCTCCAGCCTGCGCATCGCCTGGTTCAAGGTCTACCACCCGGAGGCCTACTACAGTGCCTATTTCACCGTGCGAGCCGATGAGTTCGACAGTTCCCTGATGGTCAGACCCGCCGCAGCGGTCAGCCGCACCCGGGCCGATCTCAAGAGCCGTTTCCGCGAGGTGTCCGACCGGGAGCAGAAGATCTACTACATCATCGAACTGGTTGAGGAGATGCAGCTGCGCGGCATCGATTTCTTGCCAATCGACCTCTATACGTCGGCAGCTACGGCTTTTGCCATTGATTCGCCCGGCAAGATCCGTCCGCCCCTGAACGCGATTCCTGGTATCAGCCCGGCGATCGCCGAAGCCATCGTGGCAGCCCGCGCCGATGGGCCGTTCCTGTCACGTGATGAGCTGGCCCGCCGCGCTGCGATCGGCCAGAGCGCCATTGCCACCCTGGCTGCAGCCGGCTGTCTCGACGGCATGCCGGAGTCGGCCCAGATAGACCTGTTCTCTCTTTTAGCCTGAGGACACGACCGATGTTTTGCCGGGTCGTTCTCAAAGAAGCCACACGCGCATTTGACCGGGAATACACGTATGCTGTGCCTGATCACCTGGCACCGTGTCTGGCCAGCGGTAGCTGGGTCGAGATCCCCTTTGGTTCCGGCAACCGCCTGGTCCAGGCTTTTGTCTTGTCTGTCGAAAGCGAATCCGGCACAGATTTCCATGTCAAACCCATCCAGCGGCTCTTAAGCGACCGCCCCGTCCTGCGCCGCGACCAGCTGCAGCTGGCAGGCCTGATGCGCCAGCGCTATGGCTGCACCTATGGCGACGCTCTGCGCCTGATGGTGCCTTCCGCGGTCGCTGCCGTGGGTGACAAGCTCGTCCGCATGGCTGAGCTCCCGGATCCAGCCGAAGCTGCCCGCCGCCTCAATGACGGTGAAATCGACCGCATCGGCCATCAGCGGGTGATCGAAATGCTGCTTGAATACGGCGCCGTACCGGTTCCCGAACTGATGCATGCCTGCCAGGTCAGCCGGGCCGTTCTCAAGACACTTGAGAAAAAAGACCTGATTGCCTATTTCAAACAGGAAGTGCGCCGGACGGGAGGGGAAGAGGCCGATTACGAAACGGTGCCAGATTTCGTGCCCAATCCTGGACAGCGTGAGGCGATTACCCAGATCCATACAGCGCTGGTTGAATCTGGCAACGACAGCCGATTGGCCGAATTTGTCCTGTTCGGCATCACGGGCAGCGGCAAAACCGAAGTCTATCTCCAGACTGCTCGCGAGGCCACCCAGCTCGGTCGCGGGGTGATCATCCTGGTACCGGAAATCTCCTTGACCCCCCAGATGGTGGGCCGGATACGCTCTCGCTTTGGCTCAGGTGCAGCGGTCCTGCACAGCCGTTTGACGCCAGCTGAACGGTACGAACAGTGGCAGCGCATTTTGCGTGAAGAAGTTTCTGTCGTCGTCGGTGCCCGTTCGGCCATTTTTGCTCCCCTGAAAAACCTCGGCCTGATCATCATCGACGAAGAGCAGGAAACGACTTACAAATCCGAAACTCACCCGCGGTACCACGCCCGCGACATCGCCCGCCTGCGCTGCCGTGAGATGGACGCCGTCCTCGTCCTTGGTTCTGCAACTCCGGCGATCGAAACCTTTTACCGTACAACCACCGGCAAAGCCACATTGCTGCGACTGGACCAGCGAATCGGCAACAGTCAACTACCCCAGACCCAGATCATCGACATGCGCCAGGAATTGCGCGAAGGCAATCGCAGTGTGTTCAGCCGGCCACTCAACCGGGCCCTGCGCCGCGCGTTTGCTGCCAGAAAGCAGGCCATGCTGTTCATCAACCGCCGCGGCATGGCCGGATTCATGCTCTGCCGCCAGTGCGGTCACGTCATCAAATGCCGCACCTGCAGTGTCTCGATGACCTGCCATGTCCGGCCAGCCACCGCCATGACCCGGGAGCAACTCCAGCTGGTCTGCCATTACTGCGGCAAAATCACCCAGCCACCGAGTCGCTGCCCCATCTGTGGCAGTGAGCGGATCGGCCGTTTTGGCGCCGGAACCCAACAAGTCGAAAAATTGTTTCTCGAGGAATACACCCCGGCGACAGCCATCCGGATGGACCAGGACACGACCACCGGCCGCCAGTCCCATGCCCAGCTCCTGGACCAGTTTGCCCGCCATGAAGCCGATGTCCTGATCGGTACCCAGATGATCGCCAAAGGCCACGACTATCCCAATGTCACCGTCGTCGGCATCCTGTCCGCCGACCTGATGCTGGGCATGTCCGATTTTCGCGCCTCTGAACGTGCATTCGCCCTGATCACCCAGGCTGCCGGCCGTGCTGGTCGCGGCGAGCATGCCGGCGAAGTCATCATCCAGGCATACAACACCGATGATTACGCGATCACAGCAGCAGCCGCCCAAGACTACGAGCGCTTCTACCAGCAGGAAATCACCTTCCGCAAAGCCATGCGCTACCCACCTTTTGGCGCCATCGCCCTCGTCCTGGTCTCCGGCCAGAACGAAAAAGCCGTGCACGACAAAATGGCCCAGATCCACGCCCTCCTGGCCGCCCGGCTCGGTGAAAGACAGCAGGCGCAATCGGGTGGCATGCACCCGGGCGGCACCCGTTCCGGGAGCACACCGTCGAGCGAAGCTGCACATGCCATCGAACTGCTTGAACCTGGCCGTGCCCCTTTGTACCAGCTGCGTGGCCGCTACCGCTACCGCATGATCGTCAAGGGCAAAGACAACGCCAGCCTCGCGCATTTCCTCCATTCCGCCCTGGACCGCATCGACCTCGCCCCCCTCTCCCTGACAATCGATATCGATCCCTACAGCTTGCTGTAAGCGGGCGGTTGAGGTCTGACCCCGTTGCCGGAACGAGGGTCGGACTTGCCTTGAGACCTAGGACCCACCACAGCTCTTTGCTTGTTTCCGTGAAAAATAGCAAATTAATGCAGCCTTACTGCCAACAATGAAGACCATCCTGGAACCGTTGGTGATGGTAGCAGATTTGGAGTCAGCCTCATTCTGAGGCGTGACACATTCGGTGGAACGGAGTGTCAAGGGTGCCAGACTCGGCGCGAGGGATGGCACTGTGGGCGGAACATTCACGAATTGGGGCCAGAGGTACGGCCAAGTCTGGCACCGTGGGCGGAATGTTCCGGATTTGGGGTCGGTCCACATTTGAGGAAAATCTGCAATACCCTTGTGAAGCCCACAGCCGCAGGCGGTTGACGCCTCGTCGAAAATGTTCCGAAGTAGTGCTCCGACCTAGCGGCGGAACTTTCCTTTCCTATGTCGGAGCACATAAGTGGAAGATCTTGGCTTGATCTGGAGAAGGCTACTGCCGCAGGCGTCTTCGGACCTCCCGGAGTTGTTGCCGTTTTGGTGCACCGACCCCAATTGTGGAAAATTCCATCCAAAGTGCCAGACCTACGGCCACCCCTGGCCCCAGATCGTGAATATTCCGCCCGCGGGGCCACCCTTCGCGCCACCCCTGGTGCAGATTTCGGCAATTGCCGATTTTGGGCGCACCCTTCGCGCGACCCCCTTGTCGCTTAATAAACTTTTCACGGTAATAGATAAAGAGCCCACCACGGCTCACTACCGTCCCTTGCTGTTTTGTGCTATACTTTCTAGCACGAATCTGCCCTGAAATGCCCACACCCGCACCCACACCCACACTCGGAGGACACCCACCTTGGCTCTCAGACAAATACTCAAAGACGGGGACGAAACCCTGCGTAAAATCAGCCGCCCCGTTACTGCTTTTGACAATAAATTGCAGACCTTGATCGATGATATGTTCGAAACGATGTATGCCAATAATGGCATCGGTCTGGCTGCGCCGCAGGTCGGCGTCCTGCGCCGGCTTTTCGTCATGGACTTGCAGGATGGTAATGGACCGGTTGTCGCGATCAATCCGGAAATCAAGCAAACACAGGGTTCGCAGATCTGCCAGGAAGGCTGTCTGTCGATCCCGGGCAAATATGGCGATGTCGAGCGCCCGGCGACTCTGGTGCTCGAGGCCCTCGATCGCAAGGGCCAGCCTTTCAGCCTGCCAGCTGACAATCTGAAAGCGGTTTGTATCTGCCACGAAACCGATCACCTCGATGGCATCTTGTTCCGGGACAAAGTCAAAGGCCCCCTGCTTTCCGAATGATGCAGGTGTCAATGGACCGCACAAAACCACGCATCGTCTTCATGGGGACTCCCGATTTTGCCGTCCCATCTTTGCTCAGCCTGTTCGAGGATGGCTACCCCCTCTTGGCTGTTGTCTGCCAGCCGGACAAGCCAACCGGCCGTCATCAGGTCCTGACAGCTCCTCCGGTTAAACAGGCCGCCCTCGAGCGTGGCATCCCTGTCCTCCAGCCGACCAAAATCCGCACCGGTGAATTCGCCGCCCAGCTGCGCGACATAGCCCCGGACATGATCGTCACTGCCGCTTATGGCCGGATCTTGCCTGCTGACATTCTCCAGATCCCGCCACTCGGCTGCCTCAATGTCCACGGATCGCTCCTGCCCGAATATCGCGGTGCGGCCCCTGTGCAATGGAGCATCATCGATGGCCGGACTGAGTCTGGCATCACGATCATGCTGATGGATGAGGGTATGGACACTGGCGATATTCTGATTCAGAGCCGGATCCCGATCCCGCCGGACATGGATGCAGGCCAGCTGATGGATGCCCTGGCAATGCTTGGTGCCGATTTGCTCCCCAAGGCCATCCAGGGACTTCTCGACCATACGCTCGAGCCAGTGCCACAGGACGAATCACAAGCAACCTATGCCGCCATGGTCAACCGCGAGACGGGCCATATTGACTGGACGCGCCCCGCTGCGGACATTCACAACCAGGTCCGCGGGACTTATCCCTGGCCGGGTGCCTGGACCACCTTGCCCGACGGCAAAAGGCTCAAAATCCACCGCACAGTCGTGATAAACGAAGATCGCCTGATCACAGAAACCCCGCAGAACACACCTGGCACCATCCTGTCTGCGCAAAAGAATGGCATCACAGTCGCGACTGGCCAGGGTGCCATCGATCTTCTGGAGATCCAGCCCGAGGGCGGCAAACGCCTGAAAAGCCAGGACTGCGCCCACAATTATCCTGTCGGCCTGCAATTGGGAGGCACGCTATGAACTCATCCCTTGGACTATTCTATGGATTTGATACCTACTACCTGATCCTGGTCATTCCAGCCCTGATCCTGAGCATGGTTGCCCAGGGCATGGTCAAGAGCACCTTCAACAAATACAGCCAGAAAGCTACCCGCAGCGGCTATACGGGCAGCACAGCGGCCCGCAGGATCCTGGACAGCAACAATCTGCGCCAGGTCCGGGTCGAACAGGTCCCCGGCCAGTTGACCGATCATTACGATCCCAGAAACCACATTCTCCGCCTGTCTGACTCAACGTTCGCCAGCCCTTCGATTGCGGCCATCGGTGTGGCCGCCCATGAGGCTGGGCACGCCATCCAGCATGCTGCAGGCTTCTGGCCCAACAAAGTCCGCTCGGCCCTTGTGCCAGTAGCCAACATCGGCTCCCAGTTCGGGCCCTATCTGGCTCTTTTCGGCATCATCCTGGGCAGTTCGCCGCTGACAACAGCCGGTATCTGGCTGTTCGCAGGAGCCGTGCTGTTCTACCTGATCACCCTGCCGGTCGAATTCGACGCCAGTCACCGGGCCATCCGGATCCTTGAAGACCAGGGGATGATGACAGAGGAAGAACTCAGTGGTGCAAAAAAAGTCCTGCGCGCAGCTGCCATGACGTACATTGCCTCGACCCTGGTCGCTTTTGCCAACCTGTTGCGCCTGATCCTTCTTGCCCGGAGCCGCGATGACCGTCGCCGTTGATGCAGCCCGGCTGGCCGCGATCCGGGTGCTGCAGGATGTGCTGGAAAAGGGCGCCTATGCCAACCTCAGCTCGATCCGGCAACTGGAAAGCCGCAGTCTGACTGCCCGTGACCGGGCCTTTGCTTCGGCGCTCATCTATGGCACCATCAGCCGCCTGCCGGCCCTGGATTACCTGCTCGAGCGCGTGCTGGACCGTCCCCTGGCCAAGCTGGACCCGGCCATCCGCACCATTTTGCGCGCCGGTGCCTGGCAGCTCTACCACGCCCATGCCGTGCCACCCTCCGCCGCTGTCAACGAAAGTGTCAAACTGGCCCAGCACCTGGCCAACCCGGGGGCTGCCAGCCTGGTCAATGCCTGCCTGCGCCGCTTGTCGGCACCTGACCGGCCTAGATTGCCGGCCAACAAGCCTGCCCTGGCAGCAGGCCTGTCCAACGAACTGTTTGGCTATCTGAAAAAATGGTACGGCCGCGACGAAGCCATCGCCCTGGCCGCAGCCGCGCTGGAGAATCTTTCGACAACGACCGTACGAGCCAACCTGTGCCGGACCACACCGCGCCAGTTGCAGGATATGCTTGCCAGCGAAGGGATCCTATCTGAGCCGGGCCTCTATTGCCCGGAGGCGCTGCGGCTCGACCTGGATGGTCACTCCATCCGTTCCCTGGCTGCATTCAAGGACGGGCTGATGACTGTCCAGGATGAGGCTGCGATGCTGGTCGCCCACATTGCCGATCCACAGCCCGGCTGGCGTGTGGTCGATCTTTGTGCCGCACCCGGTGGCAAGACAACCCATGTGGCAGAGGCCATGAACGACCAGGGGCAGATCCTGGCCCTCGATCTGTCACCGTCGCGGCTCACCCTGGTCGACGAGCAAGCGGCACGCCTCGGCTTGCAGGCAATCCGCACGGCTGCAGCTGATGCAACCGCCAGCGACTGGACGCACGGATTGCTCGGCCAAGCTGACCTGGTCCTGGCCGACGTTCCCTGCAGTGGTCTCGGACTTTTGGCCCGGAAGCCGGAGATCCGCCTGACCATGACCCACGAGAAAATCACCGGCCTGATCCCGCTGCAACGTCAGATCCTGCAGAATGCGTCGACCCTGGTCCGCCCCGGCGGGATCCTGGTCTACAGCACCTGCACCATCAATCCCGATGAAAACGTGCACCAGGTCGAGCAATTCCTGGCCTCTGAGCCAGGCTTGAAGTTCCAGCTGGAATCGATCACCCCCTATCTGCCAGCGAGCTTGCTGGCAGATCCCGAGATCCTGCAGTCGGCAGCAAAAGGCTGGATCCAGCTGCTGCCCCACCGCCACCATACGGATGGCTTTTTCATGGCCCGCCTGCGCCGCCAGCCGTCAGCCTGATCACAGCCCAAATCCCTGTTCACAGAAAATCCACCCGCACTAGGAGAGCATTATGCGCCTGATGATTGACCAAAACATCGAAGACTGGAAAACGTACGCCGCCGCCAAAGGCTGGCCGGCCTATCGCGCCGGGCAGATTCAGCAATGGCTGTCACGTGGCATCGGCTCGATCGACGAAATGTCCAATCTGCCGAAAAACATCCGCGAACAGCTCGCAGCGGATTTCCTCGTCGATGGCTTGATGGTCGAGCGGAAAATCGTCTCTGCCGTAGACCAGACAACCAAATATGTCTTCCGCCTGTATGACGGCAATGTCGTCGAGTCAGTCCTGATGCACTACAAACATGGCTATTCCGTCTGTATCTCCTCCCAGGCCGGCTGCAAGATGGGATGCACCTTTTGCGCCTCCACCGGAGCCGGATTTGGCCGCAACTTGAGCCATGGCGAAATGCTGGCCCAGGTCAGCCGTATCGGCCGGGAGATTGGCGAGCGGATCGGCCATGTCGTGATCATGGGCATTGGCGAACCGCTGGATAATTATGACGAAGTGGTCGCGTTTCTCAAGGCCGCCAACGACCCGCAAGGCCTGAACATCAGCCTGCGCCACATCTCGGTCTCAACTTGCGGACTGGTACCCGAGATGCTAAAATTCACAGATGAAGGTCTGCCTGTAACCCTTTCAGTCTCTCTGCATGCGCCCAATGACACCATCCGGCAGACCATCATGCCCATCGCCCGGCGTTACAGCATCGACGAGTTGCTCGCTGCCTGCCGGCGCCACATCGAGCGCAGCGGACGGCGTATTTCTTTCGAATATTCTCTTTTTGCTGGTATCAATGACCAGCCAGAGCACGCCCGGGAACTGGCGCGCCGCCTCAAGGGGATGCTGTGCCATGTCAATCTGATTCCGGCTAATGAATTCGACGGTGGTTCACACCGCCAGAGTGACCGGCGCCAGGTTGAGCAATTCCAGCAGATCCTGCAAAGTGCCGGCATCAATGCCACCATCCGGCGTGAATTAGGCGCCGATATCAACGCTGCCTGCGGTCAGCTAAGGAGAACGCTCGAAGCATGACAGAGCCAATCAAGTTTGCTGCGCAAAGCCACACCGGACTGGTCCGGGAAAACAACGAAGACACTTACGAACTGGTTTATCCAGGACCTGGCTATCCGTTGGCCCTGGTTCTGGCTGACGGAATGGGTGGCCATAGCAAGGGCGAAATAGCCAGTGACATTGCCACCGAGTTTGTCGCCAGCTTTCTGCGCGAGTATTTGCTCAATCCTCGAACGTCTACCGAACTCACCCGGCAACTTCAGGAATTAGTCAAAAAGGCCAATGTCAAAGTCTATCTCAGTTCACTCGATGATAAAGAAAACCAGGGGATGGGGACGACGCTGACAACTGCCATCCTCTTGCCTGACCGGCTGATCACGGCCCATGTCGGGGATTGCCGCGCCTACATGCTGCAGCAAGGCCAGCTGCGCCAGTTGACGGTTGACCACACCCTCGTCCAGGAATTGGTTGATGCCGGCAGCATCACGGCCGCCGAGACCCGGACTCATCCACGGCGCAATGTCCTGACCCGGGCCCTGGGCTTTCCGGATTTTGTCAATCCCGATATCACTGAGACTCCGGTCGCAGCTGGTGATCGCATCCTGTTATGCAGCGATGGTTTGCATGGATTTGTCCCCGATGATTTGATCTTCCAGCTGGCTCAGGCTGGCGAAACACCTTCCGAAGTTGTCCAGTCCCTGGTCCAGGCAGCCCTGGCAGCCGGTGGGGAAGACAATATAACGATTCTGTGCGCCTTTGTTCCGGCCCAGACCGCCCAGGAGGTCCAGCCATGAACCGGGTGAATCGCCATCTTTCTGCCGGTGACTGGATCAGCAACCGCTTTGCCATTGTCCGGCCGATCGGCCAGGGCGGCATGGCCTATGTCTATCTGGCGACTGACCAGGTTACTCAGCAAAATGTCGCCATCAAGGTCATGAAGGACGACCTGTCCAATGACCAGGAATTCATCAAGCGTTTCGACACCGAAGCCAAGGCTGCCTCCAGCCTCGACCACCCCAACATCATCAAGGTCCTTGGCTATGGCCAGGACGGCGACCTGCGCTACATCGTCCAGGAATACGTCGAAGGCATGACCTTGAAGGAACTGATCGCCGAATACGGTGCCCTCGACTACACGATTGCCGTGCCTCTGGCGATCCAGATCGGCCTGGCGCTGGAACATGCCCATCACCGCGGCGTTGTCCATCGCGACATCAAGCCGCAAAACATCCTGATCACCCGCGATCGCATCGCCAAAGTGACCGATTTTGGCATCGCCCGCGCCACCAATGCCAATACAATCACTCTGACCAGCGGCGTCGCCTTTGGCTCGGTCCACTATTTTTCCCCGGAGCAGGCGCGCGGCAGTCTGGTCGGCGAGCAATCCGACATCTATTCACTTGGCATCCTGATGTACGAAATGTTGACCGGTAAAATGCCCTTCGACGGCGATACGTCCGTTTCTGTCGCCATCAAGCACCTGCAGGAGCTGCCTCCGGTGCCATCCAAACTGGTGCCGGGCATTCCACACGGCCTCGACCAGATTGTCATGAAATGCATCCAGAAATCCGTCGAGAAACGCTATGTCGACGCCCGGGAACTGGTCGATGAGCTTGACGCTTTTCTGGTCGATCCTGCCGGTGTCTATGGCGTGATCAGCGGCCAGGCCGACTGGGAAGGCAATACCACAGCCATCGGCTTGCAAAAATCATATGAATCCAATTTCGGTAAATTGCGCGAAGTCGAACGGGCCATCAATGAGCGCCGCCGCCTGCGAACGCGCGACACCGCGATCATGGTGGCGATCATTGTCGTCTCACTCACCATCCTGATCACGATCTTTTCCCTCAGCTGGCAGAGAATCAGCGCCAGCCTGACCACAAAAACGGTCGCGGAATACCAGATCGAAAACTACATCGGCCAAACGTATGATTCGGTCGCCACTCGACTCAGTGATGTGGGTATCAAATATTCTGTCCGCTACGTCACCGATCCTTCGGTCAGGGAAGGCTATGTCGTGGACCAGACACCAGGCGTGGGAGTCTCGATCCGGCCAGGCAGCACCACGATTACCCTGTATGTCAGCGGTGGCCAGAACCTGATCACCATTCCGGACTACACCAGTCGTACAGTGGCAGAAGCCAGGGCGGAACTGGAACAGATGTATGGCTTCAAGGTCGACATCGTCTATGAGTACTCCGATCTGGCCAAGGAGAAGGTCATCAAGACGATCCCCTCGGCCGGACAGAGCATTGCCAGCGGCAGCGCCGTGACTGTGGTCGTCAGTGACGGCAGTCCGATGGTCACCATGCCGAATCTGACGGGGATGAACCTGGCCGTAGCCCAGGCGGAAATTGTCCGCAACAATCTGGTCAATGGCCCCACGGTCAATATCAATCCAATTTATGATCCGGTCACCGGACAGCCGGTTGGGTTCCCCCTCGAACAGCTGTTTGTCATCAACCAGGAGATTCTCCCGGGGACAGAAATCATGGCTCAGACGGTGATCAAGATCACCTACGGGACCCTGTCCGATTACGTCTTCCACCTGGGATCCTATCCGCCCGGATATGTCCCAGCTGAGACTCCGGCACCCTCTGAAACAGCACCACCGGCCTGAGCAATGACAGCAGCAATGGACAGCGCGAGACCGTGAGCGATTTTTCCCCGGCCAGGATTATCAAAGGTGTCGGCGGACAATATGTGCTGGCCGGCCAGGATGGTACGACCGGTGTGGCCAGCGCCCGCGGCTTGTTCCGCAAGGATGGACTGACACCGACACCTGGCGATTTTGTCGAGGTGATTCCCAGCGGTGATCCCGATATTCCCTGGCGGATCCTGAAAATCCTGCCGCGGAAAAATGAACTGGTCCGGCCGACCATTGCCAATCTTGACTGCCTGATCATCACGGTGTCCTCAACCGATCCCGCCCCCGATTTCCAGCTGGCTGACAAGCTGCTCACCGTCTGCTGGCTGCACCAGATCGAACCGATCCTGTGCATCACCAAAACCGACGTACCGGAAAACCAGGCAGACCAGATTGAGCTGGCCTATCAGCCGTCCGGCGTGACCATCGTCCGGACCAATCCTGACGACGTCGTCAGCCATGACGTTTTGCGCCACTTGCTTGATGGCCGGGTGGTCAGCTTTGCCGGTCAGTCTGGCGTGGGTAAATCCACCTTGCTCAACCAGCTGTTTGGTGACGAAAAAATGGAAACGGGCGAAGTCAGCGACCGGATCGGCCGCGGCCGCCATACCACGCGCCACGTCGAATTGTTCCCGTTTTCCGGTGGCTACCTGGCAGATACACCTGGTTTTACATCCCTGGAACTACCTGGATTTGGTGTCACAGGGGCTGACCTGGAGACCGGTTACCCGGAAATCAAGGCCATCTCGGATCAGTGCCGCTTCACAGGCTGCCGCCACCTGGGAGAGTTGGGCTGCGCGATCGATCGTGCTACAATAGATCCCGGCCGGCTGGCCCGCTATCGCCAGTTCCGCACCGAACTGGACCAGATCAAACCCTATAGCCAGCCCCGCAACCAGACCCAGGCTAAAAATCCCAGCCAGACGCGCGGCCGCACCCGCCGCTGAAAATACGATCCGGAGGCTTCCCATGATTGATCGCTACAACAAAAATTCCAGTGAGATCCTGCTCTGCCCATCGATCCTGTCCGCCGATTTCGCCGCACTCGGCGCGGCCGTCGAACAGGTTGCCGATACCGCTGACATCATCCACGTCGATGTCATGGATGGCCATTTTGTGCCTAACCTGACCCTGGGCCCACCCGTGCTCGGCGCCATCCGCAAACGGACCAGCCTGCCGCTGGACGTCCACCTGATGGTGACCAATCCGACCGACCTGATCGAAGCCTTCGCCCAGGCTGGCGCTGACACCCTCGTCGTCCACGTCGAGGTCTGCACCCATTTGCACCGCGCCATCCAGCAGATCCGCGCCCTCGGTGTCACTCCCGGTGTCGCGATCAATCCTGGCACCCCGCTGGAAGCCCTCGACGAAATCCTGCCCTACATCGACATGGTCCTGCTGATGACGGTCAATCCCGGCTTTGGCGGCCAGAAATACATCCCGACCATGACCGAGAAGATCCGCCGCCTGCGCCGCAAAATCACGGATCTTGATCTCGATGTCCACATCCAGATCGATGGCGGTGTCGGAGTCGACAACATCCGTGAAAATGTCGCCGCCGGTGCCAACATGATCGTCGTCGGCAGCGCCTGCTATGCCAAGCCAGATCCAGCCGCTGCCCTGGTCGAGCTGCGTTCCGCTGCTCGCTGAGTCCTGCGGACATGCCAGATAACCTGATACCGGTTCGCCACCGCATCGTGATCGTCCTCAGTGGCCAGATCGCCAGTGAGGACGGTTTTCGCGATCTCGTCCGTCAACAGGATTTGCTGATCTGTGCCGACGGCGGCGCCCGCCATCTGCATCGGATAGGCCGGCTGCCCGACCGCCTGGTCGGTGACCTCGATTCGATCGATCCGGACGATCTGGCCTGGATCGAAGGAAACCAGATCCCGATTGTCCGTTTCCCCAGTGTCAAAGATGAAACCGATGCCGAGTTGGCGGTCGAAGCCAGCCTCAATCTGCTGTCTGAAAAAAAAGGGGTGCAGCGTATATCCCTGCCGCCTTCTGCCGTTGAACTTGTTTTCCTGGCTGTCCTGGGCGGCCGGCCTGACCATGTCCTGGCCAACCAGCTGATGGCCGTCAGACTGGCCGAGCGCGGTTTTTCCGTCCTGCTCAGTGATGGCCAGAGCCGGATCATCCCGGTGGTGGGGCCGGCTCAGCTCACCTTGGAACAACCTGTGATACCAGTTCAGCCCTGGGCAGTTTCCGCGATCCCGATCAGCCCAATCATCACCGGCCTGAGCTACACCGGACTGAAATACCCCCTCGACCATGCCACCCTCGAGCGCGGCAGCTGCCGCGGCGTCAGCAACCGGCCCCTTACCGGACAGCCGATCGAGATCGACCTCATCAGTGGTTCCATGCTGGTGATCATCACGCCAGAGATCTGAACCAGGAAAATAAAAATCAAAAAGGCTGGCACCTGTGGCGGTTTTACTGCCTCAAGTACCAGCCTTTGTCGTGTGTCCAGTCTGTGCAGGAACTTGTTCAGATCAGGCCAAATTCCTTGCCGATCGCAAGCCAGGCCGGTGCGGACCGCTCGATCATATCATCCGGCACGGCGAAGCAAAGGCGGAAAAAGCCTGGGAAACCGAAGCCCTTACCGGGAACGACCAGGACATTGTGTTTGGCGCAGGCCGCGACGAATTCGGCATCGTCGGCGATGGGCGTTTTGGGGAAGAAGTAGAACCCCCCATCTGGCCGCCGGACATCAAAACCTGCCGCTGTGAGAATCTCATGGATGCGATTGCGGCGGGTTTCATAGCGATTGACGTCCACACGGGCATCGATGGTTTTCGCGATCACACGTTGCAGGAAAGCAGGCGCATTGACAAAGCCCAGCACCCGGTTGCAGTAGCCGATGGCCTGGATCAGGTTGGCGTAATCTTCACAACGCGGACTGACCCCGATGTAGCCGATCCGTTCACCAGGCAGGGACAGGGATTTGCTCCAGCTGTTGCAGACGATGCAGTTGGTCAGGTGAGCCAGATTGTCCGGTGTCTGCTGACCATCAAACGTCAAACCAGCGTACGGCTCATCGGACAGGACATAGACCGTCTGGCTGGCAGAAAGCAGGACCTTGTCCAGGGCCTCTAAAACGTCGACTGGGTAGATCACGCCGGTTGGATTATTGGGTGAATTGATGATCAGGGCTTTGGTTTGTGGCGTCAAAGCCGCGGCAATTTTTTCCGGATCGGGGAAAAAGGTCTTTTCATCGCAGTTGACCACAACAGGTACGCCACCGTGGTTTTGAATATATGACAGGTATTCGACAAAAAATGGAGCCAGCACGATGACTTCATCACCTGGGTCGAGCAGTGCCTTCAAACTGACATTGAGAGCTCCGGCAGCCCCTACGGTCATACAGACAGCCTCAGCCTTGATCTCCTGACCGCTGCTCCTGGAAAGCTTGTCAGCTACAACCTGTCGAGTCTCCAGATAGCCGGCATTGTTCATATAGGCGTGCAGACCAGGCCTGGGATCAGCTGCCAATTCCTGAAAAGCTGCCATGACTTCTGCCGGAGGCTCCAAGTCCGGATTACCAATACTGAAATCATAAACATTGTCCGCACCATAGAGCGCTTTTAAGCGGGTTCCTTCTTCAAACATTTTGCGGATCATGGATCCGGCAGCCATATTTTGCGTAATTTTTTGGGAAATCATCAACCAACCTCCATCAAGCGAACAATCCATAAGAAGTAGTATCGTTTGTGAAAACCATGATACCATAAGGACCAGGGTGACAGAAAAAAATAACAAAGATCTGAAATCATACGATCTCTGGAGAGAGCAGGTGAGTCATATGGCAACCCCTTCCGGTCACGACCAGGACATGAAGGCTCGGGTCCTGAAATCTTTGCAGGACCGGGCGATGCAGGCAGATTCAATCAATACGAGTCTGCCATTGACATTTGTCAAAGCCAGTTATGAGCAAAAAACACTGGAAATGTCCGTGAAAGCTACGCCTTGGACACGAAATGTATCTGGAATCATGCATGGCGGTGCGATTGCGACAGCTTTCGATATCACCATGGGCCTCCTATGCAAAGCCTATACCAACACGTCGTTTTCTCCGACCATATCCTTGCAGATCAATTTCGGCAAACCCGTTCCACTTGGCACCTGTCTGCACATTCAGGCCAAGCTCAGCAGCGTCAACCGGAAATTCTTCCAAGTCCAGGCCGAAGCTTGGGCCGAAGACAATCCGGACACCATCCTAACCACCGCATCCGCTATCTTCTACCGCGCCAGCGGCGGGGATGTCTGAGCAAGCCGGATGGTCCCCCCCTGCCACCCGGTTCTTTGCTTATTTCCGTGAAAGGCATGAAAAAATGCAGCGGATTCCAGCAAGAGTGGTCATGGGGTACAGAAGATTTGAGTCGTGCCAGTTTTGATTGCAGGTCTGGTTTGCTTTCACATCATTGAAGCTCCCTGGCCGGCAGGGCTGGCACCTTGGACGGAAAATTCCACTTTTGGGGTCGGTCCACCAAAACGGCACTAATCAAACGGGTCTCGAAGCCCCTGCAGCAGAGGCTTTTCCAGATCTTGCCTAGATCTTCCCCCAAAGTGCTCCGACATAGGAAGGGAAGTTTCCGCCGCTAGGTCGGAGCACTTTTTCGGAACAGTGTGTCCAGAAGACACAGTTAAAAGTAAGAAAGGAGATGAGAACCAATACAACT
>CAZGSR010000035.1:0-29443 GCA_964528645.1 uncultured Mageeibacillus sp. | reverse complement strand
TCTCCTCAGACTCCTGATGGGTCTGGAACGACCCGATGCAGGCCGGATTGATGGCCTGCCGGGCAAGATCAGTGCCGTGTTTCAGGAAGAACGTCTCTGCAGTCCGTTTTCTGCCCTGGCGAATGTGCGTCTGGTCACGGGTCAAACCGTCAGTCGCCAGACCATCGTCCAGCACTTGGTGGAAATCGGCCTTTCAGGCAGCATCCAGCAGCCGGTCCGGACCCTGAGTGGTGGCCAGCAGCGCCGGGTTTCGATTGTCCGGGCCTTGCTGGCTGACAGTGATCTGATTGTGCTCGATGAGCCTTTCAAAGGTCTGGACCCAGACACAAAAAGCGGTGTGCTGTCGTATGTCCAGGCAAAAGCAAAGGGCAAGACCTTGCTGGTGGTTACCCACGATGCAGCAGAAGCCGCGGCGCTGGCACCCGCCGATTCGTGGATCCGGATGCCTGTCCTGGCTCAAGATTAAAATTCATACCGGAACGATCGCGGACCTCTTGTCTGGTGCTGGTAGTGCAGCAGGCGCATCAGGATTTCAGCATGGTGGCCGTCGTTGGCTCGTTCAATGGCTGCTTCGAGGACGGCCCCATTTAGCAATTGATGCTCGAGCAAAACCTGACAACCGGCCAAATCCTGCTGGTCGATGACACCAGGCATGAGCTGCGCCGCATGGGCACGCATGAAATCCAGATACAGGGATAAGCGATCCAGCGACAGGCGACCGGGACAGCGCAACTGGACTACAGCCATGGCAAACCGTTCCTGAAGCGAGGTCAATTGGCTCCACAATTGGTCGTATCGTGTTTGATCGATGGTTATCCAGCCATCCTGCGCCTGGACGCAGAGGCAGAAATCAGTTGCTTCCTCAAACGTCAACCGTGTCCAGTCGGGGAACAAGATGACATCACAGGTTTCACCTGGAAGAGGGGTGGCTGTAGCCGACAGCCTGATTTCCAACTGCCTGAGCCCCACCCAGGCGCGTTCACTGGTTTGGTGCAACTGTGCCGGAATCTGCAGGCGCCTGAGACTTTTACACTCAGCAAAGACTTTGTCTGCAATGGATTCGAGGCCGTCTGGCAAGACCAGGGTCTCCAGCTGGCTGCAACCGGAAAAAATCCCTTGAGGGAGGTGTTTCACCAGAGGGGGAATGACCAGCTGGCGCAGATGGGTGCAGCCTGTCAAAGCCCAGGGGCCTATCCTCTGCAGCTCTGAGGGCAATTCCAGCCGGGTCAGCTGTCGACACCCCTTGAAAGCGTGGGCGGCAATTTCGCGTATGCATTCTGGCACGGTGTAACGGGCTGCCGGATGACCTTCCGGGAAAACCAGGAGGCGCTCGAACGGCTTGTCAAACAGAACACCATCCCGGGACGAGAAGACCGGGTTATCCGGGTGCACATCCAGGTGAGCCAATTGCTCACAACGGATGAAAACGCCCTCGCCCAGCTGGGACAGATGTTCTGGTAACTGGATGTGCCGCAGATTGCGACAACCGTCAAATGCCCAGCGGCCCAGTTTGCGGAGGTGGTCAGGCAGTACAACGTGTGTCAAGGCATCGCAGCTTTTAAAAGCCATGTCGGCAATTGTCTGGATGGAGGCAGGCAGTTCGATGGCAGTAAGCACCAAACAACCGAGAAAAGTCCGTTCTTCGATCCTTTCCAGTCCAGCTGGCAGGTTCAACTGGCTGAGATTGTAACATTTGGAAAAGGCTCCCAGACCGATCTGCTGCACGCCTGACGGCAGATGCAGCGCGCACAGGCTCTGGCAGTTGGCAAATGCCGTCATGCCGATGTGCCGGATCGTCTGAGGCAGGGAAATCGACTGCAGACTGACGCACCCTTCCAGCAGGTTGTCGCTGATCACATCGATGCCATCCGGTATGACCAGTTCCTGAAGGGCCGCACAATTGGCAAAAGCACCACGGCCCATCTGCACCAGCGTCAAGGGCAGCCTGATCTGCCGGAGGTTCTGGCAATCGGCAAAGGCGGATTCGCCGATCCGAACCAACCCCTCCGGTAAAAGGATGGACTCGAGATGGGCACAACCGGCAAACGCCTGTGGACCTATCTCCCGGATGGTGTCAGGCAAGATGACCTGGCGCAGGCTGCGGCAGAGCCGGAAAGCGCCGGATTCAATCCGGAGCAGACCGGATGGCAGGCGGACGGATTCCAGTGCTTCGCAACGGTAGAAAGCCTCGGCAGCGATTTCCCTGACACTGTCCGGGATCTGGATGCTGCGAAAGCGCGGGATATCGCTGACGTTGTGATCGCGCATACGGAAAAAAGCCCTGCTGCCGATCTGAGTCACCCCATCGGGGATTTCGACCTGGCTGTCCGGGCATAGCATGCCGGAATAGTTCTCAGCCCGGCCTTTTTCCATCAGCAGGATCATGCCTGGTCTCCGGAAACGGATCCATCGGATGGGCTCATCCGCGCGATTTTGTTCTGCAGATCGGCCATGGCTGACAAGATTGCCTGATGGCGATCAAACAGTTTCAAGTCATCGCTGTGGGCAAAATAATCATCACAACCGAACCGGCTGATGAACCGCGCTGAATCAGGATGGTTCGTCAGGCCGGACATCAGTGTCCTGCGTTCCTGGCCATCCCCAAAAGCAGCGTTGATAAACTCGAACACATGATGCAGCCGCTCGCGGACCCGGATGGAATCTGCTTCCAGCTGGGCAACTGCCTGGTCAAAGGTGCTTTTGAGCAGGCCGAATGGCGCCCGGTGCGCGCTGGCACCGCCGAGGATCAAGTCGCGCTGGTCGTTTTCCAGACTCTTGATCAACAGCTGGACCAGATGCTTGCGTTCCTCCGTCAAGGTCAGGGACCGTTCGCCGATTTCCAGGATTTTCTGCTGCAGTTGGATCTGACGGGCAAGGATCGCCTGGGCATCGGCAGCAGGCTGTTCCATTTCGGACCGGATGCTCTTGAGGATCTCGAAACGATGTTCGACCAGGGCATCGTCAACCAGACAGCCATTCATGTCCTGGCCGAGGGTATCCAGCAACAGGCCCAGCAAGGACAATCGTTCGTCAAATGGTGCCGCCTGCGCTTTCAAGATCACCTCTTCACTGGCCTGGCCAGACAAGATGGCCTCGATCCGGTACTGGTCTTTATAGGCGTTGTACAACTCGTAATAAAGGGCGAATTCACGGGCGATCCGTGCGTTTTGCAGGTATTGGCCCGTCAGATGGTGATCCACCGGCAAGCCCAGTTCTTCAGACAACACAATCATCTTGGACAAGTCTTCCCAGCCCCGGGCCGTAACAAAGCTTTTACCATCGACGGTTGATTCGACCGTGTAGAAATCCTGTTGACGCACATCGAGGTAGGACAGGATGCTGCCATGCACTTGATAATGCCAGGCGTATTCTTTCCAGACGGCATAATCCGGTTCGACATCGATCCGTTTCAAGCGGTCCATCGTGACAATGTCAAATTCACGCACGGACTTGTTGTATTCAGGCGGATTGCCGGCTGTGACGACCATCCATCCTTTCGGCAGCCGGTGCCGGCCAAAGACTTTGAACTGCAGAAACTGCAACATCGCCGGCGCCAGCGTCTCAGAGACACAGTTGACTTCGTCCAGGAACAAGATGCCTTCCGCGATCCCGGTTTCTTCGATGGTGTCGTAGACTGCGGCTATGATTTCACTCATCGTGTATTCGGATACATCATAATCGACTCCGCCAAAAGTCTTCCTGAGGATGAATGGCAGGCCGAGCGCACTTTGCCGGGTGTGATGGGTCATGGAATAAGACACCAGGCTGATGCCAAGCTCCTGGGCGATCTGTTCCATGATGGCTGTCTTGCCGATGCCAGGTGCCCCGAGCAGAAAGATCGGCCGCTGTTTTTCGAGCGGGATCCGGTAATTGCCCAGCTCGTCTCTTTTGAGGTAGGCTGCGATGGCATTCTGGATTTGCTGCTTGGCGCTCTTGATATCCATGGCTTTTGCTCCTTTGGGTGCATTTGACTGCGTCAAAGCTGGGCGAGATCTTCTTCGTGCAAGATCAGCCTGATGGCCCAGGGTGGCACGTCCACCGGAGTGCCCGCGTCATTGAGGAAGATAAATGCCGTCTCATAGGCGGGTTTCTTTTCCGGGTAGGTACCCTGGCCGTCTGTAAAATAGATCAGCCCCTTGAGCTGGGTGAACTGACGCTGCCTGATCATGTCGTCGACCAGTTGGAACACCGGGCGAAAATCCGTACCGCCAAAACCACATAACTGCTCACTGGCGGTGTACCGGGTAAAGTCATCTGGCTTTTTCAACTGGACGACGGACTGGACCTTGGCGTCGCACTGGATGAGATAGACATTGAAGGTCTGGAAAAACGCCTCGTTCTGGCTGAGGATGTCGCCTGTTTTGCGGACGAAAGACTGGACAGCATCGCCACTGCAAGAAGCAGATGTATCGATGGCAATGACAAGATCACGGATTTTTGGCACATCTTTGTATTCGAGTGGTTCGATCAACGGCAGATTGCGATAGAGTGTCAGGCCATACGTATAGAACACCGTGTCGAATTCATCATCATTGATCCGCATGGCTTCATCCAGGACCATGAATCGCTGCAGGAAGGACCGATAGTTCACCCTCGCCTGGTTGGCTCGTTCAATCGCCGCCGTCAAAGTACCTGAGCGTCCGCTCCAATTTCGGGAGAGGGTATCCAGATCCACCTGGATCCGGCTGCTGATGGCTTCCCAGCGTTCACGGGCCTTGGTTTGCGCTTCTTGTTTCTCGGTGTCAGGATGTAAAGGCAACGGGTCGTCCTGTTGGTTCTCGGGTTCTTCGTTCGGCGCGAACCATCGCAGGGGCCAGTCATGATGGTCATCTCGCACCACCAGCTCCTGCCATTGGAGCACGGTTTCGTCAGGCAAAGCCTGGCCAAGGAAAAACTGATAAAGCCGCTCTGCAGTTAATGCACGCGCCTCTTGCTTCAATTGGCGGGCCAGGGCCCTGCGAGCAGATGCCCCGGGGCATTCTGTCTGCACCAGGTTTAATTCGTCGATGATGGTTTCGACGGCTATATCGCAGGCCAGATCCCAATAGTCAGGCCGCGTTTTTTGACTGGCGAATGGATGAAGGAGCACCAGGTGCAAGATCAGGTGCAAGTAGTCTCTGGTCACGTGCTCACGGCTGGCCTGGTAGCGGTCGAGCAGTGATTTCAAGCCAAAGGAAACACGCTGGCCATCGGTCGAGAACAGATCCCGGCCTGTATCCTGGAAAACTGGCTGGTCCAAGGCAGGGCCAAGAAAGCGCAGGGCCACCATCAGGGTGTCGCGGGTCAGGTCCAACACGTCGCGGGCGATGCTGGCAGGCTGGCGGTCTGGCAGATGCAAATCAGGCATGGTTCCCCTTTTGGACTAGAAGAGCGTTCTATACCCTAATTTTCCACACATCCTGGCAAATTGCCAGCCCACAAGACACAGGTCAGATGGGTTTTGCACGCATTTGTCTGGCTGTCATGCTAAGATGAAAGCAGAATTTATCCTTAACTGAGGGGGCAACGGCAGTGAGTTTGATCGGCAATTTTCTCTGGTTTATTTTTGGCGGTGTCCTGTTGTGGCTGGCCTGGCTGATCGCCGGCCTTTTGTGCCTGGTCACCATCATCGGAATCCCGATTGGTCTGCAATGCTTCAAATTTGCAGCACTGATGCTGGCCCCCTTTGGCCGTGACATCGATTACAGCCAGGCTGGCACCGTTTCGTTTCTGGCCAACATCCTCTGGATCCTCTTTCTTGGCTGGGAGCTGGCGGTCACCGCGGTTGTGATTGGCCTTGTCTACTGTGTGACGATTGTCGGCATCCCATTCGGTCTCCAGGCCTTCAAATTTGCCCGCCTGGCCCTGATGCCTTTCGGTGCCCGGATCGTCCGGGCCTGATCCGGCCAGAGCCAGAACCTGGCTGTGTTATACTGGAGTTAGAACCCATCAGGGTGACCGAACCGATCCGCTTCTGTGCAAGAACTGACAGGAGGACCGATCGTGGCCCAGTCATTCGAAACAATGCATAACGGACATGTCCTGACCGTCCAGGGTAGTGTGGTCGATGTCGCTTTTCCGGAACGGTTGCCGGCTATCCATACCATCCTGCGGACCGGGCGCCAGAATGAGGTCATTCTGGAAGTCCAGGCTCAAGTAGCCCCTGGCCGTGTCAGGGGGATTGCCCTGACGCCAACACAGGGATTGGCCCGGGGCATGACCGTTGTCAGTACGGGCCAGACAATCCTCGCCCCGGTCGGACCCGCCATTCTCTCGCGCATGTTTGATGTCTTTGGCCAGGTTATCGACCGTCAGCCTGCCCCTGATCCGGTCAGTCATCGCACCATCCATGCCGCACCTCCGCCCCTTGCCAAACGATCCCCCATCTCTGAGATCTTTGAAACCGGTATCAAGGTCATCGACGTCCTGGCTCCTCTGGAGCGAGGTGGCAAGGCCGGACTTTTTGGCGGTGCTGGTGTTGGCAAAACGGTCCTTTTGACAGAGATCATCCACAACATGATCCGGCACCATGCTGGAGTGAGTCTTTTTTGTGGCATTGGCGAACGCTGCCGGGAGGGAGAAGAGCTTTACCGCAGCATGCAGGAAGCCGGTGTCCTGGATGACATGGTCCTGGTTTTTGGCCAGATGAATGAGCCGCCTGGCAGCCGTTTCCGTGTCGGTCACACAGCCCTGACCATGGCTGAGTATTTCCGGGATGACGAACACAAGGACGTCCTGCTCCTGATCGATAATATTTTCCGTTTCATCCAGGCGGGGGCTGAAGTGTCCGGCCTGTTGGGTCAGATGCCATCCCGGCTCGGATACCAGCCAACCTTGGCGACGGATCTGGCCCAGTTGCAGGAACGCATCGCCAATACCCAGTCGGGCGCCATCACTTCGATCCAGGCTGTCTATGTTCCCGCGGATGACTTCACCGATCCGGCAGCCGTCCATACGTTTTCCCATCTGTCTGCCTCCATTGTCATGTCCCGCAAAAGAGCCAGCGAGGGCCTGTATCCTGCCATCGATCCCCTGCAGTCCAATTCCAAGCTGGCCACACCCGGCATCATCGGACAACGGCATTACCACCTCGCCCAGGCCGTCCGGCAGACCCTGGCCCGCTACGACAATCTCAAGGACATCATCTCCATGCTGGGTCTCGAGCAACTTTCGCCAGAGGACCAGAAACTGGTCGCCCGGGCCCGCCGGCTGGAACGGTTCCTGACCCAGCCCTTTTTCACCACCGAGCATTTTTCCGGTCTCAAAGGACGGTTTGTCAGCAGGGAGGATGCCCTGACCGGCTGTGAGCAGATCCTCAATGATGAGTTCATGTCTTATCCTGAACAAGCGTTGTACATGATCGGTCCGATTGAGGATGTCTTTGAAAAAATGGCGCATGAACCAAACCTGGACAAGGATGCTGGAGGCACGCCATGAAAAACACGGATCAGATCACCCTGGTCGTCAACATCCCTGAAAAAGTCGTTCTCCGGGATGAAGAGGTGGCTTGTCTGGTTGTACAAACACCTTCAGGATCCTATGGCATCTGGCCACACCGCCTCGACCTCGTCACCCCGCTTCGTCCTGGGATCCTGACTTATGAGGATCATCAGGGACTCGAACATTACATCGCCCTTGACGAAGGCATTCTGCTCAAATCCGGCCTGTCCGTCCAGGTATCTGCCCACCGTGCCGTCGTCGGCGACGACCTGGATACCTTGCGCGACCGGCTGGAATCAGCCCTGAAAACGATCAGTGAACAAGACCTGCAAACCCGCCAGATCCTGATGAAGTTCGAAGATGATTTTATCCGGCTCTACCATGAGGTGCATCATGCCAAGTCCTGAAACCAGGAACCATCGATCCTCTGATGATGAACTGATCGATACGGTCGGGGAAGAGTCGAGGCGGAAAATCAGGCTCAGGCAGACGGGAGCCGACAAGCCCTGGTTTGGCATGGGCCTGATGGGACTGGTAGGCTGGTCGATTACTGTACCAGGTCTGCTGGGCCTGTTATCAGGTATCTGGATCGATCAACACTGGCCATCCCCTTTTTCATGGACCTTAATGCTATTAGCTGGCGGCATTGGCCTGGGGTGCCTGAATGTCTGGTACTGGCTGGGTCGCCAGGCCGATGAAATGGATTCGGAATCAGGCCAGGACAGACCTGAGGACAAGGGAGGGAAGGACAGACCATGAATGTACTCGCAGTTCTGCAAGGCATTGCCATCGGTGCCCTGCTCGGTTTTCTGTTTTTTGCCGGCCTTTGGCTGACCATCCAGAAAGGGCTTGTTTCCGCCCATCCAGGGATCTGGTTCGCACTGAGCCTGCTCCTGCGCCTTGGCATGGGTGTGCTTGGCTTTGTCTGGGCCGCTCGCCAGGGATGGCAACAGTTGGTTGCCGCGCTGGGTGGATTCATCGTGGTCCGCAGTGTGCTCAGTGGCAGGGCCAGGCACCAGGTCGATTCCATCCAGCAGGGGAAGGAGGAATCGAGAGATGAACATCAGTCCTGACCAGAGCGTGTTCTTTTCGTTCGGTTTTATCAAAATCAATGCGACTCTGGTTGTCACTTGGCTGATGATGGCAGCATTGACCGCAGGATCGATCCTGGCGACCCGGAAAATCGGCAAGACCGGCCGGAGGACGAGGATACAGAACTTCCTCGAAATGATCGTCCTCCTGATTCTAAGCCAGATCGAAGCCATCGGTCTGAAAATACCCCGGCGGTATCTGCCTTTCATTGGCTCGCTGTTCCTGTTTATTGCCAGCTCGTCCCTGCTGACGATCGTTCCCGGCTATCTGCCACCCACCGGCTCGCTGTCGACAACCATTGCCCTGGCGCTGTGTGTCTTGTTTGCCGTGCCTGTCTTCGGCATCTGGCAACAGGGTCTTATCGGCTATCTCAGAACTTATCTGCAGCCTACCCCGCTGATGTTGCCGTTCAATCTGATCGGTGAGCTGTCCAGAACCCTGACTCTGGCCGTTCGCTTATTTGGCAACATGATGAGTGGCGTGATGATTGTTGCGGTACTCCTGTCGCTGGCGCCATTATTCATCCCGGTCCTGATGACAGTCCTGGGACTGGTGACAGGCATGGTCCAGGCTTATATCTTCGCAGTTCTGACAGCCGTCTACATCGCATCTGCCACCCAGTCGCATCCTGAAAGGAGGTCCACATGAATCCATTGACAGCTATTGCCATCACATCCATCATCATTTCCGGCCTGACGATCACAATTGGCACGATTGGCCCGGCGCTCGGCGAAGGCCGAGCGGTCGCAACTGCCCTGACAGCACTGGCCCAGCAGCCCGATGCATCACCAGTCATTACCAGGACTTTGTTCGTGGGTCTTGCCATGGTTGAATCCACCGCCATTTATTGCCTGGTCATCACCCTGATCCTGATTTTCGTCAATCCATTCTGGAACTATGCCATTGCCAACCTGGCTGGAGGCTGACCATGCTTGTGGACTGGTTCACGATTTTAGCCCAGGCGGCCAACTTCCTGATCCTGGTGTTTCTCCTGAAACGATTTCTTTTCACGCCTGTCCTCAAAGCCATCGATGAGCGTGAAAGTAAAATCGCTCATTCGATCCAGGCTGCTGAAGTCAAAATGGAGGACGCTGAGAAAACCCGGGATTTGTATCAGGAAAAACTGGAAGATCTGGAACGTCAGCAAGCTGAACGCATGCAGGAGCTGGCTGAACAGATCGAGCAGGAAAGACAGAGAAAACTGGCATTGCTCAAGACTGAGGCAGAAACCGAATCGGACCGGTATCGAGTTGCCATTCAAACCGAAGCGGATGAATTTGCCCAGGCATTCAAGCGCCAGCTGGGCACAGCTGTCATGACGGCACTGGAAAGATGCTTGCAAGATTTGTCCAGCCAGTCTCTGGAGCAACGCATGGTCGAACGCCTGGCCGAAAAACTGGGCGAACCTGAAGTCGAACAATTGCAATCGCCAGTGAACGAAGACAGAGCGGAGCCGGAGAATGCCATCAGGATTGCATCGACCTGGTCCCTCTTGCCCCAACAGCGCCAGATCTTGGAAACGGCCATTGCTGCTAACACATCCATCTGGCCTCTCGAGGGGACGATCCAGTATGAATCAGATGCTTCCAGGATCTGTGGTTTGTCCATTCATTGGGGTGGCATGCAGCTGGATTGGAATGTCGATGACTATCTGTCGTCTTTGCATGACTGTCTGGATTCACTGGTCACGGTGCCAGAGGTCAAATCCCAAAAGCCGGAGAACGAGCCATGATCCACCAGACCCTGGAGACCCTGTCCACCGGATTGTTCCAATCCTTCACGTCAGCTTTGGACAGCCGCCAGCACCTCCTCCGTCCTGTAGCAGTCGGCAGGATCAAATCCATCGCTGCCGGTGTTGTTCGAGTCACAGGTCTCGATGACATCGGGTTTGAAGAACTGGTCCAGTTTGCAGATGGCAGTCTGGGCATGGCCTACGATCTGGATGTTTCTGATTTTGGTGTGATCTTGTTTGGTCATCCCGCCAGTCTTTCGATTGGTGAACCCGTCCACCGACTCGGCCGTGTACTGGACATCCCGGTTGGTCATGAGTTGCTTGGCCGTGTGATCGATCCGCTTGGCAGACCGCTGGATGGGGCAGGACCCATCAAAACCAGGCATCGCCTGCCGGTTGAAAGACCAGCCCCGGCGATCATGGAACGATTGCCAGTTACAGTCCCCCTGCAAACGGGAATCAAGGCCATCGATGCGATGGTCCCCATCGGTCGCGGCCAGCGCGAATTGATCATGGGTGACCGTAAAACCGGCAAGACAGCAGTGGCTTTGGATACGATCATCAGCCAGCGTGACAGTTCAGTCTACTGTGTCTATTGCGCCATTGGTCAACGTTCGTCGGCTGTAGCCAAAGCGATCGATATCCTGCAGAAAAATGATGCCCTCAAACAGTGTGTCGTTGTAGTCGCTGAGAGCAATGAGGCAGCAGGCCTTTCCTACATTGCCCCATATGCCGCCACCAGCATTGCCGAAAGCTTCATGGCAGAAGGCTATGATACGCTGGTCGTCTATGATGATCTGACCGCACATGCCCGTTCCTATCGCGAACTCTCGCTGCTGTTGCATCGGCCACCCGGGCGGGAAGCATTTCCCGGTGATATCTTCTACATTCATTCGCGCCTGCTCGAGCGATCGACCCGGCTCAAACAGGAACTGGGGGGTGGGTCATTGACCGCCCTGCCGATTGTCGAGACAGAATCACAAAACATTTCAGCCTATATCCCGACCAACCTGATTTCTATTACAGATGGTCAGATTTATTTGTCGCCCTCATTGTTCGAACTGGGCGTTTTACCAGCCATTGATGTGGGCCTGTCTGTTTCCAGGGTCGGTGGCAAAGCGCAACACGATGTCTATCGCACCATCGTCAAAGACCTCAAGCTGGCCTATGCACAATTTGTCGAACTGGAATCGTTTGCCCGTTTTGGGGCGCATCTTGATGAACAGTCCCACCGCATGCTGGCCCATGGGCAGAAGATAAGGGCCTGCCTCAAGCAGCCTGAACAAAAACCGATTCCCATGGAGGCCCAGATCCTGATCTTGGCCGCACTGGCTGAAGGCATGCTTGATCCAGTGATGATCGAACGCCTGCCATTGGTCCAGGAAAAGCTGATCTCAGTGGCTTTGGAGAATCAAAACGCTATCTCGGGCTGGTTATCTGAACGTCATCCCGCTAAAGAGACCTTGCATCCATCTCTGTTGCGACTTGCTCAAGAGACGGTGGCCCCTTTCAGCAATGATAGGGAACTGGTTAGGTTATGAGTGAGACTGCTTCTGATCTGCAACGCAAAATCAGCCATGTCCATGAACTGCACGAACTGGTCCGGGCAATGAAAGCCTTGGCCTTGTCTTCGATTTCACTGTTTGAGCAGGCAATCGTTTCCCTGGAATCCTATTCCCAAGTGATTGAAACCAGCCTCGGTGCCTGTTTTAGGGACATTGGCCCGATCAGCCCTGTTTTCGAACAGCGGATCAAATCGCGTCATCAGGGGACTTCGGTCATCGTATTTGGTACGGATCATGGTTTGGTTGGCTCTTTCAATCGCGATATTGCCCTTTTTGCCCGTGAAGAAATCAATGAGATGGCTGCACCTGTCCAAGTGTTTGCCGTTGGGCAACGGACTGCTGTCCAGCTTCAGGACTGTGGGTTGCGTCCGGAACAGATCTTGAAGACCCCACATTCGGTGCCGCTGATCACACCTCTGGTCAGCGAGGTCCTGGCCAAGCTCGACTTTTCAGGCGCCACGGCCTGTCATGTGCTCTACCATGAGCCTGGTTTTGCTACGGACTATCAGGCGGTCAATGACCAGGTCCTGCCCTTTGATGAGCGTCTGAGTGGCCGCTGGACCAGCATCCCCTGGCCCGGACAAGCCCTGCCGGAGGTTCTGGGCGGCGGAACAGGAGCCTTGCGTTCCTTGATCAGGGAATTTCTGTTCCTGACCATTTACCGGGCCTGCGCCTTGTCGATCACCAGTGAAAATGCCAGCCGGCTCAGCGCCATGCAGCGGGCTGACCAGAACATTGACCAGCTGATGGCCGGGTTGAAATCAGACTACAATCAGCAGCGCCAGCGACTGATCGATGATGACCTGTTCGATGTCCTGTCTGGCTACGAGGCCATGCGCAAAACCAGTAAAAACGAAATTGACGAATGACTGGCACAATGGGTTAATAGAATGAGGTCCAAGATCGATACTCAGGGGGATCAGACATGTATTACAAAAACTACGGCAATACTGGATTGAAGGTCTCAGCCATCGGCATGGGCTGTATGCGCTACGATGAAGAAGATGTCCGGGCCGGCCGTCTCGAAAAATGTGCGGAAGTGGCTTTGTATGCCCAGAGCAAAGGGATCAATTATTTTGACACAGCACCCTTTTATTGCGAAGACAAGAGCGAAGAGATCACAGGCTTGGCTCTGGGGCAGCTGCCGCGCGACCGTTTTCTGGTTTCTTCCAAAGCCAACATTGGCACCACAGGCAAAACGGTCTCAGCGGATGCTTTTCGCAGGCGGCTGGAAAAAACCCTGACCCGGCTCCGGGTCGATTATCTGGATTTCTACCATCTCTGGTGTTTGATGTCGCTCGAAGACTATAAAAAACAACACGATGTCCTGTACGACTTTTTCGTCCAGGCTCAAAAAGATGGGCTGGTTCGCAACATCGTCTTCTCCTCGCATATGCCCGGCGACGAATTGGAACTCGTCATCGCCCGGAACCAGTTCCGGGGCATGCTGATTGGCTACAATGCCTTGAACTACCGCTTCCGCCAGAGTGGCATCGAAGCTGCCGCAGCCAAAGGGATGGGCGTTGTGGTCATGAATCCGCTCGGTGGTGGCGTCATCCCGCAAAATCCAGATTATTTCAATTACCTGACTGCTGGGACGGACCTGAGTGTCGCCCAGGCTGCTTTGCGGTTTGTCGCTTCCCACCGTGAAATATCAGTCGCACTCAATGGCCTGACCACCAAGGAGCAGGTGGATGAAGCCTGTGCTGCAGTTGAGGGCCTCCATGAAAAACCGGTTCGCCAGATTGTGGCTGAGATGGAGGGCCAGGGCGTGGCAATGAACAACTTGTGCACCGGCTGTGGCTACTGTGACGAATGCCCGGTCGGGATCGAAATCCCTCAATATATGGATGCCTATAACCAGCAGCTCTTTGGTGGCTCGATCTCTGAGCGGCTGAAATGGCACTGGTCTTTGCCCGCTGAAGGCGCAGCCATCTGCACCGCCTGTGGCAAATGTGAACGTCTGTGCACCCAGCATCTGCCAATCATTGCCCGCCTGGCAGAAATTGCGGCCATCACAGATTGAAAACCGGTTTGGAACAGGTAAAATCCCTTGAGAATTCCGGCAATTTGTTGTATCTTTTGTCCCGTTTTTGTACAATCGTGACGAAGAATCGGCCTCGTCCATTTGAAACAAATCAGATAACCCAGGAGGATCTATGGCCAAAGTATTGATTATTGGAGCTGGTGGCGTTGCCAGCGTTGTTGTCCACAAATGTTGCCTCAATCCAGACGTTTTTACCGATATTTGCATTGCCAGCCGGACGAAATCCAAATGTGACGCCTTGAAGGCTGAACTGGATGGCGGCAAGACCCGGATCACCACCGCACAGGTCGATGCGGATGACACGCAGCAAGTGATCGACCTGATCAAAAGCTATGGCCCTGAGCTGGTCATCAACGTCGCATTGCCCTACCAGGACTTGACGATCATGGATGCCTGCCTGGCAACTGGTGTTCATTACCTGGATACCGCCAATTACGAGCCGCTCGACACGGCCAAGTTCGAATACAGCTGGCAGTGGGCTTACCGTGAGCGTTTTGCCGCGGCTGGCCTGACCGCGATCCTCGGCTGCGGCTTCGATCCGGGTGTCACGGGTGTCTTCACGGCCTATGCCTTGAAACATCATTTCGACCAGATCCGCCAGATCGACATCGTCGATGCCAATGCCGGCGACCATGGCTATCCATTTGCGACCAATTTCAACCCGGAGATCAACATTCGCGAGATCACGGCCAACGGCCGCTATTTCGAGAAGGGCGAGTGGGTCGAGACGGCACCGCTATCGGTCAAAAAATCCTATGACCTGCCTGAGATCGGGCCGAAAAACATCTACCTGCTCTACCATGAGGAGCTCGAATCCCTGGCTGCCAATATCCCGGGCGTCGAGAAAATCCGCTTCTGGATGACGTTCTCGGATAATTACCTGACTCACCTCAAGGTGCTGGAAAATGTCGGCATGACTTCGATCGAACCGGTGATGTTTGAAGGCCGTCCGATCGTTCCGCTGCAGTTCCTGAAAGCACTGCTGCCTGATCCAGCCTCGCTTGGTCCGCGCACCAAAGGCAAGACCAATATCGGCGTCATCGTCCAGGGTACCAAGGATGGCCAGCCCAAAACCTACTACGTCTACAATGTCTGTGACCACCAGGCCTGCTACCGGGAAGTCAAATCCCAGGCTATTTCCTATACGACCGGCGTCCCCGCTGTGGTTGGTGCCATGATGCTCTTGAAGGGCCTGTGGAAAAAACCGGGCGTCTACAATGTCGAAGAATTTGATCCGGATCCGTTCATGGCCGAGCTGGGACCGCAAGGCTTGCCCTGGGTCGAAGATTTCAATCCAGTCCTCCTGGACTAAAAGGGGACATCATGCCAATCGATTTCCATTCGGTCCCCACGCCTTGTTATATCGTCGATGAAAAGCTGCTGGAACGGAATCTCCAGATCCTGGACTCGGTCCAGCAGCGCACCGGCTGCAAAATCCTGCTGGCCCTCAAGGGTTTTTCGATGTTTGCCACCTTCCCGCTGGTTGGCCGCTATTTGCATGGCATCACTGCCAGCTCGCTCCATGAGGCTCGCCTGGGCCGGGAGGAAATGGACAAGGAAGTCCACATCTTTGCTCCTGCTTACATCGAGGAAGACTTTGACGAAATCCTGAACCTGGTGGACCACCTGGTCTTCAATTCGTTCAACCAGCTGGCCAAGTACAAATCACGGGTCAAACAAGCCGGCCGCCCGATCGAGATCGGCGTCCGGGTCAATCCTGAGTATTCGGAAATCGCCACGGACCTCTACAATCCCTGTGCCCCGTACTCGCGTCTGGGCATCACCCGGGCCAATTTCCGGCCGGAAGAGATGGACGGCGTGGATGGCATCCATTTCCATACCCTGTGCGAACAGAATTCGGACGCCCTCGCTCATACCCTGCCGGTGTTCGAAGAGAAATTCGGCCCCTTCCTCAAAGGCCTGAAATGGATCAATTTTGGCGGTGGCCACCACATCACCCGGCCCGACTATGACATTGAGTCGCTGATCCGCTCCATCACCCATATCCAGGACAAATACCAGGTCCAGGTCTACCTTGAACCGGGGGAGGCGATTGCCCTCAATACCGGATTCCTGGTCACATCGGTCCTCGACATCATCGAAAATGGCAAACAACTGGCAATCCTCGACACATCGGCCGCCTGCCATATGCCGGACGTCCTGGAGATGCCCTACCGGCCGATGATCATCGGTTCCGGCGAGGGAGGGGAAAAGCCTTACACCTATCGTCTCGGCGGTCCGACGTGTCTGGCTGGCGATGTGATTGGCGACTATTCCTTTGACGCGCCACTTTTGCCGGGTGACCGCCTGGTTTTCACCGACATGGCTCATTACACCATGGTCAAGAACAACACCTTCAATGGCATCGGCCTGCCCTCGATCGCGCTGTCGGACCTCTCCGGCCAGACCCGGGTGATCAAACGCTTTGGCTACAGCGATTTTCGCAACCGACTGTCTTAAAAATGGAAAAGAGGACTCAAAATGATCAAGACACCGGAACAGATGACCCATGAAATCAAAGCCCAGATGCGCGGTGGCAACGGGGAAGTGGAAATTCTCCATTTATTTAACCGCGAAGAGCTGACAGGCAAATCACGCATGGTCGCCAAAGTGACCTTGCAGCAGGGCTGCTCGATTGGATTTCACGAGCACGGCCAGGAAGAAGAAATCTATTACATTCTCGAAGGTGAAGGTGTCTTTGACGAAAATGGCCAGGAAACCGTCGTTTCGCCTGGTACCGCCACGTTGACGGGCAACGGTTCTGGCCACAGCATCCGCAACGATCGGCCTCAACCTCTGGTCCTGATGGCAATCGTTCTCCTGTTTGCCTGATCAAGAGGACGTTGACGCATCGTGTGCGGACGGTATTACATCGAGGTCGAATCAGACCTGGTCGAGATCAGGAAAATCCTGACAGACCTCAATGAACGCTTCGCCGAGCGTCCGGCATTGTCCAGGCTGAAATCAGGTGAAATTTTCCCGACAGACATCGTCCCAGTGATCCGGACTTGGGAAACTGCAGAAGGCATCAAGCTCTTGCCTGACCTGATGCAGTGGGGGTTTTCTGAACCCTATCCGTTGATCAATGCCCGGGCAGAATCGGCAGAGAGCAAACCAACCTTCCGGAAATCTTTCCAGGAGCACCGGGTTCTTGTTCCTGCCACAGCGTTTTTCGAATGGCAAAAGCCAGCTGAGGCGGGGCAGAAGAAGACCAAGCTCAAATTGTCCAGACCTGAGGAAGCTGTTTTCTATATGGCTGGACTCTATCGGCCACTGACACCGGACAATAATCCCTGGCAGGTGACGGGACAATTTGTCATCCTGACAGCGGCAGCCAATGAGTCCATCCGTCCCATTCATGACCGGATGCCCCTGATTGTGCCCAGATCTTTGCTCAGACCCTTTCTGCAGGACATCAACCTTGCCAGAGATTTGTTGCACACCGCTGTTGAGCAACCTTTCCTGGCGGAAATCGCAAACTGACACGAAGGAGCTCCTCGCTTGGAACTACCAGATGCATTACCTTTGCCGGAAAAAAGACGGCGATTCTTGACTCTCTTACGTGAAAACCGGCTGTTGCTGGGCTCTTTTGCGATTCCTTTCGTCATCCTGATGGTCAGTTATTTCAGCCGCGGCGTTTTCCCGATCGGTAACCGCGACGTCCTGACGATTGATCTTTACCACCAATACGCTCCCTTCCTCGCTGAGATGCAGGCCCGCCTGAGATCCCTGGATGGTTTGTTCTATTCCTGGTCCGGCGGCTTGGGAACCAATTTTTATGCCTTGCTGGCCTATTATGTCGCCAGCCCTTTGAATCTGCTCCTGGTCTTGTTTCCAGCTGGCCTGCTGACGGAAGCCATATTCCTGATCATCCTGGTGAAAGTCGGGCTGGCCGGTGCATCGTTCCATTATTTTCTGCGTGAAGTCCACCGGGAAGAAAGCCCGGTCATGATGGCCATTGCCAGCAGCTACGCGTTGTCCAGCTATGTTTTGTCGTACAGCTGGAATGTCATGTGGCTGGATGGCATCATCTTGCTGCCGCTGGTCATCCTCGGCCTGATCTGGATCATCCGTGAGCAGCGCTACCTGCTGTATCCGGTTGCTCTAGGATTGAGCTTGCTTTCCAACTACTACATCGCTTTTTTCATCGTCCTGTTCACTGCAGTGTATGCCCTGGCAGCGCTGTTCCTGTACCAGGACCTGCCCAGCCCCTGGAAACTCACGGGACAACTGCTCCGGATTTTTGGCCTGTCAGTCCTGGGTGGCACGTTATCTGCTGTTCTGACTTGGCCGACCTATCTATCTCTTAAGCTCACATCGGCCGCAGACGATGCGTTCACTGGCAAAGTATCCGAATACTTTGACTTGTTTGACTACATCAGCCAGCATTTCATGCTGATGAAACCAACCATCCGCGATGGCATGCCCAATCTCTATGCCGGCCTCTTTGCCCTGGCCATGCTGCCCTTGTTTTTCTTTGCCCGCCAGATTGCTCTCAAGGTAAAATACCTGCATCTGGCCCTGTTGTTATTTTTGATCACAAGCTTCAACATCAACTGGCTCAATTTCGCCTGGCATGGTTTCCATTACCCCAATCAGCTGCCCTACCGCAATTCATTTGTCTATATCTTCCTGGTGCTGTCGATGAGCTATCCGGCTTGGAAAAGCAGGCGCGAATTTACTGGCAAACAGATCGGGGCTGTCATTGCGACGCTCCTGGTTCTCGTATTAGTGGCACAAAAAATCAACGATCAGGCGTTGCCGGTCCAAGCTCTCTATGCGACCCTGGTTTTCCTTTTGATCTATGCCGGCGTCCTGACCCTGGACAAGGCGCACCGGATCCATCCGTCCGATATGGCGATCGCCCTTTTGATCACGGTGGTTGTGGAGCTGACGGTATATGCGCTACTGACCATGCATACCATTGATACGACAGAATATTTGTCTTCGCGGGAAGGGTATACTGCAGGAACCGAAGTGCGCCAGATCAGGGAAGAACTGGACCGGATCGAGCGGTCTGAGCAGGACTTCTACCGGGTCGAAGTCTATCCGCCCCGGACAACCAACGATGGTTTCCTCTACCAGTACCGGGGCTTGTCCATTTTTGCTTCGACCATGTCCACCCAGCCTGTCAAGTTTTTTGAAAAGATGGGCTATCACAGCAACAGCATCAACAGTTATAAATATGAAGGCTCTACGATCGTCCTCGATTCCCTGTTTGGAATCAAGTATCTGATCCGGCGCAGCAACTTCATCCATGATGAGCTGCGTGAACAAATAGCCACCACCAGTGAACTGGAGATTTATCGCAATCCATTTGCCCTGCCCCTGGGTTATCTGGCACCTGCTGCACTCAAAGACTGGACGGTGTCCAACGGCAATCCACTGGAAGCCCAGAATGAGTTTCTGCAAGCCCTGGGCGGTTCCCAGGATGTGCTCATCCCGGTCAATCAGCTCACTGGACAGCAAACCAACATCGAGCTTGTCCCGTTCGGCACCAATGGATATAATTTCAACCGGCCCAGCAAAGACCAGACGTCACGGGCCCAGATCCTGATCGATCATCCTGAAGCACGGCAGCTTTACCTGTATCTGGATGTGACCGCCAACCAGCCTGACCAGGGATATGTCCTGGTCAATGATGAGCGGATCGATTTCAATGCCAAGCGGTCAACGCTGGTCGACCTGGGCACGATTCCTGCTGGGGCCAGAGTGGAATTCAACTTGACATTCAAGGCCGCCAGCAATGCGACCGGCACGTTCAGCCTGTACAGCAGCGCCTTGGATTTGCCTGCATTTGCTGCCGCCATCGCCAAGATCAATAGCCAGTCCCTGGTGCTGGATGATTTTTCCGACAGCCATCTCAGAGGACACGTGACGACCCAGGACCAGGGGACTTTCCTGATGACCATTCCGTATGACCAGGGCTGGAGGGTCAAGGTCGATGGACAGGCCGTTGAAACCTATGCGGTGTCGAACGGCCTTTTAGCCTTTGACCTGGAAGCTGGAACACACCAGATCGACCTGCGTTTCACGCCCCCCGGATTCTGGCCTGGCCTGGCCGTTTCTCTCGCCTCTGCCTTCGTTTTGCTTGTCCTGGCAGGATTCAATCGCCGAAAACTCCCTGTCCAGACTGAATCCGGAACAGGGGATATGGTATAATCAGGACAGCGGCCTACGGATAACCCTCGTCAGGCTGACAGATTTTCAAATCCACAGGAGGTATTTAGAAATGGCAGCTACCAAGAAGTTCTTACGTTGCAGTCACTGCGGTAATCTCGTCGGTGTCATCAATGATTCGGGCGTCCCGATCATTTGCTGCGGCGAACCCATGACCCTTCTCGTACCCAATACCTCAGACGGTGCTACCGAAAAGCATGTTCCGGTTCTGACGCGCGATGGCAATAAACTTCATGTCGTCGTTGGCAGCGTGGCGCATCCGATGACCGAGGCCCATCTGATCCAGTGGATCTATGTCAGCCAGGGTAATCGCAGCCAGCGGGTCGCATTATCGGCCGGCGATGAGCCAGCAGCAGATTTCATCGTCGAGGATGGCCCGGTTTCAGTCTATGAGTATTGCAACCTGCATGGTCTCTGGCTTGCCGAGGGCTGATGCCTGCACACCCTGATCCACAAGACCGAGCCGGCCAATTGGCCGGCTTTTCTTGATCTTTTTGCCAGTTTCGTCTATGCTCATTTCAGTTAAAGACGAAAACAGGAGGCTTTCCGTGAAAACCCAATCCCATCTTGCAAGTTCCGGATTTTTTGCCGGCAATCGTCCGGATGAACTTGTTGCCCAGTTTGGCAGTCCGCTTTATGTATACAGTGAGGCGATCTTCCGCCAACGCTGCCGTGACATGCAACAGCTGGTCGATTACGAGCACTTCACAGCCAATTACTCCATCAAGGCTAACAGCAACTTGCACTTGCTGGCCATTGCCAGGGAAGAAGGCATGTATGCCGATGCCATGTCACCGGGCGAAATCCTTTTCCTGGAGAAAGCCGGGTTCACACCGGAGCAGATTTTCTTTGTGCCGAACAATGTTTCCGCAGAGGAATTGCAGTTTGCCATCAACCACAAAGTCCTGACCAGCCTGGATTCACTGTCCCAGCTTGATCTCTATGGCCAGCTCAATCCTGGTGGACGCGTCGCGATCCGGATCAATCCTGGCGTCGGTGCGGGACATCACGAGAAAGTCGTCACAGGAGGCAAGAAGACCAAGTTCGGCATCAGCATGGACCAGGTCGCACAGGTCCATGAGATCCTGGGTCGCCACAACTTGCATCTGGTCGGCGTCAACCAGCACATCGGATCGCTCTTCATGGAACCCCAGCCATACCTGGAAGCGGCCCGCCATTTTCTGTCACTGGCCGAGCAGTTCCCGGAGCTGGAGCTGATCGATTTTGGCGGCGGATTCGGCATTCCCTACCACAAACTGGAAGGACAGCCCAGACTGGACCTTGTGACCTTGCGTCGTGAATTGACGGAACTGATCCGTGAATTTGTCGCCCGCTATGGCCGCCCGGTCCATTTCAAGAGTGAGCCAGGCCGATATGTGGTTGCAGAGAGCGGTGTGCTGCTGGGCACCATTCATGCCGTCAAGCAAAATGATGCGACGACATTTGTCGGCACAGATTTGGGTTTCAACGTCCTGGCTCGGCCGATGGTGTATGACTCCTGGCACGACATCGAGGTTTACCACGACGGCCAGCTGGTTGAGACTGAACAGACAAGCCCTGTGACCGTGGTCGGCAATATCTGCGAGAGCGGGGACATCATTGCCAAACATCGAGACCTGCCTGGTATGACCGAGGGCGACATCCTTTGCATCCTGGATGCTGGAGCCTACGGGTATTCCATGAGCTCTTCCTACAACAATCGGCCTCGGCCAGCCGAAATCCTCATTTCTGAGACGGGCGAAGTACGCCTGATCCGCCGACGGGAAACCATCGAGGATTTGTTCCGGCTTTTCGAATTCTGATTTCGAACAGTAAAGGAGACCCTTTCATGAGCAAAAGAAACAATTACATCAGCTGGGATGAATATTTCATGGGCATTGCTTTGTTGTCCGCTCAGCGCAGCAAAGATCCCAGCACCCAAGTCGGAGCCTGCATAGTCAATCCCCGCAACAAGATCATTTCCGTCGGCTATAATGGCATGCCAACCGGGATCAGTGATGATGAATTCCCCTGGGTTCGCGAAGGTGCTCCACTGGAAACCAAATACCCCTATGTCTGCCATGCTGAACTCAATGCAATCCTGAATAACATCGGCATCAGCCTTGAAAACTGCAAAATCTATGTGCCGCTTTTTCCCTGCAACGAATGCTGCAAAGCGATCATCCAGTCCGGTATCCGGGAAGTCATCTTCATCTCCGACAAGTACAAGGAGACAGACTCGGTCAAAGCTTCCAAACGCATGATGGATCGTGCCGGTGTCACCTATCGCCGCCTGCATACACCACTGGAAACTCTCACGCTTTCCTTTAAGGAATCCGACATCTGAAGCGCTCCTGCACCCTGATCCATAGGTCTTTATCTGCCTGCCCCGGCTCGACCAGCCGGGGCAGGTTTTTTCATGGCGGAACACATCGACAGCAGACAGCAAAATTCTTGTGAAAAACCAGACAGAACATAAGTTCGGAAAGGCTTGACAACCCGTTCCAGGCAGTTTATGATTAAAACAACAAACCGAACATATGTTTGACTGGAGGGCAATTCACATGACACTGTTGACTGGAATGTTCTTTGCTGGTCTTGCACTACTGGCACTGGTCACGTATCTGGTGCTGGTACACCTGCAACAGGCTGAAATGCAAGCCTACCGACAATTGGCTCAGGTTTATCGCGAAGCTCATTTCGAGCAGGGTGTTACCAGTGCCGATTTTAGACTTCGGGATCCATCTGGATTTTTTGTGGTTGGGTTGGCAGCCACCGCTGCACCGTATGACATGGACACGCTTGCTCATTCCCAGAATCCTGAATCTTTGCCCATTCGCCAGTGCGCCTGATAGAATCGCAAAAAAGATCCTGCTCTCTGATGAGAAGAGCAGGATCTCTAATCTGTGGGACTTTGTTGCCGCAACCGCATCTGACCAATCTTTTCTTGTATTGTCGTAATACAAGTCAAATTACTAGGCCAATATGCAATTTTCTAACTGTGTAGGGTCTTCGAGACTAAAAGCGATTTTTAGCTCCTTTCACGAATCCCTTAGGGGGGCCGATGTGACTTTCGATGCAGCGAATTTCAGATATTTCTGAAACAGGTGGATGTTCTACGAAGGGTCAATCGGTGCAGGGGCTGCGGCAACTTCTTTGGTTAATTTCATTATACTCTTGTCACTATTAGAAAATGTTACAATTGTGTGAAATTTTACGTGCTGGCAGCAGTGCCGTCCAGTCCTATTTCGGCAGCAACTGTGCGCATGGCTTGAATGGTCGACTCGAGGACATCATCCAGGGACCACCCCAGTCTTTCAGCTCCGTTTTCAATGATGGTACGGTCAACCCCTGCAGCAAAACTGGGTGTCTTATATTTTTTCTTCAAGGATTTCAGTTCCAGATCGAGCACACTCCGTGAGGGGCGCATCAGGGCCGCTGCCGTGACCAGACCAGTCAGTTCGTCGATTGTGTAGAGTACTTTTTCCAAATCCGATTCTGGTCTAACATCTGTGACGATCCCGAAACCATGACTCATGACGGCTCGGATCAGCGTCGCATCGTAACCTTCGGCTTGCAGGATTTCTGCCGCTTTATGACAATGCTGGTCTGGATATTTTTCGTAATCAAGATCGTGCAAGAGTCCAGCCAGTCCCCATTCGTCCTGATTTGCATCTGGAAACCGCTCCGACAGGGCTCGCATGGTTCCTTCAACCGCCAGGGCATGACGGCGCAAACTTTCACTATGATTGTATGATTTCAGTAATTCCCAGGCCTGATCTCTCGTTTTCATCATGATTGATTTCCACCTTTCTATTTCCTTGTTATTTTGCCTGACCTGGATTGGATTGACAACTCTTGGCGCTATGAGGGATACTTGCACTGTTGAGGCAGCGGGTGGATCCCGCTCGACCGGGCACCTCTTGAGGGCCCACGTGTGCAAGGGGAGGCAAGCTTGATTCACGAAGAATGTGGTGTCTTTGGCATCTTCGGACCGGAAGGAACGGAGGCTGCTGCGGCCACTTATTATGGACTTTTTTCACTTCAGCATCGCGGTCAGGAAAGTTGCGGCATTGCTGTCAATCACCAGGGCGATGTCCATGTATACAAGGATATGGGGCTGGTCTCAGATGTCTTTAGCCAGCCAGTTCTTGACTCACTGGTTGGAAAGTCGGCGATCGGCCATGTCCGGTATTCTACCACCGGACAGAGTGTCCGTGAAAACGCCCAGCCACTCGTTACCCGGTATAGCAAAGGGACACTGGCGATCGCCCACAATGGCAATCTTTCCAATACTGTCACGCTGCGCCAGCAGCTGGAAGACCAGGGTGCCATTTTCCAGACGACCATTGATTCGGAAATCATGGCCTATCTGATTGCCCGCTACCGTTCCCAGACCGAAACAGTGGAAGAAGCGGTTGCAATGACGATGGAACAGCTGGAGGGGGCTTATTGTCTGTTGGTCCTGAGCCGAGGCAAGCTGATTGCTGCTCGAGATCCGCTGGGCTTTCGTCCACTGTGCATCGGCCAATTGGGCGATGCAATTGTTTTTGCCAGTGAAAGCTGTGCCCTGGATACAGTTGGGGCCACCTTCATCCGTGATGTCGAACCAGGAGAAATTGTCGTCGTCGACAAGACCGGCCTGAAATCTCTGAAGGCACAGTGCCGCGGGCGCAGGCACCACTGTATTTTCGAATACATCTATTTTGCCCGGTCGGATAGCACATTAGACTCGGTCAGTGTTTATGAGGCCCGCCTCAGGGCTGGACGCCTGTTGGCCGAACAATACCCTGTCGAGGCTGACATTGTCCTGGGGGTCCCTGACTCTGGACTGGATGCTGCCATGGGATACAGCATGGCATCCGGTCTTCCACTCGTAAGAGGTTTTGTCAAAAACAATTATGTCGGCAGGACTTTTATCAAGCCAACGCAAAGCCAGCGGGAAAATGCTGTCCGGATCAAGCTCAATCCTGTACGCAGCAGCGTGGCGGGCAAACGAGTCGTCATGGTGGATGATTCGATTGTGCGCGGGACAACGAGTGCCCGGATTGTCCAGCAACTCAAGCAAGCAGGTGCGACACAAGTCCACGTCAGGATCAGTGCACCGCCCTTCCTCTGGCCGTGCTATTTTGGCACAGACATTCCTTCGACAGACCAGCTGACGGCACGTCGCCACACCCTCGATGAGATCTGCCAGATGATCGGTGCTGATTCGCTCGGGTTTCTCAAGCTGGACAGCTTGCATGAAATGATGGGAGAGAAGGAGAAGCATTACTGTGATGCGTGCTTCTCAGGTTATTATCCTTCGCTGGATCCCTCAGCTGAAAACGGACTTGTCTATGCCATGGAGGCACGATAACAGGCCCCCGTTTGAGGGCCTGGCTTGTAGAAAATGGATTCTGGTTAGGTGAAAAACAGGAGTCAACCGCGCGAATGCTGGGTCAGCCGTTTGAGTTCTGATACTTCCTTAGGTGTCAGATAGCGCCATTGTCCTGGCTTGAGATTGCCCAGAGTGACATGCATGATCCGGATCCGGGTCAGCCGGACGACATCATATCCGAGCGTTTCACACATCCGCCGGATTTGCCGGTTCAATCCCTGGGTCAGCACGATGCGGAAGGTCCGGTTGGACTCCGGGATGACCTGGCAAGGCAGGGTCACCGTATCGAGAATCGGTACACCAGCCATCATCGACCTGACAAAATCATCTGTGATCGGGTGATCGACTTTGACCCGGTATTCTTTTTCATGACGATTGCCAGCCCGCAGGATCTTGTTGACGATGGTGCCATCGTTGGTCAGAAAAATCAGACCTTCCGAATCACGGTCCAGCCGGCCGATCGGGAAGACTCGTTTCGGGTAGCCAAGGAAATCAATGATATTGTCTCCGCGACGCAAATCAGTTGTCGTGGTGATACCGATCGGCTTGTAGAGAGCCAGATAGACCAGCTCATCATCCGGGAGAACCGGTTCGCCCTTGACTCGTACGGTCTGGCCAGGTGAGACCCGGCTGCCAACCAGAGCGACCGCATCATCGATGGTCACCAGGCCTTCAGTGATCAGGCGATCTGCTTCGCGACGGCTGCAATATCCTGTATCGGCCAGGTATTTATTGATCCTGGTTCCAGCCCCTTCTCGTTTATCCGGGGCAGATTTTTCCATATTCTCCAAACATGAACTCCAGTCCGATCGCCCGTGAGATGATACGCGCCACTCGATCGGTCAGGGTTCAGAAAAAATCATCGTGGACCCTGACATACTGCAGGGATCCATGCTCATTGATACTGATCACCGGAATTTCCGGGAACGTTGATTCAAGTTCATGGATGAAGACACTCTGGTCCGGATCGGGTGGCATGCCGACGATCACATAATGAGTATCGTTGTTCTGGATGAAATTGGCAACTGCCTCCGGTGCATAATCATGGAATATGACATTCATTTCAGCGTCCAGCTGCTTGGAAATCGAGAAGAGGTATTCGAGGTTGTCACCCGCCAGCCCTGCCTTGGCATGATGCGGCTGGACCGTGATGACCTTGAGTTCGAGGTGTTCGATCGTTGCCAGCCTCCTGCCGGCAAATATCAGACGATCACACGCATCCTGATCTGTAACACAAACCAGTACCATGATCCTATCCTTTCTCACAGGTGTGATTGAACCTGTGATCCCTAGTTCCCAGTTTATCGGCCGGATGTGAATGGTTTGTGAAGGCTGGACAACATTTGCGTGTCGACCGTGTTATAATAACGCAATCTAAATTGTGCAGGTGACGTATGTATCTTTCTGACCGATGGCTTGACTATGAATTGCTGGATGCCGGCGACGGTGACAAGCTCGAGCGCTGGGGGGATGTGATTCTCCAGCGGCCGGACCCCCAGGCGATCTGGCCCCACGGTCACTGGCAAAAACCAGACGCCCGCTACATCAGGAGCACTTCTGGTGGTGGCCACTGGCAAGTCAATCGATCCCATCCCCGCCAGTGGGTCATCCAATATCCTGGCATCCAGGCGCCTTTGTCTTTTGTGATTGAACCCACTGGTTTCAAGCATACCGGATTGTTTCCAGAGCAGGCTGCGAACTGGGATTACTGCACAGAGCGGATTGTAACAGCTCGTCTGGCTGGTCGGGAAGTCCGGATCCTGAACCTGTTTGCCTATACCGGCGCAGCATCGGTGGCTTGCAGCGCAGCTGGCGCTACGGAAGTGGTCCATGTCGATGCGTCCAAGGGTATGAATGCCCGTGCCAGGGAGAACCTGGCCGAAAGCGGCCTCCAGGACCGTCTGGTCCGCTGCCTGGCCGACGATGTCCAGAAGTTTGTCGAAAGGGAGATCCGGCGTGGGCGAACATACGAGGGCATCATCATGGACCCGCCTTCTTACGGCCGTGGACCTGCCGGTGAGCTCTGGAAACTCGAAGACGCCCTGTACGGCCTGATCGAAAAGACCAGCCAGCTCTTGTCCGACCAGCCTCTGTTCTTTCTGGTCAATTCTTACACGACGGGTCTGGCACCACTCGTCTTGCGCGACATTCTCAGCCTGGTCATCCGGCCGCGTTTTGGTGGCAGGGTCGAGGCCGAAGAACTCGGACTGCCGGCAACACAAAGAGAACTGATTTTGCCTTGTGGTGCAACGGGACGATGGGAACCCTGATGGAACCAGACCAACCTCTGGAGATCCTCTATGAAGACAATCATGTTCTGGTCGTTAAAAAGCCAGCCGGCATTTTGTCCCAGGCCGATGACACCGGCAAACCAGATCTTCTGACCTTGCTTAAAAGCGATATCAAGCGGCGTTACCAGAAACCCGGGGCTGTTTTTCTCGGCCTGGTCCATCGCCTGGACCAGCCCGTTTCCGGCCTGATGGTTTTTGCCCGGACCTCCAAAGCCGCGTCGCGCCTGTCAGAACAAGTCCGGACGCATCAGCTGGGCAAGCAGTATCTGGCAGTCGTCCAGGGCTATCCTTCACCCACGGCTGGCCGGCTGGAAGACCATCTGGAAAAGAACCGCCAGACCAACCTGGTCCGCGTGGTGGAAGCAGGGAAGGGACTGCAGGCTTATCTGGACTACGAAGTGGTAGCAACCGATCCTGAACGACAGTGTTCCCTGGTGCGCATCACCCTGGGCACAGGGCGCAGCCACCAGATCCGGGTCCAGTTTGCCTCCCGCGGCTGGCCCTTGCTGGGTGACCAGCGATATGGCCTGGCTGCCCATGTGGACAGACAAAAAAACAAGGTCCAGATGGACCTTGCCCTTTTTGCATATCGTTTGACCTTCAAACATCCGACCCGGGATGAGCTTTTGGATTTTTCCATCAACCCTCCGGATACACCGCCCTGGTCGTATTTTCGCGCAGCGCTCAAACCTTAGAGAATCACACGGGTGACAATTTCCCCGGCTGTCTTGTAGATGCTGTTCGGGGGTACGATTCCCCGGACCATGGAAAGTGGGTAGACATGGCTGGACCGGCCGACAATGGATCCTGGATTCAGGACACTGTTGCAACCGATCTCGACTTTGTCGCCCAGGATCGCACCGAATTTCTTGAGCCCTGTTTCCATTTTTTCCTCGCCGATCCGGACTGTGACGAGGGATTTGTCTGACTTGACATTGGATGTGATCGATCCTGCGCCCATATGAGCTTTGAAACCGAGCACAGAGTCTCCGACGTAATTGTAGTGGGGGACTTGGACCTGATTCATCAGGATCACATTTTTCAACTCAGTGGAATTACCGACGACACACCCCTCGCCAATGAGTGCGTTGCCGCGGATGAAGGCACAATGGCGGACTTCGGTTTCATGGCCGATGATCAGAGGACCATTCAGGGATGCAGAAGGTGCAATGAGGGCATCTTTGGCGATCCAGATGTGTTCAGCAATTTGTTCGTATTCCGTTTTCGGCAATTTGGAACCCAGTTCAAGGATCATGGCTTTGATTTTTGGCAGGATTTCCCAGGGATACTGGATCTGTTCCAGCCAGGGTGCGGCCAGGGTCTGGGCCAGGTCAAACAGGTTCTTGACCTGCAGATCGCTTGTTTGCATTGTGAGACCTCCAGATTATCAGATTGGAAAAACGGGGTAAAACTGCTTTAAATTCTAACAGAAAAATCACAGGCCTGAAAGCGACCGGTGAATGGGCTGCGAAGGCTCTTTGTCTAATACCGTGAAAAGTAGCAAATTAATGCAGCCTTACTGCCAACAATGAAGACCATCCTGGAACCGTTGGTGATGGTAGCAGATTTGGAGTCAGCCTCATTCTGAGGCGTGACACATTCGGTGGAACGGAGTGTCAAGGGTGCCAGACTCGGCGCGAGGGATGGCACCGTGGGCGGAACATTCACGATTTGGGGCCAGAGGTACGGCCAAGTCTGGCACTGTGGGCGGAATGTTCCGGATTTGGGGTCGGTCCACTTTTGGGGAAGATCTGTAAT
>CAZGSR010000034.1:0-29644 GCA_964528645.1 uncultured Mageeibacillus sp. | reverse complement strand
GCTGTAAGCTTCACAAGCGCATTCCAGATTTTCCCAATAAGTGGACCGACCCCAAATCGTGAATATTCCGAATAAAGGGCCAGACTTGGCCGTAAGTCTGGCGCCAAATCGTGAATATTCCGCGAAAAGTGTCACCCCTCGCGTCACCTCCGACCCCAATTCGTGAACATTCCGCAAAAAGGGCCACCCCTGGACGCAGGTCTGGCACCTTGGACGGAACATTCCCTCCGAACATGTCCCGCTTTTCACGGTAACATCACGGTAATAAGCAAAGACCGCTTCCTGCCGTTTGGTTGACAAAGGGTGAGACGGTCTCTAAAATACCTATATTCTTTCGTGCCTGTCGCTTGCTTCGGGCAAGGTTTTTCCAGAGTATTGGAGGTTCATCCCAGATGGCCATGATTTTTGAACAGGAATCGCGCACATTCAGCGAATATCTGCTGATTCCGAATTTGACGACCCGTATTTGCACGCCAGACCGGGTCGATATGACCACGGGTATTGTCAAATACCGCAAGGGTGTGGAACAATGCCCGGTCAAGATTAATCTGCCAGTCACTTCGGCGGTGATGCAGGCTGTCTCGGATTCAGGCCTGGCGATTGCCCTGGCCCGGTCAGGCGGCCTTTCCTTTGTTTTCGGCTCGCAGTCTATTGCCAGCCAGGCGGAAATGGTCCGTCGCGTCAAGAAGTACAAAGCGGGACTGGTCCAGAGCGACAGCAATGTCGGCCCGGACGCGACGCTTTCAGACGTACTCGTGGTCAAAGCTCGCACCGGCCATTCGACCGTGGCTGTGACCGATGATGGCACTGCCAATGGCCGCTTGATCGGTATTGTCACCAGCCGCGACTATCGCATGACCCGTACCCCGACCGATACCCCGGTCAGCGCGTTCATGACCCCGCTGGATCATCTCGTCACCGGCAAGGAGGGCATTACCCTCAGTGAAGCCAACGACATCATCTGGGACCACAAGATCAACCAGCTGCCGATCCTCTCGGAGGATGGGCGCATGGTCGGCATGGTTTTCCGCAAGGACTACGACGACCACAAGGAAAACCCGGATGAATTGCTCGATAGCCAAAAACGCCTGATGGTCGGCGCCGGCATCAATACCCGCGACTATGCCGAACGCGTTCCAGCCCTGGTCGAGGCAGGCGCCGATGTCCTGGTCATCGACTCGTCGGACGGATTCTCCGAATACCAGGCTGAGACCCTGCAGTGGATCAAGCAATACAATCCTGAGATCAAAGTAGGCGCCGGCAATGTCGTCGACGAAGAAGGCTTCCGCTACCTGGTCGAGGCGGGTGCCGATTTTGTCAAAGTCGGTATCGGCGGCGGTTCGATCTGCATCACCCGTGAACAAAAAGGCATCGGCCGTGGCCAAGCCTCTGCTGTGCTCGAGGTTGCCAGGGCCCGCGATGCTTATTTCGCTGAAACCGGAATCTACGTGCCGATTTGCTCGGACGGCGGTATCGTCTATGATTACCACATGACCCTGGCTCTGGCCATGGGCGCTGACTTCATCATGCTGGGCCGCTACTTCGCCCGTTTTGACGAAAGCCCGACCCGCAAGCTACTGGTCAATGGCACCTATGTCAAGGAATATTGGGGCGAGGGATCCAACCGGGCCCGCAATTGGCAGCGCTATGACGATGGTGGCGAGGCAGGTAAGATGGCGTTTGAAGAAGGCGTTGACTCCTATGTCCCATACGCCGGCAAACTCAAGGATAACCTCGACGTCTCGATGGCCAAGATCCGTGCGACCATGTGCGCCTGTGGCTCTGTTTCGATCGAAGAACTGCAGCAGAAGGCCCGCCTGGTTGTCGTTTCTGCCACCAGCATTGTCGAGGGCGGCGCCCACGATGTCATCCAGAAGGAAAGCGAACGCCACGGCTAAGGCTTAGTTACCGCACCCGACCCACCATCAAGTCTGGTCGCAAAAAAACATGGCCAGCCCTTGACGGACCTGATATAATATTGCTCTGATATGCGAAAGGAGTGTCGCTCATGGTAGAAAAAGTCTTTGAAATGACTTATGACGGCATCAAGAAACTCCAGGACGAACTGGACAACCGTAAAACCACTGTTGCTGCCGAGATTGCCGAACGTTTGAAAGAAGCCCGTGCCCTCGGTGATCTTTCGGAGAACTCTGAATACGACGACGCCAAGGAAGCCCAGGCCGAAAACGAAGTCCGCATCATGGAGATCGAGGCGATCCTGAAAAATGCCCGCCTGATCGAGGATGACGAGATCAGCCGGACCAAGGTCACCCTCGGTGCCCAGATCACGATCCGCGACGAGGAGACCCGCGAGGAGATGGAATACATCCTCGTCGGTGCCAAGGAAGAAGATATCTTCAGCAACAAGATCTCCAGTGACTCACCGGTTGGTGCTGCGATCATCGGCAAGAAAAAAGGCCAGGTTGTCGACGTCCATACACCGGCAGGCATTTTGCGCTACAAGATCGTCAAGATCGACAAACCGTCCTGAGCCGTCGGCGGTTCAGGAAGCTGTTTGCCTTATAAAGCAAGCACCGGACCGCGAGAACAAGCGTGCTCGGTGCTTTTCTTTTGCACTTGAAAGGGGTAACGACAGACCATGCAGGAAGATAAGACAACCCTCCACACCAATCCAGAGGCCGGATTGCCTTTGACCGAACAGGATATGAACGAGCAGATGCGGGTCCGCCTCGGCAAGCTCAGGGAACTCGCCGCAGCCGGCAAGGATCCGTTTGAAGAAGTGACTTTCCCGGTCACCTGCCACACCAGCGACATCCTCGAGAATTTCGAAGCGATGGAAGGCCAGTCTGTCACCGTGGCTGGCCGCCTGATGAGCAAGCGCGGCATGGGTAAGGTCAGCTTCTGCGACCTGGTCGACCGTCGCGGCCGGATCCAGCTTTTTACCAAAATTGATGAGATCGGCGAAGACGCCTACGTCGAGTGGCAGAAGCTCGACATCGGCGACCTGGTCGGCATCCAAGGCATTGCCTTCCGTACCCAGCGCGGTGAGATCTCGGTCAAGACCCAGAGCTATAAGTTGCTGGCCAAGTCCCTGCGCCCACTGCCGGAAAAATACCACGGCCTCAAGGACATGGACACCCGTTATCGCCAGCGCTACCTCGACCTGATCGTCAATCCGGAGGTCAAGAACAATTTCGAAAAGCGCAGTAAAATCATCCGAACGCTCAGAAGCCAGCTCGACGGGATGGATTTCATCGAAGTTGAGACCCCGATTCTCAACAACATCCCAGGTGGTGCGACGGCCCGGCCCTTTGTCACCCACCACAACGCGCTCGACATCGACCTTTTTCTGCGCATCGCACCGGAACTGTATCTCAAACGCCTGATCGTCGGCGGTTTTGAGCGGGTTTATGAAATCGGCCGCACGTTTAGAAACGAAGGCATGTCGATCAAGCACAATCCGGAATTCACCCTGCTTGAGGTCTACCAGGCCTACACCGACTACCAGGGTATGATGGAGCTGACCGAAAAGCTGATCGCTGAATGTGCGCTGGCCGTCAATGGCACGACCCAGGTTGTCTACCAGGGCCAGGAGATCGACCTGACACCGCCTTTCCGCCGTTTGACCATGAACGACGCCATCCTCGAATATTCTGGGGTTGATTTCTCGAATGTCCTCGATCGCGAAGCGGCCGCCCGCCTGGCCATCGAGCATGATCTGGCCGAATACAAGCCCGGCATGACCCGTGGCGACATCATGAACTTGTTTTTCGAGACCTATTGCGAAGACAAGCTGATCCAGCCGACCTTCATCATTGACTACCCGCTCGAGATCTCGCCTTTGACCAAGAAAAAGCCCGGCCATCCCGAACTGACCGAGCGTTTCGAGCTGTTCATCAATGGCCGCGAGCATGCCAATGCCTATTCCGAGCTCAACGACCCGCTCGACCAGCGTGAGCGCTTCGCCATGCAGCTGGAAAAACGCGAAGCCGGCGACGAAGAGGCCAACCTGATCGACGAGGATTTCTGCCAGTCGCTGGAATACGGCATGCCGCCGACCGGGGGCCTGGGCATCGGCATCGACCGCCTGGTCATGCTGCTGACCGACTCCTTCTCGATCCGGGACATCCTGTTGTTCCCGACCATGAAACCGATCAAGTGAGCATCGGATGCAACCACAGGACAGACAGACGACTCCGCAGATGAACCCTGAACAGGCTGCTTCCGCGATCACACGACAGGAAGCACTGGCACTGCTCGATCTTGGACCTGAAGCTAAAAAAGAGCAAATCGAAAAGCGCTACGAGATTCTGGTCCGGCGCTATCGCCACGCGACAGACCAGCCAGCGAAAGACAGCCTGGCCCGGATCAATGCGGCCTATGCGGTCCTGAATCCCCAGCCTACGCCTGTGGCCTGGCAAAGCCAGCCTGGGCAGCAGCTTATTCTGGGCAAGTCCTGGGCTTACTGGAAGAACTGGTTCTACTACACGCGCTGGACCCTCCTGGCTGCAGTGGCCGGCCTGGCTTTTGTGATCTATCTGGTCGCGACCATGGTGAGTAACCGCCCGGCCGATTTCAAGATCCTGCTGGTGGGTGAATACAGCCTGGCTGATGAAACGATCTCGCAAGATGACGCCTTTGACCGGTTCGAATCGTCGGTGGTCGAGGTGCTGCAGCCGCTGGATCCGGATATCGAAAAAACCAGCCTCGACTGGATCCTGCTTGGGTATGAATCCGATGGCAGCCTGAAAGAAACTGCGGATGTCCAATTTCAGCAGGCCAACCTGATGAAAGCGCTGGCCCAGCTCAGCTCCGAGGATTTTGATGTCATACTCCTGAGCCGGGGTGCCTACGCCAACTACGCCGCGCAAACGGATTTCACTGATCTGGCACCACTGCTGGAATCCTTGTCTGAGCGCCTGCCAGCCGACACTTTCGATCAGCTGCAGACACTGAAGGTCCACCCGGCAGAATCATCTGATACATTCGTGTCCGGCCTCGATGTGACCGCACTGGAGCCGCTGGCCCAAGTACCCCTCAAAGGTGAGCCGCTGGTGGTCACCATCGGTCCACGGAGCCAGCAGCCGGACCTGGCGATGGCCTGGCTACTGGAGTGGCTGGTCCCCTGACCTGCAGTCAGGCGACCCAGTCTTCAAGCGCTCTGGTGATCAAGCGATTTCATGAATGCTGTTCGAGCCTGAGGTCGACCAGCTGGTACAGCGAATCGATTTCCGACTCTGTCAATTCACGCCACTGGCCGGGTGTCAGCGCTGGATCGAGTTCCAGGCTGCCGACGGACTGGCGATGCAACCGTGTGACGGTCCGTCCGGTAGCTAACATCATCCGTTTAACCTGATGGAATTTCCCCTCATGGATGGTCAGGCTGGCTTCGTGGCAGGCATGGATGTCGAGCCTGGCCGGCTGGCAATGGAGGCCATCCGGCAGGATCAGGCCCTGCGCAAAAAGCACCGGATCAGCAGCAGTGAAGGCAGCGCCTTCGACGGTCACCTCATATTTTTTCCAGACTTCCCACTGTGGACTGGCCAGACGATGGCCCAGGGTTCCATCTGTGGTCAGGATCAACAGCCCGGTTGTGTCCCGGTCGAGGCGGCCTACGGGAAAAAGGCCACGCCGCCAAATCTGCTCTGGGACCAGGCTGGCGATGGTCGGCAAACGCTTGTCATCCAGTGCTGTAACAAGGCCAGCGGGCTTGTGGAGCATGAGATGGATTTGGCGGCGCACCAGGATGTTCTGGCCATTGACACAGACATCATCCGTCTGATCTGGCCGGATGTGATAGCCCGGATCCCGCACAACCTGCCCGGAAACCGTCACCTGGCCTTTTTTCACCAGTTCACGCACATCTGTCCGCGAGCCCAGGCCAGCATTGGCCAGGCAGCGATCAAGTCTCATCGATTCCATGTTGTTCACCCCACTTTAGTGTTACAATGGTTGTATCGGTTATTTTTGTCAAGGAGGACCAACCCCATACATGGCAGCAAACATCATCAACCTCGAGAAGGACATGCCAACTGTTGAAGCCGCCTTGATGCGTCTGCGTCTGGAACTGTCGACGCTGCGCCGCACTGGAATCTCGACCATCAAGATCATCCACGGCTATGGCTCTTCCGGAACCGGTGGCGCCATTCGCACCGCAACCCGCCAGTTTTTGAGCGAACAGCTCAAGGAGGGCAAGATCAAAGCTTATTGTGCGGGTGAGGCTTTCAGCCCGTTTGAAAACTCCGGCCGCAACATTGTCCATCTGGCGCCTTCCTTGCGCAAGGATACCGACTGGGGTACCCGCAACGATGGTGTGACCTTGGTCGTGCTGCGTTGATTGTCCCATCGACTCTGGCCTGTTGGCAAATGAATTTTACGTGTTCCTAACATAATCATAATCTATCTTTAAACCCCGGTTGTTATCATCGTAGAAAAGACTTCTAACCCAGATGACGCCGGTGTTTTCATTTCCGGCAGGGAGAATGCCAGCCATGGACCGGAATTCGGCACAAACCATCGTTTCAACCAACAACCTGGATCTGCATTATGGCACTTTCCAGGCCTTGAAGCACATTTCCCTCGATATACCCGAGCGGAGAATCACGGCCCTGATCGGTCCTTCCGGCTGCGGCAAGTCCACCTTCCTGAAAACGATCAACCGGATGAATGACCTGGTGCCCGGCGTCAGCATCACGGGAGAAGTTTTCGTCGACGGCGACAATATCTACTCGCCAGAAGCAGATGTCAACCTGCTGCGCAAGAAAGTCGGCATGGTGTTCCAGAAACCCAATCCATTCCCGATGTCGATTTATGACAACATCGCCTATGGTCCGCGCATCCATGGCTTGACCAGCCGCCGCGAGCTGGACGAGATCGTCGAGAAGAGTCTCAAGGACGCCGCGCTTTGGAGCGAGGTCAAGGACCGGTTGAAAAAAAGTGCGCTCGGTTTGTCCGGCGGCCAGCAACAGCGCCTGTGTATCGCCCGGGCTCTGGCGGTCGAACCGGAGATCCTCCTGATGGATGAGTCGACCAGCGCTCTCGATCCCGCCTCGACCGCAAAAATCGAAGACCTGATGACCGAATTGAAGGAAGCCTACACCATCATCATTGTCACCCATAACATGCAACAGGCAGCCCGGATCAGTGACCGGACCGCTTTTTTCATGCTGGGCGAGGTGATCGAGTATAATGATACCAACAGCATTTTCAACAACCCCCAGAACAAGAAGACAGAAGACTACGTCACCGGCCGGTTTGGCTGATCAGGAGGCACGACAACCCATGGTCCGTATTGAATTTGAAAAAGAATTATCCAATCTGCATCAGGAAATCATCCGGATGGGCGCCCATGTGGAGCAGTCGATCAACGAAGCTGTCCAGGCCTTGACCGACCTCGACTCGGAACGGGCTGAGAGGGTCATTGCCAATGATGACGTGATCGACGAGATGGAGCGCCAGATCGATCGCAGCTGTGTCGAGATCATCGCCCGGCAGCAGCCAGTCGCCCGCGATCTGCGCGACCTGACCTCGACCCTGAAACTGATCACAGACCTGGAGCGGATCGCCGACCATGCCAGTGATATCAGCGAACGGATCATCGCGATCAATGCCCTGCCCAACCGGATCGTGATTCCCCACGACATCATCACCATCGCCGATGTATCCAAGCAGATGCTGCGCGGTGCGCTCGATGCCTATGTCACCCGCAACGAAGCTGCTGCCAGCGAAGTCATCCGGATGGACGACAGGGTCGATGAGCTATACAGCAAGCTCAAGAAGTACCTGATCCACCTGATGTCGGTGGATTCCGAAAATGTCGAACAGCTGGTTGAGCTGCTCATGATCTGCAAATATTTCGAACGGATCTCCGACCATGCCCAGAATGTTGCGGAGTGGGTGCTGTTTTTCATCAAGGGCCGGCACATGAACTACAATGACTGAGGAATCCCCGCGACCCGTTGTTGTCCTCGTTGAGGATGATGCCGGCATTGCTGAAATGATCGAATTCAACCTGCAGAATGAGGGCTATGCCACCCGCAGCTACCGTGACGGCAAAAGCCTTTTTGCAGACCTCGCCAACATCCAGCCTGTCGCCTTGTTCATTCTCGATCTCATGCTGCCAGACATGGATGGTTTTGAGATCTGTGCACGCCTGCGCCGGTCCGAGGATATGGACTGGATCCCGATCCTGATGTTGACTGCCAGAAGTGCCGAATCTGACAAGGTGCGGGGCCTGGACGCAGGGGCGGACGACTACCTGACCAAGCCTTTTGGTATCCGGGAATTCCTGGCCCGGATCCAGGCCCTGATCCGCCGCTACAGGAAACTCAGTTCGCTGCGTGATCCTGAGCAACGCGAGCACCTGGCCGCAGAATCTGAACCGCGTCCCACAGTTGTGACCACCGCTGAACGCATCAGCAGCGGTCCGATCCTGCTCGATGACACCCGCCACCGGGTCTACCGGGACGGGCAAGAGCTGGAGATGACCCACCGCGAGTACGAACTGCTCAAGTTCCTCATGCTCCACCGGGGTGTAGCCTATAGCCGTGATGACCTGCTTAACTATGTCTGGGGGTATGAATACTCGGGTGAAACACGGACCGTTGATGTCCATATCCGGCAACTGCGGCGTAAAATCGAAGAAGATGACGCCAATCCCCAGCTGATCGAGACTGTGCGCGGGCGGGGTTACCGCTTCCGCGAAGACTGAGGTAAGACATGCTCAGAAGGATTTATGTCCTGATCCTGGCTGTAGTGGTGGTTGCGATTGTCGCATCCGGCGCTTCAGCTTTTTTTGTGATCAAATCCTATCACAGCCAGGTCAGCCAGGAATACCTGTACAATGCAGCCCAGTTGATCGAGCAACGCTTGGCCGCAGGTGATGATTTTGCCCAGGCTGCCCAGGCCATCAGCAGCGTGTACCAGAGGGACGGCGAGTCGATCCGGGTCACAGTCATCCAGACAGACGGCACCGTTACCTATGATAATCTCAGTGACAGCACACAGATGGAGAATCATCTCTACCGGCCGGAAATCCGTGCGGCTTTGCAAAACCAGGGCGTTGGTTTTGCCCGTCGCACCAGTGAAACCATCGGCAAACAGATGTTGTATCTGGCTACCTATGCCCCAGCGTTGAATCTGGTTGTCCGGACGTCCATTTCCTACGACATTGAGCGGTCAGGGTATCTGGGCCTTGTGACGACCTTGCTCATCGTGGCGGGGCTTTCCATGGTGGCGTTGCTCGTGATTGGCTATCTCGCCCTGCGCCAGATCACGCGGCCGCTCGTGGAACTCAAGCAAGCCGCCAACCAGGTCCAGCGAGGTGACTACCAGATCCGTGTCGGATCCCTGCTCGATGACAAGAGCGAATTGACGGATCTGGGCAATGCTTTCAATGCCATGGCCAGGCAATTGTCGCAGACGATCCAGAGCCTGGAGGAACGCAACACGCGGCTCGATGTGATCCTCAATTCCCTGGTGGTCCCGCTGATCGTCGCGGCCCAGTCTCATGACGTCATGTTCGTCAACCGGACCGCTCAGGACCTGTTCGATCGTCATCTGGATCCGGACCAGGCTCGTTTCCCGCTCGTCCTGGTGACACACCATGCCCAGACCGAGGCGATGATCGATGACTGCCTGAAGCGCAACAGCCCAGTCAGTCGAGAACTGACGATCACCACGGTGCGTGGGCCAAGGGATTTCCAGATAACTGCGTCACCAATCCGCTACACCAATCAGGACAACGTGATCCTGACTTTTCTGGATATCAGCCAGAGCCGCCTGATGCAGCGCATGCGCAGCGAATTTGTGGCCAATGTCACCCATGAGCTGAAAACACCTCTGACCTCAATCCGCGGTTTTATCGAGACCTTGCGCCACGGCGCGATCGATAAACCGGACGTGGCCCGCCGTTTCCTCGACATCATCGACATCGAGGCCGAGCGCCTGCACCAGCTGATCAGCGACATTCTGGTCTTGTCCGAGATCGAGGAACTCAAGGAAGACAAGGATAAACAGACGTTTGACCTGCATGCGCTGATCGATGATGTGGTTGTCCTGCTCGATGACATCGCCAGCAGCCGCAAGATCAGCCTGGTGCCTGAGACGGATGAATCGGCCCTGATGGTTTCGGCCAACCCGCACCGTATCAAGCAGGTCCTGATCAATCTGGTTGAAAACGCGATCAAGTATAACCGGGAGGGCGGCCGGGTCGAGATCCACACCAGGCGACTGCCCAATGGCAAGCTTGAGCTCCGAGTCCGCGACACTGGACCGGGCATTGCGCCGGAACACCAGGATCGGATCTTTGAACGCTTCTACCGGGTCGATACCAGCCGCTCCCGCGAGCTCGGAGGTACCGGCCTGGGCCTGTCTATTGTCAAACACATTGCCCAGCTCTATGGCGGAACAGCCCGGGTTGAGAGTAAAATAGGCCAGGGGGCGACGTTTATCGTCGAACTAGCGATCTAAAAGCCCGGAGGCCATGATTTTATGACCAGTCCCACTTCATCCCGTTCCCTGCCACCTGTGTGGCAGCAATTTGTCGAGCAGTGCCAGAATTGCCGCCAGTGCAGCCTGGGCCAGACCAGGAAACAGGCCGTCATCTGGCGCGGGGCGCTGACAGCTCCCTTGATGTTCATCGGCGAAGGTCCTGGTGCCGAAGAAGATGCACGCGGTGAACCATTCGTCGGCGCTGCCGGCCGACTTCTGGACCTCCTGCTGACGGCCTATGGCCTGGATGAGTCGGTCTACCATATTGGCAACATCGTCAAGTGCCGTCCGCCGGAAAACCGCGTGCCAACTGAAGACGAAGCCAAGGCTTGCAGACCCTTGCTGGCCCGCCAGTTCAATCTGGTCAAGCCCAAGGTCATCGTCCTTCTCGGCGCAACAGCCTACAAATATTTCACGGGTAGCACCGAGGGTATCAGCAAGGTCCGCGGCCAGTGGATCGAGAAAAACGGCTATCTGATCCTGCCGACGTTCCACCCTGCTTTTATTTTGCGCAACAATCGTGAACGGATCCGCCTCTGGGAGGATATTGGCCTGGTACGGGGCAAACTCGAAGAGCTGGGGTGTTTGCCCAGTCTCGTCAGCCAGCCCGAAATGCCGACAACTCGTCGCTGAGGACGATTCATCCAGCCATCTTCCAGGACGTGGGGCAAAAACAGCGATTGTTCAGCTTGTTTTCATCTAACCATCACATGTCTGGACTATCCTTGTGACAAGAAGCAGGAGGTCGTGCATTCATGAGCCGCTTATTGATCGTCGATGATGAAGAAAAGATCCGCCAGTTGCTGCGCAAATACGCGGAATTCGACGGCCACCAGGTCGTGGAGGCAGCGGATGGCATGGCAGCCGTCCGGCTCTGCCGCGAGCAGGATTTCGATGCTATTGTCATGGACGTGATGATGCCCGAGCTGGACGGTTTTTCGGCCTGCCGGGAAATATTCAAATTCAAGCGCATGCCTGTTCTGATGCTGTCTGCCCGGGGCGAAGAGTATGACAAAATCCATGGTTTCGAGCTGGGGATCGATGACTACGTCGTCAAACCGTTCTCGCCCAAGGAGGTCATGCTGCGCCTGGAGGTCCTGATCCGTCGGAACCAGAAACCGGAAGGCAACTCACTGGAACACGAGATCCTCAGCTTTGAAGGCCTGACAGTCGATTTCACCGGCCGGATTGTCACACTGGATGGTAAACCCATCGACCTGTCGCCCAAAGAGTATGAACTATTGTTTTATCTGGTCAGAAACCGCGGCATCGCCCTGACCCGGGAAAAACTGATCAGCGAAGTCTGGGGCTATGATTTCTTTGGTGATGATCGGACGCTGGACACCCACATCAAACTGCTGCGCAACAGTCTGGGAGATTATCGCCGTTTCATTGTGACACTGCGCGGCGTGGGGTATCGCTTTGAAGCCTGACTGGAAAAAACTGCACCTGCGCCGGCCAGGGATCAAATGGTCCCTGTTTGCCTCGTTTCTGGCCTTTTCACTCATCCTGGTGGCCTTGCTCTGGATGTTCCAGGTTGTGTTTCTCGACCGGTTCTACCGCACGGTGAAAACCGCCCAGATCCGCAGGATTGCAGCCACAGTTGCAGATAACATCAACCACAGTGAGCTCAACACCCTGATCGACCGGATCGCTGAGCAGGGTGACCTGAGCATCCGCATTTTCACGGTGTCTGGCAGTGACCTGGCCTCGATCGAAATCGGCCCGGCCAGCCTGATCAACCACCTGGCCCTGACCGATCTGTTTAGCCTGTACGACAAGACGGTTGCGGCCGGCGGCGAATACCTGGAGTTCTACAACCGGGCTTCATTTGACAACGATCGCTATGATGAGCGCAAATTTGTCGGCAATGTCCCGCCACCCACCGATAACCTGCTGACATCCCTGATCTTTTGCCGCCAGGTGACGCTGGACAATGGCACGTCGGCGGTGATTCTCTTGAACACGATGCTGTCACCCGTAACGGCCACCGTGGACACTCTGCGCATCCAGCTGGTCTATGTTTCACTGATCTTGATCATCCTGTCGCTGGGCCTGGCTTTGCTTTTGTCACGCCGGATTGCGCGGCCGATTGTGCAGATCAATGAGCAATCCAAGCAAATGGCTGCGGGTGACTACTCCGTCCGGTTTGCTGCTGGGGATTACCGGGAAATCGGTGAATTGGCCGATACGCTCAACCAGACCGTGGTCGAGCTGGGCCGTGTCGAAGCCCTGCGCCGCGAACTGATCGCCAATATTTCCCATGATTTGCGCACGCCCCTGACCATGATCCGCGGCTATGCCGAAGTCATGCGTGACCTGCCCGGCGAAAACAGTCCGGAAAATGTCCAAGTCATTATCGATGAATCCAATCGCCTGACCAGCCTGGTCAACAACATCCTCGACCTGTCCAAGCTGCAGTCAGGGGCGAGCCAGTTTGAATTATCTGACTATGACCTGACCGAATCGGTCCGTGACATCATCGCCCGAGTCGGCAAATTGACTGAGGCTGAGGGCTACCAGATCACAGTTACAGCCAACGAGCAGGCTGTGGTCCATGCTGATGCAGCCCGGATCGAGCAAGTCCTGTACAACTTCCTGACCAACGCTGTCCATTACGCTGGTCCAGACCACCAGATCAAAGTCCGCCAGACCGTCCATGACGGTTGGGTTCGGATCGAAGTAACCGACCATGGAGAAGGCATACCGGAAGACCAATTGCCCCACATCTGGGAACGCTACTACAAATCGGACAAGCTTCATCGCCGTGCTGTCATGGGCAATGGCCTCGGCTTATCGATTGTCAGGCAAATTCTCGAGCAGCATGGGGCCAGATATGGCGTTGACTCCAGGCCCGGGGAAGGGAGCACCTTCTGGTTTGAACTGCCGGTCATTGGAAACGGATAGAGTCGCGAACCAGACCCTTATCAAGTGAGATCTGAACATTATGTGCCGAAAAGTCAGACAATTCTGATTTTTTGGCACTAATTGTTTTACATTACGCTATGTTCTATCTGTAAAGATTCGCCCTTTGTTCACCCTGCCATCACGCCGGCTTGCTAAGCTCAGGTCAATGCTTAATAAAAGACTCGCAAGTCCTGTAAAGAGTGGAGTGTGAAACATGAATCCTAAATTGAAAAAGAAATTGATCCTGGACAGCATCCTGGCGGTCACCCTGCTGGTGGTCATGGTGCCGGCTTTCAGTGGGGTTTTTCTGCATGAATGGATCGGCGTCATCATCGCAGCCGGGCTGGCGATTCATCTGGTTTTGAACCGCAAGTGGATCACCGGTGTTTCAAAAAAATTCTTTGGTCCAATGCCGCTCGAATTACGCTTGGTCTACCTGATGAATGCGATGCTTGGCCTGGCCATGGTCCTGACCCTAGTCAGCGGCGTCCTGATCTCGCAGTACCTGTTCACGGCCCTGAATGCAGCTGACCTGGCGCTCTGGACGATCATCCATGCGGTAGCCAGCCGGGCCACCCTGGGCATCACCATCGTCCATGTCCTCCTGCACCTGTCCTGGATCAAGACTGCTTTGAAACAAGCCCTGCAGCGCCCCGCCTGGCAACCGGTCCGCCAGACCATCGTCCGTACCTTTCTCGGTCTGTTTGCCCTCGGCGCCACCTATGCCGTCATCCAGACCTCAGTGGTCAGCCCAGCCCTGGCGACCGTCACTGACTCAGGCGCTGCCAATGCTGATACGGACGACTCTTCCTCTCCGTCTGCCGTTGAGACTCCGGCCACGGATACAACGCTGCATGATACAGAGGATGGCAGCTCCGTGATCGATGCGCTGCCGGCTCCTGGCTCAGACCCTGGGTCGACTGTTACCGATGGCCAGGATGCTGCCGAATCAATCTCTCTCAATGAATATCTGTCCCGGTTTACCTGCACCGCCTGCGGCCGCCACTGCCTGCTGTCCGCACCGAGATGTGGTCGCGCCAGAACCCAGATCCAGCGCGCCACGTCTGAGTACAACGATATCTATGGCGCCGAGTGACCCAGTGCCTCCTGGGGACGTGAACGGACCCCGTTGATCAGGCGAGATCAGACACAGCTTAGCTATTTATGTCATATAAACCACAACAGAAGTCATAATTGCATCGTCAGAAAACGGTAAACTGGTACCATGCACCCGACTGGGTGAATGGAGGACAGCATGCGCACGTATGACTTTTCGCTTGTTCAGGCGATGTTGGATGACCAGACAATAGAAAACGATAACTCCCTCTCCCTGATCGACAAATCCGTTCCAGATGAGCCTAAAAAGAATTACCCTGACCCACGCTTTATCCAGTCCATCCTTGGACGACCAAAAACTGATAGCCCCTTTGATGCAGCGACCCTGACTGTAGAGCAAATGCGCCGTTTCATGGGCTCGCCCAATCGCAATCTGAACACGGTCGAAATCTACACCGGTTTTGAAACCATAGACGTTGAGGGTCGCACGGTAGGCCTCTGGCGTTATTATCCCCGAAAGCCCTTTGACAAAACGGACCGCCCGGCCCTGGTCTTTTTCCATGGCGGCGGTTTTGTCGGTGGATCACCTTTTGCAGTCGAGAATTTCTGCCGCCTGGTTGCAGAATTGGCCGGTGCGGTTGTTTTCAACATCGACTATGCCCTGGCACCTGAACACAAGTTCCCCCAGGGCCTCCAGGACTGCTATGCGGCCGTCTGCCATGTCCATGACCATGCAGCTGACTATGGCATCGATCCGGCCAAAATCACAGTCGGTGGTGACAGTGCCGGTGGCAATTTGTCAGCTGCCTGCTGCCTGCTCGACCGGGCTTCGGACCGTCCCGTCATCAAGGCTCAGTACCTGATTTATCCGGCCGTCCTGATTGGCACGGCACGAACCCCTGACTTCAAATGGAACCTGTCAGACTTTGCTCTTTGTGATGAATACCGCGCTGTTCTCGAACCGATGGTTCTGGGGTTCGCCCCCAAAGAAGACGAAGCACCTGGCTTTGAAGCGCTCTACACTGACTCGCTGGATGACTGCCAGAACCCGCTCGCCAGCCCGTTGCTGGCGTCTGACTTCACCGTTTTCCCCAGAACCTTGATCGCGACGGCTGAATATGACGGGTTGCGTGTCCAGGGTGAGCTTTTTGGCCGGTATCTGCAGGCCGCTGGAAATAAGGCTAAGGTGATCCGATACAAAGGAGTTGGTCACGCCTTTATCGATGTCGTCGGACTGCTGCCCCAGGCGGAGGCCTTGGCCCATGAGATCGCAACCGAATTGAAACACGTGTGACCAACCAGAGATCGCGCGAATAATATTGAAACAGAGGAGATCAAACCATGGACCCGCGTACCGTAAAAATCCTGACCCAGATGACGCTCGAAGAAAAATGCTCAATGCTTTCCGGCCAGGATTTCTGGCATACCCAGGTGATTGAACGGCTGGGTCTGCCGGCGATCATGGTCTCAGACGGCCCGCATGGCCTCAGGCGCCAAGCAGATGAAGGCGACCATCTGGGTCTTTTGGCCAGTGTGCCGGCGACCTGTTTCCCATCCGGTGCCGGACTGGGCTCGTCCTGGGACCGCGACCTGATCGCAGAGGTTGGCAGCCTGATCGGCGAGGAAGCCCAAGCCCAGGGCGTATCAGTGGTTCTCGGTCCGGCCTGCAACATCAAGCGTTCCCCGTTATGTGGCCGCAATTTCGAATACATCTCTGAGGATCCATACCTGTCATCGCAGATGGCCAAGCACTACATCCAGGGCGTGCAAAGCCAGGGCGTGGGTACTTCGATCAAGCATTTCTGCGCCAATAACCAGGAGTCGCGCCGCATGACGGTCGACACAATCATCGATGAACGTACGTTGCGGGAGATCTACCTGGCCAGCTTTGAGACCGCGATCCGCGAGGCCCAGCCTGCGACGGTGATGTGCTCCTACAACAAAGTCAACGGCACCTACCTGTCGGACAATCATCGCCTGCTGACCGAGATTTTGCGCGACGAATGGGGTTACCAGGGGATAGTCGTTTCGGACTGGGGCGCCGTCAATGACCGAGTTGCTGGCGTCAAGGCCGGGATGGACCTCGAAATGCCTTCATCTGGTGGCATGAACGACCGCAAAGTCGTCGCCGCTGTGCGCGACGGCCGCCTGACAGAATCCGATGTCGACCGCGTGGCCGGTCGCGTGCTCGACCTGATCTATGCCAAGCTGGACAGCCTGAAAAAAGACGCAACGTTCGATGCGGTGGCTCATGATGCCCGGGACCGGGCTGTGGCCAGCCAATGTGCCGTTCTCCTGAAAAACGACCATGCAGCCCTGCCTTTGCCCAAAGACCAGCCCGTCGCGATCATCGGCCGCTTCGCGGAAAATCCGCGTTACCAGGGCGGGGGCAGCTCGCACATCAATCCGACCCGATTGACAGCTGCGCTCGATGAAATCAGAAAATCCAGTCCGTCTGCTGCTTACCAGCCTGGATTCCGCCTCGATACCGACGCAATTGACCAGGCCGATTTTAATGCCGCTGTCGCAGCTGCACAAACGGCTGGAGCAGCCGTGATTTTTGCCGGCTTGCCTGATCACTACGAGTCAGAAGGTTACGATAGGAAACACATGCATCTGCCGCCTAACCAGGATGCCCTGATCAAGGCCGTGGCGGCTGTCTGCCCCCGGACCATCGTGGTCCTGGCCAATGGGTCGCCGATCGAAATGCCCTGGGTAGATGAAGTCGAAGCGATTCTGGAAGGGTATTTGCCCGGTCAGGCCGGAGGGGGCGCCATCGCTGATCTTTTGTTTGGGTATGCCAATCCAAGCGGCAAATTGGCCGAGACATTCCCCCTGCGCCTTGAAGACAATCCGAGCTACCTTGATTTCCCTGGATTTAACGACCGAGTCGAGTACCGGGAGGGCCTATACATTGGCTATCGCTATTATGACAAACGCCGCATGGATGTCTTGTTCCCCTTTGGCCATGGCCTGAGTTACACCCAGTTCAGCTACAGCGACCTTGTGGTCAGCGCCAGTGAGTTCTGTGAAAGCGACGTTTTGACCGTCTCTGTGACCGTGCAAAACACAGGTGCACGAGCCGGACGCGAAGTTGTCCAGCTCTATCTGGCTTATCCTGAAGCGAACGTAGATCGTGTTTCCCAGGAGCTGAAAGGGTTTGAAAAAGTCGAATTGATTCCGGGTGAGAGCAAGACGGTTTCCATCCAGCTTGACCGGCGTAGCTTTGCCTACTATGATGTCAGAGCATCTGGCTGGATGGTCGAGACCGGTCCGGTCGAGATCCGGGTGGGATCTTCCTCGCGCGACATCCGTCTGAAAGCCGTGATCCAGGTCCAGGCTGAACGTCAAGTGCCGGTGGTTTTCAACCTGAATGCCACCAAACATGACTTGATGGCTCATCCGGCTGCAGCTGCCATCGCCGGTCCGTTCTTTGCCAGGATCGGGTCGCTGTTCAATCTGATCAGCGCGGCCAAAGATGACGGCCTTGCGGATGACGAGGGTGACGCAACCAGGCCGCCGGAGTCAACTGATGTGGCCGAAACTGCCAGCGAGGCAGATGAGTCGTTTGCCGTGATGCTGGCAGAAATGGAAGCTCATCTGCCCCTGCGGGCATTTGTTCTGCTTTCAATGGGCCATGTCGAGGAGAACATGCTCCAGACCTTGGTTGATCAGTGCAATGAGGCTATCCATGAAACAAACAACCCTCGGTGTCATCATTACAAACCGCAGTTTCTTCCCGGATCACCTGGTCGGTGAAGAGAGAAAGAAAATTCTGGCCAAGCTCGACGCAAAGAGCATCGGCACCGTTATCCTCGGCGAAGACGAAACGCCACTGGGCGCCGTCATGACGTACGAAGATGCCAAAGCCTGCGCCCAATTGTTCAAGGCCAACCAGGATAAGATCGACGGCATCCTCGTCATCCTGCCCAACTTTGGTGACGAAGTCGGCGTCGCCACCGCGATCGACCTGGCTAAACTCAACGTGCCGATCCTGGTCCAGGCCTGCGATGATTCACTCGACCGGATGCAGCTCGAGAACCGCCGCGATGCCTTCTGCGGCAAGATCTCGCTGTGCAACAATCTCTACCAACGCGACATCCAGTACAGCGTGACCAAGCAGCACACCTGCGACATTAACAGCACTGAGTTCGACCGTGAGCTCGACAAATTCGCCGCCGTCTGCCGCGTCGTCAGCGGCGTGAAACGCGCCCGGATTGCTGCGATCGGCACCCGTCCGGATGCTTTCCACACCGTGCGCTTCTCGGAGAAACTGCTGCAGAAATACGGCATCACCACCGCCGTCGTTGACCTGTCGGAAATCATTTTTGCCGCCCTGGCGATGGAAATCACCGCTGAAGTCCTGGCCAAGGCTGAGGAAATCAAAGCCTATGGCAAGATTGTCCCCGGCATCTCGGAAGAACAGATCCTCAAGCAAGCCAAGCTGATTCTGACTGTCGAACAATGGATCGCCGACCATGACTGCCAGGCCAGCGCCATCCAGTGCTGGGACTCGATCCAGAACAATTACGGCGTCGCCACCTGCCTGTCCATGAGCATGATGGGCGAAAAAGGCATGCCCAGCGCCTGCGAAATGGACGTCACCGGCGCCCTGGCGATGTATGCCCTCTACCTGGCATCCGGCGAACCGTCGGCCTATTTTGACTGGAACAACAACTTCGCTGACGAGCGAAACAAATGCGTCAATCTGCACTGCTCCAATTTCCCGGCCTCGTTCTTCGGCCATAAAGACTTCGAAATCGGCAACCTCGGCGTGCTCGGCACCACCCTCGGCCAGGCCAACTGCTTTGGTGCCTGCAAAGCCCAGATCAAGGAAGGCCCGATGACCTACGCCAAGATCACCACCGACGACAAAAACGGCAAGATCAAGCTCTACGTCGGTGAAGGCGAATTTTTAAAAGATCGCATGGACACCGAAGGCGGCGTCGCTGTCTGCCAGGTCCCTGACCTGCAGGGCCTTTTAAACCACATCTGCAAGAACGGCTACGAACACCACGTCGCCATGAACCGCGGCCTCGTCGCCGACGTGCTCGAAGAAGCCCTCGGGAATTATCTTGGTTGGGATGTGTACCGGCATAGCTGATCGACGTTATAAAGATCAAGCCGATTCATTTTTTCAGACACAGGCGGCATCGGAGCAGTTTCCGGTGCCGCTTTTGTAATTGTTGTTGATTGAAAATTATACTACATAAATTCGATATTGTAATGCATGTAGTATAAAATATGTTATACTACAATCATGAAATGAATAAAAAATGTAGTATAAGCGAGGTGTTATAGGTGAGTGTCATTAATTCTGTAATAGCAGAAGAGTATGAACGGAATAAAAGGATGCAGGCCGCCTATCAAGAGGAGCTCGAAAAACTACCCCGCGGCTCTATTACTACAAAGCGTATTCACGGGCATGACTACTCTTATTTGGTTTTTCGGCAGGGTGATAAGGTGATTAATAAATACATCACGAGAAAAGATGGTGCTTTAGAGATTTTACAAATGCAGCTGGAAAAACGAAAAAAAATCGAATTGACCCTGCGTAGATTGAAAAAAGAGCAAATGGAAATGGAGCGGTATTTGAGGATTCACAAAAATGGATAAGAGACAAGAAGAAGCATTCTGGTCAACTATAGATGTTTTGGATTCATCAGGGGCATTGCCTCATGTCATGCTCATTGGTAGTTGGGCTGAGTATCTGTACACATTCTATTTTGAGTCAGAGTTTCTGCCCAACATTCGAACCAGAGATGTTGATTTCCTTTATCCAAATATTAGACGTCCATCCCCGCAAATACATCTCGAACAAAAGATGGCAGAGGCAGGTTTCCTTATCGTTCGGGACCGTCTCACCGAAGTGGTGAAGATGTTTAAAGAGGATTTGCTTGAGATAGAATTTTTAACGCGACAGGTAGGCTCTGGATTTGATTCATATATGGATATTCCTGGTATTGGGATTCGAGGACAATCGTTGCGAGATATTAACATATTATCTGATTTTCCAATGAAGATTGGGGTAAGAAATTACAATATCAATGTTCCGGAACCAGCCGTGTATGTTATTCAAAAAATCATCATTAATCCACATCGGATACCCGCGTCAAAAAGGGAGAAGGATATCGAATCCGTACGGAATATACTTCCGTATATCTTTGAATCCAGCAGAGATTTGGCTGTGCTAGAAAATATCTTGAATTCATGTACAAAAAAAGAAATGAAATCAATTCGAAAGGTTTGTGCTGAAAACGCTCTTGAACTTAATATCTAATCGTTTGCTGGTTTAAACCTATACTGCCACCTATTTCTTATGTTGCCACTCACACACCCAACATCTTCAACCTGCTCATATTTTCATCAAAATCGTACAGTTTGCCGCATCATGCGCGTTCAACTGCTTAGCAGGCGGGCGTTTTCTATTGTATATGATAAAATTGATAGCAAAGCATGTTGATCAATAGGGAGGCTCTTACAAAAATGGAAAATTTCAACGCTCTAGCCGAAGTGCGTTACTCTGTGCGTCAATTCAAGGACCAGGCCGTGGAACAAGAAAAGCTGGATCTCATTTTGCGAGCAGGCCAGGTGGCTCCGACTGCCTGCAATTATCAGCCGCAGCGCATTCTGGTGCTCGACCGGGAAGATACGCTCGCCAAGCTGGAAATTTGCACCAAATACCGTTTCAATGCGCCCTTGGCGCTTCTGGTCTGCTATGACAAGACCGTGAGTTACAAACGCAAGCAGGATGGCAAAGACGGGGGCGAGATCGATGCCAGCATCGTGACCACACATATGACACTGGCAGCTGCAGACATTGGCCTGGGTTCGACTTGGGTCATGAGCTTTGATCCGGCCAAGATCATTTCCGAATACAATATTCCGGAAAATCTTGTCCCCGTTGCTGTGTTGGTGATTGGCTATCCGGCAGATAACGCAAAGCCCAGTCCGCTCCATTTGGATATCCGAGCGATTGAGGAGACCGTGTTTTACAACGAATTCTGAAGTGGGGCGTTTTACCGCTTCTGAGGTTGGGCGTTTCGCCACATCTTTTTAGCTTAAATCAGATCGCGTAGGGCTTCGACATTTTCTTCTAGAGTGGCCCAGCTGGTCGCAAATCTCACGACCGAATGATTGGCGTCTGCTTTTTCCCAGAAGCTGAAGGATAGGTTCTTTTGCAAGTCCAGCATTTTCGTGTTTTCGAGAACGAAGAAAATCCGATTCGTTGGCGTTTCAATATGCTAGAGCGGTGTTTAGTTCGTCTGTGAAACTTGCTAAACTCATGCCGCGTGATGTGTCTAAATCGGTCGTGAATCTAGTTGTAGCATTTCCATACCTCAGTTTGAGAGCGCTACCGCCCTTGACTGCACCCAAAGGCAATAATTGGCCAATGATTGTATTTGCCATTATTGTTCTAATTTGCAAAGTGTTATTGGTATGACCAAAAGCTCTTTCGATGGCAATGTCTAGATTTCTTTTACTGTTTGGACGATTGCCTGTCATTTTTCACTTCCTTTTTGATTGATATTTCTTCACTGGCAGTGATCAAACCAATTCTTTTAGCCGCATTCACAGCATCGATCAAACGTTCAGATATAATCGAACCAATGCAAGCACGAATGGCATTTGCAACAGACTGAGAGGGGATTCCTTCATAGTATACCGTTGGTTCGATGGTATTTATTTTTATGAGCCTAATATGTTTGGGTAAGGTCTTCCGAACGCGTTGCGATGTAGAGACCGATAAGGTAGTTGGATTGGTTGGGATGAGTCCGTGAAATGCCAAAACAGATTCACCATAAAGGTGAGCGTCTGAACCAACAGTTTTGACCGCTTCCGCATAAACATTAAATTGTGTCGGGATATATTTAAAGATTCGATATAAACCGTGACTAATGTGTTCTAGTTTACCTCGATGTGCTAGCTTTACGAGTTCAATGTTGGGGATGCCAATTTCTTTGGCCTCTTCACATGTGATCAGACCGTATTGGTCTGCGGCAATTTCATAGATTTTCTCGTAAATGCTCATGTCAAAAGTATACCAAAATTGGTATACTTTTGACAATAAGAATCTTGAGTTGTCTGATTGCCTATTTTTGGCTGTGTATTCCTACTACACCGACCACCACTCGCGGCCATCTCTGGCCAACAGTTCGATGGCCTTGACCGGGCCACTGGTGCCGGCGGTGTAATTGGGAAAGCGGTGGCGCAGATTTTCGCGGAAGGCGATGATCTGGTCGGCCAGCTTCCAGGAGGCTTCGACCTCGTTCCACCAGGCAAACAGAGTTGCATCACCACGCATGATGTCGTAGATCAGACGCTCGTAGGCTTCAGGTGTGTTGCCCTGGTTCGGGCTGAGGTGGCTGGTCTCGACTTTGACCGGCATGATGTCTTTCTGGGTGGAAAAGTCCTTGGTGTTGACCTGGAAATAGACACCGACATTGGGCTGGATGCGGATGACCAGCAGGTTGGGCTCCTGGTGGTTTTTTTCATCTTCGAAGTACAGGATGTTGGGCAGTGACTTGAACTGGACGACAATCTCGGCACTGCTGCCGGCGAGGCGTTTGCCGGTGCGGATATAGAACGGTGTGCCAGCCCAGCGGAAGTTGTTGACGCTGAGTTTCATGGCGACGAAGGTCTCGGTGCTGGAGTTCTCCGGGACGTTGAGCTCTTCGCGGTAGCCAGGGACTTTTTCACCGTCGACGGTGCCCGCGCCATATTGGCCGAAGACAACGTTGTCACGCAGGGAATCTGTTGTGAAAGGTGTGATCGCCTGAATGACCTTGAGCTTTTCCTGCCGGATGGCTTCCGTTGTCAGGGCAACCGGCGGCTCCATGGCGACCATCGACAGGATCTGCAGGATGTGGTTCTGGACCATGTCGCGGATCGCGCCAGAATGCTCGTAGTAGCCGCCACGCGAGCCGACGCCGAGTTTTTCGCCGAGTGAGATCTGGATGTTGTCGATGTACTGGTTGCTCCAGAGCGACTCGAAGACGAGATTGGCAAACCTCAGGACCATGATGTTCTGGATCATGTCCTTGCCCAGATAGTGGTCGATGCGGTAGATGTCGTTTTCGGCGAAATAGGCATGCAGCGAGTCGTTCAAATGCTTGGCGGTCTTGAGGTCTTTGCCGAAGGGTTTTTCGATGACCAGGCGCTGCCAGTTGGGGCAAGTTTCACCCGTGATGTAATGACAGGTTGCCTGGCCACTCTTGCCAAGTCCGTTGACGATGGTCTCGAAATACTCCGGCGCGACTGCCAGATAGAAAATCCGGTTGCCCAGGGTCTGGTGCTGTTCATCGAGCCCTTTGAGAAAGGTCGCCAGGGCATCGTAGCCTTCGGTGGCGGTAAAATCGAGCTGGTAGTAATAGATGATCTCCTTCAGCCGCTCCCACTGGCTCTCAGAAATCTTATTGCGTGAATATTTTTCCAGTGCAACTTTCAATTCATCGCGATATTCTTCGGTCGTTTTGTTGCGACGGCCGATCGAAACGATGGCGAAATGATCCGGCATCAGCTGGTCGAAGGCCAAGTTGTATAAGGCTGGAATCAGCTTGCGATGGGTGAGATCCCCTGTGCCGCCAAAAATCACCATGATCGAAGGTTCGCTGACTTGGTGTTGCTGATTGAGAAATTCCATGTGGATTCACTCCTGGCAGTTTTTTTTAGAGTAGCGCAAATGGGGGGATCTGCAAGTGACACAGGACACAGTTTCAAAAAAATGAAAAGGAACAAAAGTTCCTTATTTTCGGACTGCATTCGAGGGAAATTGTCTCTATTGTTTGAAAGTTCACGTCACTTTTCATCATGATATTTGTTGAATCCGTTGAATTCGTCACAAAAACGTTGACGAGATGAAAGAATTGCCGCTAGAATTCACGTCGTTCATCTTTTATTGACCTGGTCCTGTACAAATGGTGCGCAAAACTGAAGTAATGAGGTGTTCGACTTAGTTACAAGAATCGTATCTGCCCTGGCACTGACCTTCAATCTCGCAGCATACAGCTTTGGATTGATTCCGGCTCCGGTGCTCCAGCCAGAGAAAACTCAAGTACCCGAAACAACAGCCCCCAGTACATCCGTTTATGATGACATGCTAGACAATCTTGACCATTCATCCCTGAGCTTCGAAGCCGTGATCAGCCGTGATGGCGATGACCTCAGCGAAGAAATGCCCGGGGAACCCTATTCCCAAGACAGTCGTGTTGCCAAGGCAACCAGCGCACCCGCAGAACCATCGATCCTGGAAGACAAGCCCGAATATGAGTGGATTGAGTTCAAGATCACCCACTACACCAAAGATGAACCCGGTATGAATGGCAAAGGTATCACTTCAACCGGAACCAAAGTCAAAGCCGGCCGTACAATTGCCGTCGACCCGAAAGTCATCCCCTATGGCACACGGGTCTACATCGAAGGCATCGGCTATCGCGTCGCAGAAGACTGTGGCGGCGCGGTCAAAGGCAACCATGTCGACGTCTACGTCGACCGGACCGACGGCGAGCACCTGCTCAACGTCACACTCAAAGCAAAGTTAAGAATTGTCAAATGAACCGGAAAACCCCTGCAGCGACTAGAGCGGCAGGGGTTTTCGGCTTTGGTGCCTAAAAAGGGACGCCGTCCCGATATCGAATGTCGATATCGGGACGGCGTCCCTTTTTAGGCCAGCTCGATGGTGAAGCCTTTTTCTTTGAATGTTTGCAGAAGTTCTGCGGGGGCGTTTGTGTCGGTGATGAGGCGGCCGATGTCGCGGAGGTTGCCGAAGCGGACGAAGTCGGTCCGGCCGAGTTTGCTCGAGTCGGCGATCAGGATGATCTGGTCAGTGACCGAGAAGACGGCGTCATAGATGCCGCGGTCGAGCAGGTTGCTGCAATAGAGGTTACCATCTGCGTCGATCGCTTTGACACCCAGGATGGCGGTATCAAAGTGGAATTGGCGGATCATGGTTTCAGCCCAGTAGCCGGAGCTGGCCAGGGTGTTTTTCTTGAGTTCACCACCGATCTGGATCACGCTGACTTGGCTGCGGGTGTTGAGTTCGTCGGCGATCCGGATGGTGTCGGTCGCGATCAGGAGCTGGCGCGAATTATCGATCAGCTGGACGAGTCTCAGGACGGTTGAGCTGCTGTTGAAAAACAGCTTCTGCCCGTCTTTGATATAGTGCAGGGCAGACCGCGCAATGGCCTCTTTGGCAGCGGTATTCAGTTCCAGTCGTGTGTTGAAGGGTCGCTCGTACTGGATATCTTCAACAGACAAGATCGCGCCCCCGTGGGTCCGATTCACAAGCCCTTGCCGGGCCAATTCGTCCAGATCGCGCCGGGCAGTCATTTCTGTGATGGCAAATAGCTTGCACAATTCACTGGTTTCGATCGATCCCTTCTCTTTGACAAGCTGCAAAATCTGGTCATGGCGCGTTTGCTTCAACATGGTGAGTCCTCCTGTTGCTTTGCATTCTATGCAACTTCTGATGAAATTTCCAGTCATATTCAATTGACGAATGTTCTTATATGTACTATTATACAAACATATTAAAACAAATACAAACTATTTCGTCAGGTGATACGAGCGCACTAACGGTGCGGGTGATTGCAGAAAACGAAGTGGGATCGGAGCTGAGCATGAAAATCCTGATTTTGGGAGACCAGTTTGTCAAAGCAGAAATCGTTGAGCATACAATGGCACAAGCGCTGGCCCCCTGGGGGCCGCTGGAATTTGACAGCATGACGTTTGAGTGGCCGATGAAACCATTTGAACGCAATGCAGAGATCGCGGAATACCAGGGATCGGAAGCGGAAATCAGAGATCGAATCAGTGCGGCGGATCTGGTGATTCTGCACGCGGCCCCGATCTCGGACGCCGTATTGGAAGCAGCCAAGAACCTGAAAGCCATCGCAGTCATCCGCGGTGGTCCGACCAACATCAATCTCAAAGCCGCCACCGAGCGCGGCATTCCCGTCTTTAATTCACCTGGCCGCAATGCCGTGGCCGTTGTTGAGTTTACAATCGGCCTGATCCTGGCGGAGCTTAAGAACATCGCCCGTGGCCATCTGCACCTCGTGCAGAAGGATTGGAAATACGAATACTACCTATATGATCGTTGCAACTTTGAATTGCCGGGCAAAGTGGCAGGCTTGGTTGGCTTTGGCAACATTGCCTACCGCATCAGTACGATCCTTAAGGCGTTTGGCATGACCGTCGTTGCCCATGATCCCTTTGTCACACCGGAACGGATGGCCGAGTTTGGTGTGGAATCTGTATCTTTGGACGAGTTGCTGCAACGATCCGATGTGGTCTCAGTCCATGCCCGCCTGACACCCGAGACCAGGCATCTGTTCAACCTGGACCGTTTCCGCCAGATGAAACCGACCGCGCTTTTCGTCAATACAGCCCGGGGCGGCCTGGTTGATTACGATGATTTGTATCTGGCACTCAGGGACAAAATCATCGCTGCTGCTGCCCTCGATGTATTCCAGGAGGAGCCATGTGATCCTGACAGCCCGTTGCTCCGGCTCGACAATGTGACCGTGACGCCTCATATTGCGGGGGCAACAAAGGATACGGTCCATTACGGCCTGAGCGTCCTGGCCGATGACCTGCAGCATTTCCTTGCCGGCGAATCCGTGAAAAACTGCCTCAATCCAGAATCACTCCGTAAATAAATCTGGAGGGAGAAACCATGCGATATCTGATCGGTATTGATATTGGTACAACCAACGCCAAGGCGACTCTTTTTGACCAGCACTTCCAGACCGTGGCATCTGCCGGCCGGGAGTATCCAACGCATTTCCCCCAGTCGGGCTGGGCAGAACAAGATCCGCAGGACTGGTGGCAGGCGACAGCGGCTGCGTTGCGGGAGATCATGGGTTCTTTTCAATTGCAGTCCAGACAAATCCTTGGTATATGCGTCAGTTCGCAGGCTCCGGCTGTGCTGCCTATTGCGGCCGACGGGCGCCCCATGCGCCGGGCCCTGATCTGGATGGACCGGCGCTCCGAGCCCCAGTGTGAACAGTTGCAGGATACCATTGGCCAGGAGCGGATCCATGCCATCACCGGCAACCGGATCGATCCCTATTTCATGCTGCCCAATCTGATGTGGGTCATGCAAAATGAACCCGACATCCATGCCAGTGCCTGGAAATACCTGCAGGTCAATGGCTATGTCAATTACTGCCTGACTGGCCAGGCAACCTGTGATCATGTCCACGCCAGCCTGACTGGGCTTTACAGCATTGCAGACCGGAGCTGGTCAGATGCGTTGGCCAAGGATCTGCAGATCGACTTGACGAAATTGCCGGATGTTTATCCTTCCACAGATTACATAGGCGTTATCACCCCAGCGGCGGCAGTTGCGACCGGTTTGCCGGAAGGGGTGCCAGTCCTGGCAGGAACGGTCGATGCTGCTGCCTCCGCCCTCGAATGCGGGGTCGTCAGAAAAGGCGAGGCGGCCGAAATGACAGGGACATCGAGCTGCTTCATGCTTGGGTGCGACACGTGGCCGGACAGTTGCAACCTCGTGTCGATCCATCATGCGGTCCCCGGCCAGGATCTGCTGATTGGCCCGATCAGTTCGACTGGGGCCTGCCTGAAATGGTATCGCGACCAGATCGGCTGCAGTGAGTACGACGATCTTGTCGCCTACCGGAAAAATCCGTATCGTTACCTCGATGACCTCGCCCAGTCCGCAGGGGATAGTAAATTGCTGTTTTTGCCCTACATGGCTGGTGAGCGTGCGCCACTCTGGGACTCAGACGTGCGAGGCGCATTCATTGGACTGACCCATTCAACCAGCCGGGGCCAGATGGTACGAGCGATCCTGGAAGGATCAGCTTTTGCCCTGAAACATGTGGTGGAAGAAGCAGATAAGTCCGGCCAGCAGGTCCAGAGCTTATATGCGGTCGGTGGCGGTAGCAGCAGCCCGGTCTGGCTGCAGATGAAAGCTTCGATCCTGGGCATCCCTGTCCAGACGGTCCGGCAGAGTTCCAGCGGTGCCTTTGGCAATGCCCTGCTGGCGGCCTTTGCCTCGGGCCTGATCGATGATCTGGCCTCAGCAGTCGCTGACAGCATCCAGGTAGCCAAGACGTATGAACCCGACCCGGTACAAGCTCGGGCCTATGCTGCGAAGTACAAGGTGTTCCGGAATTTTTACGAACACATGAAAGGTGATTTTGCCCACTGGGCTGCACTATAAAAGCGTCATTAAATTGAAAGGGAAATAAACATGGAGATTCTCGACACCAATCAGAAACAGGAACAGAAACTAAAGGAACAGATCTGTGAAATCGGCCGCCTGCTTTTTACCCGCGGCATGGTAGCCTCCAACGATGGCAACATCTCCTGCCGCACACCCGACGGTAATTTGCTGGTCACACCTACTGGCGTCAGCAAAGGAGCGATGACTCCGGACATGATTTTGAAGGTAGACCTTGCGGGCAACGTTCTCGAAGGAACCTGGAAAAAAACGTCTGAGCTGCCGATGCACCTGAGGGCCTACGAAGTCCGACCAGACGTCCAGGCTGTTGTCCACGCTCATCCACCGACAGCCACCGGCTTTGCCTGCGCCGGTGAACCGCTCGATGATTATGTCGCCACAGAGGCCGTCTATGCCCTCGGCTGCGTGCCGATTGCCCCCTATGCCACGCCATCGACACCGGGGGTTCCAGACTCGATCACACCGCTGCTCGAAGACTATGATGCAATGATGCTCGAATTCCATGGCGTGCTCACAGTGGGTGCCGACCTGATGTCGGCCTATTACCTGATGGAATCGGTCGAGCAATACGCCAAGATCAGCCTGACGGTTCACCAGCTGGCGCCGGGCCGGACGATGCCCCGCGAGAAAATTGACGAATGGCTCGAGATCCGCCGCCAGGCCAACGTGCCAGGCCGCCATCCCGGGTTCAGAAAATTGCCGCGCTATCCGGCTGGCTACTGGTATTTCAACCAGCAGTAAACGGCTTTGCCCTGCTCTGGAGATAGAACTAATCCAGCATTGACTGGAGCTGATGCACATGCTGGAAAATGATCCGGCACGGCCGCGAACCTGGCACAGATGCCGGCAAGTAGATCCGGCACGGCCGCGAACGTGGCACAGATGCCGGCAAGTGGATCCGGCACGACCGCGCACCTGGCACAGATGCCGGCAAGTGGATCCGGCACCGCCGCAGACCTGGCACAGATGCCGGCAAGTGGATCCGGCACGGCCGCGAACCTGGCACAGATGCCGGCAAGT
>CAZGSR010000033.1:0-31570 GCA_964528645.1 uncultured Mageeibacillus sp. | reverse complement strand
AAGACAGGTCTGGCAATTTGTGTAACGGAAAAAAGGTGGTTATGACACCCGAACCTTATAAATATCTTATTAAAATACTTATGAAAATTGTGATATCAAAGAATTCAAATAAAATGAGAAAATTATATGTTTTACTAAGGGGCGTATTTGACGGTATAAGATTTAATCCTATGATAGAATATATTGACAATGAATGTAATGCATCTTAAAAATCTTATATAAAATATAATATATTTTATAAATATATAATAATGATATGAATTTATTAGTAGTGTGCTAACAGGGGGGGAGTGTGAAATGAAAATACTAATTGTAACCAATAGATCCTGTTACCATAATTCAGCTTTTGGTGGCGCAGAAATATCAATGAAATTAATTGGAGAATATCTGCTTAAAAATAGCCATGAAATATTTTATATTACTAAGCGATTTGATCTAAAATTATTTTTAGGTTCAATCTTGGAAATCCTAAATAGTATAAAAGTATATTCTGTCAATTATTGTGATTTTTACAAAAGTAAAAAAAGTAAAAATTCATACTTTATATCGACATTGCAGAATCTTATTAACCAGTATCAATCTTACGTTTTTTCAAAACTACTAGATTCAATCATAGTAAAAAACAAGATACAAATTGTCTATTGTTTTTATGAACTGAACATAATCAATAAATTAATTGATGTAAAAAAGAAAAGCGACACTTTCAAGATTGTTATGAGGTTGGCTGGGAACCATTGGTATGAACAATGCCGCATAAACCCCTCATTGATCAGATCCTATGAAGTAGCATTTAATGCGGTAGACTCGTTTAACTTTCTGCATTCAGGTATGATGGACGATTTCAGGAATAAATTGCAGGAATTGGATATAAAAGTCCAAATTAGACATTTCTTTTTCGGAGATATTGGCTCAGCCTCGCAAATCGGCCGTCCAGCCCCCTATCATTGCAATCAAAGTAATTTTGATATGATTATGGCTGCACGATTCTCGAATTATCAGAAAAGACAAGATATCATCGTTCAAGCCATGGCGCAGATCCCTCGCGATATTCCTGTCAGACTGTTTTTGATTGGTGAGGGAACACAAAAGGAATCAATTTGCCAGCTGATCGAAAGATTGGATTTGCAAGATAGAGTGACGGTTGAACCATTCTGTGAACAGTCGCTGTTATGGAATCGATTGCTGAATGCACAACTTCTTTGCCATGCCTGCGACTACGAAGGCGTCAGTAAAATCATTGTTGAAAGTCAATCAATTGGGCTTCCAGTACTAGCATCAGATGTCGCTCCGCTCAATGAATACATTCAAGACGGTGTCAATGGATTTCTGGTTGACAATGACCCAAGAGCTTGGGCTGAGAAAATCATAAAGCTATATCAAAATCAAGCGGTTTTATCTCATGTATCCGAAAGCAGCATGGAAGGGATACGACAGAAATATGATCCAAAGAATAATATTAGTCTATATGAAAGAGCATTCGAAGAAATCATAGCTTCTCAAGAAAATCATATTTAGGTTGGTAAATAAATGAAGATGATTACTGAAAACATCAAGATCTCATTGATTGGCCTGGGATATGTAGGATTGCCAATAGCAGTTGCATTTTCTAAGCATTTTCCGGTTATAGGGTTTGATGTTAATTCTCACAAAATTGACCTCTATAAAAAGGCTATTGATCCAACGGGTGAAATTGGAAATGATGCCTTAAGAGACTGTTCGGTGCGATTCACCAGTGATCCCAAAGATCTGGGGCAGGCAAATTTCCATATAATCGCTGTACCCACACCAATACTGCCAGACAAAACACCTGACCTTCAACCGATTGAATCAGCTAGTAGAATTCTAGGTCAGCATCTTCGAGCCGGCTCAACAGTTGTCATTGAAAGCACCGTTTATCCTGGAGTAACTGAGGAGGTTTGTGTACCAATTCTGGAACAAGAATCTGGTCTAAGATGCGGATTTGACTTCAACGTAGGTTATTCCCCAGAAAGGATTAATCCTGGTGATCGAGAACACCGATTGGAAACCATCGTAAAAGTCGTTTCTGGCATGGATACAGAATCGCTGGAGCTCATTGCATCGGTGTATCAATCGGTTGTAAAAGCCGGCATTCACCGAGCTCCCAGTATCAAAGTTGCAGAAGCCGCCAAGGTTATTGAAAATAGCCAGCGAGATATCAACATCGCCTTCATGAATGAGATCTCGATTATATTCAATCAAATGGGGATTGACACTCATTCAGTGCTTGAAGCAGCAGAAACCAAATGGAACTTCCTGAAATTCAAACCCGGATTAGTGGGTGGGCATTGCATTGGCGTTGATCCTTATTATTTGACATATAAAGCAGAAGCACTGGGATACCACTCCCAGATCATTCTGGCAGGCAGAAGGATCAATGATGAAATGGGTAAATATATTGCTGAAAATGCTGTAAAGATGTTGATCAAATCGGATAAGTCTGTGAAATCTGCTCGTCTGGCGATTTTTGGATTTACATTTAAAGAAAATTGCCCAGACACTCGCAATACACGCGTCATCGATATTGTGAATGAATTGAGGGAATTTGGTATTGATCCTATTGTCTGCGACCCGATTGCTGATCCAGAAGAAACCTACAGAGAATATGGAATTAAATTAACTCAAATGAGTGAAATCAAGAAGATGGATGCATTGATTGTGTCCGTTTCACATCAAGAATACAAAGTGACTTCACTCGAGACATGGGATAACTTCTATGATGATATCAAGACTAAAATTCTAATTGATGTAAAGGGAATTTTCAATCGTCATATAATGGAAGAGAATGGATATAGCTACTGGAGATTATAAACATGGGCTATTCAAATGTGCGTTTTCCTTCGGGAACAGTGTTTCTTGTCACAGGTGGGGCCGGGTTCATTGGCTCAAATTTATGTGAAGCGATCATTCGCATGGGTTACCAGGTGCGATGTCTTGACAACTTGTCAACCGGGAAAATTGGAAATATTGAGCCTCTCATGGATGATCACTCTTTCGGGTTTATTGAAGGTGACATTCGGGATTTTGATACCTGTATTCAAGCATGTTCTGGAGTTGATTTTGTATTGCATCAGGCTGCCTGGGGGAGTGTTCCTCGCAGCATCGTGATGCCTGTCCTGTATGAAGAAATCAATATCAAGGGTACTTTGAACATGATGGAAGCTGCAAGACAACAAAAGGTAGAGAAGTTTGTCTTTGCTTCCAGTTCTTCAGTCTATGGAGATCATCCTGCGCTACCAAAAAAAGAAGGCCAGGAAGGACAAGTCTTATCGCCTTATGCTTTAACCAAAAAGGTTAATGAAGAGTACGGACGCTTATACAAACAGATTTATGGATTGGACACCTATGGACTGCGATACTTCAATGTTTTTGGAAAAAGACAAGACCCCGATAGTTATTATGCAGCTGTTATCCCGAAGTTTATTAAACAGCTGCTCAATGACCAAGTGCCAACCATTCACGGCGACGGGCGCCAATCACGCGATTTCACCTACATAGAAAATGTCATCGAAGCAAATCTGAAAGCCTGCCTGGCATCATCAGAAGCAGCAGGACAAGCTTTTAATATTGCATTTGGTGGACAAGAATATTTGATTGATATTTTTAATATGCTCTGTCAGTTGCTTGGTAAACAAATCACCCCCCATTATGGTCCAGAAAGGGCGGGGGATATCAAACACTCCAATGCTGACATCTCAAAAGCGACAGACATGTTAGATTATAAACCTGACTTCAATTTTCAAAATGGGATCGAACTGGCGGTGGACTGGTATGTTGAGAAATTCAAGTCTAATGATGATAGTTTCGCATGAATCTTTTTTTCAATTTTGATAGTCTTCTGGCAAGTCCAGGATTCAGCCATTTGAGAAATAAGAGAATTTTACGTTTCCTGCCAAGATTCAAGTATAGAGGGAGATATTTATCTGAATGAGCCAGTCGCCAGTTTCCGGTATTTAGAATATGCTTCCATCGGTTTTTCATGATCGTATTTTCAATCGTTTGTGAAAAGCGATGTTGCGTGTATTCATTGATTTCAACCAACATTTTTTCGATGGCATCAATATGCTCTTGACGCTTTCTGGTACTGCTCGCCATCTGGGAGGACCAAGATTGATCCACAAATCTCCGATAATTCGACATGAACTCATCAAGGTAATAGACAGTGCCGCGAAGCGCTAGAACAATCATGAGCGGGTAGTCTCTAACGGGTGCGTTTTGATAAAAAATGGGCATCTCATTACAAATTTCCCGACAAAAAAGAATGGAATTGGTTGAAAAGAATCCACCACCACGCGATATGATTTCTTCAACACCAATCGACCGACTTTGATGATCCAGTCTTGTCTCTGTGAGTATTTCTCCAGTTTTAGCATGGATCGCAAACGAAGCATGGAAGCAGGCGCTACACTCAGGATGTGCTTCTAAAAAATTAACCTGCTTTTGCAACTTTTCTGGATCTGTCCAGTAATCATCACCGTCACAGAGTGCGATATATTTACCTTTGGCTCTGATACCATTGATTTGCCAAATATTTTTGTGTTTTGAGTATTGATTTTCCTTCTGATAGATCGGGTGAATCAAGTCAGGATATTTTTGCTCGTAACTTCGGATGATGTCGGCAGTTTTATCTTGAGAGGCGTCATCGTGAATGAGTATCTCAATATTAAAACTCGTCTTTTGCATCAGGAAGCTCTCCATGGCTTCCGAAACATAAGGCTCATGATTGTAGGTGTTATAGAGAACACTGACGCAAATCTCTGGTTCCATTGAAGCCACCTCGATTCTACCGTCTAGGCTCTGTATACAACCAATATACGTTTTTTATATCCCCAAATACGCGCGTCTGACCTCGTCATTGCCCAGCAGTTCGGCTGCAGCGCCTTGCGCCGCCACGGTGCCCGTTTCAAGCACATACGCCCTATCCGCGATCTTCAGCGCTTCCTGGGCGTTCTGCTCGACGAGGAGGACGGTGGTGCCGCTGTCGCGGACGTCGCGGATGATCTTGAAAATCTCCTGGACGAGGATAGGGGAGAGGCCCATGGAAGGCTCGTCCATCAGGAGGAGCTTGGGCTTGGACATCAGGGCGCGTCCGATCGCCAGCATCTGCTGCTCACCGCCGGAGAGGGTGCCGGCGAGCTGCTTGCGGCGCTCGTAGAGGCGCGGGAAGCGCTGAAAAATCGCTTCGTAGTCCTGGGCGAGGTTGTTTTTGTCCTTGCGGGTGAAGGCGCCCATTTCGAGGTTTTCCTGGACCGAAAGCTGGGTGAAGACGCGGCGGCGTTCCGGCACCTGGGCCAGGCCGAGTTCGACGATGCGGTGTGGTTCGATCGCACGCAGGTCCTGGCCGAAGAAGGCGATTTCACCGGATTTGGCCTTGAGCAGACCAGAGACGGTTTGCATGATCGTTGTCTTGCCGGCGCCATTGGCGCCGATCAGGGTGACGATTTCACCTTCATCGACATGGAAAGAGACATCGTGGATGGCGTGGATGGCATCGTAGAAGACGTTGAGGTTATTGACAGTCAGCATGCGTTATTCGCCTCCGAGATAGGCCCCGATGACTTTCGGGTTTTTCTTGATTTCTTCCGGGGTGCCAGTGGCGATGATCACGCCGTAGTCGAGTACAATCAGGCGCTCACACAGACCCATGACCAGGCTCATGTCGTGTTCAATCAGGAGGACCGAGATCTGGAAATGGTCGCGGATGAAACGGATGGTCTCCATCAGCTCACGCGTCTCGGTCGGGTTCATACCGGCAGCGGGTTCATCTAAAAGAAGCAGCTTGGGCTGGGTGGCGAGGGCGCGGCAGATCTCGAGCTTTCGTTGCTGGCCATAGGGCAGGCTGCCAGCGCGGTGCTCGGCCAGATGCTCCATGTTGAACATCTTTAACAGTTGCATCGCCGCTTCGGTCATGCGCTTTTCTTCACTCCAGAAGGAGGGCAGGCGCAGAATTCCAGCCAGGATCGAGTAGTTGGCGTTATTGTGGTAGCCGATCCGGATATTGTCGATGACTGAGATATCCTTGAACAGGCGGATGTTCTGGAAGGTGCGGGCGATGCCGTGCTTGATGATCTCGAACGACTTTTTGCCGACAATGCTGATGCCTTCGAGCTCGATCGACCCGGCAGAGGGGGCATAGACGGAGGTCAGCAAGTTAAAGACAGTCGTCTTGCCGGCGCCGTTGGGGCCGATCAGGCCGATGATTTCATTGGGGTGTATCTCGATCCGGACATCATCGAGGGCTCGCAGGCCACCGAAGGTGATGCCAAGGTTATCGACTTTGAGCAAGGCCATGGGGGAACTCCTTCGTCTACTAATATCAGGCTTCGGGGCTGTCCGGGGCCGAGGGTGTGTGTTTCTTGCCTCTCAGGCGTCCCGCCCACTGGCCGAGGATCTTCTGCGACAGCTCATGGCGGCCCAAGAGACCGGACGGGCGGTAGAGCATGAGCACAATCAGCAGGATGGCATAGATCAGCATGCGGTACTGGGCCAGGTCGCGCAGCAACTCAGGGAGAATGGTCAGGATGGTGGCAGCCAGGATGGAGCCGGTGATCGAGCCCATGCCACCGAGAACGACCATGACCATGATGTCGACCGAATAGATGAAGCCGAACTTGTTGGCGTCGATCACGAAGAGCATGTGGGCTTGCAGGCCGCCGGCCACACCGGCGAAGAAGGCAGCGATCGTGAAGGCCAGGAGCTTGTAGTAGGTGGTGTTGATGCCGGATGATTCGGCGGCGATTTCGTCCTCGCGGATCGAGATGATCGCCCGGCCGTGGCGCGAGCGGATCAGGAGGAACATCACCGTGATCGTCAGGACGGCGATCGAGTAGGCGTAGGGGAAATTGGTCATGATCGGGATGCCGTTGAGACCACTGGCACCGCCGGTGAACTTGAGGTTCAGGATGACGACGCGGATGATTTCGCCGAAACCGAGCGTGATGATCGCGAGGTAGTCGCCTCTGAGGCGCAGGGCCGGGATGCCGATCATGATGCCGAAGACAGCGGCGACGACACCACCACTGACCAGGGCGATCGGGAAGGCAACCGCTTCCGGCAGGCCGCTGCGGAGCGAGATCAGGGCGGCGGTGTAGGCACCGACCGAGACGAAACCAGCATGGCCGAGGGTCAGCTGGCCCAGGAATCCGGTGGCCAGGTTGAGGCTGACGGTGAGGACGATGTTGATCAGAAGGGTCAGCAGGATGCCCTGGTAATAGCGGCCGATCAGGCCAGTCAGCTGCAGGGCATAGAGCACGATGAAGACGCCGACGACTGCGAGGGCGTTGTAGAGGTAGGAACGCTGGATCTTGGAGAGTTTCATGCGGTCCACCTCAGACTTTCTCACGGATATTACGACCGAACAGGCCGCTGGGCTTGAAGAGCAGGACCAGGATCAGGATGCCAAAGACGACGGCATCAGAGAACTGGGAGCTGATGTAGCCTTTGGTCAGGCTCTCGGCAATGCCGAGCACCATGCCGCCGACCATGGCGCCGGGGATGATGCCGATGCCGCCCAGAACGGCCGCGACAAAGGCCTTGAGGCCGGGCATGGAGCCCATGTAGGGCTGGATCTGGGGATAAGCCAAAACATAGAGGATTGCGGCGAAGGAAGCCAAGGCGGAGCCGATGGCAAAAGTCACCGAAATCGTTGTATTCACATTGATACCCATCAGGATGGCGGCGCCGGTGTCTTCCGAGACCGCGCGCATCGCCTTGCCCATGCGGGTTTTGGTGATGAAAAGGGTCAGGATGGCCATCAGGATGAAGGCCGCGACGATCGTGCCGACCGTCAGGGTCGAGACTTTGAGGCCGCCGATTTCAAAAACAGGGGCGGCCTTGAGCGGGTCGGGGAAGGGAATCGGGTTGGGCGAGAAAATCAGCATGACCAAGTTTTGCAGCAGCAGGCTGACACCGATGGCGGTGATCAGGGCTGAGATACGTGCTGACTTTCTGAGCGGCTTGTAGGCAAACCGCTCGATCACGACACCGAGCACGGCGGTGAAGAGCATGGTCACGAGGACAGTCGCCCAGAGCGGCAGATGGAACTTGGTCAGAGAGAACAGGGCGACATAGGCGCCGACCATCATGACATCGCCATGGGCGAAGTTGATCAGTTTGACGATCCCATAGACCATGGTGTAGCCCAGGGCGATCAGGGCATAGATCGATCCGGCCTGCAGGCCATTGAGGAAATAGGTTAGGAAAGTCATGTGAGTCAGCAGCTCCTCGCGTATGAAATCAGAAGGGATGAATCAGAGAAAGGATGGCGCATCTTGCGGACGCGCCATCCTTGCCACATTGCAAGAGTAAAGGATTAAGGATTGACTTTGCCCGAGAACTTGTAGGCGCCATTGACGATCTGGATGATCGTGACGCTCTTGGTCGGGTTGCGGTCGGCGTCGAACTTGACATTGCCGGTGACACCGGTGTAGTCGGTCTTGTTCAGAGCTTCGATGACCTTGGCACTGTCGGTCGTGCCGGCGGCCTTGATGGCTTCGAACAGGATGTAGGCGGCGTCATAGCCGAGGGCAGCCAGGGCGTTCGGTTCTTCACCGAAAGCGGCCTTGTAGTTCTTGAGGAAGTTCTGGACCTTGGGATCCTGGTCTTCGGTGGAGTAGTGGTTGGCAAAGTAGTAGCCTTCGACATCTTCCGGTTTGGCAGAGCCGAGGACGCCGTCCCAGCCGTCAACACCGATCAGCGGGATGGTCAGGCCGGTGGCCTTGGCCTGGTTGGCGATCAGGGCGACGGTGTTGTAGTAGTCCGGGACGAAGAGAGCTTCGGCGCCGGAAGCGGCGATCTTGGTCAGCTGGGCTTTGAAGTCGGTGTCGCCCTTGGCATAGCTTTCGGTGGCGACGACTTCGAGACCGAGTTCGGCAGCCTTGGCGGCGAAGGAATCTTTCAGGCCGGAGGAGTAGTCGTCACCGGAATTGTAGATGACGGCAGCCTTGGTGGCGCTGAGGTTTTCCTTGGCAAACTGGGCCATGATCTCGCCCTGGAAGGGATCGATGTAGCAGGCGCGGAAGACGTTGGTACCCTGCTTGGTGACGTCGAGCGCAGTGGCGGTCGGGGTGACCAGCGGGATGTTGGCCTTGGCAGCCAGCTGGGCGACGGAGATCGTCGGCTTGGAGGTGATGTCACCGAGGATGGCGACGACCTTCTCCTGGTCGACGAGCTTGTTGTAGGCGTTGACGGCTTCGTTGACGTCGCCCTTTTCGTCGAGGATGGGCATTTCGATCTGCTTGCCGAGGATACCGCCGGCTTTGTTGACTTCGTCAGCGGCGAGCTTGAAGCCATTGGTGGCGGCAATGCCGTAGACGGCGACGTCGCCAGTCAGAGGGCCCATGGCACCGATTTTGATGGTCTTGCTGTCACCGCTGGCACCGCAGGCAGCCAAGGCCGGGACCAGAAGGGCAAAGACCAGGAGCATCAGGGCGATTCTTTTGATCTTCATACTGTTTCTCCTTTTTTTGTGAGGATTTCTTTTATGACGTGAAAACGGTTGATTTGCAAGCGGCTGTTTTCTGGCTTGCATGGTGAAACATCAAAATCCGTGATCGGCCATAAAACTGTGAATATAGTACGACATGATACAGCTATTGTCTAGAAAAAATACTTAACAAATGGCACAGAAATGAAGCTGGCGTTTTGTGATTATTCATCTTGGCGCAAAAATGTAGCTTCTGTTACAGGGAACAGGATCCTTTATGTATCTCCAGATGAATTGCCCGTTTATGTATCTCCAGATGAATTGCCCGTTCTTTTTCTGGTGTGCTATCATGAGAACGATTGTTTGGTCTGGCCAGACGAACTGAATTTCGAGGGCAGGAGATTGATTGCTTCATGGTGATTCTCGGCATTGATCCGGGTTATGCGATCACAGGCTTTGGTGTGGTGGATTACAGCCGCAATCGCCTACGTATGATCGATTATGGCGTGATCTCGACCAAGGCAAATACGCCTTTTCCGGAGCGCCTGCTGCAGATTGCAGACAAGATCGATGAGTTGATCACCCTGCACCAGCCGGCGACGATGGCGGTCGAGGAGCTGTTTTTCAGCCGCAACACGACGACAGCGATCGGTACGGCCCAGGCACGTGGGGTTGCGATCCTGAGCGGGGCACGTTCCGGGCTGCCAATCTATGAATATACGCCGATGCAGGTTAAACTGGCCGTAGCAGGCTATGGCAAGGCGGATAAGACGCAGGTCCAGCAGATGGTTCGGGTCTTGCTGTGTCTGGAGCAGGTGCCGCGGCCGGACGATGCGGCCGATGCCCTGGCGGTGGCGATCTGTCATGCCCATTCCGGCAACCGGTCCGCCGCATTGGCACGAGGAGGCTATCAATAATGTATGCATACATCAAGGGCAAGCTGGTGGCCAAGACCATCGACAGCCTGATCATCGACAACCACGGGATTGGCTACCGCCTGCAGGCGGCTTCTGCGCTGCTCGACCGGTTCGGTCCGGTTGGGGAGGAGATCACGGCTTTTACGCATCTTTATGTCCGCGAGGATATTTTTGCTTTGTATGGTTTTCCCTCCCAGGAGGATGTCGGTTTGTTCGAACTGCTCCTGACCGTGAGCGGTGTCGGGCCCAAGGTGGCCAGCAGTGTGGTCGGGTCGGTCACACCGAGCCAGTTTGCCCTCGCTGTAATCACCGGCGACACGAAAACGCTGACCCAAGTCAAAGGGATCGGCAAAAAAGGCGCCGAACGGATGATCCTCGAGCTCAAGGACAAGCTCAAAGGCTCGGACTGGAGTGGCGATGCCGGATCGTTATCGTCTGCTGCTGCCAGCGGTATCCAATTGCCCCAGGGTGTTGAGAACGAGGCGATCAGTGCCTTGCTGGTTCTCGGTTATTCTGGTGTGGAAGCCAGCCGGGCCGTCCAGGCGGTCCAGGCCCCTGGCCTGGCGGTCGAAGAACTGATCCGCCTGGCCCTGCGCCAGCTGGTGCGCTGATGTTCGCATGTGATGCTTGCCTTTAAAGGAGCTTTGTGATGCCGTTTGATGATTACGCCGAAACCGATGAGTTCGCGGTCGCTGAGACTGAACGGCTTTTAGGCCGGGAGCGGCGGGTCGAGGACCAGGATGAGAATACCCTGCGCCCGACGCGCTGGGCCGATTATTTCGGACAGACCAAGGTCAAGGACAATCTGCAGGTCTTCATCGAGGCGGCCCGTCAGCGCGGTGAGGCCCTGGACCATGTCCTGCTCTATGGACCGCCCGGCCTTGGCAAGACGACCCTGGCCGGGATCATCGCCAATGAGCTGGGGGTCCACCTGAGGATCACGACTGGCCCAGCGATCGAAAAACCAGGCGACTTGGCTGCGATCCTGACCAATCTGACCGAGCGCGATGTCCTTTTTATCGACGAAATCCACCGGCTCAATCGTTCGGTCGAGGAGATCCTCTATCCGGCGATGGAGGATTATGCGCTCGACATCATGATCGGCAAGGGGCCCAGTGCCCGTTCGATCCGGCTCGATCTGCCGCATTTCACCCTGATCGGGGCGACGACGCGGGCCGGTCTGCTGACGGCGCCGCTGCGCGACCGGTTTGGCATGATCAACCGGCTCGAGCTGTATTCGCCGGAGGAGATCGGCCAGATCCTGCAGCGCGACGCGGCGATCCTGAACATCGGCCTCGACGCCTCCGGCCGCGCGGTCATCGCTGAGCGCTCCCGCGGCACGCCGCGCATTGCGATCCGCTTGCTGAAGCGGATGCGCGATTTTGCCCAAGTCCGCGGCACCGGCGTGATCAATGCCGAGATCGCCGATTTCGGCCTCAAGGCGCTGGAGATCGATCCCCGCGGCCTCGACGCGACCGACCGGCGCCTGATGCGCAACATGGTCGAGATGTTTGGCGGCGGTCCTGTCGGACTGGATACGCTGGCGGCAACGACCGGGGAAGACCCGGTGACGATCGAGGATGTCTACGAGCCGTTCCTGATGCAGATCGGCTTTCTGGCCAAGACACCACGGGGTAGGGTGCTGACCCGGCTCGGCTGGGAGCATCTCGGCTTGCCTTGTCCAGTCCAGTACGAACGCAAGCTCAAGGGACTGGGCACCGCTTTGCGCGGCACGGAAACGCATGATTTCTCCGATGGCGAGCAATTGCAATTGGAGATCGATCCATGACTGAGAATGTTTTATTGCATGCCTGCTGCGGCCCCTGTGCCGAATATCCTTTGGATGTGCTCATTTCTGAAGAAGGCTTGCGACCGCTGCTGTTTTTCTATAATCCGAACATCCACCCGCAGGTGGAATGGCAGCGCCGCCGTGATAACTTGCAAAAAGTGGCCGATCTGCGTGGTCTGAACGTCGTGGTTGAGGCTGATTATGCTGAAAACGAATGGGTGCATTATGACCCGGCCCAGAATGGCGGGATGAGCCGCTGCCAGATGTGCTATGAAACCCGGCTCGACCGCACCGCCGCCAAAGCCAGGGAGCTCGGCCTGCCCGCATTTACGACGACGCTGCTGGTCAGTCCGTATCAGGATTATGACGAGCTGGTCCGCCAGGGATTGGCTGCTGCTGCGCGACATGGAGTTGAGTTTCTCGTGCGCGATTTCCGGCCAGGCTTTCGTGCGGGGCAGAATCAGGCACGCGAAGATGGCCTGTACCGCCAGAAATACTGCGGTTGCAGGCCATCGCTTGAGCAATCAGATTTCAGAGAAAAGATTTTGAAGGGCCAGGCAGCCTGGCAGGCGGAGCAGGACGCCAGGCAAACCTGATCCTGACCGATCATCAGAGAAGAATCTTGATCACGACTTTCTTGATCGTTTCCGGGCCAGATACGGCGATTTTCGGCTTGTGGGCCTCGTCGGGCATCAGGGTCACAAGGGTGCCGGCTGCCAGCAGGACCTGGCTGTAAGCAGTTTCCGGGTCATGGTAGAACGTGATGTCTTTCTGCTCGTTGTAGGGCGTTTTTTCACTCAGGGTGGCGCGGTCGGCAACGCCGATAATCTCCTGGCCTTCGATCATGCACTGGATATCCATGAATCGGTCATGGGTTTCGAAGGCGACTTCAGCTGGGGTGACGGTTTCATAGCTCATGAAATTGGCCGTGATGACACCAGGCTCGATCACGACGGAGCCGTTGGCGAAGCTTGCGAGGTCATTGTCACGCAGGAAGGCCAGGGCGGTGGCGATTTTTTCAGCGAGCTCAGGCGAGGTCGTCGGGGCTGATGTGTGGATGTGCAGCATGGTTTACCTCACAAATGTCTTATTTTGATGCTGGTAGAGTAAATTGGATCTTTACTTTGATCCTAAATCAATCCGTTTCAGCTGGGTAGTCGCGTTCTTGCCCTGTTGATTGCAGAAATTGCTGAGGATCCCTGGGCCGGACGAGCAGGGTCTGGTAGTGGTCATACTGCACCAGGCCAGGCTTGGCACCGGAAATTTTCTTGACTTGGCTGACTGGGCAATAATCGACGGCTACTTTATGCGCGTCGGTGTCGCGCTGGCCCGATTGCTGCAGGGAAGCGGCAGCCTGCGAGAACCAGGCGGCGATCTGGGCGGCCTCCTCGAGCGTGCGCTCGGGGACCGGCCGTTTGCCGCAGCGGATGATCACATGGGTGCCCGGGATCTTCTGGGCATGGAACCATAGATCATCTTTTTGCGCCGTGCGCAAGGTCAGGCGGTCGTTTTGCAGATTATTGCGCCCGGCCTGGATCAGGAAACCGTCGCTGCTGAGATAGGAACGCGGCGGCAGGGGTGGCGGATTCTTGGCGTTTGACTTGGCCTTGCCTTTTGCTCCTGATGGTTGCTTGGCTTTGGCTTGGCGTCGGGCTTTGGATCCAGGTTTGCCGGGGGCAAAATCGCGTAGCTGGCTGCCAGGCTTTAGTTTTTTCTCTGGATTGGACTCTGAGCCGAGATCTTGTGCTTTCTGCCGTCGTTCCGCTGCAGACAGCCCCGTGGCGGCAATTTCTTCACGGATGGCCTGGATGTCCGCTTCGTCGCTGGCCTGCTGCACGGCGCTTTTGAGGCTGCCGAGCCATTCCAGATCGGCCAGATCTTCCTGAACCAGCCGGGTATTGGTCTCGAATTTGCCACGGGCTTTCTGGTAAAGCTTGAAAAATCGCTGGACATTCTGGCTTGGCGAGAGGGCTGGCTGCAGGTCGATCCGGATCAGGCCGAGTTCGGGATCGTAGTAGTTCTGCACATCGACGAAGCTCAGGCCATCCTGGATCAGGTGCTGCTGAGCCGCCAGCAATTCACCACACGTGCGGTAGAAGTCGCGCTTCTCGCCCTCGGTGAGTTCATCCTGGTGCAGCTGCAATTTGCGGACTGCGTTTTCCAGCTCGATTTCGACGCGCTTCTGCAGGGATTGCTTTTGCTGGGCCAGGCGATTCTGGCGGTTGCGCTCGAGGTAGAAGCGATCCATAGCCGCTGAGAGCGAGGCTTCTGGCCGTGGATGGGCCAGATTGGGCAGGACCAGGGCGTGAAAGTCGAAGGGGATGGTATCCCGGGCATCGAGGTAGAAGGTCGACGGATGATAGTCCTGAGCCAGGATGGTCTCGAGCATGCGCTGCAGCTGAATGGCTAAGTCGGTCTGCACCGGAGTCGTCAGTTGATCGTATCTTGAGCGCGGATCGATTCCCGCCGCCGCGGCGACTGCCTGGCAGAGTTGCGGCGAAAAGCCCTGGATGCTCTCAAGTAAAGCCTTGTCTACGGCCTTGCTTTGCGCTTCCGGAGAGATGTATGGCAATCCATTCCGGATGGCCTGGAGGACTTGGTCTGGAGCTGGTTTATTCTGGTTTTGGGGTAGATCATAGGTGCGTGCTGGCATGATTTCGCGCAGGCGGCTGATCGACTGGTCGATGTGCAGGATGGCGTCATGGATCCGGTTGTCCTGGTTCAACAGGATGATGTTGCTATGGCGACCCATGATCTCGACCACCAGTTTTTTCTCCAGGGTATCACCCAGTTCATTCTGGGTGGCAAAGCGGATGATGAAAATGCGCTCGTAACCCGGTGTCTCAACGGACAGAACACGCGCGCCGAGCAGGTGCTTCCTCAACAGCATGCAGAACATCGGCGGCTCGGATGGATTCTCCCGCGCTTCCGTGGTCAGGTGGATCCGAGGGGCGGCTGGATTGGCTGAGAGGACCAGGCGCAGGTTTTCCCGTCCGGCCCGGAACAGGATCAGTATATCCGTGCGGTCCGGCTGGTAGATCCGGTCAACCCGGGCGTCCTTGAGTGTTTGATTGAGTTCAGTGGCCAGGCATTTGGCCGAAATCCCGTCCAAGGGCATAGGCATTCTCTCTTTTCGATTAATCCTGTTCAGTGTACACTGAACAGGATTAATAAGCCAAGGTAAGTGAAATACGAGGAATTTGGACATGCAAATCGATCAGTTCATGATTGTTGAACATGAAACAGTCTTGAATGCCCTGACAAAAATCGACCAGAACCGCAAAGGCTTTCTAGTTGTCGTCGATCCCAATCAGACTGTGGTCGGAACCCTGACTGACGGCGACATCCGTCGCGCTTTCATTGCAGGCTTCCCCGTCCAAGCCCCGATTACGGAGTGCTACAACCGGACCTTTACCAAAATTGTTGAAGACGAAGATATTGGCATCAGTGTGGAGTTGTTCAAGAACGGCAAGATCAAGTTCCTGCCGATTCTGGACTGTCAAGGACGCTTGACCAATATCATCACACGCAACAATCTGCAGACGTTGCTGCTGGAAGATCGGCCCTTTGACTGTCATTATGATTTCCTGAATATGGATGACACGGTGGTTGATCACGAGATCTTCAACCGGCCGTGGGGCTATTACAAGACCACTTTCCTGAATCCCTATGCCCAGTCCAAAATTATGAAAATCAATCCCCAGGCCAAGCTGAGCCTTCAGGCCCATAACCATCGCGAGGAGTACTGGGTTGTCATTGTCGGACAAGGCGAAGTCACGATTGGAGAATCCGTGAAGAAAGTTGAAGCCGGCAGCTTCATTTTCATCCCCCGCGGCTGCAAGCATCGCGTCATCAATACCACGCACGAAACATCCCTGATGATTGCCGAAGTGCAATTAGGCGACTATTTTGGCGAGGATGACATCATACGATTTGAGGATATTTATGGCAGGACAGTCACAGGCAAAATCAACCACGACTAATTCCAGAAAAAAATCGACTTCGTCCAGAAGGGGCAGAAAGCCCCATCAAGGATCGCTTCTGCTTGCTATTCTGTCTGGATTTCTGAGTCAATACAGTGGACGACTGATGATCGGCGTCCTGATGACGGCGATTGTCCTTTTTACAGAGGCGCTGCTCATGGATCAGAATGTCCAGTTGTATTTTCGTGTTGTCGGAATCGAGCTGATCGTCGTGTTGTTCATTGGTTGGGTTTTCTACATGCTCCAGGGTGACCGCGAAACCGGAAAACCTTGACAAGTCTGGGATCTATCTCGAAAATAAGGACCTGAGTTCGTGGAAGGGAAAAACGAGTCATGCCAAATCCTGTTGAACAACCGATTGTTCATACATTTGTCATCATGGCGCACAAAAATGCGCCTTTCATCGAAGAAACCATTCAGTCGCTTTTGAAGCAGACCTACCCCAGCAATGTGGTGCTTTCGACCTCCACACCCAATGAGCGCATCCTGGGCCTGGCTGAGAAGTACCAGCTGGAGATCTTTGTCAATGAGCCTGGCCAGGGAATTGTGGCCGATTGGACGTTTGCGCTCAATTGTGCCAAAACGCCACTGGTCACACTAGCCGACCAGGACGATGTCTATCTGCCGGACTTTGCCCGGAAAACAGTCGATATGGTCGAACAGAATCCGGATGCAATTTTCTGCTTTACCCATTTCAAAGAGATCGGCGATGACCGCAAAATCCGGCCGATGAATCTGACCATGGCGGTCAAGATCGTCTTGTTCTGGCCTTATTTCATCCGCCCTGTCTATCGCAGCCGCTTTTTCAAGCGCCTGCTGTTCCGTTTTGGTGAGCCGGTCTGCAATCCGAGTGTGACTTACAACATGGCCGTCATCAAGGACCACAAGCTGTTTGATGCCGACTATTCCGTCTCTCTCGACTGGGATGCTCTCCTGCGCTTGGCAGAACTTCCAGGGGCATTGTGTTTTGTCCGCCAGCCGATGATCCTGCACGGGATCCATACCGGGACTCAGACCTCGTTCGGTATCACCAGCGGCAAGCGGTTCGAAGAAGATCTCAAGGTGTTAAAGCGGTTGTGGCCGAATTGGCTGGCCCAGATTCTGGCCAGGCTATATTCGATCAGTTATATATCGAATCATTGAGCTTTTGAGAGCTGGCATTCGTGCCCTGCGCAAGATAGGCTTTGGTAAATCCGCCTGAAACGGTTATAATTGTGGCATTGAAGTAAAACCTGAGGTAACTATGGCGAAAACCAAATTCCTGGTAACGGGCGCGAACGGCTATATCGGACAACATGTGGTCGCACATTTGCTGGAGCAGCCAGACACCCAGGTCATCGCGGCTGATCTGGCCAATACGGGCATCGATCCACGGGCAGAGTTCCTGTCTGTCGATATTTTCAGTGGCGACCCGGATTTGTATACCCGACTGGGTTCACCGGATGTCTGCATCCACCTCGCCTGGCGCGATGGCTTCAATCACCGCAGCGAATACCACATCCAGTCGATCCCGCAGCATTTCACATTCATCCACACCCTGCTGGCCGGTGGCCTCAAGCAGCTGGCTGTGATGGGTTCGATGCATGAGGTCGGTTACCACGAGGGCATGATTTCGGAGCAGACGCCGTGCAATCCATCGTCCTACTATGGCATCGGAAAGAATACCCTGCGCCAGGTTTGCCTGCTGCTGGGCAAAGAATTCGGCGCGGTCATCCATTGGCTGCGCGCCTATTATCTCTATGGGGATGACCTCAAGAACCATTCGGTGTTCACGAAACTATCCGAAGCGGCGGCGCGCGGGGATCGTTCTTTCCCGTTCACCAGCGGCCTGAATCAATACGATTTCCAGACGATCGATGAATTGGCGCGGCAAATTGCGGCGGTGGTCCAGCAGACCGAGGTCCAGGGCATCATCGAATGTTGCTCGGGTCAGCCGGTGCGCCTGAAGGACAAAGTTGAGGCATTTATCGCTGAAAACGGGTACACGATCGAGCTGGCTTACGGGGCCTTCCCAGACCGGCCCTATGATTCGCCGGCCATCTGGGGCGACCCGACCAAGATCAGGCAGGTTATGGCGTCAGTTTCTCAAGAAGGGCAGCACTGATTGCGGAAATTTCCGCAGTTATTTAACCTGCATCTCCAGCTCGATCACCAGGATTTTCCCCACATCCGGCACAGCGATTTCATACTGCGGATCGGTGGTTTCGAACCAGTCGATGCCGTCTTTACGCTCGCCGTTGGCGGGCAGGATATTCAGCACCTGCCCATCTAGAATAACGTTCAGCCCCGCGACTGCCACTTGCGAGCCTTCGATCGGATCGAAGCGGATGGACTGGGTTCCTTGTGGAATAACCAGGCGATAGGTCGCCTTTTTATTGTTCATGTCCGGAGCGATGTAGATCACGTGGCTTTCCGAGAGGCCCTGGCCGAAGTTGAGGTAGAATTTAGCTGGCATCCGGGCCCGGTCAGCGATCGTCCGCTGAGCAGCGGCTTTTTCCATTGCTGAGCGGCGTACTTTCGGGCTGCTCAGCTGCTCGCGGTGGTACTGGAGATTGATCGTATTGCCCTGGATCCGGTGGGGCAGCCAGATGAAATAGTCATTGCTCCAATTGTTGGCGTAATACAGGTCGTAGTGGAAACGCTCTTTCCAGCAGCTGTAGGTGAAGCTGAGCTGGTCGCGCTGGCTGTTGTGGGTGAATTCGTCCCACCAGCGGTTCATCACGCGGATGACGGCCGGGTCGTGGTGGCGGCGGTAGATGAAGCTGCCGACGATCAGGCCCAGGTCAGGGGGCATGCCTTCGCGCTGGTAGCGCTCGATCTGCTTTTGCATGACAGACAGGTCATCGCGCTGGCTCTCGCGGCAGGCCTGGTATTCCTGGTAGACACAGTCGCGCTCACCGTGTTTGACACAGAGCATCGGGCTGGTCCGGGCATAGGTTCGGATGTAGTCCTGGACATCGCCGGTCAGCAGGAGATTGCCATCGATGTAGAGGCTGGCCTCATAGTCCTGCAGGTAAAGATGGGGCAGAATCTTCGGCCGGCGCGAGAGGCGGGCAGGGGAGAGCTTGGCGTCATTGATCACACGGATTGTCCAGAAGTCGGACTTCAGGTTCGGATCGTCGGTGAAACAGATGTAATCGCAGTTCTTACTGCGTGTGATGGGCTCCTGGAGCTGGTCATAGCCGCCAAAAATGGCGGTGTAGACCACCAGGGGCTTGCGCTGTGGCTGCTTGCGGCCAAACATGCTGGTGCGTCAGCCGGCTCAGGGAATATCGCAATAAGGCACGGTGTCGAGCAGCTTGCGGATCTTCTCCGTCGGATCGACGAGCTTGGACAGGGAGGCGTCGTGATTGATCGCGTCGATCAGCAGGGCGGTGAACTTCGCCATATTGACGTCCTGGAACCAGGGCGCAGACAGGAGCTCCGGCCGGCGGTAGATCAGGTTGGTGGCGAAGACCTTGGTGATCAGACCCTGCTCGTAGGCCTGGTTGAAATGCTCGAGGCCATCGGTGAACAGGCCGAAGGTCGTGGCACAGAAGATGCGGTTGGCTTTCCTCGATTTCAGTTCACGGGCGATGTCGAGCATCGAGTCGCCGGAGGAGATCATGTCGTCGACGACAATGATGTCCATGCCTTCAACCGTGTCGCCGAGGAATTCGTGGGCGATGATCGGGTTGCGGCCGTTGACGACCTGGGTGTAATCGCGGCGTTTGTAGAAGGTTCCGAGCGGCACGCCGAGCATCGAGGCATAGTACATGGCGCGCGAGATGCCGCCCTCGTCCGGGCTGACCACCATCATGGTGTCGCCGCAGATGTGCAGGTCGGGGGTCGTGTTGACGAGGGCTTTGATGATCTGGTAGGCCGAGGGGATGCTCTCGAATCCGCTGGTCGGGATGGCATTGGCGACGCGGTCGTCATGGGCGTCGAAGGTGATGATGTTCTCGACGCCGAGGCTGTAGAGCTCCTCGAGCATGTAGGCGCAGTCGAGTGATTCGCGCGAATTGCGCTTGTGCTGGCGGCTCTCGTAAAGGAAGGGCATGATCACGTTGATGCGACGAGCCTTGCCACTGATCGCCAGGATGGTGCGCTTGAGGTCCTGGTAATGGTCGTCCGGGCTCATGTGGTTGATCAGGCCATGCATTTTATAGGTGCAGGAGAAGTTCATCACGTCGACCAGGATGAACAAGTCATGGCCACGGACCGTGTTGCCGATGACCGCTTTGCCTTCGCCGGAGGAGAAGCGCAGGGTGCTGACCGGGATGCGGTAGTCGTGGCGGATGAAACCGGGATTGGTCGCCCCCAGGTCTGGGAGCTGTTCGAGGTATTCGGTGCGCCGGCGGCCGAGGTAGTAATTGACACTGTCGGCAAAAACAGCGCTGCCGGTGAGGGGGATGATGCCGACCGGACCGACCGGGGCCATCATGTTGTTGCCGTACTGGTTGTAGATATTGTAGCTAAAATCGTCCGTATCGCGGGGCTGCAGCATCAGGTGTCCTGCCTTTCAATCTTGGGGGTGTTTCTGCGTTTATAGAATTCCAGCAGCTTGGAAATTTTCTCGGTCGGGCTCATCAGGCGCGAGAGGGAGGCGTCGTGATTGATCGCATCGATCAGGAGCGAAATGAACCGAGAGATGTTGACGTCGACAAACCAGGGGGCATTGCGCAGTTCTTCACTGCGGTAGATCAGGTTGGTGGCAAAGACCTTGTCGATCAGGCCCTGAGCATGGGCCTGGTTCATCGCCTCGAGGCCGTCGGTGAACTGGGCAAAGGCCGAGGCACAGAAAATCCGCCTGGCGCCACGGCTTTTGAGGTCGCGGGCGGTGCGGATCATCGAGTTGCCAGTGACGATCATGTCATCGATCAGGAGGATGTCGCGACCGGCGACATCTTCACCGAGGAAGCGCAGGCCGACGGTCTGGTAGCCGCCCTCGACCGGCTTGGAGTAGTCGGTCTGGCGATAGAAAATGCCGAGCGGGACCTCGAGCATCGAGGCATAGTAGATCGAACGGCTGATGGTGTTTTCGTCAGGAGAGACGACCATGAAATGCTCCCCGTCCAGGCGCAGGTCGGGCACACGGTGGAGCATGGCTTCGATCAGCTGGTAGGCGGTGGAGAGATTTTCAAAGCCATGGCCGGGGACGGCGTTGTCGACGCGACTGTCATGGGCTTCAAAGGTCAGGAGATTGGTGATGCCCATCGAGAAGAGCTGCTTGAGAATATGGGCGCAGTCGAGCGATTCGCGGCTGCTGCGGCGGTCCTGGCGGCCTTCGTAGAGATAGGGCATGATCACATTGATCCGTCGCGCTTTGCCGCTGGCGGCGAGGATGATGCGGACCAAGTCCTGGAAATGCTCATCCGGCGTCATTTCGTTGGCCTTGTGGCGCCAGGGGTAAGTAGCGGCGTAATTCATCACGTCGGTGATGATGAAAAGGTCATGGCCGCGAACCGACTGCTGGATCAGTGCTTTCCCCTCACCCGAGGTGAAGCGCGGTGTCGAAACGGGGATGCGATAGTCGGAGCGCATGAAACCGGGGTTTCTGGCCAGCTCCGGGTGGCGGCCGACATAAATGGTGCGGCGGTTACGCAGGAAATAATTGACGGAATCGGCCAGGTCGGGGTCAACGTTGTGCATGATCAGGCCGATCGGGCCGATTGGATGCATCGGGTTGTCGCCATACTGGTGATAGATGTAGTAATTACGGTCGTCAGCCGGTTTCGGCACGGTCATCAAGACGCCTCCAGCACGTTTACATCATTGGACGCAATCATTATAATCGATTTTACTTGCCGCGGGAACTCACACCCCATTGTGCAGGCTGGAAAATTACAGCTATGAAAGAGGCCGAAAGACTGGCCTTTTACCGATTGGAGTCATGATGTCACTCAATTTTCGTAAAACTCGCTTCGTTGGGGTCGCGGCCAACCTCGGTCAATGTCCGATGGATGGCCTGCCGGAGGTCGTCCTGTCCGGGCGCTCCAATGTCGGCAAATCGTCCCTGATCAATACAATCGCCGGCCAGAAACAGCTCGCACGCGTCAGCTCGACGCCGGGCAAAACCAAGCTGGTCATCTATTTCAATGTTGAAGACAAGCTCTACCTGACCGACCTGCCCGGCTATGGCTTCACCAAGACCGGCCACCACAAAAAAACGGACTTCTCCTCGCTGGTCGACACTTATCTGACTGGTGAACGGCCGATCGCCCTGGTGCTGCATTTGCTCGATATCCGCCACGAGCCGTCCGGGCTCGATGTCCAGATGATCGCCTGGCTCGAGGCCAATGACATACCCTACCGGGTCATCCTGACAAAATGCGACAAACTGTCACGCCAGCAAATCAGCCAGCAAGTCCAGGCCATGACGAAATGGCTGGATCTGGAAGAAGACGTCAACCTGATCGCCTTCTCGTCTCTGAACCGGACCGGGCTGGGTGAGCTGCGCGAACTGGTCGCCTCTGTCGTCGGCGAAACGGCGGCGAGCGTGGACTGAGCGGGGTCACTTCTGGGTGAATACAAGTTTTTTCCCCAGGATGTAGTTCAGGACGATCACCACGACCTGCAGGCCGTATTTGCTGTACACCGGATCGAAGGACACGATCTCGACCAGGAAAATCAGTCCGAAATAGTCGACCAGGCCGGTGAAACCACGGGCGAAGACGAACCGGATGAATTCACGGATCGACTCAAATCCCTGCCGGGTTTTGGTTTTGAAGACAAAGTGCTTGTTGGTGAAATAGGCGAACAGTTTCGCCAGGATCAGGGCGGCAAGATTGGCGAGCTGGTACTTTACGTTCAGCACAAAGAGCAGGTTGAAAACACCGACATTGACGACGGTTGTCAACAGACCGAAAACCAGATAGCTTATCAGTTCCTGTTTGTGCCTGAGATAGAACGACTGGATCCACTGCAGCACCGTCTGTTTCGATTCAGGATTCATCGCAGCATTCATGCATGCCTCCCGGGTTTTACGGCCTGGTCATCCTGCGCGTCTTCGGAATCGAAGACTTGGCGTATGTTGTACGGTGTTTCAATTTTCAGCCCATAGTAGATCTTGGTCATCATGTCGGCGATCAGGCCGATCATCAAGAACAGAAAGCCCAGGCCGATGAAAAAGAGCGACATGTAGGGCTGCATGCTGTTGGACAGATCCATCCCCTGGATGGCGAGCAAGACCGTCCAGAGACCAAAGCCAAATCCCAGACCGAGTGAGAACAGGCCGAATCCCCCCAGCAGATGGAGGGGGCGGACGGCGTATTTGTTCCAGAACCAGACTGAAATCATGTCCAGGAATCCCTTGATTGTCCGTTTCCAGTTGTATTTGGTCACGCCGCGCAGGCGCGGCCGGTGATTGACTTCCAGTTCACCGACCCTATAGCCTTTGATCTTCAAAATCGCTGGAATGAAACGGTGCATTTCGCCGTAGAGGGTGACAGTTGAAAAGCATTCTTTTTTATAGAGTTTCAAGGTGCAGCCACTGTCATGGATGTTGTCTTTGACCAGAATGCTGCGCAGCAGGTTGGCACCACGCGAGACAAATTTTTTTGCCAGACTGTCGTGCCGCTTTTTGCGCCAGCCGGACACAACATCCAGGTCATGGGCTTCCAGGTAGTCCACCAGCTTGAGGATATCGGCCGGGTCATTTTGCAGATCACCGTCGAGCGTGGCGATGTAGGGGTGCCGGGCGGCTTTGATGCCAGCGTCCATGGCCGATGTCTGGCCATAGTTTCGCCGCAGCTGGATGTATTTCAGGGGCTTCAGAGTACGCGCTATTTGGGCTGTCTGGTCTGTGCTGCCATCGTCGACAAAGATGATTTCGAATGTGCATTTTCCGGTGAGTGCTTGGACGATTTCCTGATGCAGTAAAACCACATTATCCTGTTCATTGTACAAGGGAACAACCACTGAAATTGCGTTCATTTACTTTACCTCGTTGCGGGGACCGACCCATTGATAGACCGTTAGGATGGTTTCGCCGGCGACCTTTTTTTCATAGAAACGAATGAAATCAGGGTTCCTGTCCAGGATGTCTGGATCTTTTTGTCTTTTATAGTTGTTGAAAACATAGATCGATTGATGGGGTGCGGCCGCAGCCATACTGGGAATGGACTCGAATGGAATCAGCCTCAGCCGAGCTCTGTCTGGTGCTTTTAGAATGCGAAAACTCTCAGACACACTGGCAGCACTGATTTCCGAGATCAGAATCTGTTCACTGGTGTCTATAGCGACAATGGATTCCAGGGCGGCCCGGTTCGAAAGTCCCCAGTAGTCCAGATCGTACTGGCTGCGCCAGTTGCTGCTGGCCAGGGTATTGAAGTAGACATTCTGCAGCGGATGAGCCTGGACCATCCAGACAGCTGTCGATCCGAGGCTCAGTGTGACCAGGGATGCGAGCAGGACGGTCCAGATTTTCTTTTTCCCTTTTATGAGCTGGCTGAGCGTTTGTAATCCAGTCAGGGCGATCACCAGGAACGCCGGATAGATGAAATAGAGCTGGCGCCAGCCGTCATACAGGACGGAATTGAAGATCACGACACTGACCAGGGGACCCCAGAACAGCGCTTGGAAAAAAGTGTCCGTGAGGGTCTCAGATTGTTGCCAGAACCGCAGCTTTTTCTGGATGAGCACCCGACGAAGCCAATTGACCAAGCCGACCAGGAACAGTCCCAGATACAGTATAGGCGTCGTGAGTGCGATCCAGACCACGGAGAAATACCAGGGCAAATCGGTCGACAGAAAGAAGCGGCCCATCAGTAGGACTTCCTTGGACCAGCGATCAAAGCGAGACATGCTCTGGAAAGCTTCCGCAAAATTCTGGAGGGGATTGGACCAGAGCATCGGCCAGAACAGAATGGTCAGGGCCAGGCTGACTGCCAGATAAGCAGCGATTCGGCCCAATCGTTTGGACCATGGTTCAGGTGCGATGTAGATCCTTTTCTGTGGCAGAAGGAGAAAAAAGATTGTTGCCGGGATCAGGACGATGCCCATGACGCGGGTGGCAATTGCCACTGCCGTAGACAGACCATGCACCAGGGAGCGTCCCAGCGTCGGTTTTTCGAACAGTTCGCTGGCTGTGTACATGGCGATCAGATAGGTCACCATAAAAACCAGATCCTTGGCATTGTAAAAGGCATCGGCAAACAGGCGCGGCGATAAGAACAGCATCACCGCACCGAGCATCCCCCAGCGCCAGTCGCGCAATCGGCGTGTGATCAGCTGGTAAAAGGCGATCAGCCCGGCAAAGAAGACAAGATAGGTCAACAGGTGCTTGAAGATGAAAATCTGACGGGAATCCTGGAGGCCGAGCAGTCGTTCAATGCCATAGGCGACCAGATCGAACAGGACGCCATGATCCCGGTCCGAGTAATCAGCCATGGCTGGGATATTGGCGGGGAAAGCGACCCTCAGGCCTACTGTTTCGGAGATGTATTTGGCTGTGACCACGGCACGGAAATGGCACGCTTCTTCATCGGTTGACACGCCGTAATCCTGGTAGCTCAAAAGCCCTGTCAGCAGCAGGATGGAAAAGACAAGCAAGATACTGAATGTTTTAATTTTTGCGCGCATGAGGCCATTGTAGCGAATTTAACAGGAGATGAATAGTGGGCTGATTGGGCGGCTCTTTGTCGTTTTGGGCGCACCCCTCGCGCGATCCCTGGTGCTGATTTCGGCAATTGCCGATTTCGGATGCAGGGTTGATAGTTTGATCTTATAACTCCCTGCGGCTGGAAACGCCTGCGGCTGTAGGATCCGCGGGAAAAAGTGCGACTTGTTGCCGAAAAAGCACCCCGACTTGACATCGGCAAATTCCTTTTTGAAGTCGGGGTAGAAAATCGGCAGTAAGTCCGGTAGTTGGCTGGAAACCCCTGCGGCTGTAGCCTCAAAAGGGATGCCAGTGTTTTTGTCCGCACCCCCAACCCCGGTGCAAATTTCGGCAATTGCCGATTTCGGGCGCAGCCGTCGTGCGACCCCCGGAGCTGATTTAGGCAATTGCCGATTTCAGGCGCAGCCGTCGCGCGACCCCCGGTGCAAATTTCGGCAATTGCCGATTTCGGGCGCAGCCGTCATGCGACCCCCGGTGCAAATTTCGGCAACTGCCGATATTGGTCGCACCCGTCGTGCGACCAGTCTTCCACCTGGCCACACTTAGTGGTATCCGCTGCTATTTTTGCAGGCCTTTTATGGAAATTGATGCAGAGCCATTGGACGGCTCTGCTGGTCGCCTCTGTCGTCGGTGAAACGGCGGCGAGCGTTGACTGAGCGGGGTTTACCAGACGCCTTGTCGAAAATCCGCGACTTTTGTCGATCGAATGGGACTGTGATCCATCGAGGCGATCCAGCAGACTGAGAGCTGCCGGATCGTTTTTTGATGCTCGTAGCCGGCTGAAGGGGGGAGGGGATGAAACGGGACTGGATTTTCAGGCCTCAGCCGGATCGCGATCATTGGCGGAAATGGGCAGCTGAGGCGGCCCGGGATCTGTGGCAGGGCACCGTTTCTGAACTGGGCCTGCGTTGGGCACAACTGTGGCGACGTCCGGCACTGCCCCTGGCGCTGGCCGTACTAGCGGGTGGTCTTTTGGCGACCCGTCCGGGTGGACGAATTGTCTTGCTTCTGGTTGTTTTGGGCTTGTTCGTGACTTTACTTCGCCACAACCGGCATCGCCCTGGTTTGTTTGTTGGTCAGCGTTCTCGCATCTGGCTCCTGCTTGTGTGCCTGGTGCTCGGCGGTTTGCGCCTGGGTTGGCCATTCCTGACCGCGGAGCAGTTTCAGCGTGACCAGCCTTCTGGCTGGTGGTCTGGCGAGGTGATGGTGGAGCGGATCATCAGTGGTGGCCAGTCAGGCTCGGATTGGGTGACTGCTGTGGTCTCTGGCCCTCGGGGCGTTCGGTTGGCTCTATCCGGCTCTGCCGAAATCATTGAGCCCAAGGCGCGACTTCAGGTGACCGGCTACCTCAATCAACCCGCTGGAGCTGCCAATCCGGGTGGGTTTGACCGCAGGGACTGGCTCTGGCGCCAGGGAATCCTGCAAGAGATCGATACAGCTAGTGGAGAGGTGGTGGTGATTGAACCAGGGCGGAAGTCAGTGCTGGTGCGCTGGACAGATACGTTGCGCCATACCTTGCTGACGGCCCTCAGCTGGATGGTCGGACTAGAACGTTCGGCCTTGCTGGCCGGGCTGCTGATCGGATCCAGCGAGGGCATGGACAAGGCCCAGGCCTATGATTTTCGCCAGGCCGGTTTGTCGCATCTGACGGCGGTTTCCGGTGCGAACATTGCTTTCTGGCTGACGCCTCTGACTACTCTGGTGCGCAAGCTGAAAATACGGCGGATCTGGCGCCAAGCCGTGTTGCTGCTTGCCTTGATCTTGTTTGGCTTTGTGACAGGCTGGCAGGTCAGCGTCAGCCGGGCCCTTGTGATGTCGGCGTTGTTTCTGGTTGGCCGGGTATTCCATCGCCGGTCTGACCCGATGAATGCGCTTGGTCTTGCTGTTTTGGTGTTTGCGCTGTTCCAGTCGTTTGCCCTCTTGAGTTTCAGTTTTTGGCTCAGTGCGCTGGCCACGATTGGCCTGCTGGCAGGTGGACCGGCTCTGTCGCGCCGACTGATAGCTCGCTGGCCACAGGTCCCAGCTGGATGGCTCGATTTCGCTGCGACCAGCCTGGCCGTCCAGTTTTTGGTCCTGCCTGTCGCAGCCGTCTTGTCGCGCCAGTTGACCCTGGTTGGTCTACTGGCCAATGTACCGGCCTTATTTCTGGTGGAGTGGCTCACCATCGTGAGCCTTATGGTCCTTCTGGCTGGAGCAGGAGCAGGAATGGTGCTGGCTGGTGTGAATGGGCTGGCTGGGATGTCTATGGATGTGGACGAGATTTTGTCAGGATTTCTCGCCATACCGGGTCGGCCGGTAGCGATCGCTCTGGATAGCCTGTCTGCTGTGGCTCGTTTTTTCGCCAGAGTCCACTGGGGGCGCTGGCCAGTGGCCTGGTTGAACGTGCTTCTGGTGACAGGTGCGGTGCTGCTGCTCGTACAGGGTATCGTCCGGATCAGCCGACCGAATGTGCGACTGTTTAATCGCTTGGGGGCTAGCCTGTTGATCCTCGGACTGGTCCTGTTTGCCGCCACATCTCAATTTCTGACCTCGGACCAAGTCTGGTTTTTCAGTGTCGGTCAAGGCGATGCCACCCTGATCCGTACCCGGAGCGGCCAGAACATCCTGATCGACACGGGCAAGCCTGGGACTGGTTGGCAGGTGCTGCTGCCAGCGCTCGATGCCCTGGGGATTCGTCAGCTTGATGCATTGATTTTGACCCATGGCCACCTCGACCATGCTGGTGGCGCCAGCGAGTTGCTGGAAACAGGCCGTGTCAGGCGATTGCTGGTACACGAGCGGGAAATGATCGAAGAAAACACAACAGGAGGACAGGACAACCTGACAGAATATTTGGTTGAACAGGCTGAATCTCTCCATATTCCATGGTCAACTTTGACGGCGCAACACGTTCTGGCGCTAGGCCAGTCGGTCCAGCTCCACGTTCTAGCTGCGACCGGGCTGGATGCATTGACCACAAACGCCGACGATCTCAACGAGCTGTCTTTGCATTTTCGCCTCGATCTGGCCGGCCATTCCCTGCTTCTCATGTCTGATTCCACACCACTGGTCGAACAAGCCTTGCTAAGCGATCCCCGGATCGTCGATAATGAGATCCTGAAAGTACCTCATCACGGATCGCGCACGACAACCCTGGCCCCCTTTTTATCCCAGGTCCAGCCGGACCTGGCGATCATCAGTGTCGGACCCAATACCTACGGCCACCCGGCAACCGAGCTGTTGGCACGTCTGACCGACTCCGCCATCCCGTATATGCGCACTGACTGGCAGGGAGCGATCCTGATCGACCTGCGCCAGGGCACACTCTACGCACAGACCTATCGGAAGGAAGACCATGGCTAAAGCTTCAGACACGAACCGCATCGGATACAAGGAACTCAAGGCAGAACTGCGCAAGGGTGTAAACCGTGCGCTGTATGTCCTCTATGGCGAGGAGTCTTTCCTGATCGACAAACTGGTCGGCAGCATCCGGGAGCTGATCCTCGCACCTGGATCTGAATCCTTTGATTCGGTGACCTTCAGTGGCAATGCCGCCAGCCGACTGTCACTGGATCGCCTGAGATCGGAATTGATGACACCGCCTTTCCTGTCGCGTTGCAAGTTGATTGTGGTCCGCGGCAGCGGCTTTTTTGCCGCCTCTGAGAAGAAGACGAGTGATTCTGCTGAAACGGAATCAGAGGGCGCTGCTCCAGATGCCAAATCAGCCAAAGGTCGCCAGCAGGAACTGCTCCAGCTCATCGAACAGATGCCGGATTCTGCCTGCCTGATTTTTGTCGAAGAAAAGGTCGACCGGCGCCAGAAAGCCCTGATCCAGGCGATCGAGAAAAAGGGTGTGCTGGCAGAGATCGGCCAGGAGCAGCCGGCACTGTTGCGACAGTGGGTGGAGGTCGAGTCCCGCCAGCGCGGCTTTGCGATCGAGGCACTGGCGGCTGAGAGCCTGGTCGACCGTTGTGACAACAGCATGCAGGTCCTGTGGCAGGAAATGAATAAAATCTTCCTCTATCTTTCCTATTCTGGTCTCAAGCACATCGACCGGGCCTTGGTTGAACAGATGTCTTTGCCGGATCTGCGCGGCAATATTTTCGACATGACCGATGCCATTTCTCGTGGCCACACATCCCGGGCCCTGGAGCTGCTCGATTTACTGCTGGGCCAGAAAGAGCCGGTGCAGCTGATTTCCTTCATGCTGGCGCGCCATTTCCGCCAGCTGATCTGTGCCAAGGATCTCGGCCGGCCTGATGCGCTGGTGCGCGAGCTGAAGGTCATGCCTTTCGTCGCCAACCGGCTCCTGCAGCAGGCCAAGCTGATGACGATCGAGCGGATGGAGCAAATCTACGGCCTGTGCTTTGAAACCGATCTGGCCGTCAAAACTGGCCAGCTGCCCGAGCGGACCGCTCTGGAAATGCTCCTGGTGACGGCTGCGTCAGCGGCCAAATCTGCCTGATCTGGTCCGGAAACGTTCAAAAATCGCATTTCAATCGTTTGCGAAAGCCTGTGGTTTCGTAACCTGGTCGATTGACTCTGGATTCCATCGTTCCGTATAATGAGGGCCGTATTTTATAGCCGATAGAGGCTGGCCGCGGAGGTGCCTATGACCAAGATTGCCATGAAAACGCCGCTCGTTGAGATGGACGGCGATGAGATGACCCGCATCATCTGGAAACAGATCAAGGAGATCGTCCTTGAACCGTTTGTTGACCTCAAGACCGAATATTTTGACCTTGGCCTTGAATACCGCGACCAGACCGATGACCAGGTGACGATTGATTCAGCCAATCGCACGCTCGAGCTCGGTGTTGCTGTCAAATGTGCCACCATCACCCCCAATGCCCAGCGCGTGGAAGAATACAAGCTCAAGCAGATGTGGAAAAGCCCGAACGGCACGATCCGCGCCATTCTCGACGGTACGGTTTTCCGGGCTCCGATCCTGGTTGACTGCATCCAGCCCTTTGTCGCCAGCTGGCGCAAGCCGATCACCATCGCCCGTCATGCCTATGGCGATGTCTACCGCGACTCCGAGATGAAAGTGGATGGCCCCTGCAAGGCTGAACTGCTGTTGACGATGCCCGACGGCTCGACGAAAAAGCAGCTGATCCATGACTTCAAAGGGGCTGGTGTCGTGCTCGGCATGCACAACCTCGACGATTCGATCGCAAGCTTTGCCCGTTCCTGCTTTAACTATGCCCTCGACCTCAGGCAGGATCTCTGGTTTGCCACCAAAGACACCATTTCCAAGACCTACGATCACCGCTTCAAGGACATTTTCCAGGAGATCTACGATGCCGAGTTTGACGACAAGTTCAAGGCAGCCGGGATCGAATATTTCTATACCCTGATCGACGACGTCGTCGCCCGTGTCATGCGTTCTGAGGGTGGCTTCCTCTGGGCCTGCAAGAACTACGATGGCGATGTCATGTCGGACATGATCGCCTCTGCCTGCGGCAGCCTGGCCATGATGACCTCTGTGCTTGTTTCGCCCACTGGACAGTATGAATATGAAGCCGCCCACGGCACTGTCACCCGACATTATTACCGCTACCTCAAAGGTGAGAAGACCTCGACCAACCCGATGGCGACCCTGTTTGCCTGGACCGGGGCCCTGAGAAAACGCGGCGAGCTCGACGAGCTGCCGGACCTGATGGCTTTTGCCGACCAGGTGGAAAAAGTCTCGCTCCAGCTGATCGAAGAAGGTATCGTCACCGGCGACCTGAGAAGCCTCGTCAACCTCGACACCGTCACCGTCGTCGACACCGAAGGCTTCTTGCAAGCCATTGCCGAACGTTTATAAGACTGACTATATGAAGTCAAGTACTAAATGAGAAAAAAGTAGCGTAGACGCTA
>CAZGSR010000032.1:0-32105 GCA_964528645.1 uncultured Mageeibacillus sp. | reverse complement strand
TGGCCCCAGATCGTGAATATTCCGCCCGCGGGGCCACCCTTCGCGCCACCCCTGGAGCAGATTTCGGCAATTGCCGATTTTGGGCGCACCCTTCGCGCGACCCTCTTGTCTCTTAATAAACTTTTCACGGTAATAAGCAAAGAGCCGCTGCGAAGAACGCGTTGCAAATTGAATCCTGATTTGTTATAGTGTTCAAGGTCAAACAAAACCGAGGTGTAGCGCAGCTGGCTAGCGCGCCTGCTTTGGGAGCAGGATGTCGGGGGTTCAAATCCCTTCACCTCGACCAGAATAAACCCCTGGAGCTTCAGGCTCGCAGGGGTTTTATTTTTTCTTGCGGCACTTAATGAGTGTCGCACGCGATTCCATGCGGCAATCAGATTTAACATGGTTATAATTGAAAGTGACCAGTTGATTTGCAACAATCATCTGATCCACGAAAAGAATCGGGGGTATTTGCGATGGGCAAGAAAATTGGACTGTTGACCAGTGGTGGCGACTGCCAGGGTTTGAATACAGCTCTGCGCGGTGTGGCCAAGGCGCTCTATGAGCAAGTCAAGGGGGTCGAGCTGATAGGATTCAGGGATGGTTATCGCGGCCTGATTGAAAAGGACTTCAAAAAAATGGCCCCAGCTGATTTTTCCGGGATCCTGACGGTGGGGGGCACCATACTCGGTACATCACGCCAGCCGTTCAAGCAACTCCAGGATCCAGGCGATCCGTCAAAACCAGACGGACCGACCCGTCAGGAGGCGATGATTGCCACGTACAGAGCCTTGAAACTCGATGGTCTGGTTATCCTGGGCGGCAACGGCACCCACAAGACAGCGCAAGCCCTGTCCCAGTCAGGCCTCAACATCATCACGCTGCCCAAAACGATCGACAATGATCTGTGGGGCACCGATGTCACGTTTGGTTTCCAAAGCGCGGTCGATATCGCGACTTTGGTGATTGACAGCATCCACACCACAGCTACATCACATGGGCGGGTGTTCATCATTGAACTGATGGGACACCGGGCCGGTTGGCTGACGCTGCATGCAGGCGTTGCCGGTGGCGCAGATGTCATCCTGATCCCGGAAATCCCCTACAGCATCGATTCGATCGCCCGCTCGCTCAAACAGCGCGAAGCCCAGCACAAGCGTTTTTCCATCATTGCGCTGGCAGAAGGTGCCTTGACGAATGAGGAAGCCAGCCTTTCCAAAAAGGAACTGCGCAAGGTCCGGGAACAGGAATCCTATCCATCTGCCGCCTATCGCCTGGCCCATGACCTGGGTGAAAAAATTGGCCAGGAAATCCGCGTGACCGTCCCGGGTCATTTCCAGCGCGGCGGACAACCCGTGGCGTATGACCGGGTGCTTGCTACCACACTCGGTACTGCAGCTGCTGAACAGGTGCGGGATAACCGGTATGGATTCATGGTCGGACTGGTCAACAACCAGACGGTGGCTGTTCCGCTTGAAGACGTGGCCGGCAAACTGAAAAAAGTCCCCGAGGATTCGATTCTGATCCGGTCCGCCCGAGCCATCGGGACGTGTTTTGGTGACGATTGAGCGGCTACAAATCCCAATATTCACAGGAGTGTATGGATGGCTAAGAAACGTACAATTGCAGCTTTGGATGTGGGTTCTCATGAAATCACGCTCAAGATTGCCCAGCTGGAACGCACGGGTTTGCCGCTGGTCCTCGAGACAGTCCGGCAAACGCTGGCGATCGGAACAGATACGTACCGGACGGGCGAAATCAGTGATGTGACAGTCAGGGAACTGGTCACTGTGATTGAGCGCATGGCCGGGAAAATCCGTGAATACAAAGTGACCCAGGTTCTCGCTGTGGCCACCAGTGCCATCCGGGAAGCCAGAAACCGTCAAGTCGTGCTGGACCAGATCGACCGGATCTGCCGTCATCCGATCCAGATCCTGAGCAATGCCCAGGAACGGTATTTCCATAATCTGGCGACCATAGCCCACTGGCCGCAATTTGCCGACCAGATCAGGGAAGGGACTTTGGTCCTTGACCTGGGATCCGGCTCCATTCAGGTCACCGTCTACGACAAAGGGGCGTTCCTCTTCAGTCAGAACATGCGCCTGGGGGCGCTGCGCATCCGGGAGTTGCTCGCGGATCTCGAACGTCGGACAGCTGATTTCGGCCGTTTGATGGAGGATTACATTTCGACCGACCTGGAAAATTACCGGGCATTGGAGCCCAAAGGCACGACATACAAGAACTTGATTGTCCTCGGCGCAGACACGCGCTACATGAAATTGCTGGCCGGTCTTGAGCCCGATCAGCCAGCCATCCTGTCAGCCCTCCAGCTGGAGGCCATTTACCGGCAATTTCTAAACACAAGTCCAGCCGAGCTTTCCATGGACTATGATATCCCCAGTGAGCACGCTTCGCTGCTGTTGCCGTCAGCAATCCTGGTCCGCAAATTCATCGATTTTACGGGCGTCAAAACCATCAGCATGCCTGTGACAAGTCTCTCAGATGGCCTGCTCATTGATCTGGCACGCCAGTATGGCCACATCGAACTGAGCCATGATCCAGATGATGACATCCTGCATGCCGCCCGCCAGATGTTGCGGCGCTACCAGAGCAACAAACGCCATGTCCAGCATGTAGAGCATGCGGCAGCCCAGATCTTCGATGCAACCCGGCGTTTGCACCGGCTGGGGAAAAGACAGCGCCAACTGTTGCAGCTGGCCTCGCTCTTGCATGATACTGGCAAATTCGTCAACATGAATCATCACAGGATTCGCTCCTACCACATCATCCTGTCGACAGAAATCATTGGACTCAGTGACGAAGAGCAACGCCAGGTGGCCTGGCTGGCCCGGTTTTACAGTGGTGTGGTCAGCTATACTGAACCTGGATTTGAAGAACTGGTGCCCAGGGCCCAGCTTGAGGTGTTCAAACTGGCGGCAATCCTGCGTCTGGCCGACTCGCTCGATGCCAGCCATCGTCAGGCAGTCACCATCGAGGACATCAGCATGGATGAGGACACACTGGTCTTGCACGTCGCTTCTTTGGAAGACCTGACCCTGGTCCAATGGAGTTTTGAACACAAATCCCCCTTGTTCCGTGCCGTTTTTGGCATCACACCCCGGATCAAGGTCAGGAGGAAATAACGCATGAAAAAAGACAAAAGTACGCCCCTCAAGGCTCTGCCTTATATCAACCGCGAATTGAGCTGGCTCGAGTTCAATGACCGGGTGCTGGAAGAAGCGCGTGACAAGCACAATCCCTTGCTGGAACGGTTCAAGTTCCTTGCCATCTCGGCTTCCAATCTCGATGAATTTTTCATGGTGCGGGTGGCTTCGCTCAAAGATCTGGTCAATGCGCGATACGACCAGCCTGATCCTGCTGGATTGACGCCTGCAGCCCAGCTGGCTGCGATCTCTGAACGGACCCACCAGATGGTCAGCCGCCAGTATTCGACCTTGAACCGGTCTTTGCTGCCAGCTTTGGCCCAGCAGAACGTGCGATTGCTTTCACCTTCAGAATTATCCAGTGACCAGAAAGCAGCCGCTTTCGACTATTTTCAATCGACCGTTTTCCCGATCCTGACCCCCATGGCCGTGGATGCAGCTCGTCCATTCCCCTTGCTGGCCAATCGGTCGCTGAACCTGATTGTGAAGATCACGGGCAGTTCGCGGTCTGGAATTGTAGCCAACCTGGATCCAGCCGGAGACGAGCGGGATTTTGATTTCGCCCTGATCCAGATCCCCACCGTCATTCCGCGCTTGTTTGAGTTGCCTGGTTCCGCTGGTAAGGATCTGATTTTGCTCGAAGACATCGTCCGAATGCATTTGGACCACTTGTTCACAGGTGTGTCTTTTGGTGAAGCCTCGAGTTTTCGCATCATGCGCAATGCGGATTTTGACCTGGAAGAAGAAGATGCGGCCGATCTGTTGAAAGCGATCGAAAAGCAGCTCAAGCTGCGCCAGTGGGGCCAGGTCATCCGCCTGGAAGCGGAAGATTCGATTGATGATGAACTCCTGTCGGTTTTGACCCGTTCCCTTTCCATCCAGCCCCCGGATATCTTCCTGATCAATGGACCCCTCGATTTGACCTTCCTGTTCCGAGTTCAAAAATTGCCTCTGGATCCGGCTCTGCGTTTTGCCCCTTATGTATCCCAGCCCATCGTCCAGCTCCAGACCGATGACTTGTTCGCGGCGATCCGCCAGTCCGATGTCTTGCTGCACCATCCCTATGAATCCTTTGACCCTGTGATCGAACTGGTCCGCCAAGCTTCAGAAGATCCCGATGTCCTGGCCATCAAGCAGACCTTGTACCGAGTCAGCGGTGAATCGCCGATTGTCCGTCATCTGGCCGCTGCTGCCGAAATGGGCAAGCAAGTTCTGGTCCTGGTCGAGCTGAAGGCTCGATTCGATGAAGAAAACAACATCCAGTGGGCCCGGCGACTGGAACAGGCGGGATGTCATGTCATCTATGGATTGGTCGGCTTGAAAACGCATAGTAAAATCACGCTGATTGTGCGCAGAGACGAGGATCGCATCCGGCGCTACGTCCATCTGGGCACCGGTAATTACAACGACATCACGGCTGGCATCTACACCGATCTCGGTCTTATGACCTGCAACGAAGGCATCGGAGCGGATGCGACGGATTTTTTCAACATGCTGTCGGGCTATTCAGCGCCCATGAGCTGGCGCAAGCTGATCATGGCTCCATTCTGGCTGCGGAACAGTTTTGCCCGCCGGATCGAACGGGAGAAGAATCACGCCCTCCAGGGCAAGCCAGCCCGGATCATCGCCAAACTCAACTCCCTGGTTGATCCCGAACTGATCGCCAGCCTGTATGAGGCATCCAGGGCTGGTGTCCGGATCGACCTGATCGTCCGCGGCATTTGCTGTCTCAGGCCCGGTGTCCCTGGTCTGTCCGAGACCATCACCGTGCGTAGTATTGTCGGCCGATTTCTCGAGCATAGCCGGATCTATTATTTTGCCAATGACAATGCGCCTGAATTATTCTTGTCCAGCGCCGACTGGATGCCGAGAAACCTGGACCGGCGGGTTGAACTGATGTTCCCGGTCGAGGATGAGACTGCCTGGGAAAAGGTCATGGATGTGCTGGAAACGCAACTGGCCGATACCGAACGCAGCTGGCTGATGGGGCCTGACGGGCAGTATACGCGTGTAGACCGACGTGGTAAAATGCATCTGGACTGCCAGCAGCATTTCTGTGACCAGGCCATTCTGGTCGGCAAGCAGGTCGAGGCACCCCTGTCTGACCAGGTTCTGGTTCCGGTCCAGCGCTAGATGCCTCAGGTTTTTTCCTGGCAGAATCCAAATACCGGAGGTGTACCATGCCAGAGACGATTGCAATCGTTGATTTAGGTTCAAATACCACCCGGCTCAATGTCTATTCCATCGGCAAAAAAGGCGAACCTGAACTTGTGGCTGAAGCCAAGCGGAAAGTCCGGCTCGGAGAAGACATGGGGGACGACAAGCTCCTGATCAATCCTGCCGCAACGAACCGGGCCATGGAAGCAATGGCGGATTTTGCCCAGATCCTGGCCAAATACCCGGGCGCTCAGACGCTCGCCGTGGCGACGGAGGCCATGCGCCGGGCCAAAAACGGCAAAGCCCTGGCTGTGCTGATCGAGCAGACAACCGGTATACCGGTCCGGATCATTACCGGTGACGAGGAAGCCTATTTCGATTTCCTGGCCGTCCGGCATTCCATGGGCCTGGATGACGCCTTGATCATCGACACCGGCGGCGGCAGTTGCGAGCTGATCCTGATGCAGGGCAAAACCTGCATCGAAAAAACCAGCCTGCCGATCGGTTCCGTCGTCTTATCGGAAAAATTCACCGACAAGGGCGACATGAGTGCGGCTGCCATATTCCGCCTGTTCAACCACGTCCATGCCCGCCTGTCTCAGATCAGCTGGCTGGATCAGGCACGAGGCCTGCCAGTGATTACGGTCGGCGGCAATCACCGGGCTGCGGGTAAGATCTGGAAGAACAATCTCGACGACGATACCCCTTTGCATGGCTACGCCATCACGCGTGAGAATCTCAACAGCCTGTACATTGATTTGCTGGATTCAGACAACAGCCGGCGCCAGGCCATGCTCGGCAAGAACAAGGACCGTTCTGATATCATTTCTGCCGGATTGTCCCCCCTGATCCAGACCATCCGGATGCTGGGTTCCAAAACCATCTATTTCTGTGAAACCGGCTTGCGCGACGGCGTCCTGTACGATACCTTATACACCTGACAAGGAGGACTGATCCATGAATTTTCGCCAAGCCATCATCGATGGCCTCGTCCCATTGACAAAGCTCCCGGCACAGGCCATCTCTGACTTGCTCGAAATTCCACCCCAGCCACATCTGGGGGACTATGCGTTCCCTTGCTTTACTTTGGCCAAGACCTTGCGCAAAGCGCCTGCGGCAATCGCAACAGACCTGTCTGGCCAGCTGGGCCAATCGCTGTCTTTTATCGACCGGATCGAGACCAGTGGCGGCTATTTGAATTTTTTCATCGATCGTGCCACGCTGGTGAGCCAGACGGTGCGAGATACCTTAACCGCGGGAAACCAGCTGGGCCGGTCCACCCAGGGTGAAGGGCAGACCATCCTGGTTGAATTTTCATCGCCCAATATCGCCAAGCCCTTTCATGTCGGCCATGCCTTCACAACCATCCTGGGCAATGCCCTGGCCAAGTTCTACCAGCATCTCGGCTATACAACCGTCCGTATGAATCACCTGGGTGATTATGGCACCCAGTTTGGCAAGCTGATCGTGGCCTACCAGCTCTGGGGCAATGAAGCAGCTTTGCAGGAGCACCCGATCCAGGAACTTTTGCGGATCTATGTCAAGTTCCACGACGAGGCCAAGGAACATCCCGAATTGGAAACTCAGGCGCGCGACCATTTCCGGCGCCTGGAGGCAGGCGAGGCAGAGCAGGTTGCCCTCTGGCAGCGCTTCCGTGATCTCAGCCTGCTGGAATTCGAGCGGGTGTACCAGCGCCTGGGCGTGACTTTTGACAATTACAATGGTGAAAGTTTCTATTCCGACCAGATTCCGGCCGTCGTCGACTGGCTCAAGGAGAAAAACCTGCTCGAGGACAGTGAAGGAGCTCAGGTTGTCCGCCTCGACGAGAAGAACCTGCCGCCCTGCATCGTCCTGAAATCAGACGGCACGACGATCTATGCTTCGCGTGACATTGCTGCTGTCCTGTATCGTGACCGGACGTATCATTTTGCCAAGAATATCTATGTGGTTGGCACTCCCCAGGCACTGCATTTCCGCCAGGTGTTTGCTGTCCTGGAAAAGGCTGGTTTTGATAAAGCCAGCGACTGCATCCATGTCGGATTTGGCCTGGTCAAATTTGCCGACCGCAAGCTGTCCACCCGCAGTGGCGACGTGATTTTGCTGGAGGATCTGCTTTCGGAAACGGTCGACAAGACCCTTGAGATCATCCAAAAGAACGCTGCCCTGCGCCATCCGGACATGACAGAACGCGACATGCAGGAGATTGCCGAGAAAATCGGCATCGGCGCAGTCATTTTTACCTTTCTTAAAAACAGCCGTGAACGCGACATTGTCTTTTCCTGGGAAGAGATGCTGGACTTCGAGGGTGATTCGGCCCCTTATGTCCTGTATACCTATGCCCGCGCCCGCAGCATTTTGCGCAAGGCAGACCAGGAAGGGATTTCGTACACCACTTGCCCGGATGCAGCCTTGTGCCTCCTGGCTTCCGATGACGAATTTGCCCTGGCCAAGTTGCTGGAGAGCTTTGGTCCGACGCTGGAAAAAGCGGTCAGTGTCCATGAACCCTTCATGCTGGTTCGTCTGATCACGAATCTGGCCCGAGTGTTCAACAAATATTACCATCATGAGCCCATCCTCAAGACTTCGGACCCTGACCTGAGGGCTGCCCGCCTGGCGCTGGTCGATGCTGTCAGCATCGGTATCCGCACCGGTCTGGATCTTCTGGGGATCTCGTCGGTTGAACGGATGTAGGGTGCCATGATTTCACCGTATCTGCCAACCGGCCCTGGCGGCCAATCGCAAGGACTGGCCCGATATTATCATCGCCCGGATTTGAAAGTGACGCTTGAACAGATCCGGCGCGCCCGCCTGCGGCTGAGACTGGCCATGAGTGCTGCTTCTGCCAGAAAAGCCAGCCTGGAACTCCTGTCCTGCTGGCAAGCCTACCATCATAACAAGACACTGGCTCGTCTGCTCCATGAGCAAAAATCCAGTGATCCAGCCCTGACTTCGGAACTGGCATTTTTCGAGGCTGCTGACGGACCCGTCCAGTCCAGCCTGGCGCTGGCATTCAAGGCGGTCCTGGACTGCCGGTTCCGGGATGAGATCCTGCCGCTGATCCAGCCTTTCCATCTGGACTCGGCGCTTTTCTGGTCAGAATTGCCAAGTGAACGGATCCAGGCTGACTGTGAGGCCGAAGCAGTCAAAATCCGCGAGATTTTGGACTGGAAGGCGCAGAGCAGAATTTTTTGCCTCGGCCAGCGTTGGCCTGTTGCGGCACTGCCTGCCCTGCTGGAATCACCACAGCGGTCGATTCGACGGGCGACTTTTCGCGGAATCCTCGACTTTATCCGGACCCATGAAGAGTGGTTGAACCGGCAAATCAGTGACCTGATCGAATTGCGTGGTCTGATGGCCAAGAAGTTGCACCTGCCAGGATATTTTGAGATCACTCGTCACCAAACAGGGCTTTCCGGAGTGACAGAAGATCGTTTTCTCACCTTCAAACGATTGGTCCAGCACTTCTTTGTGCCGATGGGTGTGGAAATCAGACGACTGCAACGTAAACGCCTGAATCTGGAAATCTTGTCGGAACAGGATTGGCTTTGTTTCCTGCCAGATGGACATCCCGTGCCAACGAGCAGCCGGGACGCCCAATTCCAGACCATTGCCAAGGTCTTGAAGAACCTGCTTAAGGACCAAACTGACACCCTGGGGGACTTGGCATGTCTGGACCAGCCACTGGCTGATTTCCAGCTCGGTCCTGATATGTCTGGTGAAGTCACAGCCTGGCTTCTAAAACCTGAAGGACCGGTTTACTGGCGTTTGCCGCATCATGGCACCATGACAGATATCAGCCATCACTTGCAAACTTTTGGCCCTTTGCTGACTGCTCTGGCTGACCAGGGAATGGCGCAACGTGCTGGCAATATCGCCGCACCCGTACTGCCTGACCTGGCCCGTGCAACGCTACAGGCCAGCCTGACTGAACTGGCGGCCCTGCCTGATCTGCAGGAATTGATTCAGGAAAATGAGCTGTACGGCTTGTTAAGATTGACACAAATGACGGAGGCCCTGGTGATTTTGACCTTGGTGGCCGATTTTTCTCACCGGATTCATCAGGAAAACCTGATAGACCCAGCTGAACGCAGCCGCTTGTGGATTGATCTGGAACAACAGTATCTGCCCGACCTCGAGCATGTGGACTGGCCTTACCTGGCTCAGGGGGGACTGCAGCACCTCGCCCTGGATGCCTGGCTGAGGCCTGGGCATTCACTCGCCCGAGCCATGGGGTTGTTTGCAGCCCTGAGCATCTGGCAGAAAAACCGCAAATTCCCTGGGCAACTTGGCCAGGATTGGTCCTGTTTGATTGCGAAGGGCAACAGTCTGCCATTTGACCAGCTGCTTCTTTCGTTCAATCTCCTGCTCCCCTGGGACGAAACGGCCTTCAAGCGCCTGGCGTTTGCCATCAGTGCAGAATTGAGTCTGTGACATGAGAGTGCCAGAAGCATTTGTAGCCGAGATGACCCGATTGTGGTCGGAATTTGAACCCGCAGGGACTCTGTCTGACTTTCTTGCGGTTCATGACCAGTCATCTGCCTCAGGCCTCAGGGCTAATTTGATCAAGACTACGCCCGGTGAGCTGGAAGGCATGCTCCCAGATCTGGTGCAGGAGCCCGTGCCCTGGTCTGGATCTGGTTTTTACACGGGAGAAAAAACCAGCCCTGGTCGTCTGCCACACTACCATGCTGGACTTTTCTACATCCAGGAACCGAGTGCGATGCTGCCAGCTGAAGCGCTGGATGTCAAGCCAGGGGACAGGGTGCTGGATTTGTGTGCCGCGCCAGGCGGCAAATCAACCCGGCTGGCTGCCGGTGTCGGATCCGGTGGCCTGCTGTGGGCGAATGAAATCAATGCCGAACGGGTCAAGGCCCTGCTGAGAAATCTTGAACTGTCCGGGGCAGACAGGACCATCATCACGCAAGAAACACCGGAACGTCTGGCTGAAAAGTTGCCGGATTTTTTTGACCGCATCCTGGTCGATGCGCCCTGCTCAGGCTCAGGCATGTTCCGGCGTGATCCCCAGGCGACCACAAGCTGGGAACGATACGGACCAGCTGCCTGCACACCTGTCCAGACCGACATTCTCGAAGCATCTGACCACATGCTCAGGCCTGGCGGGTACCTCGTCTATTCCACCTGCTCATTTTCCGTGTCTGAAGACGAAGCCATGATCCAGAAGTTCCTTCTGCGTCATCCATCTTACGAAATTGCAGCCATTCCACCAAAGGCTGGATTGAGTCCAGGCTTAGCCCTGGCTGCTGGCCTGGAGAAAACCGTGCGGATCTGGCCCCATCTGACCCGGGGGGATGGCCATTACTGTGCCCTGCTTCACAAGAAACCTGAGGCTGTATCAGGACAACGGACAGTGATGGAATCCATCCTGCCGGATGAACTTTTCATAACCAAACGCAGAAAATCGCGGCCTCAGGGTAAGCGGGCTGAACATCCTTTACTGGATGACGTTTCGGCACAGCTGTGTTTCCAGAACTGGGCGCAGGCTACCTTGTCTGAAACAGGACTTTCTGTATTGGCCGCAAAGGAGCAGACGGCCTTCTACCGGATCCATCAGGACCGATTGCATCTGATGCCCAACCAGACTGAGCATCTGGAGGGTTTACACTGGGTCAAGACTGGCCTGTATCTGGGTCAGGTCCATAGCCGTCCGTTCCATCGGGACAGGAACGCTGCCCCCAGGATGAAAGAGGCCCGGACCAATACCACGCTCGTTTTTGAGCCTGCCCATGCTCTGGCATTGGCTTTGACGGCCGATGACTTCCGCTATGCCCTCAGACTCGATGCCAGCGATCCGTTGCTGCAGAAATATCTGCGGGGGGAAACCCTGGAATGGCCTCAGACTATTTGGCCGGCTACAGGCTGGCCAGAAGGAGCATTCGTAGCCATCTGCCTCGACCGATTCCCCCTGGGCTGGGCCAAAGCACAAAGTCATGGCCTTTTGAAGAACTTGTACCCGCCCGGCTGGCGGAAAATGACTTGATCCTGAATGGGTGTGATAGGAGAGATACGATGTCCATACTGGTTCTGGCGACCGAAAATGAAGGCAAACTGGGTGAGTTCCTCGATCTGGCAAGGCACTCCGGATTCACGCTGGTCAGCATGCGGGAAGCTGGATTTACCGGCACTATTGTTGAAGACGGCAAAACCTATGAAGAAAATGCCCTGATCAAAGCACGCGCCGTCCATCAACAGCTGGGCGGCTGGGTCCTGGCTGATGATTCAGGGCTTTCGGTCGATGTCCTTGAGGGTGCACCTGGTATCTATTCGGCCCGGTTTGCTGGTGAGAATGCCACCTACCGTGACAAGATCGCCCAGCTTCATGCCTGGCTGGAACCCTATCCGCCCGAGACCTGGCAGGCTTCCTTCATCTGTGCGATTGCCATCATCCAGCCTGACGGCAGGGAAGAGGTCGTGCGCGGAGAGTGCCGGGGCATGATTGCCGAACAGGCAGCTGGTTCGAACGGATTCGGATACGATCCGATTTTCTTCTTGCCGGAGTACGGGCACACCATGGCGCAGATTGACCCCGCCTTGAAAAACCAGATCAGCCACCGCGCCCGGGCCCTGGCTCTGGCAGCCCAAGTCCTGCCCCATGGTCTCAAAGGACCAGGCCAGTCATCCGGGAACTGATGCCATGGATCAGGTACTCGAACGGCTCAAGACAGCTGATGTGGTGCGATTGCTGCTGGTTTCGGATTCGCACGGTCGCACCGATGGCATCGCCTCCCTGATCCAGCAAACCGGTCAACCAGACTTGATTCTCCACCTCGGGGACCATCAGGAGCCCCTGGAAGAAATTGCCTGGGAGATGGACTGTCCGGTGCTTGGAGTCGCCGGCAATTGTGACCATTTTCTATTTACGGCTGATTTGCCAGACAACCGTTTGCTTGTTCTGGCGGGCTGGCGCTTTTTTCTGACCCACGGTCATCGCTATCACGTCAAGAGCGGTCTGCAGCACCTCTGCCAGATTGCCGCTCAGGATCCCTGGCGTGCAGATTTTATCCTGTTTGGCCATACGCATCGTCAACTGGTCCGGCAGCAGGTTCAGGATGATCGGGGTTTTTACTTGATCAATCCCGGATCAGCCTTTCCCGGTCGGGAAGGACCTCAGGGTATCTGGCTCGTCTTATCGGATGGAAAATTCCAAATTACGCCCTTGCCGGATCTGCAAAGGCCATGATATAGTATCCTTCACGGACGATTGTTCTTCACTAGCGTACAACGAAAGGATGCCAGGTCGTGTCAGACAGCGAGTTTTTCCTTGTCAAAGCGGAAGTTTTGCCTGACGTGTTCAACAAGGTCATGGCAGTCAAACGGTTGCTCAGCAGCGGCAAAGCCGAGTCCATCAACGTGGCCTGCAACCGGATCGGACTTTCACGCAGCGCTTATTACAAGTACAAGGATGCGGTGCTACCCTTTTATGAGACTTCCCGGGGCCGGATGGTGACCCTGATTTTTGCCGTGGAAAATTTCCCCGGCATTCTGTCTGGCATCATCACCGAGCTGGCCAGGGAGAAGGCCAATGTCCTGACCATCAACCAGAACATTCCCATCAATGGACTGGCGGATGTATCGATTTCGATTGAAACGGACCGGATGACTGGATCTCTGGAGGATCTGCTCGATGAGCTGGGCAAAATTCCTGGTGTCCGTTCGTACAAAATCCTGGCTCGAGACTGATTGAACAACAACTTGGAGGACTTTGCATGATCAATATTGCTATTTTAGGGTATGGCGTCGTCGGCAGTGGTGTCGGCGAGGTCATTTACATGAATCAATCATCGCTCGAGACCCGGACGGGCCAGCGCATCGATGTCAAGAAAATCCTCGATCTGCGGGAGTTTCCCCAGGATCCCTACGGCGACCGGGTGACCCGCTCCGCTGACGAAATCATGGATGATCCTGAAATCTCTGTTGTTGTCGAGACCATCGGTGGGGCTTCAATCGCTTATGAACTGACCAAACGGGCACTCGTGGCTGGCAAGCATGTTGTCACATCGAACAAGGAGCTTGTCGCCACCCATGGCCCTGAGCTCATGGCTCTCGCAGATGCCAACAATGTCAGCTATCTGTTCGAAGCCAGTGTGGGCGGCGGCATTCCAATCATCCGCCCGTTGCACAAGTGTCTGGCAGCCAATGTCATTCTCGAAATCTCTGGTATCCTGAACGGAACCACCAATTACATCCTGACCCGGATGGAGCATGCCGGGATCGATTTCGATGCCGCACTCAAAGAAGCCCAGGAACGAGGTTATGCCGAACAAAACCCGACAGCGGATATTGCCGGGATCGATGCCTGCCGGAAAATTGCCATCCTGGCCAGCATCGCGACCGGTGAATACATTGACAGTCGCAAAATCCACACAGAAGGCATCACAGCCGTGACTTTAGCAGACATGGCCTATGCCCGCAGTCTGAACCGGAAAGTCAAGCTCCTGGGCCGTTTCCTGCGAAATGACGGTCAGAATTACAATTTGATTGTGGCCCCGATGCTGGTTGAAACGAGCAAACCCCTTTCGGTTGCGGACGATGTCTTCAATGCCATCCAGGTCCGGGGCAACGCCCTCGGAACGACCATGTTTTACGGCCGGGGAGCTGGCAAACTGCCTACGGCCAGTGCCGTCGTCGCAGATATCATCGAATGTGTCATGCACTTGGGCAAAAAACCTCATGTGGCCTTGTGGCAGGACACGGGCCGGGAAAACATCCTGGCGCATGACAAGGCGCCTGTCCAGGCCTTGATCCGGCTTGACCCTCAGGTTCCAAAGACTCAGGTGGAGTCGATGTTTGAACCGTTTGGCTTTGACTGGCTGGAGCCAGTTGTACCGGGGGAAATCGCCTGCCTGGTCGGTTCTAATCCGGAACATCCGCTTCTGGAAGGCCAACTGTCTGACCTGTTGGCTATCCTGGGAGATCATCTGGCTGGCTGGATGCGAATCTGTACCTGTGATCAAACGACTTGAAAAAAACCGTCCCTGCTGCACGAGACAGCACAGGGACGGTTTTGCTTTTCAGGATCTGGTTGGGGGAGAGGCTTTCAGATCAGAATCTGTTGTCCATGCCACCCTGCTGACGTCTGCTGTTCTTGCGGGCCTTGCGGCAGTCCGGGCAACGAACGGGTTCGTTCTCAAAGCCCTTCTCTTTGTAGAATGCCTGTTCACCCTCGGTGAACGCGAATTCGACTCCACAGTCTTTGCATGTTAAGATTTTGTCTGGCATGTCGGAAAAACCTCCCAATTATTCTCGGATCAAGAAAGTGACAGTGGCTTTTCATTAGAAATCAGGAGGTTTGGACCCACCCATTCTGTCAGGCTCAGGCTGTGAACAAACTTTATCCGTTGTTCGGATGATAGCATACATGTTATAATATTTTCAAGTGTGTTTGGACAATCTGCTTGACACATTGCCGATATTTTCCATGAGATCTGTGCAAGATCAACCTAATTCTCTATGACCTCGCAAGGAGACAGATATGAAGTTAAGTAAATGCGTCGAAGTCATCTCTGCTAACGTTCTGGTTACGAGTGATGACATGGACCTGGATGTCAATGTCGCCTGTGGAGCAGACCTGATGAGTGACGTCATGGCCTTTTCCTGCTCGACCAATCAGATGATGCTGACCGGTCTGGTCAATCCGCAGACCATCCGGACTGCCGAGATGATGGACGTCAAAGTGATCGTCTTCGTCCGCGGCAAGGTGCCGGACCGCGGAATGCTTGACCTGGCCCGGGAAAAAGGCATTTGCATCTTATCGACCCCGCTGCCGATGTTTTCTGCTTGTGGCATCCTGTACCAGAATGGTGTCAAAGGCAAGGGGGATTAGATGATCGAACCGGTCAAACTCGAATACAAGATCCGGGGCTCGGACTTCATCAATGCCGGCGAGGCTTCGAGTGGCACGAAAAAGGCACTCAATCGCCTGGGCGTGTCCCCGGCAGCCGTCAAACGCGCTGCCATTGCCATGTACGAGGCAGAGATCAATGCCGTGATCCATGCCGATGGTGGCGCAGCAGAAGTATTCATTTATTCGGACCATGTGATCATCCGGATCATCGACCAGGGCCCAGGTATCCCGGATGTCAGCCTGGCGATGCAGGAAGGCTGGTCCACTGCGCCTGACATTGCCCGAGAAATGGGCTTTGGTGCCGGCATGGGCCTGCCCAATATCAAAAAGCATTCGGACGATATGTCCATTGAAACGGAGATCGGTAAGGGGACAACTGTCACGATCACCGTCCGTTTCTCAACCTAAAGGAATATTCCATGGCTAAACTCCATTCCGTGCGGCTCAATGAAGATAAATGTGTTGGCTGTACGAACTGCATCAAGAAATGTCCGACCGAAGCGATCCGGGTGCGTGATGGCAAAGCCCGGATCGCCGAGGAGCGCTGCATCGATTGTGGCGAATGCATCAAGGTCTGTCCCCATCATGCCAAGAGTGCCGAGATGGACACCCTGGATGCCCTGAAGCCTTACCGCTACACCATCGCCCTGGCAGCACCCTCGCTCTATGCGCAGTTTGGTACGCCTGCGACTCGCCCGATGGTTCTGGCCGCCCTGCTCAACATCGGTTTTGATGATGTCTTTGAAGTTGCAATTGGTGCAGAGGTTGTCACCAAGGGAACATCCGATTACCTTCCCATGGCCAGGCACACTGGCAGACTGCCCCTGATTTCCTCAGCGTGTCCGGCAGTTGTCCGGGTTATCCAGGAGAAATATCCGGGATTGATCGACAACCTGGTTCCGTTTGATTCCCCGATGGAAGTGACTGCTGAGCTGGCCCGGCGCGATGCCCTGGCCCGGACCACCTTCAAGTCTGAAGAAATCGGCATCTTTTTCATCAGCCCTTGCCCGGCCAAACGGACTGCTGTAACGAATCCGATCGGCAATCGTCCCACTCAAGTGGATGGCGTCCTGGCCATCGCCGAAGTCTACCCCCAGATCCTGGCCAAACTGGAAAAAATGAACCCGGACCAGGTGGTGGAATTCGAGCAGCGAATCCTGGCTGATGCCAACGGGGTGGGCTGGGGTGCCAGCGGGGGTGAAGCCATGGGCCTGCAGACAGAGAAGTATCTGGTCGTCGATGGCATCCATAATGTGATTGATATTCTTGAGGAAATCGAAAACGAACGGCTGCGCGATATCGAATTCATCGAAGCCAATTCCTGCATGGGTGGCTGCATTGGCGGTCCTCTGACAGTTGCCAACCGCTTCTCAGCCAAGTCGCGCATGAACCGCTATATCCAGGAAGCGATCGTCTTTGAGCAAACCCACCAGGATTCTGTCTTCAAACCAGACCACGATGTGATCAAGGCCTGGCCCGAAATGCCTCTGGCGAACAATGCCCTGACCCTGGATCCGGATATTTTCAAAGCACTGGAAAAATACGAGCAGATGGAGAAAATCACCCATCAACTGCCTGGCTTGGATTGTGGCGCTTGTGGTGCCCCTGATTGTGCGGCTCTGGCAGAGGACATCGTGCGTGGCCTGGCGGTCGAATCAGACTGTATCTTCAAGCTCAAGGAACGGATCCGCAATGTGGCTGCCCAGATGAGTGAACTGGAATACGAAATGAACAAACACACCAAGCCGGCAGGAGGGAAGCAGGGCGATGTTCACACTTGATCAGGTACGAGAAGCCCTGGACGCTCAGATTTTGACCGGAGATAACCTGGCCAGCCGACCTGTAGCCGGCGGATATGCCTGCGACATGCTCAGCTGGGTGATGTCCCATGCCCAGCCGACCGATGTCTGGATGACGATCCTGAACAGCATCAATGTCATCGCCGTTGCAGTGCTGACAGACTGCGCCTGTGTCTTGCTTACGGAAGGGGTGGAACTACCGCCTGATGTGGCAGCCCGGGCCCAGGACAAAGGCGTGATTGTCCTTGGCACCCAAGCCTCGACATACGAGGCCAGTTCGCGATTGCATGCTTTCCTGAACCAGCCCCAGTGATTGCCCGCTGTGATCTCCACATCCACTCCGCCCTGTCACCGTGTTCAGACGATGACATGTCGCCTGGCCTGATAGTGGGCTTGGCCAAGCTGGCCGGACTTGATTTCATTTCGATTACAGATCATCAGACGTGTGGCAACTGTGAGGCCGCGATGGCCATCGCCGAGGCTTATGACGGACCGGTTGTCGTCCCCGGCATGGAGATCGAGTCCAGCGAAGAAATCCACATGCTTTGCCTGTTCCCAGATCTGACAGCTGCCAGGGATCTCGAGGCACGGATCCAGGCATCGATGCTACCGCTGAAAAACCGGCCGGACATTTTTGGTGAGCAGCTTCTGTTCAATGATGACGACGAAGTGACTGGCAACGAAACGCGACTGCTGATGCAAGCCTGCCAGCTGTCTTGTGACGAAATAGCCCGGCTTGTCCTGGAGCGAGGGGGCGTTTGCATTCCGGCCCATCTGGATCGGCAGGCAAACAGCATGCTCACCAGCCTTGGCGCCGTGCCGCCGGATTTCCCCACGGACTGGATCGAATTATCCCAAAGAGCGGATCCGGACCAGTTTTTCCAGCACCATCCAGACCTCATGCGTTACCGGTTCATCGTGGATTCGGATGCCCATCATCTGTCACAGATTGATGAACCCGGCTGGCCAATCGATATTAAGGCCTGGTCTGGCCCGGCCGAGGCCAGGCTGCATCTGCTCGCTGCCTTGCGACCCCAATCGAGGCAATGATATACTATTGTCCAGTTTCACGCTGAATGGAGAGGCTATGCGGGATCTTTCGCTGCACCTGATGGACATCGTCCAGAATTCTGTCAAAGCGCAGGCGACTGCGATTGAGATTGAGATTGAAGCCAGACCTCATGAAGACCAGCTCGTCCTGTCTGTCCGTGACAATGGCTGCGGCATGCCATCGGACATGGTGGCGAAGGTGCAGGACCCATTTGTCACCTCCAGGACGACTCGTTCGGTTGGACTGGGCATTTCGCTGCTCAAGGAGCTGTGCGAACTGACCGGCGGCCATCTGAATCTCCAGTCGCAGGAGGGTGTCGGCACTGACCTCGTGGCCACACTGGGCCTGTCCAGCATCGATCGCCTGCCCTTGGGCAGCCTGGGGGATACGTTTTTCATTTTGCTTTCAGCTGATCCGGGACTCGACTATTCACTGAAACTGACAGCCCCGGACAGGACTTTTGAATTACACATGACTGAAATCAGAGCTGAAATACCCGACCTTCCGGTTGATGATCCCGCTGTCCTGGCCTGGATCCGGGATTACATCCTGGAAAACCAGACGGCTATTTTCAGCGGTGTGCTCGACGAAATCGAACAGTAGCCGGCTGGACTGGATCCCTGGCAGTTGAACGACCATGCGTGGCCTTGCGGACTCGAACAGGGTCCGTAAGGTTTTTTTCAAAGGAGAAGACATGAATCTGATACTGACACTTGAGGCCCTGAAATTCTACAAGATCAAACAGGAACGGCTGGTCCAAATTGCCTTTATCCTTGTTTATCTGGTCAACATTGCTCCCTATGTCCTGCCCATTGGTGATATGGATTTTTCCGGATTTTTCTATGCCGTTGAACAATTCATGCAGGATCCCAGCAAACCACTGCCACTGCTTACCAGTGGCAATCTGGTCTCGATCGGTCTGATTGCGGTCACGGGCCTGGTCAATTTCCTGGTTGCCGTGGCTTATGCAACCCAGATGGCTGGTGAACAAGCCGGATACTCAGGGAAGGACATACTGGCTCGACTGTTCAAGGGTCTGCCATCACTCCTGATCACACTGTTGCTGCTTCTGGTTCCGGTCATTTTGTCCTCGTTCCTGTTCATGATTCCGGCCATGATCCTGGTCACCAATCTCTATATGCTGCCTGTCCTGCTCTTGTCCGAAAACCGCAAGCTGACTGAAGCCCTGCAGGCATCCATCCAGCTGACCAGGGGATTCAAAATGATGATCCTGCTGCAAATGTTTTTCCTCTCGGTCCTGCTGTCCCTGCCGGAGAGCCTGGTTCTCGGCTTCCTCCCGCAGACCCTTCTGACTTCTATTCTGGTTCCCCAGTTTTTTGTAGTCCTCCAGACCTTTGCCCAGGGCCGTCTCTTGGGCATGTTCTATCTTTATCTTGTAAAGAAAGTTCCGGTTGTGATACCATCGAAGCCACAACTTTGAGCCTTTGGCCGAAGTTTAACCTTAAAAAATGGAGGTCGTCATGAACAAGAAAGAAGAAATCCTCAGTCTGCTGGAAAACAATGCCAAGCTGTCTGCAGCAGAACTGGCCGTCATGGTAGGACGACCCGCCGCAGAAATTGAAAAAACCATCGCTGACCTGGAAACCAGCAAAACCATTCTGGGCTACAATGCGATCATTAACTGGGAAAAAACCACCTCTGCTCCTGTCACGGCCTTGATCGAGGTCCGGGTCACCCCTCAACGTGGCCAGGGCTTTGACCACATCGCCCAGCGCATTTACCGCCATGATCAGGTCAAATCCTGCTACCTGATGTCGGGTGGATTCGATTTGATGGTCATTATCGAAGACAAAAGCCTCAAAGACGTCGCCATGTTTGTCTCAGACAAAATCGCACCGCTGGATTCTGTCCTTTCGACCCAGACCCATTTCATTTTGAAAAAGTACAAGATGAATGGCACGGAATTCCACAGCAAGGATGAGGACAACCGAGAGGCGGTTGTCTTATGAATGTAGAATCCTTGTTGTCCGACAAGGTCAAGGCGATCCCGCCTTCGGCCATCCGTCGGTTCTTTGACTTGGCCAACGAGATGAAAGGACAGGTGATCTCCCTGTCTATCGGTGAACCCGATTTTGTCACACCGTGGGCTATCCGTGAAGCCGGCATCTATTCCCTGGAGACTGGCAACACCCATTATTCACCCAACCAGGGCTTCATCGAGTTGCGTGAAGCCATCAGCCATTACATGAAGCGCCGCTTCCATCTCCACTATGCGCCCAAGTCCGAGGTTGTTGTCACCGTAGGAGGCAGCGAAGCCATCGACATTGCGGTCCGCGCGGTTATTAATCCAGGCGATGAGGTTATCATTCCCGAGCCTTGCTTTGTGGCCTACAAGAACTGTGTCCTGATGGCCGGCGGCGTGCCGGTCACCATCCCGCTCCGGGCTGAGGATAATTTTGTCCTCGGACCAGACCAGCTGCAGGCTGCACTGTCTCCGAAGACGAAACTGATCATGATTGGCTATCCGAATAACCCCACGGGCGCGGTCATGAGCCGCGAACAACTCCAGGCGCTGGTCGCGGTGATCCAGGACTTGCCAGTCATGGTATTGTCGGATGAACTCTATGCCGAATTAACTTACGACCCGGCCAGCCATTGCTCTATCGCCGAGCTGGAGGGCATGGCTGAACGGACAATCCTGATCGGTGGCTTTTCCAAGGCCTTTGCCATGACTGGCTGGCGCATCGGATTTGCCTGTGGCCCGGAAGCTATCCTGTCAGCGATGAACAAGATCCACCAGTATGTGATCATGAGTTCGCCGACGACAGCCCAGGATGCTGCCATCGAAGCGCTGCGCCACAGCCATGATCACATCACACCGATGCGTGACGAATACAATCGCCGCCGCCGCCTGGTTGTCCATGCCTGTCGCGAGATGGGGCTTGGCTGTTTTGAACCTCTGGGTGCCTTCTATGTCTTCCCGGATATCCGCAACACAGGCCTGACATCGAACGAGTTTTGCGAGCGTTTCCTGCAGGAGGAAAAGGTGGCCATCGTCCCCGGCAATGCCTTTGGCGAATGTGGCGAGGGCTTTGTCCGCATCAGTTATGCATCCTCTCTGGAAAACATCCGTGAAGCCATGGTGCGCCTGAAACGATTTGTAGAAAGGAATTCCCCGAAATGATTGAATACGACCAGTACCGTCAAGAACTGGGCCAGTACGAGGAAAAGCTGGACCAGTTGCGGCTGGCCTTGCACATTGACCACGTCCGTGATGAAATAGCCGAACTGGAAGCCCGGGCCCAGGAGCCTGGTTTCTGGGAGGATGTCGAACGCGCCCAGAAGATCCAGACCAAAGTCAAGCACCTGCAGAAAAAGGTTGATCGATTCCAAGCACTGGTACAGGAATACGAGGACTTGGAAGTGTTGCGCGAACTCGGTGAAGAGGCCGAAGACGCAGAGATTGCAGCTGAGATCGGCGAGAACCTGAAAAAGCTGCGCGACGATTTCGAGCAGATGCGCCTGGAAACTTTGTTCACCGGCGAATATGACGACAGCAATGCGATCGTCACGTTGCACGCCGGGGCAGGGGGCACGGAAGCCCAGGACTGGAATGAGATGCTGTACCGCATGTACACCCGCTGGGCTGAAGCGCACGATTTCGAGATCAAGCTGCTGGATATCCTCGATGGTGACGAAGCCGGACTGAAGAGCGTATCCTTCATGCTGATTGGTGACAACGCCTACGGGTATATGAAGTCCGAGATGGGCGTCCATCGCCTGGTCCGGATTTCCCCTTTCGACTCTTCTGGTCGGCGCCACACCTCTTTTGCCTCCGTCGAAGTCATGCCAGAATTGGATGATTCGATCAAGATCGACATCCGGTCCGAAGATCTCCGGGTGGATACCTATCGTTCGTCCGGTGCCGGCGGCCAGCATGTCAACAAGACCGAATCAGCCATCCGCCTGACGCACCTGCCAACTGGCGTGGTTGTTTCCTGCCAGACCGAGCGTTCGCAGGTCCAGAACCGGGAAACCGCGATGGGCATGCTGAAGGCGAAATTATTTGCCATGGCCCGGGCGGCCCAGATGGACCGGATCGAAGACCTCAAGGGCAACCAGATGGCCATTGCCTGGGGCAGCCAGATCCGTTCCTATGTCTTTTGTCCCTATACCATGGTCAAGGACCTGCGCACGGGTTATGAAGTGGTGGATGTCGATAGTGTCATGGATGGCAATCTGGATGGATTCATCAATGCCTATCTATCAGGCCAGAAAGCTGTCAAATGAGTACTGGCAACCTGAGACAGCCAGACGAACTCCTTGCCGCCCTGGCCGAAATCATTAAACCTCTGGGGAAAATAGCCGTAGCCAGCTCTGGCGGTGTGGACAGCACGGTGTTGCTTGTCGCCGCAGCCCACATCCTGGGACCGAACCAGGTCCTGGCTGTGACAGCACTGGCCCCTATGGTTCCAATGGATGACCAGGCGGACGCCAGTCAGCTGGCTGGTCTGGCCGGTGTCCAGCACCTGGTCGCCCGGCTGCCGGAATCCATTCTCGACCTGCCACCGTTTGCCACGAATCCGCCGGACCGATGCTACCATTGTAAAAAAATCATTTTTGACGCCCTGCTGGCCCTCGCCCGCGGGGCAGGCTTCAATACCCTGTGCGACGGTACCAATCGCGACGATCTCAAGGACTACAGGCCCGGACTTCGGGCACTGCAGGAAATGAAGGTTGTCAGTCCCCTGGCCGAGGCAGGATTTTCCAAAGCAGAAGTACGCGCCCTGGCTGCAAAGGTGTGCCCGGATTTTGCCGAGAAGCCGGCCATGGCCTGCCTGGCCACCCGGATTCCGACCCATACCCCTGTCACCATGGCTGCGATGGCCCGGATAGATAAGGCGGAGAGCTTGCTGCGCCACAAGGGTCTGGCTCAGGTTCGCGTGCGTGACCATGCCGGTCTGGCCCGGGTTGAACTGGATCCTGCCGAACTGGAAAAGGGTATTGGACCGGATTTGATTGTGCTTTTGCGTGATAGTTTAAATGAAGCTGGGTTTTCCTATGCCACCCTGGACCTGATGGGATACCGCAGCGGCAGCATGAATCCGGCAGCACAATCCAACGAGCAGAAAGAGACACCATGATGACGGAACAATTTGAAGACTTGGGCTTTGCCAAGGTTGATCATTCGCGCAAATCCAGAAATGGATTTGCTGAAGTCGTTTTCTGTGAAGGGAAGACCCCCGAGCAGTCAGCTCAGATTGCAGCCAGCATCCTCGACCACGGTGACAATCTTCTGGCGACACGAGCCGATCTGGAGCATTTTGAGGCCATTCAGGCCATTGCCCCTGATGCGGTCTATTCTGCCCGGGCCCGGGTGATCACTGTTCGCCGGACTTCTGCCGAACCTTTTGGAGATGTCGCTGTTGTTTCTGCAGGAACCGCGGACCAGCCTGTAGCAGAAGAAGCAGCATTGACCGCTGAAGCCCTGGGCTGCCACGTCAGGCGCTTTTCCGATGTTGGTGTTGCTGGCCTGCATCGCCTCCTGGCAGTCATCGATGATATCCGCCAGGCCGATGTCATCATCGCTGTTGCGGGCATGGAAGGCGCACTGGTCAGTGTTCTGGGAGGTCTGGTCGACAAACCTGTCCTGGCTGTGCCGTCTGGTATTGGCTACGGGGCGAATTTCGGTGGTGTGACGACCTTGCTGGCCATGGTCAACTCCTGTGCCAGTGGGGTTGCTGTCCTCAATATTGGCAATGGATTTGGCGCGGGATTCATGGCTGCAACCATTTGCCGCCAGATTGAACAGCGGGTCAAGGCCGCTTTGGCACGATCAGACCGAGAAAGGCAGTAAAACGCATGAATCAGAAAATCCTCTACCTGGACTGTTTTTCCGGCATCAGCGGCGATATGTTCCTCGGCGCATTGATCGATATCGGTGTCCCGTTGTCAGTGATCGAAACAGGTTTACAGGAGCTCGGTCTTGCAAGTGAATACCACCTCCATGCTGAAAAGACAAGTAAAAGCGGCATCCAGGGAACCTCCTTCCAGGTGCACCTGACCGACCATCACCATCACCATCACCATGATCACGATCACCATCACGACCATCATCATGCAGACCATCATCATGAAGATCATCACCAAGATCACAATCATCACAATCACGACGACCATCACCATCATGGCCGGACCTATGGCGACATCCGTCACCTGATTGAAACAACCCGGCTGCCAGAAACGGTACGCCAGCTGGCCCTCAAGGTTTTCCTCGAAATCGGCCAGGCTGAAGCAGCCGTCCATGGGGTGCCACTTGACCAGGTCCATTTCCACGAAGTGGGGGCGATCGATTCCATTGTCGACATCGTCGGGGCTGCAATCGCGCTTGATTACCTTAAGATCGACCAGATTGTCTCATCCCCGCTCCATGATGGCTCCGGAACCATTGTCTGCCAGCACGGGGCCATGCCGGTTCCTGTGCCTGCTGTCATGAAAATGCTGGAAAACACAGACATCCCTTATGTGACCGGAACCTGCCAGACCGAACTGGTCACGCCGACTGGATTTGCCCTGGTCAAATCGCTGACTGATTCTTACGGAGCCATGCCCCAGATGAAACGGCTGGCAACCGGCTACGGTTTTGGCCAGAGGGAGATTGGCCGTCTCAATGCCCTGCGGGTCATCCTCGGCGGGTCAATCGATCCGGAGCGTTCCAGGGACCAGGTCTATTCAGGGCTGGAGCGTGACAGGTCTGGCAGCGAATCGCTCGTGCAGACCTTTGAACCTGACGAAATGGATCGAGTCGTCCTGCTGTCCTGTCATGTCGACAACTCAACAGCTGAGCAGCTTGGCTTCCTGGTCGATCTTTTAATCGATCGAGGCGTATATGATGTGGCGTTCAGTCCGCTCCAGATGAAAAAGAATCGACCGGGGCACTTGCTGACCGTCGTCATATCTCCCCAGCTGGAAAAGGATGCCGTTCGCCTCTTGTTCACCCACGCTGGCACAATCGGTATCCGGCGCGAGTGGATTGACCGCCATGTCATGACCCGGACCTTTTCGACAGTGACAGTAATGGGACAGTCCGTCCGGATCAAGTCCGTCCAGTGGCAGGATATCTGCCGGTCCTACCCGGAATATGAGGATGTGGCGGAATTGGCCCGTCATCATCAGATCAGCCTGGATGAGGCCAATCACCGGATCAGGAAGACCATGGACGGACTGGTTTGACGAACCTATAGACCCCTTGTTAAACTTGAAGCGATTTATCGCACGATTACACCCGATGCATCTCGATTTGCCTGATAGAGTGGAGGATACGAAATGCCCAGAAAAGTGCTTGTGGTCATGGGATCTGATTCGGATTACCCCGTCATGGAGGCCTGTTTCAAAACCTTGCGTGATTTCGGCGTGACCTTTGATGCCACAGTGTGTTCTGCCCACCGCACCCCGGACAGGGCTGCTGAACTAGCCAAATCCGCAGCGGACGAAGGCTACGGTGTCATCATTGCAGCTGCTGGGCTGGCCGCTCATTTGCCTGGCGTCTTGGCTGCCATGACGATCTTACCTGTGATCGGAGTCCCCATCCATGGTGGTGCCTTAAATGGACTGGATGCCCTGTATGCCATTGTCCAGATGCCTAGCGGCATTCCTGTGGCAACGGTTGCCATCGATGGCGCAGCCAACGCAGCCATTCTGGCCGTCCAGATGCTCAGCCTCGGTGAGCCTGAACTGGCCGCCAAGCTGGCTACCCACAAATCTGGACTGGCTGATGCGGTTGACAAACGCAACCAGCGCCTCCAGGAGAAACTAAAAAGCCTGTGACATCGTTTGGAGATCGAACATGATACATGATGAATGCGGCGTATTTGCTGTTTACGATCCTGCCGGCACGATCCAGGATGCCTCCCGCCTGGCATTCCTTGGCTTATTCAGCCTCCAGCATCGCGGTGAAGACAGTTCCGGGATTGCCGTCAACCAGTCTGGCACATTGATCTGCCAGCGCCGGCGCGGCCTGGTGACTGAAGGATTTGACGAAATGGCCATCCAGGTCTTGAAGGGACACGCCAGCATCGGTCATGTTCGATATCCCTCGCCCTTAGACCAGAGCCTGGAAGCCGCCCAGCCCATGCTGATCAAGTCGCGCCGGGGACAGATCGCCCTGGCCTTCAATGGCGCCTTGACGAATGCCGCCCAGTTGCGCAGCCAGCTGCAGGAACAGGGGGCCATTTTCCAGTCGCGGGCTGATTCCGAAATCATCCTTGCGCTCCTGGCACGACACCAGGTCCTGGAAGACAACTTGGAAGCGTCGCTTTTGGCCATGCAATCCGAACTTCAAGGTGCATACGCCCTGGTCCTGATGACCGCTGACCGGGTGGTTGGCGTCAGGGATCCGCATGGAATCAGGCCATTGGCTCTCGGCGAGCGGGATGGCATTTTCATGCTTGCTTCGGAAAGCTGTGCGATCGATGCAACTGGTGGACAATTCCTGAGGGATGTCCAGCCGGGAGAGATCATCAGCCTGACAGCAGCAGGTGTCACCTCCCGATTGCCTGATGCACCATCCAGCCGACACTCCTGCCTGTTTGAATATGTCTACTTTGCCCGCCCGGACAGCATTCTGGACGGGACGAATGTCTTTGCTGCGCGCACTGCCGCTGGCCGCCAGCTGGCACTTGAGCAGCCCTGTCCGGCAGACCTGGTCATTGGTGCACCTGATTCAGGACTGGCCGCCTCGATAGGATACGCAGAAGCCCTGGACATCCAGCACGGCAGCGGTTTGCTGAAAAACCGCTATGTGGGCCGCACGTTCCTGCACGCGGACCAGATGAAGCGGGAGTGGCTGGTTGATTTGAAATTCACCGCCCTGGTGGACGCGGTCCAGGGCAAGTCCATTGTTCTGGTCGATGACTCGATTGTCCGCGGGACCACGACACGCCGGGTGATCAGCCTGCTGCGCCAGGCCGGAGCCCGGGCTGTCCACATGCGTGTCGCCTCACCACCCCTGCAATATCCCTGCCTTTATGGGATTGATACACCTGGACAGCATGACCTGTCCGCCTGTGAAATGAACCTGGAGCAACTGACAGAGCACATCGGAGCAGATAGCCTGCAATTTTTGAGCCTTTCGGGCCTTCAGGTCGCCTGTGGCGATCCAGGCACCAGCTGCTCAGCCTGTTTTACAGGGCATTATCCGGTTGCCCCTTCAGATGCCATAGCTGCCAGCATCCGGCACATTGAAGCAGATTGGTTTTTTGGCCGGCAGGAAGCAAGGTAAGCGCACAGATGTTTAAACTGGCCATTTTTGTTTCTGGCGGCGGTACGAATCTGCAGGCCATCCTGGACCAGATTGCTGCTGGTCATCTCCCGGGTGTTTCCATCTCTTGTGTGCTGGCCTCCAAGCCAGGCACCTATGCCCAAATCCGGGCGGAACGTGCCAAAATCCCTTGTCTCGTGATCTCGCGCAAGGATTATCCGGATCTGGACGCCTATGATCAGGCCATTCTTGCTGCTTTGCAGCCTTATGCGATTGACCTGGTCGTCCTGGCAGGATTTCTGAGCTTGCTTGGTCCGGGTGTCGTGGCTGCTTACCGTAACAGAATCATCAACATCCATCCATCCCTGATCCCGGCTTTCTGTGGTCCTGGCCTGTATGGCATCAAACCACACCAGGCGGCCCTGGCTTATGGGGTCAAAGTGTCTGGAGCCACCGTCCATTTTGTGGACGAACAGTATGACGAAGGCCCCATCCTGCTGCAAAAAGCGGTTGACATCCTGGAGGGAGATACACCAGAGGATTTGCAGCAGCGGATCATGATCGAGGCGGAACAAGTGATCTTACCCCAGGCCATCGCCCTGATTGCATCTGGCCGCGTCCTGATCACAGGCCGCCGTACCCAGATTACCCCCATCCAGTCCTAGGAAACAATCCACATTTACGTTCATGCATTTGGAGGTTACTAAAATGATGAAACGCGCCCTGCTCAGTGTCTCAGACAAAACCGGCCTGATTGAACTGGCCACCAGACTGAACCAGCTTGGTATTGAACTGCTTTCTACCGGCGGGACAGCCACTGCATTGGTCAGGGCTGGCATCCCAGTCACTAACGTGTCCGATGTGACTGGTTTTCCCGAATGTCTCGATGGACGTGTCAAGACCTTGCATCCCAAAATCCATGGCGGTATCCTGGCCATCCGCGATAATGCCGAGCATATGGAAACCATTGCCAGGCTTGGCATTGAACCAATTGACCTGGTCATCATCAATCTCTATCCCTTCAAACAGACGGTGATGAAACCCGGTGCCACTCCGGAAGAATGCATCGAAAACATCGACATTGGCGGCCCGAGCATGTTGCGTGCTGCTGCCAAGAATCACCATGACGTCACGGTCCTGGTCGATCCAGCTGATTATGCCAAAGTACTCGGGGAACTCGAATCCACTGGCAGCACAACGCTGGAAACGCGTTTTGGACTGGCCCGTAAAGTCTTCGAGCATACAGCTGCTTACGACGCCCTGATCGCCCAGTATTTCCAGAGCGCTAGTGACAAGGCCTTGTCTGGTTTGCCCGAGCAGCTGACCTTGACGTATGAGCGGGTGAGCAGCCTGCGCTATGGTGAGAACCCGCATCAGAGTGCCTCTTTCTATCGCGAAGCCCTGCCCAAGGCGGGATCCCTGACTGAAGCTGAGCAACTGGGTGGCAAGGAATTGTCGTACAACAACATTGCCGATACCGATGCGGCCATCGCCCTGCTCAAGGAATTCTCCGAACCGACCGTTGTTGCCATCAAGCATGCCAACCCTTGCGGTGTTGGCAGTGCGGATACCTTGCTGGAAGCCTGGACGAAAGCCTACGAAGCGGATACAGTTTCCATTTTCGGTGGGATCGTAGCCTTGAACCGGACCGTCACTGCAGATGTGGCCGACCAGATGAAAGAGATCTTCCTCGAGGTCATCGTGGCTCCGGACTATGCAGCCGATGCCCTGGAGATTCTCCAGAAAAAGAAAAACCTGCGCCTCTTGAAATTGCCGGCCGTGGCAGAACCGATCGCAGCAGGCGAACAGATGATCAAGCATGTTTACGGCGGCCTGCTGGTCCAGGACCAGGACACCCAGGTGTTGCCTGAAGCAGGGTATACGGTTGTGACCGAAGCACAGCCATCGGACGATGACAAAGAGGATCTGGTGTTTGCCATGAAAGTGGTCAAGCACGTCAAATCCAACGCGATCGTCCTGGTCAAGAATCGTCAGACAGTCGGCATCGGGCCAGGTCAACCCAACCGGATCACATCGGCCGGGATTGCCATTGCCAATGCCGGGGAGAAAGCCAAAGGATCCATTCTCGGCTCGGATGCTTTCTTCCCCTTTGCCGATACAGTCCAGGCCGCAGCCGCTGCAGGCATTGCAGCCATCATCCAGCCTGGCGGATCGATGCGTGACCAGGAGTCGATCGAGGCCTGCAACCAGGCCAAAATCCCAATGGCCTTCACCGGCATGCGCCATTTCCGCCATTAAATAACGAAACTGGACCGGACGGATTCACTTGAATCCCTACCACCAACAAGGAGCATCCTTTTTGCCATGAAATTACTGATCGTCGGCGGTGGCGGACGCGAACATGCCATCGCCTGGAAATTCAGCCAGAGCCCGCAGGTGGATACCCTCTATTGCGCCCCCGGCAACGCCGGGATTGCCCAGATTGCCACCTGTGTCCCGATCAAGGCGACTGACTTGGACGCAATGGTCCGGTTTGCCGTAACAGAGGCCATCGACCTGGTCTTTGTCGCACCGGATGATCCGCTGGCACTGGGCATGGTCGATGCCTTGCAACAGGCTGGTATCCGGGCGTTTGGACCTTCCCGGGCGGCGGCACGGATCGAAGCCAGCAAGTCTTTCGCCAAGGACCTGATGCGCCGCTATCAGATCCCGACGGCTGACTATGCTGTGTTCGATTCTGTCGAACCGGCATTGGCCCACCTCAATAGCTGCGACCTGCCCATTGTCATCAAGGCTGATGGACTTGCCCTGGGCAAGGGCGTCATCATCGCCCAGACGCAGCTGGAGGCCGAACAGGCCGTGCGTGACATGCTGGAGGGGAATGCGTTTGGCCAGGCGGGCAGCCGTGTGGTCATCGAGTCCTTCCTGACCGGCCCGGAATTGACAGTCCTGGCTTTCGCCGACGGTCAAACGGTTGTGCCGATGGTGTCTTCCCGGGACCACAAGCGCGCCTTTGACCATGACCAGGGTCCCAATACCGGTGGGATGGGGACAATAGCACCAGGTGCTCGCCTCTCGGCACAAGACCAGGAGCAGATGCTGACAACCATTTTCCAGCCCACGATTGATGCCATGGCTGCTGAAGGCTGCCCATTCAAGGGAGTCATCTACTTCGGCCTCATGCTGACGCCATCAGGGCCGAAAGTGATCGAGTACAATGCCCGCTTTGGTGATCCGGAAGCACAAGTCGTGCTGCCACTTCTGGAAACCGACCTGGTAGACATCTGTCTTGCCGTGTTGGACGGGCGTCTCGACCAGATCGATATCCGCTGGCAGGATCGCAACGCGTGTTGTGTCGTTCTGGCTTCGGGTGGATATCCGGGTGCCTATGAAACGGGGTATCCGATTTCCGGGCTGGATTCGGTCACGGAAAGTCTCGTTTTCCATGCTGGAACTCGGCAGGATGGTGCAACCATCGTGACTGCCGGTGGCCGCGTCCTGGGTGTGACTGCTGTGTCTGACACACTCGAGGGTGCCATCAGCCAGGCGTACCAGGATGTCGCCAGGATCCATTTCGACAAGGTCCATTATCGCAGGGACATTGGCCGCACGTGACCAGAATCGGCTTGATCGGAGGGACATTTGATCCCTTCCACAACGGTCATCGCAGGCTGGTCGAAGCAGTCTTGACATCTGGCCAGGTCGACCGGGTGGTTTTGATGGTGGCCGGACAGCAGCCACACAAAACGAAAGTGAAAGTCTCCGCTGCTGGCTATCGTTTTGAAATGGCTCTGCGCGGTGTCTCTGACCTCTCCCAGGTCGAGGTGTCTGATCTGGAGATCAGGCGACCGGGCCGTTCTTATACCGTAGACACACTGGCTTTGTTGCGCGGGCAAATGGCGCCTGAAGATCAAATTGTCCTTGTTTATGGCTCGGATGTCTTGTTTGACTTGCCAACGTGGCGTTTGCCTGAGATCATTCTAAGCTCGGCCGATGTGTTGATCGCCCATCGCGGTGGCATCGGCCAGCAGGCTGCAATAGAACAGGCCGAACAGCTGCGCCGGGACTTTTCAGCCCGGATCGATTTTCTCACAGCTCCCATGCTTGAGCTTTCAGCGACCGAAGTCCGGGAAGCCGCAGTCCGGGGAGACCTTGACACGGGAAAGATTCCGGAACGCGTTGCCGCTTTGATCACACGACATGACTTGTACGGCTATGATGAAGAATTGGCCCGGGTTGATCCTGCAGTCTGGCATCAACTGGCGGATTATGAATGCCAGGTCAGACCTTTGCTCAACCACAAGAGGCTGCTCCATTCGCTCAATGTCATGCGCTACGCCATGCATCTGGCCAACAAGCATGGTGTGTCGGTCGAAAAAGCTGGCATTGCCGGCCTGATGCATGATTGTGCCAAGTGCCTCGAGGCTCACACGGTGCTGCACTATGCCCGACTGGCCGGAGACCCGGAATTATTAGAGCCAGCCCTGGCCCATGGACCGGCCGGTGCCTGGCTGGCCCGCCACCAGTTTGGCATCGAAGATCCTGAAATCCTGAGGGCCATCCATTACCATACCACGGGTAATGGTGACATGTCGGACCTGGATCTGCTGATATATGTCGCAGACAAGGTCGAACCGGCACGGACATACCACAATCTTGAGGCCATCCGCGAAGCAGCTGAAACCAATCTGGTCCAAGCCATGCGCTTGTGCCTGGTTGAAGTCGAAGCGTTCCTCGAGCGCGAAAACAAGCCGTCCCATCCCTATGCCCAGGCAGCATTGGAAAAACTGGGAATACCGACCTGCCATCCGGCTGCACCGGACAAGCCAGAAGCCAGGCTGACCCTGGAACAATAAAGACTGACTATATGAAGTCAAGTACTAAATGAGAAAAAAGTAGCGTAGACGCT
>CAZGSR010000031.1:0-32315 GCA_964528645.1 uncultured Mageeibacillus sp. | reverse complement strand
AGATCCTGCTGCTCAATGTCGTTCAGATAGGACAGTTCTACAGCCGGGCGCAGAGCAATTTTCCCGTCATCCACAAGCTGAAGCAGTTCCGGAACAAGCTCTGTGAGGCGGATATAGCGGTAAATCTGAGCTTGACTCTCACCAGAATTGTTTGCAAGTTCCTGTCCGGAATGCAACTTTTTATCCACTGGAGAAAAAGTCAAATCGGTCCTCTGGCCCTGACGGTTCATTGCCTCAAGCCTCATTTTGTACGAGAATGCCTTCTCGCTGGGCAGTATCACGGAGCGCTGAAGATTGGACTCTACCATAAGAATAATGGCTTCATCTCTCGACAGTTCCTTGATCTCTGCCGGGATCGTCTCAAGACCCGCGATCTCACAGGCTCTCCTGCGTCTGTGCCCGGAAACAATCTCATATCTTCCGTCTTCCTTCCTTCGAAGGGTAATGGGCGTGATGATACCGCGTTCCCGTACACTTTCAACCAGCTGAAGCATGTCTTCATCGTCCTTCACCTTGAAGGGATGATCCGGGAAGTCGTCGATCTCGGAGAGCGGGATATCATAGATCTTCGGGAGCCTGTTTTCGGCACGCTCCTGATCGTTCATGAAAAGCTCATCGTACCCAGTCATGCCCAGATCGATTTTTGGCCGCTCTTTCAATGTCTTCCACCTCCTTCGTCAATGCCTCATAAGCTGCCGCAACCTTACCGTTCCTGTCGTGGGAGAAGATGCTCTCACCGGTAAGACTGCATTCTGCCGCACGTACCGAATGCGGGATCTCAGTCTCAAAGACTCTGATATTCTGACCGATACCGGTCCGGAGTGCTTCGATAATGTCCCTGGCGTTGTTTGTGCGGCTGTCCACCATCGTCAGAAGAATGCCGTCTATCTTCAGACCCGGATTGATAGAACGCTTCACTTTAGATACTGAGTGAAGCAGCAGATTCAGGCCCTTCGTGGACAGAAAACTCGGCTGCGATGGAATAATCACGCTGTCTGCTGCGACAAGCGCGTTGATCGTCATCATTCCCAAAGAAGGCATGCAGTCTATAAGGATATAGTCGTAGTTCTTTCTGACCGTTTCGATATAGCCTTTCAGTACATACTCACGGCTCATGATATTGAACAGCCCGGTTTCCATACCCGACAGTTCAATATTAGAAGGAAGTAAATCGACTCCCTCATCATGGTGCAGAATGCCTGCGTCTTCAGGCAGTTCCTTCTCGTTGATCACAGCATCCATTACAGTGGCAAGCGAAATGTCCAGTTCGTCGGGATTCTTGATTCCGAGGCTGACAGTCAGGCTGCCCTGAGGATCCGCGTCAATAAGCAGGACTCTGTATCCTTCGTTTGCGAGGCCCACACCGAGATTGAGGGCAGTAGTTGTCTTTCCGACCCCGCCTTTCTGGTTCGTGATGGCAATCACATGACAGTTGTCCATGGGGATTCCTCCTTTCCTTATTTAGCCGGACAACTCCGGCATGTAAGGACCGCAGTATTTGTTCTCAACAGCCCCTGCGGAATAAGCAATGTAGCTTAGGGAAATCATCAGGCGACCGTGTGCTTCACGGCCTCATAGGAGTCTCACCTCTGCCGGGTTCTCCGCCAGCTCCGTAGAGAAGTATCATTATCGTCAGACCTGTCATCGCCTGGGAGAGTAGCAGTCTCTCCATTGCGGCACTGGATTCTCGCGACTCTCAAAGAGCTAAGCGTACATGCCGTATGGCTCATCAGTCTGATTAACGTACCTGATGATCTGTATATTCAGTTTTCAAGCAGCGCGAAGTGGCGCTCCTTGTCGGGAGGAGAACCCCTTCAAAAGGTAATGGGAATAATCCGGCCGATTTGTAGGGTTCGTCCTCAATAATTTTTTCTGGCGACAAAAAAGAGCCAGCCTACTTTGAGAAAGTAGACTGACTCTTAGTCAGTAATATAAAGGTGGTATAGTCACAAACTGCAAGCCACACGCAACTACATCTTTTGCCGTTTCAGAGTTTTTTCAAAGCAACGTGTTGCAAAAGTGTTGCAAAAACAGTTTGCCGGATTCCACCGATGCCGGAAACCCTTGATTTTACTGGGTTTTTTGGCACCACGTATCCATATTATTCTATTCCCACTCGATGGTGGCTGGGGGTTTGCTGGTGACGTCGTAAACGATGCGGTTGATGTGGCGGACTTCGTTGACGATGCGCCGGGAGATGTGGTCGAGGACATCGTAGGGGATGCGGTACCAGTCGGCGGTCATGAAGTCGGTGGTGGTGACGCCGCGGAGGGCGAGGGTGTAGTCGTAGGTGCGTTCATCGCCCATGACGCCGACGGAGCGGATGTTGGTCAGGACGGCGAAGTACTGGTGCACGTCGCGGTCGAGGCCGGCTTTGGCGATCTCTTCGCGGAAAATCGCATCGGCTTCCTGGAGGATTTCGACTTTGTCCGGGGTGATCTCGCCCATGATGCGGATAGCCAGTCCCGGGCCGGGGAAGGGCTGGCGCCAGACGAGGTCGGCTGGGATGCCGAGCTCGAGGCCGGCTTTTCTGACCTCATCCTTGAACAGGTCGCGCAGCGGTTCGATCAGGGCTTCGAAGGAGATGACATCCGGCAGACCACCGACATTGTGGTGGCTCTTGATCACGGCGGCGTCGCCGGCGCCACTTTCGATGACGTCCGGGTAGATCGTGCCCTGGACCAGGAAATCGACTTTGCCGATTTTTTTTCCTTCTTCTTCAAAGACACGGATGAATTCTTCGCCAATGATTTTGCGCTTGCGTTCTGGATCGGAAACACCGGCGAGCTTTCCGAGAAAACGGTCCTGGGCATTGACGCGGATCAGGTTCATGTCGAATTGCTGGGTGAAGATCTGTTCGACGCTGTCGCCTTCATCTTTTCTGAGCAGGCCATGGTCGACGAAGACGCAGGTCAGGTTATGGCCGACGGCTTTGTGGATCATGACCGCGGCAACGGATGAATCGACGCCACCGGACAGGGCGCAGAGGACCTTGCGGTCGCCGATCTGGGCCTTGATTTTCGCGATGGAATCCTGGACGAAGGTCGACATCTGCCAGTCGCCGGCGCAGCCGCAGACCGTATAGAGGAAATTGTGCAGCATCCGGCCGCCCTCCGGGGTATGGAGGACCTCTGGATGGAACTGGACGGCGAAGTAATTGCGGGCGGTGTCTTCCATGGCTGCGACCGGGCAGGTCTCAGTCTCCGCGATGCGGGCAAACCCAGCCGGCATGGTCTCAATGTGGTCGGTGTGGCTCATCCAGCAGGACGTCTCGCTGGGGACATCCTTGAACAGCAGGCTGTCGGTGTTGGTCAGGATGAGATCCCGCTTGCCGTATTCGCGGTGGTCGGGGGTGACGACCTGGCCGCCGAGCATCTGGGCCATCAGCTGGGCGCCATAGCAGATACCGAGCACCGGCACGCCGAGCTCGAAGACTTCCGGGTTGCAGCGCGGGGCATTTTCGGCCTTGACGCTGCTGGGACCACCCGTGAAGATGATGCCTTTATAATTGCCGGACCGGATGCGATCCATCGAGACACTGTAGGGCAGGACTTCGCAGTAGACGTTGTTTTCGCGCACGCGGCGGGCAATCAACTGGTTGTACTGGCCGCCGAAATCAAGGACGAGGATGGCTTGATGTTGCATGGGTGCTCCTTAGCGGTAGATGATCTCTTCGCGGCGCGGGCCATTGGAGACGTATTTGATCGGGAAGCCGAGTTCCTTTTCGATGAACAGGACATAGTCCTGGGCTTCCTGGGGCAGTTGGTCGAACTCGGTGATGCCGCGAATCGGCACTTTCCAGCCCTTGAGCGTTTTCAGGACTGGTTTGGCACGGTGCAACTTGGTGGTGGCGGGGAAGGCCTGGGTCACGACGCCGTCGATTTCATAGCCAACACAGACTGGGATCTCGTCGAGGTAGGAGAGGCAGTCAATCGCGGTGAAGGCGACGGCCGTTGCACCCTGGACCTGGCAGCCGTAGCGGGTAGCAACACAGTCGAACCAGCCCATGCGGCGCGGACGACCGGTCGTGGCGCCATATTCGCCGGCGTCGCCGCCGCGCTGGCGCATCTCGTGAGCCTCATCGCCAAATATTTCGCTGACAAAGGCACCGGCACCAACGGCACTGGAATAGGCCTTGGTGACGACGACGATTTCCTTGATTTCGTAGGGCGGGATCCCGGCGCCGACGGCACCGTAGCCAGCCAGCGTCGAGGAGGAGGTCGTCATCGGGTAGATGCCGAAGTCCGGGTCCTTGAGCGCGCCGAGCTGGCCTTCAAGCAGGATCTTCTTGCCGTCGGCGAGTGCCTTCTGCAGGTATTCGACGGTATCGGTGACATAAGGGTCTATGGCATTGCGCCATTCGATCATCTGGGCGAACAGCTCGTCAACCGAAAGCTCGGATTTGTTGTAGAGATGTTTGAACAGGAGGTTCTTGACGGTCAGGACCTGCTCGAGCTTGTCACGCAGGTAGGCCTCGTCATAGAGTTCGCTGACCTGGAAACCGATCTTGGCATATTTGTCCGAATAGAACGGGGCGATACCGGACTTCGTCGAGCCAAACTGGCGATCGCTGAGGCGTTCCTCTTCGTATTGGTCGAGCAGGATGTGGTAGGGCATGACGATCTGGCAGCGATCCGAGATCAAAAGGTTCGGACCCGGGACGCCGCCTTCACGAACGTGCTTGATTTCCTTCAGCAGGGAAGGGATGTTCAGGGCCACGCCATTGGCAATGATGTTAACGGTGTGGGTATTGAACACGCCAGACGGCAACAGGTGCAAGGCAAATTTGCCATAGTGGTTGATGATTGTGTGCCCGGCATTGGCACCGCCCTGGTAGCGAATGACGACGTCTGCGTCGCCGGCAAACATGTCGGTGATTTTGCCCTTGCCTTCGTCGCCCCAGTTGCCGCCTACTATCGCTTTGACCATGATACAGTCCTCCTCGGAAATCTCACAAAAAAATGCAAAAGACGTCCCAAATTGTGTCGAGGGACGTCTTGCCCCGCACATTATAGTACGGGGCAGCAAAAAGTGTCAATTCAGCCTTTGATAATCGCGACGCCGTTGCTCGTCCCGATCCGGTCAGCTCCAGCATCAATCATCGCCCGGACCGTGGCAGCATCGCGAATGCCTCCGGACGCCTTGACCAGGGCCTGGCCAGCGACGGCTGAGTTCATCAGGGCTACGTCAGCGATCGTGGCTCCGCCGGTGGAAAATCCAGTCGAGGTTTTGACAAATGCTGCCCCTGCTGCCACGCTGACCTCGCAGGCGCGCAGTTTCTCATCATCGGTCAGCAGGCACGTTTCCAGGATGACTTTGACCTTAGCAGGCCGGGCCGCCTCGACGACAGCATAGATGTCATCCTGGACAAATTCCCACCGTCCGTCCTTGATGGCACCGACATTGATCACCATATCGATCTCCTGGGCACCATCCCGCACTGCTTGCTGGGTTTCAAACACTTTGGCGGCGGTTGACATCGCGCCGAGAGGAAAGCCGACCACAACGCAGGTCAGCACATCGCTGCCAGCCAAGGCTTCGGCGACGAGCCGGGTGTGGCAGGAATTGACACAGACCGAGGCAAAACCATATTCACGGGCTTCGGCACAGAGTTTCCTGACCATGTCCTGGGTGGCATCGGATTTGAGGACGGTGTGATCAATATAAGAAGCGAGATTCATTTTCGGACCTCCCCTGCCTTAGCTGCCGGGCAGCTGCTACTTAAAAAAGTTCGGCAATCCTGATTTCATTATACTGCTGGATCAGAACAAAGTCCGGATTCGTTCGATCGCGGCGGCGGTGTTCTCCGTAGAGCCGAAGGCGGTCAGGCGGAAATAGCCTTCACCGGCAGGACCGAAGCCGCTGCCTGGGGTGCCAACGACGCCGGCTTTGTTGAGGAGCAGATCAAAAAACTCCCAGGATGAGAGGTTTTGCGGGGTCTTGAGCCAGATGTAGGGGGCATTTTTGCCACCAAAGACCGACCAGCCCATCGCGAGCAGGCCTTCGCGGATGACGCGGGCATTGTCCTGGTAGTAAGCAATGGTCTCACGGATCTCTTTCTGACCCTGTTCGCTATAGACCGCTTCACCGGCGCGCTGAGTCAGGTAGCTGGCACCGTTGAATTTGGTCGACTGGCGCCGGGCCCACAGACTGTTGAGGGCAACGCCTCCGATGCGCAATTCCTTGGGTACGACGGTGAAACCGAGACGGATCCCGGTGAATCCGGCGGTTTTGGAGAAGCTACAGAATTCGATCGCGCATTCACGAGCGCCTTCGATTTCATAGATGCTGTGGGGCAGATCTTCGGTGATAAAGGCTTCGTATGCCGCATCGTAGAAAATCACGCTGCCATTGCGACGGGCATAGTCGACCCAGTCCCTAAGGTCGATCGCACTGATCGTTGAACCGGTCGGATTATTGGGGAAGCAAAGATAGATCAGCTCGGGGGCAGGCACCTGTGGACCGGGGATTTCCGGGATGAAGCCGTTTTCCTGGGTGCAGGGCAGATAGAGGATCCGGTCCCAGTGGCCGCTGCTCTGGTAGTGCCCGGCGCGGCCAGCCATGGCATTGGTGTCAACATAGACCGGATAGACCGGGTCACAGACGGCAACCGTGCTGTCGGCGGCGAAAATGTCACCGATGTTGCCGGTGTCGCTTTTGGCGCCGTCAGAGACGAAAATCTCATCCGTCTCGATCTTCACCCCGAGGCGGCCATAATGGACGTCGGCGATTTTCTGCCGCAGGAAATCATAGCCAAGCTCCGGACCATAGCCGCGGAAGGTTGCGGATTCCGCTTGTTCAGCGACGGCCTGGTGCAGGGCGGAGATGACGCTGGGCGCCAGAGGCCTGGTCACATCGCCAATGCCCAAACGGATGATCGAACGGTCCGGATTGGCAGTGGTGAACGCACTGACGCGCTTGGCGATGTCGGAGAACAGGTAGCTGCCGGGCAAGCGGGTGTAGTTTTCGTTAATTCTGGCCATGAGATGCTCCTTGACTGGTATTTCTGTATTACAGGTTGACCGTGCCGTCGAAAACGAATTCGGCCGGACCGGTCATGAAGATGTCATTGCTCACCTCGTCCCATTCGATGTCCAGGGTACCGCCGGTCAGCTCAAGCCTGGCCTTGCGGTCAGATCGTCCGGTAACAACGGCTGCGGCGAGGGTCGCACAGGCCCCGGTGCCACAAGCAAGGGTTTCGCCGGAGCCGCGCTCCCAGACGCGCATGCGCAGCGTCTGGCGGTCGATGACTTCGCAAAATTCCGTATTGACGCGGTCCGGGAAAATCGGCAGATGTTCGAACGAAGGTCCGATGCGGGCGAGGTCGAGGTTTTTGACACCGGTCGTGAAGATAACCGTATGGGGGTTACCCATGGAGACCGAGGTGAGATTGTAAGTCTGTCCATCCACGTCAACCGGTGCTTCGATCATTTTTTCTCCATCAAACCGAACCGGGATCTGGTCCGGTGTGAAAATCGGTGCGCCCATGTTGACCGTGACGGTTGCCACCTGGCGGTTGTCGTCGAGGTGAAGGACCAGCGTCTTGATACCGCTGAGGGTTTCGATCTCCAGGATGGTCTTGTCGGTGAGACGTCGGTCATGGACGTATTTGGCCACACAGCGGATGGCATTGCCACACATTTTGCCGCGTGAGCCATCAGCGTTGTACATGTCCATGAAAAAGTCGGCGGTCCGGGAGGGCTTGATCAGGACGATACCATCACCACCGATGCCGAAATGGCGGTCCGACAGGCGGACGGCCAGGTTTTCCGGATCAGCGACCGGCTGGGCGATGGCATTGATGTAGATATAGTCATTGCCTGCACCGTGCATTTTGGTGAAGACGAGGATATTTTTTCCAATCATGGTGTCAAAGATGCCTCCTTGCAACTTTTCATCGGGTCACTTGCAAAACTATTGTAACAGGCGTTTGGCTAGTTCGACAATCCGGATGCCAGACTCCATGCTGCGCTTCTGCAGGAACCGGTGCGCTTCTGGCTCGGTCATGTGCTTGCGCTGCATCAGGAACGCCTTGGCGCGTTCCAGGATCTGCTGCTCCTCGCTGCTCCGGTGCGCTGTTACTTTATCCTGGACAGGGGAGCTGATCTGGGGCTGGCCGTAACGCAGCTCCTCAGTAGGTTGCTGCAAGCTCTGCGGGGGCTGATGCTCGAGCAGACCACTGGCGGCATCGAGGATATCCTGACCGGAAAACGGCTGGACCAGGGTGTAGATCCCTGCGCCATATACTTGGCTGATCTGGCTGGCATTCACCAGGACCAGCAGGTCGCTGGCTGGGTCCAGCAGGCGGCGGATTTCATTGGCTGACATGTCATGGAGCCTGAATGGGCAAATGACAACGCCACCCTCGTCACACTGGGCTGCCTGCTGCAGGATCTGGGCTCCATGGGTGGCCACGCCAAGGACAGGGAGACCGCGGCTGCGCAGCAATTGATGCAATTTGCCGGCCATGTCATGGTCGGGATGGGCAATGATCACACTGCGCACGAAGCGGCACCCCCTTTCTGCTGGAAAATCAGTCTGATCGCTGGTTCAGGGACACGGTTTACAAAGGATCAATACTGGCGCAGGTACTGGTCAATTTCCCACTGGGTGACCACTTTGCGATAATCGCCCCATTCCTTGCGCTTGGATGCGATGTATTTTTCCATCACATGTTCGCCCAGGACCTCATGCATCAGTGCATCTTTTTCCAGCTCGTCGAGAGCTTCCTGCAGACTCATGGGCAGGTCTTTGATTTTGCGGGCTGCGCGCTCTTCGGCATTCATGGCGTAAAAATTGGTGTTGAGCGAGGGGCCCGGGTCGAGCTGGCGGCGGATGCCATCGAGACCAGCGGCCAGGCAGGCGGCAAACAGCAGGTACGGATTACTGGCCGGGTCGGGACTTCTGAGTTCGATGCGGGTGTTTTCTCCGCGGATCGCCGGGATACGGATCAGCGGGCTTCTGTTGTGCAAGGACCAGGAGATGTTGCAGGGTGCTTCAAAGCCGGGTACAAAGCGCTTATAGGAGTTGACCAGTGGATTGGCAATCGCTGTGATGCCGCGCATGTGCTCCAGGATGCCACCGATGAAATAGCGTGCGATCTTGGACAAACCTTCTGGATCTGCAGGGTCATGGAGCACATTGACGCCGTCCTGGAATAGAGACATATTCGTGTGCAAGCCCGATCCGCTGACTTTGGCGATTGGTTTGGGCATGAAGGTCGCGTGCATGCCATAGCGCCGGGCGATTGTCTTGACAGCTTGCTTGAAAGTCATCAGGCGATCAGCTGCAGCGACTGCCTCGTCGAAGCGAAAGTCAATTTCATGCTGGCCGGGGGCAACCTCATGATGCGAGGCTTCGACTTCAAAGCCCATTTCCTCCAGAGCCAGGACAATTTCCCGCCGGACATCCTCGCCCTGACCGAGCGGTTCGAGATCGAAATAGGAACCGGTGTCATTGGTCTGTGTGGTAGGGTTGCCCTGGTCATCGGTGTTGAACAGGAAAAATTCACACTCCGGACCCACATTGAAGATGTAGCCCATCTCTTCGGCCTGGCGGACAACTTTTCTGAGGATCTGGCGCGGGTCGCCGGCAAAGGTCTTGCCTTCCAGTGTCTTGAGATCGCAGACCAGCCGGGCCACTTTGCCTTGCTGCGGTCGCCAGGGGAAGATCAGGAACGAGTCCAGGTCTGGCTCCAGGTACATGTCGGATTCCTCGACCCGGGTGAAACCTTCGATCGCGGAACCATCAAACATGCAGATACCATCGAGAGCCTTGTCCAGCTGGCTCGAGCTGATCGAGACATTTTTCATGGTGCCGAAAATGTCGGTGAACTGAAGTCGGATGAAGCGGACATCCTGCTCTTTGACGATGCGGAAAATGTCCTCGCGGGTGTAAAGGCTCATTGCAGGTACCTCCTTTGGCTCGTGCAAACAAGATGGCCCAGTGACCAGGCCGGCGTGCAAATCATACAAGTCTGGCAATCAAACAAAAAAGCGCCCCCGGCAGACGGGAAAGCCTGCCGGATGAGCGCCATTGCTCGTTTCAAACAAGGGTTATTGTATCCGCGGACGGGTTGTCCTGTCAAGGATCCTCACCTCAGCAATTGCAATTTACAAGGTACTTTCTTGCATTTTCGGCCAACTGATCATCAAGGGGCGATAGTTCTTTGCATTCAGGATAACGCCTTTTCAATGCGGTTTCAATCAAATGGTCCGCCATGGCAGGATTTTTCGGCAAAAAGGACCCATGGGAGTATGTGCAATAGACGTTCTTGTAAATTGCACCCTCTGTCTGGTCGTCGCCGTTATTGCCTCCGCCTTTGCGAACCGTAGCCAGAGGCCGGACACCGGACCCAAGGTAGGTGCGGCCGGAATGGTTTTCAAAGCCCACCAGGACCGGGTCGCGGCCTTGTCCGGAGAGCCAGGCTGCTTCATGGATGGTATTGCCAATCAGGCGATCCGGGCGGCCAATGGTGCGAACATCGATCGCACCGAGGCCGTCGATCCGGTGGCCATCCTGCTCCTCATAGTAGCGCCCCATCAGCTGGTACCCGCCACAAATGCACAGGAACACCAGGCCAGCCTCGACCGCCGCCCGGATGGCATCACCTTTTTGTTCGATCAGATCTTCGTAGAGGAGATTTTGCTCGTAATCCTGGCCACCACCCATGAAAACCAGGTCATAGTCACCGGCAGCAAATGAATCGCCCAGGCTGACGGGTGCGATCGTGCAGTCAATTCCGCGCCACTGGCAACGCTGCCGGAGCGTGATCAGGTTGCCACGGTCGCCGTAAAGATTAAGCAAATCAGGGTACAAGTGACAGATTCTCAGTTCCATGGATCTTCAGCCTCCCTTGCGCCAGAATTCACGCAGCTGATAGCGCTTGGCAAGGCTGGCCCTCAGGTCGAGCATCGCCGTGTAATTTGGCAGGACATAGAGGCAAGTGCCTGGCGGACACAGGGCGAGCTGGCGGTCAAACAAAGCCAGAGCGTCCGAGTCGACGTTGAGCTCGCTGGCAGCCTTGCCGGCATAATTCAGGCGCAGGGCCAGGTCTGCTGCCCGGATGCCGGATATGCCCAGCCGGCCAGGCAACAGATGGGTTTCAAAATCAACATCCCAGATCCAGGACACATCCCGGCCATCCGGATCATTAGCATTCAAGAGCAGCATGGCTGCCCCAAAATCCTTGGCCTGGCTGACAAAATCGAGCGCCCGGTCCATGCCGACTGGATTTTTGACCAGGATCAGGCAGACTTCGCACTCGCCCACAGTGAATCGCTCCATCCGGCCAAAAGCTGCGCGGGCCTGGCCCATCGCTTCAGCAGCCGGGGTGAAGGGCTGTCCACCGGCAATGGCTGCCAGCAAGGCAGCCGAGGCGTTGTAGCCATTGTGCAGGCCGGGGATCGCCAGCTCGGCAAGGATCGTTTCCCCTTGGTATTGGAAGCGCAAGGTCTGTGATTCGCCTGTTTCATCGGGTTTGGTCTGCCTTTCATGGGCAGACGGTGCCGCAGGGGCAAAGGACAGGTCAGGCTGTGGCCGGGTGAAGCCGCAATCAGGACAGGTGAAATGGCCGAGATGGCCATAGGCATGGGCCTGGTACTGGTAGCGGGTACCGCAGAAGGTGCAGAAGGCAGATTCTGTGACAGCGCCGGAAGGTCCAGCCTGCATCGCTTGCTGGTCCAGGCCGAAAAAGAGGCATTGATCCTCGCGGCCACGGGCCAGGGAAGCGCACAGGGAGTCATCGGCACACAGAACCACCCGGGCGGAACTGTCAGCCAGACCTCTGGCGATCAGATCCCGGGTGTGGGCCAGTTCGCCATAACGGTCCAATTGATCACGGAAAAAATTGGTCACCACGCAGATGCTCGGGCCCAGTGAAGCGGCCAGTTTGGCAAAAAAAGCTTCGTCTATTTCAAAGACGATCGCCACGTCGTTCTCGCCGGTTGTTTTCTGGCGCAGCAGGGGCAAGTGGTCGAGCAGGGTGGTGGTCAGACCTGAATCCAGATTGGCACCGGATGGATTGGTGATCACCGGCGTGCCGAGTGCTTCCAGGATCGAGCAGAGAATCCGTACCGTCGTGGTTTTGCCGTTGGTACCCGTGACCAGATAGACGGTCCGGCCGGCCGTGAGTCGTTTCAAAAGCAGCGGGTCCACCGTCAGGGCTGCTTTGCCTGGCAGGGCGGTCGCACCTCGACCGAGACTGCGCAGGAGAAAAGTGAGCGCGCGGCCCACCTGGATGGCCAGGCTGGCGCGCGCGCGTTCATGAATGGTCAGGCGGGACCGGAACAGGCCAGTCATGGTCAGCGCTCAGGCGCGGCCGCGCAGCTGGTCGATCCGGGCCAGGAATTCGTCAAACAGGTATTCCGAATCCTGCGGACCCGGGGCGCCTTCCGGATGGTACTGGACGGTCGCGACCGGGTATTTCGTATAGCGCAGGCCCTCGTTGGAACCATCGTTGACGTGGATGTGGCTGACGGTGGCGATCGCCGGATCGACCGTTTCGTCAATGACGACATAGCCATGGTTTTGCGATGTGATGTAAACTCGGTCAGCCGCGAGGTCCTTGACCGGATGGTTGATGCCGCGATGGCCGTATTTGAGCTTTCTCGTCTTGGCACCGGTTGCCAGGGCGACCAGCTGATGGCCCAGGCAGATGCCGAAAACGACCACGCCGGACTCATACAGGGCTTTAATGTTGTGAATGATCGGTTCGCAATCGACGGGATCACCCGGTCCATTGGACAGCATGATGCCGTCGGGCTTGGCAGCAAGGATGGTTGCAGCCGGGGTGTCCCAGGGGTAGACCGTGACTTCGCAGCCGCGCTGGGTCAAGTTCCAGACTATATTCTGTTTGAGACCAAAGTCGAGCATGGCGATGCGGTACTTCGTCGGGACGGCTGCGTCGATCTCGTAGGGGATTTCATTGAGGGCATCGGTTGGGCGGCTCATGCCAGGTTCGCGGTTAATGCGGCCGAAAGCGCCAGCTGGATAGGTTTTGGCAGTTCTGCGGCTGACCCTGGCGACAGGGCAGTGGTTGGTGTGGGCGTGAATCCGCTGGAGGCAGTCCGCCAGGACGTAGTCCTCGCCAACCGTGATCATGCCGTTCATAGTGCCCTTCTCCCGCAGAGTCAGGGTCAGGGTTCTCGTATCGATGCCACTGATCGCCGGGATATCATGACGGACCAGATAGTCATTCAGATCTTCTGAGTCGCGGGCGTCACCGATGATGCGGGTCAAGTCGCGGACGATCAGGGCGTCAGCCCAAGGCCGGTCCGACTCACTCTGTTCGGTGAAAACGCCATAATTACCGATGATCGGCGAGGACATCACGATCCCCTGGCCTGCATAGGAGGCATCTGTCAGCAATTCGAGATAACCCGTCAAGCCGGTGTTGAATACCATCTCGCAGATCACTTCACGTGGTGAGCCAAACCGCTCACCCGGGAAAATACTGCCGTCTTCGAGAATCAAGTATGCCTTTTTCATAGGGCCCTCCTCGTGTATGAAAAAAAGACGACTTCGCCCGAATCGAGCCAAATCGTCCTATGCGTTCAGGCGACCTATTCTAGCACGGAATGCGATGTGTTAGCAATGCCCCTCAGTAGTCGATCCCCTCACGGGCCAGAATGCCCTTTTCGTAGGGGTGGGCGATGCATTGGACATCGGAGACATAGTCCGCCAGGGCAAGGAAGCGCGATTCCGGGTTGCGGCCGGTGAGGACAACTTCGAGCCCCGCCGGTTTGGTGACGAGAAAATTGTACACCTCGTTGCTGTCGAGCAATCCAGTTGCCAGGGCGCCAAAGGTCTCATCCAGGACGAGCAAATCGATTTCACCAGCCTGGGCAGCGGTGACTGCAGCAGCGAAGAATTCCTCGTGCATCTGACGGGTACGGATTTTGTCATCCTCTTCCATCTGATTGGTGAATTTCATGTCGGCCTGGCCGGAGAGGACGCGGACGTTGTCCAGCTGGCGCAGGATGCCGATTTCGCCGGAGAGGCCGTTTTTCAGGAACTGGACAAAAAGAACGCGCAGGCCATGGGCATGAGCCCGGACAGACAGGCCAACCGAGGCGGTTGTCTTGCCTTTGCCGTTGCCGGTGTAGATATGGATCAGACCGGTCTGGGGTGCGTCCACATGGCGGATCATCTGGCGAGCCAGCGGCGTGGGGGTGGCTGTGGACTCCAGAACTTCCGGGGTTGGATAGATTGGTTTGCGTTCAGGTGTCATGGTCGGTTCCTTTCGGTTCGTGCCTCAGTAGGTGTTGCCCGGTCGTTGATGTTTGGCTATTGTGCCAGCGGTTGTGTTCACTCCAGTCTGATAATCAGGAACAACCGGTCGTCGTGCCGCAGTCGAGGCAAACTTTGCAGGTGCCATTCCGGACCATCCGGGTGCTGGAGCAGGTCGGGCAGGTGGAACCGTCATAGAGCTTCTCACCGGTGCGGGCTGCTTCGCGGGCACTTTCGTGGACGTAGGCTTCGCCAGACAGTTCAATCGATCCGTCTGCTGCGGGCTCGTTCTGAATCCCGGTCGAATACTCGGGTTCACGCAGGTTCGGGAACTGGGGATTGACCTCGCCATTGTCGTCATCTTCATCGTCTTCCGACTCGCTGGAGTCCAGGACGGGCAAGCTCAGGGCGCTGGTGATGGCTGTGGTGACTGTGGGTGTGGCTGGAGCGCCAGGAGCTGCGGCGAGAGCGCCTTCCGGTTTGACCTGGCAGCGCGAATAATCGCCGATTTCGATGTCAATGATCTTGCTGATCAGGTCAGAAATCGAGGTGCAATATTTGATGTAGGGGTGGCGCGTGACAAAGCCATAGGGTTCGTACTTCTGGCCGCGCAGCATCTTGGAGATGTTCTGCGGTGGAATGCGGTACTGGAGCATGACGGAGATCGTTTTGGAAAGAGAATTTAGAAGGCCCATGATCAGGGTGCCTTCGCGGTCGGTCGTGATGTAGATTTCCGTGATCTCACCATTGGCGCTGCGGTTGACCGTGGTGTAGATCTTGACGTCTTCTACCTGGGCCGGGTGGGTATGGCCCGAGCGGATGCCAACCGGCTTGTCGCGGCGGGAAGCCAGGGGATTGGCGACCTGCTTTTCCAACCGGTGGTTACGTTCACGGGTTTTCTCAGCGTACTCGAGCAGCTGGGCATACTTGAGATCTTTGAGTTCGACATCCTGATTGATCGATTCCAGACGCAGGTTCAGGGGCTGGGCGAATTTCGATCCGTCGCGATACAAGGTGATGCCTTTGACGCCCAGCTGCCAGGATTTGATCACGACTTCTTTAAAGTCTTCGACAGTGGCTTCCTTGGGCAGATTGACCGTTTTGGAAATGGCGCCCGAGAGCAACGGGGTGAGGGCGGCGACCATCAGGACATGGCCCATGTAGTGGATGTAGCGTTCGCCGCTGCCGCACTGGTTGGCGGTATCAAAGACGGCGAGGTGCTCAGGCTTGAGGTGGGGGGCACCTTCGATCTTGCCGTCGACAATCATGCCGTCTTCTTCGCGCATGATGTAGTCGATGATGTCGGTGATCTGGTCCGGGGTGTAGCCCAGCTTTTTCAGACCTGCGCCGATGCTCGGGTTGGCCAGTTTCATGAAGCCGCCACCGGACAGCTTTTTGTAGGAAACGTGGGAGAAGAAGGGTTCGATGCTCGTCGCCGCACAATCCATGGCAAAGGAAATGGTGCCCGTCGGCGCCATGACGGAAACCTGGGCATTGCGGTAACCGAACTGGACGCCGGCCTGTTCGGCATTCTGCCAGGATTCACGCAGCGAATGGCTGATCTCACCAAGGCCGAGCTGGGCCAGGAGGTCATGATCGACCGCAACCGGTGTGTAGGACAGCGTTTCAAACTCGTCTGACCGGGCGCCGGCGACACGGGCGTGGTTGCGAATGACGCGCAGCATGTGCTCACGGTTGAGCTCGTATTTGGCAAACGGTCCGGCCATTTCGCTCATCAGGGCAGACAGATAGTAACTGCGGCCGGTCAGGATCCCGACCAGGGCAGCGGCCAGGGCTCGGGCTTCGTCAGAATCATAGGGCAGGCCCATCTCCATCAGGAGCGATGCCAGGTTGGCCATACCCAGACCGGTGCTGCGGAACAGCCAGGTCTTGCGGGCTATGTCAGCAGTGGGGAAATGGCCCCAGTGGATCGAAGCTTCGAGTACGAGTTGGACCAGGGTGATCATGTGTTCGTAGCCTTTGAGATCGAATTGCTCGGTCTCGGCATTGTAGAAGCGCAGGATATTGATCGAAGCCAGGTTGCAGCTGGTATCGTCCAGGAAGGCGTATTCGCCGCAGGGGTTGGTGGAATTGAGCCGGTTGTGTTTCGCCCAGGTCTGGCCATCCTCGCCATTGGGACAGGTGTGCCAGGCATTGAAGGTGTCATCAAATTGAGGGGCCGGATCGGCACAGCGCCAGGCAGATTCATTGAATCTCTGCCAGATGTCAGATGCCTTGATCGCCTTATCGACGCGGTTATCGATGCGTCCCTTGAGCAGCAGCTCGGCATCCGGATCAGTTTCAAGGTTGATGACCTTACTCATGAATTCGTCAGAAATGCGCACGGAATTGTTCGAGTTCTGGCCGGAGACTGTCTGGTAGGCTTCGCCGTCCATATCGGCATCATAGCCCATCTTGGCCAGGGCGATGACTTTGTCTTCTTCCTTGGCTTTCCAGGTGATGAAATCCTCGATTTCCGGATGATCGATGTCCAGGCAGACCATTTTGGCCGCGCGTCGGGTCGTACCGCCGGATTTGATCGCGCCGGCATTGCGGTCGAGACCCTTGAGGAAGCTCATCAGGCCGGATGAAGCACCGCCGCCGGAAAGGCGTTCGCCCTCAGCCCGGATCGAGGAGAAATTGGTGCCAGTTCCCGATCCGCCACGGAAGAGGCGGGTCTCGGTGACATATTCCTCGGAGATGGAGTGCGGGCCGAGAAGTTTGTCTTCGATCGAGAGGATAAAGCAGGCAGAAGCCTGGGTGCGGGTATAGTCATCCTGGGATTCGGCGACTTCGCCTTTGGCTTCATCATAATAGAACAAACCGCTCTTGCCACCCTGGATGCCGTAGGAGAGCTTGAGTCCGGTATTGAACCACTGCGGGGAGTTGGGAGCGTACATCTGGTTGAGAAACGCGTAAACGAGCTCATCATAGACAATGGTTGCCTGTTCTTTGCTTGTCAGGATGCCTTCATCCTGCAAAGAGGAGACCCAGAAATGGACGAGGCGGTGGGCCACCTGGCGCATGCTGGTTTCGCCGCCGGTTGGGGAATCCTGGACGCCCGCTTTGCGGAAATATTTCGAGGCGATGATGTCGCGGGAATTCTGGGAATAATGGACAGGGAATTCGAGGTTTTTCATGTCCGTCAGGATGCGGCCGGACTTGTGGTCCTTGATCAGGACATCGCTGTAGTCCCAGTCAAACAGATCGTACACGGTCTTTTCAGGGTTCTGTTCGAGTTCCTTGGTAAAATGGCGCACGAGCAATGACGGCAGAGTAGGCATGGGACAACCTCCTAGGTTTCTGTCTATCTGGATGAATGCGAATGGCAGTTCTGTGAAATTTTATCTGCTAGATGGAAACTGCCAAAACCATCTTTCTTGTAGTTAAACTACTTTAAGTAGTTTAAACTACATTTAGTAGTTTCAGCAGCAATCGGACACTAGATATTGTATAACCGAAGCCATCCTCTGTAAACAATCAATATTGACAATGAATGGCACCTATTCGACTGGATTGCCAGATTATCACAACGGAAGCCCATTGGGCAATGGCTCCTGATACGCAATGATCCTTGCGAAGGGGAATCATCGGCTGCCATGAATTGATTGACACTCACCCCCCTGGCGATGTAAATTGATAGTCACCCCCATAGAGCCCGAGCACGCGTTCAGACTCATCGTCGGACCTCCGTCGCCTCGGTATCCGTCAACTTCCAGGACTCTCTCCGGGAGCTTTGCGGTCTGACAATAGCCTTGAAGAAGCGCTGGATGCGGCTGTTGATGAAGTCAAGCAACCATCAGAGGCCCTCCGGCCACAAAAGGTTTTGTGGAGTTGATGAATTGATGCAACGCTATTTGTATGGCGGGTCTTTTTCTGACCTGCCCCGTGAAGATTGCGATGTCCTGATTGTCGGTGCCGGCTTGGCCGGTCTGTACACGGCCTTGCAACTGGATCCCTCTTTGAACATCGTGATCCTGAACAAATTCGGCCTCGACCAGAGTAATTCAATGTATGCCCAGGGCGGCATTGCTGCGGCTGTAGCTGAGGATGACTCGCCCGACCTGCATTTTGCCGATTCCATGGTTGCCGGATCCAATCTGTGCAACAAGGACGCCTTGCGTGTCCTGGTCGATGAAGGTCCGGAGAACATCCGTATCCTCCAGTCCTGGGGCGTTCCCTTTGACCTCGATGCCAGTGGCCAGTTGGCCGTTGGCCAGGAGGGTGCCCACTCCAGAAAGCGCATCATCCACAGCCATGGCGATGCCACGGGGCTGCACATGACCAGTCGTCTGGTCGAGCTGGCCAAGACAAGGCCCAACATCCGGGTGGATGACAATTGGACGCTGGTTGACCTCGTGGTTGACGATAGAAATGCGGTCGTCGGCGTCATTAGCCTGAACTCGCTGACTGCGGATCAATTCCGTTTCTACCGCTCCCGCTCCGTGGTTTTGGCAGCAGGCGGCATCGGCCAGCTTTTCCTGCACTCTACCAATGCCCGTCCTGCAACAGGGGATGCTCTGGCTGCTTCGATCCGGGCTGGAGCTGCGACCAGCGACCTGGAATTCATCCAGTTTCATCCGACTGCATTGCCGGAGCCGGATGAAAGTGGGCGTTGCTTCCTGATTTCCGAAGCAGTTCGGGGGGAGGGCGCCATCCTGCGCTCGATCCACGGCGAAGCGTTTATGGAAAAGGCCCATCCCCAAGGCAATCTGGCACCGCGCGATGTCGTATCCCAGGCGATTTTCCGCCAGATGCTCCAGGATGATTCCAACCATGTCTTCCTTGACATCACCCACCAGCCGGCTGATTTTCTGCAGCGCCGGTTTCCGATGATCTATGAAACGTGTCTCCAGCGGGGTCTCGACATGGCCCGGGATTTGCTGCCGGTTACGCCCGTCCAGCATTATTTCATGGGTGGTGTCGATACGGATCTGCACGCCCGGACGACACTGAAAAACCTTTACGCCTGCGGTGAAGTCGCTCACACTGGAATATATGGGGCCAATCGCCTGGCCAGCAACTCCTTGCTGGAATGTCTGGTCTATGGCCGCAGGGCTGCCCAGGCCATCAACGGTGCACCGGTCCACGAACTGGCAGATCTGTCTGCACTGGCAGCGGTTTTTGCCCGGACGCAGGCCGCGGACTCTGCTCTGCGCGCCACAAAATATGCAAATAATCTGCGAATCCCGGCGGCTGAAGCAACGGCAGCCGAAGATCGCCAGCAGATTCGCCAGCTGATGACGCGGTATTGCGGCATCCTGCGCAGCAAAGATGGTCTGCAGACGGCTCTGCACGGCTTGGAAGCAATCCACCAGCGGCGTGAGCTGGCAACGATCCATAATTTGATTGAATTGGAAGCAGCCCAGATGACTGTGACTGGAAAAGCGATTGTCCAGGCCGCCTTGCGGCGCCGGCACAGTGTCGGAGCCCACTACCGGATGGACGAAAACCGGCCCAGCCCAGTCCCATCTGAAGCAAGAAGGAGGAAATGACCATGCTGACCCCTTTTTTGATGGATGACATCATCACCCGCGCCCTGACCGAAGATATCGGGACAGGCGACATCACGACCTTGTCCACGATCCCGGCCGACAAGCAGACAGCTGCGGTCCTGGTCGCCAAAGAAGCCGGAGTCATCTGTGGCTTGCCCGTTTTTGCCCGGGTTTATGAACTGCTCGATGCCAGTGTCATGGTAGAGTTCTCCGTTTTTGAGGGTCAGCGGGTACATAAGGGGGATCGACTCGCCCGGATCGAAGGACCTGCCCGCAGCGTCCTGACCGGCGAACGCGTCGCGCTCAATTTCCTGCAGCGCCTGTCGGCCATCGCCACCAAGACAGCCTGGGCGGTCGATCAAGTCGAGGGCACAACCGCATCAATCTGCGATACGCGGAAAACAACACCCGGTTTACGCGTTCTGGAGAAATATGCGGTTCGCACCGGCGGTGGATCCAACCACCGGTTCAACCTCGCAGATGGCATCCTGATCAAGGACAACCACATCCAGGCGGCAGGTGGCATCACGGCAGCTGTCACCATGGCTCGCCGCCAGGCCCCCCACACCCTGAAAATCGAAGTCGAAGTCGAGAACCTGGTCCAGGTGGACGAGGCCCTGGCCTGTGGGGCTGACATCATCATGCTCGACAACATGGACCAGACCGGAATAGAAGCAGCCGTGGCCCGGATTGCCGGGCGCGCCCTGGTGGAGATTTCCGGCAACATGGGGGAGAAAAATCTCTCGGCCCTTGCTGCAACAGGCATCGACCTGATCTCGATCGGCGCTCTGACCCATACGGTCAAAGCACTCGATATCAGCTTGCGTTTCGACCTCGCCTGATTCAGAGCATGACCGGGGTCTGTCAGACCAATTTTTAGTCATTCTGCAAGTATTAACTTTTCTTATTGCAAATCACTTTTTGACAAAAATCAATTGAACCGCGAAAAATACGGTGATATACTCAAGGGACCATCATTTTATGGCAACATAAGCTGAATGGTCCTTTTCTATTTTGCAAGATCAACGGCGATCTATTTCATCCCGGCCATTGCGGGGTTGTTTGCGATCGCAATGGCTCGAAAACAGGAGGACGATTTATGCAGCATCAAAATCTGGGGTTGCCCCAGAGGCAAGGTCTGTATGATCCGCAATTCGAGCATGACGCTTGCGGCATCGGCTTTGTCGTCAACATCAAGGGACAAAAGTCCCACTCCATTGTCCGCCAGGCTTTGACAGTCCTTTCAAACCTGGCTCATCGTGGCGGTGCCGGCAGTGAGGATAATACGGGCGATGGCGCCGGTATTCTGCTCCAGGTCCCGGACAAATTTTTCCGCTCGGTCTGTCCCCAGGTCGGCATCGAATTGCCGCCAGAAGGCCATTATGGCGTCGGCATGGCGTTCCTGCCCCTCGAGCGCAACGAACGCAAGAGCGTACAGGCCAAGATTGAAGCCATCGTCCTCGAGGAAGGCCAGACGGTTCTCGGCTGGCGCTATCTGCCCGTCAACGAGTCTTCGCTCGGTTATACCGCCCGGATCAACCGGCCTCACATCAGTCAGCTTTTCATCGGTTCGGCCGATGGACTGGACACTCTCGCATTTGAACGTTCTCTGTATGTCATTCGCAAACGCTGTGAAAAACTGGTCGTCGGCAAAGGTGAAGCCGACCGGGATTATTTCTATTTTGCCAGTCTGTCCAGCCGGACCATCGTTTACAAAGGCATGCTCACAGCTGAACAGGTCGATGCCTTCTACCTCGACCTGGCCAATCTCAATTTTGAGTCCGCCATCGCCCTCGTCCATTCGCGCTACAGCACCAATACCTTCCCGAGCTGGGAACGCGCCCATCCCTACCGCTACCTGATCCACAACGGCGAGATCAACACCCTGCGTGGCAACATCAACCGCATGAATGCCCGTGAACCGGGCTTGTCCAGCGATGTATACGGCGGCGAGCTGAGCCGGATCTTCCCGATCATCAACAACAACGGCTCTGACTCGGCGATGTTTGACAACACCCTCGAGTTCCTCGTCCTGTCCGGCCGTTCGATTGCCCATGCCGGCATGATGATGGTTCCCGAACCTTGGCAGAACCATGAGTCGATGAGCGATGCAAAAAAAGCCTTCTATGAGTACCATGCCATGATGATGGAACCGTGGGACGGCCCGGCCGCAATGGCTTTTACCGACGGCACTCGTGTCGCCGCGATCCTCGACCGAAATGGCCTCAGGCCTTCACGATATTATGTGACCAAGGATGACATGATCATCCTGGCTTCCGAAGCCGGCGTCCTCGACATCCCACCGGAAAACATCGTGGTCAAGGAGCGCCTGCGGCCCGGCCGCATGCTGCTGATTGACACCCAAGAAGGCCGGATCATTGCTGACGAAGAGATCAAAGAAAAGATCGCCAGCGCAAAGCCTTACCGGGAGTGGATCGACGCCCACATGATCACCCTCAAGGACCTGCCGGAAGCCGTCGAAGAACCGCTGCCACCGCAGGAAGAACTCGAGAAGCTGGAAAAAGTTTTCGGCTACACGTACGAGGATCTCAAGACGATCATCCTGCCGATGGCCAGGGATGGCATGGAGCCAACCGGGGCCATGGGCATCGACTCACCGATCGCCGTCCTGTCCGAGCGCAATCAGATTCTCTACAATTATTTCAAGCAGCTGTTCGCCCAGGTCACCAATCCCCCGATTGACGCCCTGCGCGAGGAAATCATCACCGCGACCGAAACCTATATCGGGTCGATCGGCAATCTGATCCATCCGGAACCGGCCGACGCCCGCCGCCTGAAGCTCAAATACCCGATCCTGTCCAATCAGGAGCTCGAACGGATCCGCCAGATCAGCGAGCCGGGGTTCAAGACAGCCACCCTGCCGATGTTCTTTGCTGCCGGCGGTGACGGCCGTTCGCTGGAAAATGCCATCGAAGCCTTGTTTGATGCGGCTGACCAGGCCATCGCCCAGGGCGCCAACATCATCATTCTGTCCGACCGCGATGTCAGTGCCGCCCTGACCCCGATCCCGGCCCTGCTGGCCACCTCGGCGCTGCACCATCATCTCAACCGCAAGGGCACCCGGCCGAAAATCAGCCTCGTCGTCGAATCCGGCGAACCGCGTGAAGTGCACCATTTTGCCCTGCTCCTGGGCTATGGCGCCTCCGCCGTCAATCCTTTCCTGGCCTTTGAAGCCGTCGACGGCCTGATCCGCGATGGTTTCCTCAATGATGTCTCGCGCGAGGATGCGATCGCCCATTACATCAAGGCCTCGATCAAGGGCATCGTCAAAGTGCTGTCCAAGATGGGCATCTCGACGATCCAGAGCTACCAGGGGGCCCAGATTTTCGAAGCCATCGGCATCCATGAGTCAGTCGTCAACCGCTATTTCACCGCCACCGCCAGCCGGATCGGCGGCATCGGCCTCGAGGAGATTGCCCGCGAAGCCAATGAGCGCCATAAAGCCGCCTTTGACCCCAATGTCGTCAATCCCGGCCTGGAAACCGGCGGCGATTACCATTGGCGCAGCAATGGCGAATACCATCTGTTCAATCCGATGACCATCCACCTCCTGCAGCAGGCCGTCCGCACCGGCGACTATTCCACCTTCAAGGAATACTCCCGCCTGTTGAACCTGGAGACCCAGAAGCGCAGCACCCTGCGCGGCCTGCTCGACCTGGTGCCGGCCCGCCACCCGATCCCGATCGAAGAGGTCGAATCGGTCGACTCGATTGTCCGCCGTTTCAAGACCGGCGCCATGTCCTATGGCTCGATCAGCCAGGAAGCCCATGAAGCCATAGCGATTGCGATGAACCGGCTCGGTGGCCGCAGCAATACGGGTGAAGGCGGCGAAAACCCGGCCCGTTTCAAAACCCTGCCGACCGGCGACTCGAAAAACTCCGCCATCAAGCAGGTGGCCTCCGGCCGCTTCGGTGTCACCAGCGAATACCTGGTCAATGCCCGGGAAATCCAGATCAAGATGGCCCAGGGTGCCAAGCCGGGCGAGGGCGGCCAGCTGCCCGGCAAGAAGGTCTACCCCTGGGTGGCGGCGACCCGCCACACCACCCCTGGCGTCGGCCTGATCTCGCCGCCGCCGCATCACGACATCTATTCGATCGAAGACCTCGCTGAATTGATCCACGACCTCAAGAATGCCAACAAATATGCCCGGATCAACGTCAAGCTGGTCTCGGAAGTTGGCGTTGGCACGATTGCCGCCGGTGTGGCCAAGGGCCGCGCCGATGTGGTCCTGGTCAGCGGTTATGACGGTGGAACCGGCGCTTCGCCGATCACCAGCATCCGCCATGCTGGCCTGCCCTGGGAGCTCGGACTGGCTGAGACCCACCAGACCCTGATGCTCAATGACCTCCGGAGCCGCATCGTCGTCGAAACCGACGGCAAGCTGCTGACCGGCCGAGACGTCGTCATCGCCGCCCTGCTCGGCGCCGAAGAATTTGGCTTTGCCACCGGCCCGCTCGTTTCGCTCGGCTGTGTCATGATGCGCGTCTGCAACCTCGACACCTGCCCGGTCGGTGTCGCCACCCAGAATCCCGAGCTGCGCAAGAAATTTGGCGGCAAACCGGATTATGTGGTCAACTTCATGCGCTTCATTGCCCAGGAAATGCGGGAAATCATGTCTGAGCTTGGCTTCCGCACCCTGAATGAAATGGTCGGCCGCACCGATCGCCTGTCGCCGAAAAAGGCACTCAATCACTGGAAGCATACCGGCATCGACCTGTCCTGCCTGCTCTGGCAGCCGCAAGTCGGGGAATCGGTGGGACGCACCTGCACCATGAAACAGGATCACGGCCTCGAAAAGACGCTCGACCAGCAGATCCTGATCCCGTTCTGCCGTGCCGCGATTGAGCACGGCCGGAAAATCGATGCGACCTTCCCGATCCGCAACATCAACCGCGTCGTCGGCACCCAGCTCGGTTCAGAAGTCACCCGCCGCCATGGCGCAGCCGGATTGCCGGAAGACACGATCAGCCTCCATTTCCGCGGTTCTGCCGGCCAGAGCTTTGGCGCGTTCGTGCCCAAAGGCATCACACTCACACTCGAAGGTGATGCCAACGACTACGTTGGCAAAGGCCTCTCTGGCGGAAAAATCGTCGTCTATCCAGACGCCAAGGCCACCCTCGTCCCCGAGGAAAACATCATCATCGGCAATGTCGCTTTCTTTGGCGCAACCAGTGGTGAAGCCTATGTCCGCGGGATTGCCGGCGAGCGTTTCTGCGTCCGAAACAGCGGTGTCAACGCCGTCGTCGAAGGGGTCGGAGACCATGGCTGTGAATACATGACCGGCGGGCGCATCGTCGTCCTCGGGCCGACTGGGCGCAACTTCGCGGCCGGTATGTCCGGCGGTATCGCCTACGTCCTCGACCGCGACGGCTCCTTCTCCGGCAACTGCAATACCCAGATGGTCTCTTTGCAGAAATTGACGGATGATGAGGAAATCAGCACCATCCAGGCCATGGTCGAACGCCATGTCGCCTACACCGGCAGTGAGCATGCCGCACGCCTGCTCCAGGACTGGGACCTTACGGTCTCGTCCCTGGTCAAGGTCATGCCCAAAGATTACGAACGCATGCAAAATGCCATCAAGGCTATCGAGGCCAGCGGACTGTCCGGTGAGGAAGCCCTCATGGCGGCATTCGAAGCCAACAACCGCGACCTGTCCCGGGCCAGCGGCAATTGACGGAACGGAGGAACACACATGGGTAAACCCACTGGCTTTATGGAATACAAGCGCGAGCTGCCGCCGGACCGTCAGCCGCTCGAACGCATCAAAGACTGGAACGAATTCCACGAACACTTTTCCGATGAACAACAGCAGCTCCAGGGGGCCCGCTGCATGGACTGCGGCATCCCGTTCTGCCATTCTGGTGTCCTGATCAACAACGCTGCCTCTGGCTGCCCGATCAATAACCTGATCCCGGAATGGAATGATCTGATCTACCGCGGCCGCTGGCGTGAAGCCTGGGAACGCCTCAGGAAGACGAACAATTTCGCCGAGTTCACAGGCCGCGTCTGCCCGGCACCCTGCGAGGGCGCCTGCACGGTCGGCATCAACGACCCCCAGGTCACGATCAAGAACAACGAAGTCTACATCGTCGACAAAGCCTGGGAGGAAGGTTGGATCACACCCCAGCCACCCCTGCAGCGCACCGGTAAAAAGGTGGCCGTCATCGGCTCTGGCCCTTCTGGCCTGGCCTGTGCCGACCAGCTCAACAAAGCGGGCCACACGGTCACCGTCTATGAGCGAGCGGACCGGATCGGCGGCCTGCTGATGTACGGCATCCCGAACATGAAACTGGACAAATCCGTTGTCCAGCGCCGCGTCGACCTGATGGCCGCAGAAGGGGTCGCATTCGTCACCTCGACTGAGGTCGGCAAAGACCTCTCAGCTGCCACACTCAAAGCTGAGAACGACGCGGTCGTGCTCTGTGGTGGTGCAACCAAACCGCGCGATCTGCCGATCGAAGGCCGTGAGCTCAAGGGCGTCTATTTCGCGATGGATTTCCTCAAAGCCAACACCAAGAGCCTTCTCGACTCCCAGTTAGCAGACGGACAGGCCATTTCTGCCCAAGGCAAGGATGTCCTGGTCATCGGTGGGGGTGACACGGGCACCGACTGTGTCGGCACCAGCATCCGTCACGGTTGCCGCACAGTCAACCAGATCGAGATCCTGCCCCGGCCGCGGGATTCTCGCGCGCCTAACAATCCCTGGCCGCAATGGCCCTTCGTCCTGAAAACCGATTATGGCCAGGAAGAAGCCATCGCACTCTATGGCAACGATCCGCGCACCTACCTCACCACCGCTAAAAAGTTCGTCGGCGATGAGAATGGCCAGCTGCAGGAAGTCCACACCATCGAGGTCGACTGGCAGAAGGATCCCCAAGGCCGGATGATTCCGGTCGAGGTGCCTGGCACCGAAAAAATCTGGCCGGCTCAGCTGGTCCTTCTCGCCATGGGATTCCTCGGTCCGGAAGACACCGTGCTGTCCGAGCTCGGTGTCACGCGCGACGCCCGCTCCAATGCCAAAGCTGAGCATGGTACCTTTACCACCAATGTCAAAGGCGTCTTTGCCGCTGGCGACATGCGCCGCGGCCAGAGCCTGGTCGTCTGGGCCATCAATGAAGGCCGCGCCGCCGCCCGCGAATGCGACCGTTTCCTGATGGGTGACAGTCTGCTGCCGTAAGGCATGTTTTGGATCCATCATCCCGGCCAGAACGCTGGTTCACAGACAATAAAAGGGCTGTCTCCACGGAGATGGCCCTTTTCATTTGCTCTTGGGTGCAGGGATCTCTGGAACCTGGCGTATGACCCTCTCGTTGACACAGCCTGTTCTGTCACGCAAAAAGTCGCCTCAAGCGTACATCTTGAGACGACCTTCTGGATCTGGTTTTATAGTGTCGGAGCTTAAGCTTTCGGTGCCTTCGGGGCTTTCGGTGCCTTTTCTGCTTTCGGTGCCTTTTCAGCTGCAACTTTTTTAACAGCCACTTTCTTGGCTGCAGGAGCTGCTTTCACGTCTGCACCTTCAGCAACAACTTCCTTTTTCACAGCTGCTTTCTTGGCAGGGGCTTTTTTTGCCTCGGGTTCCGCTTTAACTTCCGGTGCTGCTTCTTTCTTGGCGACGGCTTTTTTCACGACCGTTTTCCTGGCAACGTTGAATTCCTTGTCGACTGCCTCTGCGCCAGCGACACGCTCGAGCCAGGCCCGGGCATCCTGGGCTGAAAGAACGAACAGGCCGGGCTGCGGGTAAGGAGAAGTCTCACCGCCATGGCCATAGATGAAATAGTCACCCGGGCCACGCTTGTAGAGCTTTTCCTCAAAACCCATGCTATCGCCGTAGCTGCCCTGGGCTGTCTCGGCAATCAGCTCTGCCGTCTCCGTGTTATAAATTTTCCGTTCAACTTTGATAATCATGAATTGGAGCCTCCCTGGTCAATACCATGCATTCGGAATCGTTCACATATTGTTAATAATCCGAATTTGGACCTATTTTATCTGGAAATTGATAATAACGCAACCTTTCATCCATTAAACGGCTGATTGCTGCAAAATCAAACGGTTAGGCGATCTGATTTTGTTACAATCAACGGCACCAGCATCTCTTCCGGGCACAATCCGGCGTGATGGCCATGGAAGACCTGCCGTGTCCGTTCAAACCGGCCGTGATAGCGGATGATGGTATTTCCGGTCGCACAGGCCAGGAAATCGCCAAGGAAATCGTCGATCTTGCGGTGAGCCGGACCAGGGCCGAATAATTCCCGGGCCAGAACCTGGTCTCGGTCCATCAGGAGGTAGCAATCGCCGAGCGCCGCCTGGAAGCGCGCGACAAAATCGGCCCGGCGGTGGTTTTTGACAAAAAATGACACGGCGCGGGTTTCCAGCGTCGGCGGGACTACCAGGCATTCGAGAATCTCGGGGTGGTCATCGAGATAGACCTCCCGCTCGACAGGAACCTGGCCATGGTCTGCAGAAATGACCAGCAGCGTATCGTCGAGTTCCTCCATCAGCGCTGAGAGCTGGCGCTCGAACGTCTGGACCTCGGCGAGGACCGCTGGACTGTATGGCCCTTCATTATGCATCCGTGAATCAGGCTGGTGCCAGTAGGCCAGGATCAGCTGCGGTCCGGGCAGTGCGGCATAGTCGCGCATGCGTTCGATCACTTGGTCAAAGGTATCGACGCCATCCTCGGCAAAATTGGGCTGGATCCGGTGCAGCCCGACGGATCCACGTGTGGCAGCATAGATCTTGCGCCCGAGATCTTCATAAGGCATCAGCTCTCCGGCTGGGGGCTTGATCTCCTGGCCCGACAGGCTGTCCCGGTCGAGATAGACGTCGATGATCCGGCCATATTCGCGAAACCAGGGGCTCCAGCCCAGCCAGCCATGCTCAGCCGGGGAGAGTCCAGACAGCATGGAGGTTGTTGCCGCAGTTGTCGTACAAGGATAGACCGAAGTCAGTGTATCGACCTGATGGCTGCGGAAATAACCATCTGCTGCCAGTTGCCGTTTGACGAATGCGTCGCCCATGGCATCCAGGATCAGGAAAATCCGGTTCTTGTGCGGCTCAGCCAGTGCCTGGTCAAGCACCGGCAGGCTTGGATGACGGCACTCGCAGCCATAAGCCTTGAGGATCGAACTGGCCAGGTTAAGGATACTGTGAGTGTAATCTGGAAACACCATGCTCATTGCCGAAACCTCCGGAATTGGTTACCCTGATTATAACGGATCAAACCGAGCCAAGACAGACCGATCTATTCTGGCCACGCTTCGGTTAATCGATTGACACACCCTGTTGCGCTGATTAAACTGTTTATAAGAACATCCTGTCGTCCCAGATCGGCGGCAGTCAGCAGCTTTTCAACAGAAGCTGCCAGATTTTGAGAAAGGTCAGGTATTTCCAATGGCCTCTTCACACTTCGCGCACCAGACCCATAAACAGGAACATCTCGAACAGCTTTTTACCAGTCTCTATCCCCATGACAGCCAGACACATCTCAACCGGCTACACCAGATCATGGCCGACGCCTCGGCAGCCCGCTCCCCTGAGCTGAAAGAATCTGACCAGAGGGATCTATCCTGGTACATGTCCAACCGCCTGGTGGGCATGATGCTCTACACCGACCTGTTTGCCGGTGACTTGGCTGGCGTGATCGAGAAAATCCCCTATTTCAAAGAGCTCGGGATCACGTATATCCATTTCATGCCGCTGCTTAAGGCCAGGGAAGGTGAGAACGATGGTGGATATGCGGTAGCAGACTACCGCGAGATCGATCCCCGGTTCGGAACGATGGACCAGTTCCGTGAGCTGGTTGCCCGGCTGCGCGCCGAAGGCATCCATGTCTGTCTCGACTATGTCGTCAACCACACGGCCAAGGACCATGAATGGGCCCTGCGCGCCCTTGCTGGTGAAAAGGAATACCAGGATCTTTATTTCATGTACGACACGGATGATATCCCGCGCAAATTCGAGGAGACCGTCCCGGAAGTTTTCCCCAAAGTCGCACCCGGCAATTTTACCTATTACGAACAGATCCAGAAATGGGTTTTCACGTCCTTTTACGAATTCCAGTGGGACCTCAATTATCACAATCCCGATGTTTTCCTGCGCATGACCGACATCTTGCTCTACTTGGCCAATACCGGCGTCTCAGTCATCCGCCTCGATGCCATCCCCTTCATGTGGAAAGAGCTTGGCACCAATTGTCGCAACCTGCCCCAGGTCCACACCCTGCTCAAGATGCTGCGCCTGATTGTCGACCAGGTTTGCCCCAGCCTTGTCCTGCTCGGTGAGGCGATTGTCGAGCCGTTCCAGATCGTCAAATATTTCGGTACCGATGAGCATCAGGAATGCCAGGTGCTTTACAACGCCGCCCACATGGTCAATATCTGGAACACGCTTGCGACCCGCGATGCCCGCCTGATGGCCAAAAGTGTCAAATATGGCTTCAAGATCCCGCACAGTGCTTGCTGGATCACCTATGCCCGCTGTCACGACGACATCGGTTGGGGGCTCAATGACAACATTCTCAAGGCCATGGGATTTTCGCCCGAAGCCCATAAGCAATACCTGATCAGCTTCTACAAGGGCGACCATTCCTTCAGCCATTCGCGCGGTGAGTTGTACGAATTCAATCCCGAGACCCTCGATGCCAGGAACAGCGGCTCCCTGGCCAGCCTGGCTGGTCTGGAGATGGCGCTGGAGAATCATGATCTCTACCAGCAGGAACTCGCCACCAAGCGCATCCTCCTGATTCACGCCCAGCTCCTGGCAGAATCCGGCATGCCTTTGATTTACAGCGGCGATGAAATCGCCACCCTGAACGACTATTCCTATAAGCAGGATCCGAAAAAGGCTCACGACAGCCGCTGGCTGCACCGCCCCTTCTTCGATTGGGAACGGGCCGAACGCCGGCATGACCTGTCAACCAGCGAAGGGCAAGTCTTCCAGCCCCTGCAAAAACTGATCCGGATCCGCACAGAGCACGAGCTGTTCCGTTCCGATATCCCGGCCAAGATCATCGAATGCTATGAAAATCCTGTCTACAGCTTCGTCAAATACCACCATGATGACGCTCTGGTTTTCCTCGGCAATTACAGCGAAGATCGCCAGTGGGTCGACACCAATGCGTTCCACGGCGTCGGGATCTTCGGCAAGAAGATCGACCTGATCAGCGGCAAGACAGTTGATTTCAACAACGACCGTATCTTGCTCGGTCCATTCGAGTATCTCTGGATCAAAGGGCACGCTTGACGCTTAACCGATGCTGCATCCTCCGGAGCAGCCGGAGCAGCCACCGCTGCAGCTGCTGAATTCTTCATCATCAGGGTCGCCATACAGAACATCGAGAAAACTTTCATCCAAATCATCCCGGGCAGGCGAGGCTTTCTCGCCTGCTTTTTCCTGCCCATGATCGTGCTCACCACCTGTCAGGCGGGACGGACGTCTGGCCCAGAGCTCCTGCAGGCTGGACGCATGCTTGAACAAACCAGCCAGCTGAGCATCGGGTTCGGCGTAGACGATCGGCAGGTTATCTTCGCCCAGTTCCGGGCGGACAGGGCGGATCAGGGCATCGGGATCAACGGCGGTGAACTCCGCCGGAGCTTGTTCGAGCGGTGACTGGCGGGTGGAGTCTGGTGTGAAGCTGGCATCGAGCCGAACCCAGCCGCCCAGCGACTCGAGATAGACGGCATTCAGGGCATGTAGAACCAGCGGGCCATCTGCAGTTTCTCTCAGATACTGGTAGGCAAATCCGGCAGGGATGCCGTTCTTGCGCAAGAGAGCGGCGATCAGATTGGCCTTGCCATAGCAGGTGCCTTCCTTCTCGTTGAGGACCTCGGACGCCCGCCATGTCATTTTGCCGGAAGTGGCTGGTGTCGAGTTGGCAATTTTGTTACGGACATATTCATAGGTCAGCCGGACCAGGGCGGTCTCTGGATCAGACCAGGGCGCGGCATCCGGATTCTCCAGCTGGCTGGACAGACGGCCCATCAGGTGTTCGGCCACAAAGCTCACGCGTGGTTCGTCACAGTTCACCGGTGAATGAGCGGCCAGATAATCTTCATAAGGACGATTTTCTCGAATCAATTGCATGTTGGGTGTTCTCCTTTTCAGGGCAAGCCTGTGTAATGGTTGCTCCGTTCGACATCAAAAGAGGTTTTTCGGAAGGGATCGATGTAGAGGCTGATCGAACCAATCCCCGACTTGGCCTCCGTCTGGAAAATAAAATGGATCGTCAGGCGACCCTCATGAAAGCCAACGGAAAAGTCTGGTTCGTCGGCATTAATGATGGTCGGGTCATCACCCGTTGCTTCCAGCGCCATGGCCAAGTAGCGGTCGGCATCGAGATAGGTGCGGAAAAACAAGCTGTAGCCAGCCAGGAGCAAGGCCAGGACCAGGCCTGAAACCATCAAACGCTTGTGCCATACCGATTCCATGACTCCATTGTATTTTTAACAGGCACAATTGCAAGGCTCAACGGTTACTGAGGGTGATTATGTGACCGAATGAGATTCATAGCTGTGCTATAACCTGACTTTTACAGTTTAGCAGAACAAAAAGCCCCGTAAACCGAGCAAG